>JAZRYR010000017.1:0-132421 GCA_045600845.1 Lachnospiraceae bacterium | reverse complement strand
ATAAGGAGAAATCCGTCGACGATTCATGCCAAAACGAAAAAATCTTGTCAATTTTTAAAAATAATATTTATTTGGAGGAAATTTTTTCACTAATTCCTGTTTGGATGGATAGAATTTTGCTAATTTCTGATTTTTCGAGTTGATACCATCTCAACAACTCCCAGTTTGCCGAGTTGATGGTATCCACACAAATCCCATGCTTGACGAGGCAATGTCTACGCGACAAATCTGATTTACAAGGCAATGGCATCTCCATAAATTCAGGTTGCTGAGACGAAAAATTACCCGCCGAAGAGAAAATACTATCTTCTTCGGCGGGTTTTCATGTTAGATTTCTTCCTTAGGGGGATCTGACTTTGAAAGTCTCTCCCATGTTTTTTGTAACACTTATTTCCAAAGCAGACCGTTAATATATTCCGTCAGTTTTTCCCGATCATAATACTGAGACATATCCGGAAGAGTGTAATGGGGGTCCACACCCTGGTCTACATCATAGTAGCTGCCATTGATGGAAGTGGAAATACGGTAGCGGCTGGAGCAGTTGAAAATGGTTCCATCCGCAAGTGACATCGTGCCAACCGCACAAGCACCACCGCCGGAGCGCTGCCCGATTAAGGTAACCAGACCGTTGGATTTAAATAAGGCTGGCACCAGATTTCCACAGGAAAAACTAGCAGGGGAAATCAGGCAGAACCGGTTCATATTGAGACCATTTACACAATCCGTAGTGGAATTGAAAACATGGTCAAGGTTCGCATCAAACTGATAGCAGGTAGAAGCCTGGGCACCGTCAATGGCGTCTTCCAGATGCAGGCAGGACGTACCAAGGAACCAGGAGCAAACCGCCATAGCGGCATCAAGAAAACCGCCACCATTACAACGCAGGTCGATAACCACGTTTTCAATCGGACTGTTTTCCCGGTGAATCTGCTGGTTTGCGTAGCAGAGCAAAAGAACCGTGTCCGCATTGCTGCAGGTGTAGTCTGCAGCTTCGGAAAGGTCTGCAGAATAATAATCCCGGTCCGTATCCATGGTAAAGACATCAAACGTAATATAGGCAGTATTTCCTACTTCTTCGTAGGCAGGAACCTCGGTCGGTTTGCCGTAGAACTCGCGGCGGCCTTCATTGACGATAAGAGCGTTGTTCATATAGCTCATCAGATCATAGGAGAAAAGTTCCTGGCTGATGGTAGAGGTAGTAGGTTCCAGCAAAGGCGAAACCGAACCAAAAGCACTGTGCAGATCACCGAAGTACAGATTACAAAGAGAGGAGATGGCATAGTCAAAGACCAAAGGATCATTGCTCATGAGCTGCTCCGTGAGACCTGTTTCCGCAAAGAATGTGGAAAAATCGGTAATATGATGTTTCTCTTTCAGGCCGTAGTTAAAGTCCAGACCCAGACACAGTTCGTTGTAACAGAAAAACGCCAGGTCATCGCTTCGCTGACCACGTTCACAATCATAAAACAGTTCGCCCAATTCGCCTTTCGGTCCCATTTCGTCGGAAAGTCCACCGGAAGTGCATGCCACGATTTTTCCGTTATATGCAGCACATGTTTCAATCGGAGAAAGGAACAGGTCGCTTACGGTCTGTAACGGAATATAAACCGTACCGTTTCCTTCCTTCATTTCAATATAATACTTTTCCAGTTCAATCATATATGGGGCAGCCGTGCGTACGGCATTCTTACGGTGAAGAAATAAATTGGAATCAGGGTCGGTTCCGCCAGTGAGTACAATGTCCAGAATATTGCTGGCATGGTCCGGATCCATGTTGAAGTCTCCTACCTGGCTGAAGGTAATACGCTGAGTTGCCGGAGAGAGATATACGGCAGAGCCGTTTTCACGGATCAGAGCATATGCACCACCATCCGTTTCGGTCGCAACGTTATAAGCCGACTCATGGAAGGCCGAATACAAGCCGTTCAGGAGTTTTGCGATTTCCTCCAGACAGATATATGGAATGTCTTCGATTCCATCAAAATAATTCAGTGTCAGTTCTCCAGTGTGCTCAATGTCTCCATAATAGATAGGAATCGTTTTTTCTTCCATATTGGATACCGAGCTGGATTTCTCGTTACCGCATCCTGCAAAGGTCATTGCCGACAGAATGAAGGTGATGAGAAGGAAGATACCGATAGATTTCTTTACTGTTTTTCGCATAAGCCGTCTCCTTAATTATTCTGGTCTCTTACATCATATCATTTTTATAAACAAATTTTCTATCATAGGTTTCTATTGTTCATACAAAAATTATACACTTGTGGAAAGAAAAATGGTAAAATAACGGGAAAGGAAACAGGAGATATGGTTTTTTCGTCCCTGACATTTATAGCGTTTTTCTTTCCGATAACGGTCATACTGTATTACGTGTGCAAGAACAAAATCTGGCGCAACTGCGTGCTGACGGTTTTGTCCCTTGTTTTCTATGCCTGGGGAGAGCCAAAGTTCGTTCTCATCATGATTTTGTCCATCGGCGTCAACTATGCTGCAGGCATATTGATGGACAAAGCGAAAAGCGCCGCCGCCCGGACCGCCTTCATGATTGTCGGTGTCGGCCTTAGCGTGGCCTTCCTTTTCTACTTCAAATATTTCTCATTTATCGTGAATATATTCGGCGCCGATGTGCCGGCAAAAACACTGCCAATCGGCATTTCTTTCTACACCTTCCAGATCATCACCTATACCGTAGACGTATGGAGACGGAAGGTTCCGACTCAGAAGAACATTATAAAACTGGCCCTTTACATCAGCTTCTTCCCGCAGCTGATTGCAGGACCGATTGTTAACTATACCTATATCGAGCCGTATCTGGACGAGAGAGTTATCGACCCGTCGGAATTCTTCAACGGCCTTTGCCGGTTCTTCGCCGGCTTCGGCAAGAAGATTCTGATTGCCAACATGTGCGGCGAAATCTTATCTTATCTGGATCTGTCCAACAACATCAGTGTGCTGGCTGCATGGTTAGGCGCCATCGCTTATACCTTCCAGATTTACTTCGACTTCTCCGGCTATTCCGACATGGCCATAGGCATGGGAAAAATGTTCGGTTTCCCGTTCCTGGAGAACTTCAATTATCCATATACCTCCATCAGCATTACCGATTTCTGGAGAAGATGGCACATTTCCTTGAGCACCTTCTTCCGGGACTATGTATATATTCCGTTGGGCGGAAACCGGGTAAAACCAGCCCGGCACATCCTCAACCTGATGATTGTCTGGGCCTTAACCGGCTTCTGGCATGGTGCTTCCTGGAACTTCATCATCTGGGGCGTTTACTATGGAATCTTCCTGATTCTGGAAAAATATGTGTGGGGCAAATTGTTAGACAAGCTGCCGAAGATCATCCGTTGGATTTATACCATGCTCATCGTCATTATCGCCTGGGTATTCTTCTATCACGATAGCCTGACGGAGGGGCTTCATCATATTGGCGCCATGTTCGGCATTGGCAGCAGCGCCGGAACCGATTCCGTTTCTGTTTACTGTGTGAAGGCTTACGCCGTCCTTTTCGTGATTGCAGCCATCGCATGCATCCGTTGGAAACCGATCATGAAAAAACTGGCAGAAAAATACTGCAAGATGCCGGCACCGGAAATTCGTATGCCGGGCAGAAGAGTAACGGTGCAGCAGGTGGGAGAAAAACTCATCCGCACCAAAGTGGTAGAGGAATTAACACAGCCGACCGCCCAGATTCTTATCAAGTTTGTTTTATGCACCGGCATCTTTGTGTTGGGACTGATTTTCCTGGCAGGAAGCAGCTTCAACCCATTCCTGTACTTTCGGTTTTAGGCGGGACGAAGATGGGAAGGATTTGAGGAAACAAAACATTAACGGAGCAAAGTCTAAAAAGCTTTGCTGCAAGGTTGCAATAGATTTTTATGAAAAAGAAAACGCTTTATCTAATTTTATCTGGAATATGGATTGCCCTTATGGTTTTCTTAGGAGTTAATTTCCTGTTCGCCGGAAAAGGCGGAGAGGTCATTGAATCGGAAAACCGGACCCTGGCTCTGGCGCCGGACTTCTGCCTGCAGAATGTTTTTAATGGAAACATCAGCGATGACACGGAGTCCTTTCTGGCCGACCATATTATCGGCCGTTCTTCGGCCATTAGCTTCTATAATCGTCTGAAAGACCGTGTCAGCTTTGCCAGCTATGAAGACTCCCTGGCCATTCAGTCCGGGGCGAAGGATGCTCTGGCAGGAGAGAAGGTTTCCGATGAAGAGATGGCGAGAATGGCGGAAGAATTGCGTCGTCAGCGAGAAGAAGAATTGCGCCGTCAGCAGGAAGAACTGGCAGAAAAAGAAGCAATGAACGTAAAACCGAAATCCACCAGAGACATCGATTCCTTTGATGACTGGCTGGGGATTTCCATAAACGAAGAAGACTATTATTACTTCTCCAAGGACGGAATTTTAGCGACGGCCTCGGTTCTGAACCGTGTTGCCAACTGTCTTCCGGAGGATGGCCATGTAGTATTTACCATGGTTCCGCAAAGTATTGCAGGAAATCGTTATGTAGCGGATCCGGGAAAAGGCGGCTTCGTTTCTACCAGCGAGGAGCTGGTGGATGCGGCATCCGGCTCCAAAGTCCGTGCGGTAAACAGTGCCGAGATTTTAGGGCAGGGGATTGAACGAGGCGAGTATGTATACTTCCGTAGTGACATGCATTGGACTCCATATGGAACCTGGCTGGTTTATTCGGAAATGATGAAGATGGCCGGACAGAAACCAGCCGCCTGGGAAGATTTTAACATTCAGGTGGAGGAGCCTTTCTTAGGAACTTATTACCGGGATGGTCCAACGCTTTACATGGAGGAAAATCCGGACCGTCTGGATCTGGTCACACCGAAATTTGACGTTTCCTGGCGGAGAATCGACGGCGTGGATTCCTACTATGAAATTCCATTGCTTAATTTTGATGCAATGTATAACGATCGATATACCGTATACTTAGGAGGGCCTGCCGGTCCGTGGACTTATGCGGAATGTAATAACGGGAAGGACCGCAGAGCCCTTGTCATCTGCGATTCCTTCGGTTTAGGATTCGTTCCACAGGTGCTTGCCAATTATGGACAGGTCCACTATCTGGATTGCAGGTACTACGACTATTGGACCGTAGGCTACACCGTACAAGAAATGATTCAGAAGTATAATATCTCGGATGTATTTGTCGTGATTGGAGACCTTCATGCCTACGACAATGAATATATTTTATATCAGCTCAGCAGCCAACTGGGGGACCAGTAAAAAAGGGGTCGGGAAACCGACCCCTGAAGTTGTTTTAAGGGCAAAAATATGTTAAAATAATTAGTTATGAGTGACAAGAAAAAACAACATAAAACGGAAAATGTTATGACCCGAAAAGAATCAAAAGAAGCAAATGGAATTACCAGCAGAACCAACGTCCGCTGGCTTTTGGTTGTTTACGATATCATTATTTTTATTATTGCAGAGCTTTTGGTGGTCGGACTTCATTTAAGCTCCGATGAAGCGATTACCACCAAGGGCGTACTGATCCAGTCCCTGATCGGCTTTGTATGCGTTTTTGGACTGCGTTTTGTTTTCGATGTTTATCGTCAGATCTGGCGATATGGTGGCATGAAAGCCTATATCCGTCTGTTTCTGGCCGACTTGATTGGTGGTATTATTTATCTGATTGCCGAAGCTTTTTTGCCGATAGAACATATTATGTTCATCAGCCTTCTGTCCATCGTATGCCTGAGTTTATTGGGGGCCATGTCCATCCGTATGATTTACTACTTTGCCTATCAGGCGGGAACCAGACGTACCCACAAGGGAAAAGTGCTTCGCACCATCCTGCGTATCTTTGGTGGCATGAACATTAATGTAGACAATCCTGAGGCGGCATCCCTGGAAGCACGGAAAATCAACGTGGCCATTATCGGAGCCGGAAGAGTTGGTGTAAATCTGGCGGAAGAGCTTTTGAGCAACGCCAGGGCTCCGTACACTCCGGTATGCTTTGTTGACGTTGACACCGATAAAATTGGCCGGAAAATTATGAACATTCCGGTTATCAGCGAAGAAGATTTTAGCCAGGATTTATTAAATGACATTGACGTTCAGGAAGTAATTTTTGCTCTTCCGGAAAAATCCTTTGAGGAACGGCAGAAGCTGTATTCTTTCTATAAAGGAGCTGGCTTCAAAATTAAAGTATATGACTATCCGACGGTTCACACTGCCGGCGGAGGCAGACGCCAGTTAAGAGAGTTCGATACCGAAGAACTGTTGTTTCGCCGGGAAGTAGAAGTAAACGACGAAAAGACCGAAGCTTATTATAAGGGAAAGACGGTTCTGATCACCGGTGGTGGCGGAAGCATCGGCAGTGAGCTATGCCGACAGATTGCACGCATGGAACCGAAGCAGCTGGTAATTTTAGATATTTATGAAAATGGTGCCTACGACATTCAGCAGGAGCTCCGCATTGCTTATGACGGAAATTTGAATCTGAAGGTAGAAATTACTTCAGTAGAGGATGAAGAAGGCATGGAGCAGGTATTCCGAAAATACCAGCCGGATGTTGTTATTCACGCCGCCGCACATAAACATGTGCCACTGATGGAAAATAATGTTTGTGAAGCCATAAAGAATAATATATTTGGCACGTTATGTTCCGTACGCATGGCGGAAAAATATCATGCAAAGAAATTCATCATGGTATCTACTGACAAAGCCGTAAACCCGACCAATGTTATGGGAGCTACCAAGCGCATGTGCGAAATGATTGTTTTAGGCCATGCGAAGATTAACAAAGAGACCAATTTCAACTGTACCCGTTTTGGTAACGTCTTAGGAAGTGCCGGAAGCGTAATTCCGCTGTTTAAAAAACAGATTGCCAATGGCGGCCCGGTAACCGTAACAGATAAGCGAATCGTGCGCTATTTCATGACAATTCCGGAAGCCAGCCAGTTAGTTCTTCAGGCCGGCGCAAATGCAAAGAGTGGCGAGCTCAGCGTTCTGGACATGGGACATGCCGTAAAAATCTGGGATCTGGCGGAGAATATGATCACGTTAAGTGGCTTTGAGCCATATAAAGATATTGACATTGTAGAAACCGGATTACGTCCGGGAGAGAAGCTGTATGAAGAGCTTTTGATGAAGAGCGATACCCTGACAAAGACGGATAACAATAAGATTTTTGTTGAGAAAGACGACCCATTGACTGAAGCAGAACTGGAAGAGAAGCTGGAACTGCTGAAAAAAGCAGTGGATTCCAGAAATGACGAAGAAGCGAGAGAGGTTCTCCATCAGGTGGTATTGACCTATGTAGAGCCGGAAAAAATTAATGAGCAGGTTCCGGAAGAACCAAAGGAAGAGCTTCCGGAAAGTAGCGAAGCTGCAGAAAGTACTACAGTACAATAATTCAAGGAGAACTATGGAAAAAAGAAATATCTCATTTTCTCCACCAGACATACGGGGAAATGAAATTGCATATGTATCCGAAGTATTAAAATCCGGCTGGATCACCACCGGACCGAAGACCAAACTTTTTGAACAGAAGCTGGCGGAATTTCTCGGTTGTAACAAGGTGGTATGCCTGAACAGCCAGACTGCCTGTGCGGAAATGGCGCTCCGTCTTCTGGGAATCGGCGAAGGCGATGAGGTCATTACTTCCGCTTACACTTATACTGCCAGTGCATCCGTAATCGCCCATGTAGGAGCGAAGGTTGTTTTGGTCGATTGCTGCAAAGACAGTTTTGATCTGGATTATGATGCGGTAGCGGAGGCTATTAACGAAAACACGAAAGCCATTATTCCGATTGCCATCGGTGGTGTTCCATGTGATTATAAAAAACTTTTCGATATTGCAGAGAGCAAAAGAAGCCTGTTCCGGGTGAATGAAGAGGCCAGCGAACTGGGACAGAAAATGCAGAAGGCTCTTGGCAGAGTTGCCATCGTAGAAGACGCAGCTCATGCACTGGGAGCATCCTGGAAGGGGCATGATGTCGGAAGCTGCTGCGACTTTTCTGCTTTTAGTTTCCATGCTGTTAAGAACCTGACGACAGCAGAAGGCGGCTGCCTTTCCTGGCGCGCACCGGAGGGAATCGATGACGAAGAAATCTACCATCAGATCCAGCTCTATTCCCTTCATGGACAGAGCAAGGATGCGCTGGCGAAGTCCAAAGTCGGCGGCTGGGAATATGATGTAGAGGGGCTTTGGTATAAATGCAACATGACGGATCTGATGGCAGCTTTTGGTCTGGCGCAGTTAGAACGTTATCCGTCCATGTTAAAACGAAGAAAAGAAATCGTGGAAAAATATGATGCGGCGTTCCGTCCTCTGGGCATAGAATCCCTGCCTCATTACGCAGACGGAAGGGAGTCTTCAGGGCATCTGTACATTGTCCGGGTTCCGATAAAGGCCATGGAAAATTTTGAGCAGAGCGGAAATCCGGTGCGAAATGAAATCATCGGGCGAATGGCAGATGCCGGAATCGCCTGCAATGTGCACTACAAACCATTGCCGATGATGACCGGTTATAAAAAGTTGGGCTTTGATATTAAAAATTATCCGAATGCCTATAACCGTTATCAGAACGAAATCACTTTGCCGCTGCACACCTGCTTAAGCGACGAAGATGTAGACTATATTATCGAAAACTTCTGCAGAATATTAAAAGAATATTTATGATCTTGAAAAAATGGGAAGAACTCCCGAAAGAGTTTCAGACTCCGGAAGTAAAAGAATATTACGATATCCTATCCCGCAAACGCTCCCAGCTGGTGCTGAAGCGCTTGTTCGACATCGTTGTTTCCTTAATCATTCTGTTGGTCATTTGGTGGTTCATGGCTTTGATTGCGTTGGCTATCGTGCTGGAAACCAAAGGACCGGTGTTCTTCCGACAGGAGAGGGTAACTCAGTACGGCCGTCGGTTCCGCATTTTTAAATTCCGCAGTATGGTGGTTAATGCTGCAGAAATCGGCTCTTCCATTACCCAGGACAAGGACCCGCGAGTAACGAAAGTGGGACGTTTTGTCCGGAAAATCCGGGCCGATGAATTCTGTCAGTTGCTGGATATTTTAAGAGGCACCATGACCTTCGTCGGTACGCGCCCGGAAGTTCCAAAATATGTAGAAAAATATACGCCGGAAATGATGGCCACCTTGCTGCTTCCGGCTGGGGTTACCAGTGAAGCCAGCATCTATTATAAAGACGAAGAAAAGATATTGAAGAATCTTTCTCCGGAAGAAGTAGACAAAATCTATGTAGAAAAAATCCTTCCGAAGAAAATGAAATATAACCTACGGATGCTGAAGCAATTTACTTTCGGCTATGAATGTAAGATTATGTGGAAATCTGTCTGGGCAGTTCTGGGAAAGAACTATACAGAAAAGGATTTTGAAATAAAATGAAAGTTTCCATCGCGGTAGTAGCTTATAACGAAGAACGGTATTTGGGAACGCTTCTTAATTGCATTAAGAGGCAGGACTATCCACACGAAAAAATAGAAGTTCTGCTGATTGACAGCAATTCAAAAGACGGCACCAAAGCTTTGATGGAAGCCTTCCAAAAGGAAAACAATGGATTTGCCGCAGTACAGGTGCTGGACAATCCGGGACAGTTCCTCCCGCAGGGATGTAATGTCATGCTGCAGCATTACACCGGAGATGCAATCTGCCGGATTGATGCGCATGCCACCATTCCGGAAAATTTCATCCGCGCCAATGTAGCGGTTCTGGAAGCGGGGGAAAGTGTCAGTGGCGGGCCTCGTCCCAATATTGTAGATGAGGAGAGCAGCTGGAGACACACGTTGCTTTTGGCAGAACAATCCCGGTTTGGAAGTGGGGCAGCAAACTATCGCTCCCTGACCAAAAAATGTTATGTGGATTCGATTTTCCACGGCATGTATCGTCGGGAAGTTTATGATAAAGTCGGTTTGTACAACGAGCGACTGAAATATACGGAAGACAACGACATGAGCTATCGGATCCGCCAAGCGGGTTTTCCGTTATGCTATGACCCGTCCATCTGTTCTTATGAGCACATCCGTCCAAGCTTTAAACAGATGCTGAAGCAGAAATTCCGTAACGGCCTGTGGATCGGAAAAACTTTAAAAATCAATCCAAACTGTTTTTCCTTGTTCCACTTTGTACCGGCCGTTTTTGTGGCAGGAATTCTTGTTACTTCCATCCTTTCCGGCTGTGGTTTTCCATGGCTCAGTGTGGCTTTATGGGGACTGTACTTCCTCTGTGCCATTTACTTTACAATTAAAGGTTCCATAACCGATGGATTTCGATGGACCAACCTGGCTCTGCCGGGACTGTTCCTGGCCATGCACCTTTTCTACGGAGCCGGAACCATCATAGGAGTATTTTCAAAAGCATGAAACAGTTAACAATTGCAATCCCGTCTTATAATTCGGAACAGTTTCTGGCAAAAGCGCTGGATTCCATGTGTGGCTTTGACGACCGTCTGGAGGTCATCGTGATTAACGATGGTTCTACCGATGGAACCTCAAAAATCGGTCATGAGTATGCGGAGAAATATCCGGATACGGTGAGAGTTGTGGATAAAGAAAACGGAGGACATGGTTCCGGAATTAACCGGGGATTGGAAGAAGCCACCGGAAGATATTACAAGGTGGTAGATTCAGACGACTGGATTACGACGGAAAATCTAAAAGGGATTTTGGATAAAATCGAAAAACTGGAAGATGTGGATGCCATCATCATGGGCTTTAAAACCATTAATATTTCAAATGATATTGTACTGACCTACAGCCCGCATTGTTCCTGTGAAAACCGCGTCATCGACATGATCAAATTAGAGGAGCATTACGACGACGTCAGTGATTGTCTGGATTTTCATTCCATGTGCTTCAGTACCCAGTTCTTGAGAAACATAGGTTTTCAGGTTTCTGAGCATGTGTTTTATGAGGACCAGGAATTTGCGGTGTTGCCGTTTGTTCATGCAGACTGGATTGTTATTTTCCCGGAAACCTTTTACGAGTACCGTATCGGTGATGTAAATCAGAGTACCAACTTTGAAAATCAGGCGAAGAAAGCAGGCCAGCATGAAGCTGTGGTAAAGAAAATGTTGGAGTATTATTCTGCACATAAGCCGATGGGAATTGCCAGAGAAGGTTTTCTTCAGCGGCGGTTATCTACGGCGGTAACCAGTAACTATGCAATCTGGCTGGTAAAAAATCCGGACAAGGAAGAAGGAAAAAAGAAGGCAGAAGCATTTCATGCATATCTTGAGGAGACCCAGCCGGCGATTGCCAAGCTGACGGAAAAGAGATACAGTCTCCTTTGGAAAGCGTCAAGATTTAAGAAAGCAGCTTCCTTTTACGGGAAATTATATAACTCAAAAACATACGCAAAATTTAAAGAAAAATGGACAAAATAAAGACGGTTGTGCCGTTGGAAAAATGTGCGCTGGTTGCGCCGCAATAGAAACATGAAATTAAAGCATTGGATTCGAATTATAATATTTGCTTTATTGGCAGGTGCTCTCATTCTGGCAGCGGCCATTTTTCTTTCTGTGCCGGAAGCCAGGGATGTAACCGGCATGTATGGCTTTTATAAAGAAAAAGATCATTCCGTGGACGTAATTCTTGTTGGCCCGAGCACCATATACACGGGGTTCTATTCCCCGTTGGCTTATGAAGAGGAAGGTTTTACCAGTTACGCCATTTCTACCGGTGGTTTAAGCGGAGCGATGTATCCGTACGCCGTTAAGGAAGCCCGTCAAAGTCAAAGACCGGACCTTTATGTTGTAGACCTTAGTGGCTTCTGTGATGAGGACCAAAGGGACAGCGCTGCCATGCGACGCTTTGCGGACAGTATAAAAAAGGGGCCCAACCGGGATGCGTTCATTGCAGAGATGGTTCCGGAGGAAGAACAGGAAAGCTATCGGATTCCATTTCTTAAGTATCACAGTGGCTGGGATCGTGCCCGGGGTTGTTTTAAGACGATGATGGATAAGATTGCCATGGACCGCCGGGGTTATTCCGTTACCAAGAATTTCTGCGTCTATGCAGACACGATGAAAGGCGAGAAGAGAATAGACAAGTACGAGCTAAGTGAGGAAGGCATGGAGAGCCTGAGAGAATTTCTGGATTTTCTCAGAGAGGAAAAAATTGAGAATGTCCTTTTTATTCGTTGTCCGCACCGGGATTTTGTGGAGAAAGGAAACTCACTGAAAACGGCGGAAAGCATGATAGCAGAAGCCGGCTTCGATTATCTGGATACGGTAGAAACCATCGAGAATGTGCCAACTGGTGTTCCGGAAGCTGCGTCACAGCCGAAGAACGCTCCTGACCAAAAGCCGGAGCCATCGCCGGCCGACACCTGGCAGTTGGATTGGAATCATGATTTTTATGATGCTGGTCATCTGAACATTTATGGCGCGGAAAAATTTACCAAGTATCTGGCAGGAATACTGACTGACAAATATCCAATCCATATCCATCATGACGCGAAAGTTGAGGCTCAGTGGAAGGATTGTGCAGCACAGAAGGATAAAATATTGGAAAAGGCAAAACGCCTGACCGATGAACATTATCACGAAGGTCTTTATACTCAGGCGGATTTTCTGGAGTAAGACATTTCAAATCAAAAAGGGGAGAAGACGGAATATCATGAACAGGAAAAATCCCCATAATAAAATAATTCTTGCAAAATACGAAGGATTTCGTTAGAATGTGTTCATAAAACAAAAGGCTCTCGCAAAAAATGAACGAGAGGTTTTTGTTGCTTATTTTTTTCAAAAAAAGACAGTTCGCTGTTCAAAAATAGAGGAGACAAATTAAATGGTAAACACCCTTACAAAAAAACAATTTGATATTTTAGCTGTTCTGGCAGAAGCCGAAAAGTCTTTGTCCCAGAGACAGATGGAAGAAAAAACGGAATATTCCTTAGGAACCATCAACAAAACTGTGAAAGAACTGCAGGAAATAAACCTGATTAAGAACGGGATTATTACAGAGGAGGGCAGAGATGCCTTAGAACCTTACAAGGTAAAAAAAGCACTTTTCATCGCAGCAGGTTTCGGCAGCAGACTGGTTCCGGTTACTTTAAACACACCAAAGCCGTTAGTAAGAGTTAACGGCAAGCGCATCATTGATGGACTGATTGACGCATGTCTGGCAGCAGGCATCGACGATATCACCATCGTAAGAGGCTACTTAGGCGAACAGTTTGACCAGCTTCTTTACAAATATCCGATGATTAAATTTATTGAGAATCCGGTTTACAACGAAACCAACAACATCTCTTCTGCCTTAGTTGCAAGATACAATCTCTGTAATTCCTATGTATTCGAGGCAGACCTTTTAATCAGTAACCCGAAGATCATTACAAAATACCATTACACCTCTGACTTCCTTGGCATCAAGATGGAACGCTCCGATGATTGGTGCTTCGAAGTAAAAGACGGCGTTATTACAGAGCAGAAAGTTGGCGGATTAAATTGCTACCAGATGGTCGGCATTTCCTACTGGAATCAGGAAGACGGTAGGAAGCTGTCCAAACATTTAGAGGAAGCCTTCAACCTTCCGGGCGGTAAAGAGCTTTACTGGGAGCAGACCGCTTTAAAGATTTTCAAGGATCAATATAAAATCGGCATCCGCGAATGCAAACAGGAAGACATCGTGGAAATCGACACCTTTAACGAACTGAAAGCTATCGACAAGAGCTACGATGTATAAAATTTCTGGCGTAGGTTCGGCGCCACCGTGGTGAATCGGCATTACTCTAGGGCCACCGTGGTGAATCGGTATTACTCTGGTGCCACTGTGGTGAATGGGCAACACTTTGGGACGCTACCTGCAACAAACGCTGACACATGGAACGACACAAGATTAAGAGAGGTAAGTATGAACGAGAAAAACGAATTGAAAAAATCACTGAATCCGACACATGTATGGGCTATTGCCTTCGGCTGCATTATTGGATGGGGTTCCTTTATCAATCCGGGAAAGAAATTCCTTCCGAACTCTGGTGTATATGGCACCGCCATCGCTATGGTTTTAGGCGCATTGGTTATGGTAATCATCGCCTTTAGCTATTCTTACATGGTACCGAAATACCCGAAAGCTGGTGGTGAATTTACTTTCACAAAAGAATGCTTCGGTAAGACTCCGGCATATTTCTGCGGATGGTTTTTAGTGGCCGCTTATCTGACCAACGTTCCTATGAACTCTACAGCCATCGGCCTCATCGTTGACGGTCTGGATGGCAGCGCCGACATTTTGAAATGGGGCTTCCATTATCAGATTGCAGGATTCGATGTATATTTGGGAGAAATTCTCCTGGCCATGGCCATTCTGATTTTCTTTGGATTGTTGAACATCTGGGGCGTTAAGAAAGCTGGTGTCATGCAGACAATCTTAGCAGTACTCCTGGCAGTTTGCGCATTCACCCTTTGCCTCGCCGGAATTATCTCCGCAAAAGCAAAAGGCATCAACATGGACCCTGTATGGGGCTTCGATAAAGCGGCCGCCATTGCTTCCAACGCAACCACGGCCAACATCGGCGAGTTCGCCCACGTCGGCAGCAAGGGCATCCTTTCCGCCATCCTGGCAACCTTCGCCATCGCACCTTGGGCTTTCGTAGGATTTGACACCATCCCACAGGCAGCAGAAGAATTCAAATTCAGCTACAAGAAAGTTATGGGCATCATGGTAATCGCCATCGCTTTCGGTTGCTTCGTATATGTTTCTAACAACACCGTGGCAGCAGCCGCATTAGAATACTGGCCGGACCGCGTTATGGCTGGAGACTGGGTATTATTGATCGCAGCAGAAGAACTGTTAGGCGTTTTCGGTAAAGTCCTTATTGGCGTTGGTGTTTCCTGCGCAGTACTTTCCGGAATCATGGGCTTCTATTTAGCTTCCAGCCGACTCATGTTCTCCATGAGCCGTGATGGTTACCTTCCGGCAGTATTTGGTAAAATCGATGAGAAACACGGCACACCAAAGAACGCAATGATCTTCTGCATCATCGTTTCTCTGTCTGGTCCTATTTTAGGAAGAGAAGCTTTAGGCTGGTTTGTGGACATGTCATCCATTGGTGCATCCATCGGATATTTCTGCACCTGTGCAGCATGCATCATCACCCTGAAGAAGTTTGGTGACGGCTCTGCACTCCTGAAAGTTATGGCCATCATCGGCGTAATTTTCTCCCTGGCTTTCGTTATTCTTCAGCTGGTTCCAATTCCAGGCCTTTCCGGCGTACACTTCGGCAAAGAATCCTATATCATGCTGATTATCTGGATTGTTCTGGGAATTATCTTCTTCATCACCCAGCGTAAGAAGATTATGGCAAAAGAATAGGAACCGCATAGCATTTCCCGACTGGGAAGTTTGTGCGATGGATAAAATAACATTTCAAACTATACAGTCGTGAAATTACTTTTTGGGGGAAGTAAATAAACGAGAGGGGGAGTATAGTTACAATACAGTGGCAGGACTTTGGTCCTGCCACTTTTGCGTAAGCGACGAGGAGAAAGTGACCGTGCTTGTACGAGCCCCTTTGACGGCCGCAGTGCAGTCCCGAAGGGACCAGCATAGGTTGTCCGAAAACTCCCTATGGATTTTTTGTATACAAGGGTATAATATGCTGTTGGAGTGTGATAAAAATGGAAGCAACAGCAAGTAAAATTGATTTTTCAAATAAACAAATAATGAAGATCCTTTGGCCACTGATTTTGGAGCAGCTTCTGACCATGGCCGTAGGTCTGGCAGACTCAATGATGGTTGCCCAGGTCGGCGACGCGGCGGTATCCGGCGTTTCTCTGGTCGACTCCATCAGCGTTCTGATGAATTACGTGTTCTCCGCAATGGCGGCCGGCGGCGTCGCAGTGTGCGGCCAGTTCCTGGGACATTACAACGAAGACAAAGCGAAAAAATCCGGCCACCATCTGATCATGACGGTGATGGTTTTATCCTTCGGCATCTCAATTTTACTGTACATTTTTAACGCGCCGATCCTGAACAATCTGTTCGGAAAAATCGACGCGGACGTTATGGACGCCACTACCAAATACTACCTGATCGTTATGGCCTCCGTGCCGGGCATCGCCCTGTACAACGGCGGCGCAGCACTGTTCCGCGCCATGGAAAAAACCGACATCACACTGAAGGTTTCCATCTTAATGAACGTCATCAACGTCGGCGGAAACGCTCTGATGATTTTCGGTATGGGCTGCGGCGTAGAAGGCGTAGCAGTTCCGACTCTGATTTCCAGATGGATTGCGGCAATCGTGATCTTAGCGCTCCTCTTCAACAAAAAATATCCACTGAATCTGCTGGGCATCGGGCGCTTTCGCTTTGAAAAGCAGATCCTGAAAAATATCATCACCTTCGGCGTGCCAAGTGGCGTAGAGAACGGCATGTTCCAGCTGGGCAAAATCATTCTGTACAGCTACATCTCCACCTTGGGCACCGCCAGCATAACCGCCAACGCCATCGGCGGCGTTATGGCGGGCTTCCACGTTACCGTGGGCAACGCCATCAACCTGACCATGACCACCATTGTCAGCCAATGCTGTGGCGCCGGCGCTTTCGACAAGGCTCGCTACTATTTCAAGAAATTGCTGAAGTGGGCTTACGTAATGGGCGCAGTCTGGATTGGAATTCTGATTGCCCTGACGCCGACAATCCTCAAGATTTATGACGTTTCGCCGGAAGCTACCCACATGGCCTTCATCGTCTGCATGATGCACGCCATCAGTGGCATCATCCTGTGGAACATTTCCTTCGTAACGCCGACCTTCCTCAGAGCCACCGGTGACGCCACCTTCACCATGATTGTCAGCGCCTCCTCCATGTGGATCGGCCGTGTGCTCATGGGCGTCATTTTAGGCAAGTATTTTGGACTGGGCATCTACGGCGTTTTTATCGCCCACACCATCATCGACTGGATTATCCGAAGCATCATTTTCGTCATCCGCTACCGCAGCAATAAATGGGAATCCAAAGCAATCAAGCAATAGAGGGGCGAGATTCGACAACCAATTAACAGAAAAAATTACAGGCGTGTGCATAAGGCATGCGCCTTTTTTAATAGATGTGCTATAATGTAAAAAAAGCGCCCGATGGCGCAAGACGTTGCGAAACATAAAACCGTGACGCAAATCACGTAAACAAAAGTATTGGAGGTTGTTTTATGAAACCAAATCAACAAACCGGAATGTTATCCGTTTTCCGTCCTCCTCTGTGCTTCGAACTGGCTGGAAAGCAGTTTTTCATGGAATTCGACGACGGCTATGACCGCATTGCCAACTTCAAGGACCGCAAAACCCTTTGCTTCGGCGTGGAAGGTGAAGAGAAGGACTTTCCTTACGAATGCCTGAAGATCGCAGACAAATTATATTATGTAAACTTTGAGGATCCGACCATGGAGCCGAGAACCGGCATCACTCTGGTAGTGGATCTGCAGACCGAACTGGTAACCATGGCGTTAGGACGCGTGGGCACGAACCCAAAATTCCCGGGCATCCCGAGCATCGACTATGTCTTCGGCGCAATTCGCCGCGCAGACGGAACCATCTCCCACACCCGTCATGGCTACACCACTGAACTGATGGGCAAGTCCATCAGCTGGAACTACGGCTACTTTGACATCGCTCATGTTTACGCCACTGAGCATTATTATCGTATTACCTTCAGCCCAAGAGGACTGGCTCGTGTTTACAAGGGAAGACCGGAAATGCGCTCCTCCTCCAAGATGAGCTACGTTGACCCGGGCGACACCTACGAAGACTATTTCACACCAATCAAGATCCGCGACCGCATCTTCCTTGTTGGTATTATTGAAGATACAAAAGCAAGAAAGATTGGCAACGGTAACAGCATCCTGGTACTGATGAACCTGGACGAAATGCATGACGTAGGACGCTCCTTCGGCTCCAACCGTGAAGGCGGTACCGGCAACAACACGCTGGGTGCTTTCGGCGTATGGGTAGACGCAACCGAAATTATGTCCAGAAAGAGCTCCCTGTTCATCCGCTAAAAGAGCAACCAGGCGGTTGGAATTCCCACCGCCAGAACGATTGAGACGTAAGCGCGAGCGGGAAATCTATCCCGCCAGAACGATTGAGAAAAGGTGATATTATGAGTATGAAATTATTTGATTATATTTCCAACGAGAGCAAAAGCGTTGTTTTCGGCTTGCCGACCACAGAAGAATTAATCGGCAAAGAGGCTGCATATCCATGCGGCGAAAAAATCTGCTTCGGTGAAGAGATGGCCATCAAATGCGACGACGACCTGTTTCTCGTTGACAGAGCAGGCAAAATCCTGCTGGTAGAAGAGTTAGAGGATTTGAGCCTGAAGGTGCTGGACGCAGAGGACACCTGCGCTGGCAAGAACGTGCTTCCAGAGGAATTAGAAGGCTGGCAGACCGACATGAGCTGTGCATCCGGCCACGTGCTGACCGCGCTGTTCGCTGATGGCAAGCTGAATCTGAAGCCGTCACCAACACCGGAAATTCCGGAAGTTTACAGAACCGAAAAGAAGTATTCCCCAGCAATCGAAGCAGAAGTAGACCTGGGCCCAGAATCCTTCGCAGTAGAAACCCCAGTAACCGGCGACAAGCGATTCTTATTCCGCTTCCCAGAGACCGGCGAAGTTTTATTCTTCGACGCACGCCGTTTCCTGCTTTATGCGCTGATGAACGGCCGCACCGTCACCGGATTCGTAGAGATTCCACCGAAGGACGCGCAAAATTAGGAGCGAAAAAATATTTTTTGCACAAATAATCAGGTTATGTACACTGCGTAAAAAGCCAACTGCGCAAAAACAGGGGCTGTGTACGCTGTGTAAAAAATAAAATGCATAAAAAGTGGAGTTATGTACCATTAGTACGTACACAACTCGTGATTTTCGCCGAGACTATAGTTCCGGGACGGCGTCGAGCTTTGAGCAGACGTATGCGGCAATGTCGGAGGCTTTCGACAGGCAGAAGTCCACGCTCGCACCCTTCAGATATTCGCTTAAGAAACCGGCGGAAAAGCTGTCGCCAGCGCCGACGGTAGAGACCACCTCCGCCTCGGAGGCAGGACATTGATAAGTTATTTCTTCCACGCAATCGTAGGCGCAGGAGCCGTTCGGTCCCATGGTCAGGAGAATCAGCTTCAGGGACGGGAACATTTCCGCCATCTGCATGAAGTTTTTTTCGTAGAAGAAGGAGTTGGTGATGCCAACAGCGCGGGTCACTTCCGCAAGCTCCTCGTCGCTGATTTTCAGGATGGTGGCGTTCTCCATGGCGAAGCGGATGACTTCGTCGGAATAGAACGGCGCACGCAGGTTGATGTCTACAAACACTTCCCGGAAGGAGTTGTTCGCAAGAATCGAGCGGAGGGAAGCGAAGTTGTGCTCGCTGCGGAGGGCTAAGGTTCCAAAGTAGAGAACCGGGTCGGAAGCGTTAGCGCCCGACGTTTCAGCAGAGTTTGTCTTGCCAGCAGCGTCGGTCGTCGCAGCGCCCGTCTTGCCAGCAGCATCCGTGGCCGATCCAGCCCCGGCTGCAAACCCGTCAATCTCGTCCCAAGCCACGCCTTTTTGCAGGTCATAGCTTGGCAACCCGTCCGCGTCCAAAGTTACCAGGCAAGCGCCGGTCGGAGTTGCCGCGATTTTTACATAGTCGGTGCGGATCATCTTTGCCTGCATCCATTCCAAAGCCAGCCGGCCGTTTTCATCGTCGCCAACGGCGGAAACCATGTAGGTCTCGTTGCCCTGTAAAGCGAAATGGGCCGCGAAATTCAGCGGAGCGCCGCCGATGCATTTTCGCTCCGGATAAACGTCATATAAAATTTCTCCAAAAGAAAA
Organism: Lachnospiraceae bacterium; assembly: GCA_045600845.1. GTDB lineage: Bacteria > Bacillota > Clostridia > Lachnospirales > Lachnospiraceae > RGIG5612. The sequence continues at coordinate 112,629 of JAZRYR010000017.1, read as the reverse complement.
TAGTGCCATAATTTTTCAAGCGGCTGAGGAAACGCCACGGCCGAAAAACAAATCAAGCGACCGCGGAAACGTCACGGCCGAAAACAAATCAAAACTTCGTAACCAAAATATAAATCAGGAAGATGAACAACGGGATGCAAATGATCAGGGCAATAATCTCCCAAGGTTTCCATTTCTTCTTGGTGCCGTTCCGCTTCCGGTCTTCCCGTTCCAGCAGGGCCAGCGGGTCCTTCCCACCATCGATGCGGCGGAAGAAATCCTTCAGCTTCTTCATGTCCTCGTCGGTGCAGAAGGTGTTGGCCTCGGTGTCTTCGTGGGCAATCTGGTTGCGGACGTGGCGCAGATGCTTCAGCACCTTATAGTCATCATTCCACCCGTCAATCAGGCTGGCGCCGTGACTTTTTTGCTCCATCTCCTTCAGATAATCATTCACACCGTCGCTGCTGTGATAAATCTCGCCGCAGAGCCGGTTCAGTTTCTTATATCCTTCAATAAATCTGTTGTCAATCTTATGCATGTCTTCCCCACTTTCAAAAAAGAAAAGCAACGGTATCTGAACATTGGTTTTTCAAAATCGTATGATGATTATATCACACTAATACCCATAATAATATTAACAAGACATCTTCGATTGAGTACCGTATAAATATATATCCGATTTATTATGGCTCCCAATAACAAAATCATATAAAAGATTGAGGAAGCCTGCCGGAAATGGTACAATTACAAAGAATAAGTATCTGAAAGAGTAGATTTATTAAGGAGAAAACCATGAAACGAAAAACATTTTTTCCACTTGTAAAATGTATAGCATTTTTAATGATGATAACCATGCTGTTGAGTCTGGGGACAGGAATCGTGTATGCGGATGACCTCGACCAGGAAAATGGAGAGATTGTAGAAGACGCGGATCCAAATGGTATGTATTTTATCACTGATCTGGCCATTGGCGCAGGAGATGGTGATGTAAAAGCCGAAGGACATCTTAAAAACGCAGGCTATAGTAAATTTGTATGTTGGGACGCTGGGACGACAGAAAATAACAAACAAGCAAATATGAACCAGGATATCTACAATGCAAAGACTCCTATAGTGGGATATAAATATGCAACGAGCATTTATGCCGAAAGCGAGAGATTAAGATCCGATCTTATCACCGGACTCATTGTTTATGACGGAGCAAATCCGCCGGCTCAGCTTCAGTACAAAGGGAAAACATATAGACCGATTGAGGAGGTAGGAGGCTCGAACGGCGATTTTAATCAGGGAGCAGGCGGAGCTTATCTGTACCTTTACTATACAAATGACGGGATTGAGAATGGTGACCCGGTTTTGACATGGCTTCGGGCACGAAAACCAAAAGACAGAGACCATTCGGTGGCATATGTAAAAAGATATACCGAGGGTGACGATGAGGATACGAAGGATCACTGTTTATGCCAGGATATGAATGCGGGAGCAGGTGGTGCTTATATTTACCTGGAAGGAGATTATCATACCCACACGCTGGAGGATAAGTACGACGAAAATGGCCATCCTTATAAGCAGTGCAAGACGTGCCCTTTTGTAAAATATCTCCATGATTATACTTACACACCTATAGAAAAAAACCCGAGTTACCATAAAGTCCACTGCACCTACAACGGCTGCAAGAATAGTTTCGAAGAGTACCATGTTGACGCTGACGGAGACGGCATCTGTGACAAATGCCAGGCGAAAGGTACGGTTATGGCCGACGGATATCTGTTTGGTAAATTCCCGGATGCATGGAATTATGCACTCGGCCAGGACGGTCCGGTGACGATTTATATTCTGGAGACGGTAAGAGCGGATGCAAGTGAAGCCCTACATTATATCGATAAAGGTGAGGACATCACTATAGAAAGAGCTCCTACAGCGAGTGCTTCCAGTGTGCTCAAAGTGTATAAAGTTGATCCGTTTGTCGTAAAAAATGGTTCTCTCACAATAAAAGCGGACGTTGATGCAGAACCAAGGAGCCTTAAGACCGTGGTTTCTGCGGTAGGTCCGAAAGCCAAGGTTTCTATCGAAAATTCGACAATCAAAGTTACGGATTCAAAAGAGGGCACTGTGATTTCTGCACAGGAAGGTGCTAACGTAAATGTCAGCAACGTAAAGATCCGTATTCAGAATGAAGATAATCAAGTAACCGGCATAAAGGTTACGGGTAAAGATTCTTCCGTGACGCTTTCCGATGTGGACATTCAGGGGGCAAATTGCGCCGTTGAGATTGCACAGACAAAGAAAGCAACGATTACGAACGGAAACTTTGATGCAAAATCCTGTGCACTGCGAATCTCTAATGGAGCAAAGGCCACAGTAAAAGGCGGAAAATTTATCGGAGCAGAATGTATTAATGCAACAGATGGTAATATAACGATAGATAGTATCAAAGTTCGTGGCGAATTCAAAAGCCCGTCAACGGTAGCGGAATTACTGCCAAAGGATTACGGTGCATTTATTCTCGATGCTTCAGAAGAACTGTATGAAGGACTTGCTTATCGTAATCTTAAGGTAGCAAACTATGTGTTTGATAAACTTAGCTGGATTGGAAAATGCGACGGCCATGCAATACTCAAAGTAAAGAGTATATCGGATAAAGAGCACGAGGGCCATTGCGAATATTGTAATATGGCAGTAGTTTTACCTCATGAATTTGACGAAAACGGAAAATGTAAGTTTTGCGACGCTATTATTGAAGGCGATATTCCGGGAAGTGGTGAACAGGGTGGCGGATCTCAAAATAAGAATCCGGATACAGGCGATTCTATGACAGAGAATATCATCTGGTATGAGATTATGTTCGCCGGAGCTACGCTAGTCATTGCTGGAACGCTTCTTTACTTAAGAAAAAAGAAAAGATAATAGAAACCCATGAACTACTACGATCCCATGTTCTATATCGCATCGGAAAAAATGCCCTTCACCATCAACATCGAAGTGAGGCTCCGTCAGGAGAAAATCGATGGTGAGGCGCTGACTTATGCCATCCACCAGGCCATCAAGCGCTATCCCTATTATGCAATTCAAGTGGAAGAAAAAGACGGGGAACTGATTACGGTACCGAATGATCGGCCGGTGGCTGTGTATCCGGGGCCGGACATTTATCCCTTGGGCAGCAAAGAAGTCAACTATCATATGATTGCCCTGTCTTACGAAGAGAACAAGATCTATTTTTACGCGTCCCATGTCATCACCGATGGTAGCGGCTATTTCCCGTACATAAAGACGGTCCTTTATTATTATCTGTGTAAAAGTGAAAATATCGAGCTGGACCCAGAGGGCGTCCGGCTTGCAGGGGATCCTTTTTATGACGATGAATTAGGAAATCCGTTTCCGGAGGAAAAAATGGCGAAGGCCCTTCCTCTGGGAAAAGAAAATAAAAGCGAGTTTTTCCGCCTGCGTGACGGAGGTTTTGTAAAGGATGATAAAGCGACCGTATACCGGATGCGGCTGAACAAAGAAGAAATTTTAGATTTCAGCGATGACAATGACGGAAGTCCGGCCGCCCTGATTTCCTCCATGATGGCAAAGGCCATATGGTTCCTGCATCCGGAGGAAGAGAAAGACATCGTCAGCGCCCTCTCCTTTAATTTAAGACCGGGCCTTGGCAATGGATACAGTCATCGGCTGCTCTGCAGTGCTCTAAACTTGCATTATCCGAACAAGGTGAAAACCTGGGGAATCTGGAGATTATGCACGGTCAGCCGGACACAGATCGCATTAAAGAGCCAACCGGACAATGTGCTCTGTTATGCACAGAAGCTGCGCCAGAACATGGAACAGCTGCTTCAGATACCGACGGTAGAAGGAAAAAAGGAGGCGCTGGGCCCGAAGGCGTTAGAGGACTCCATCCGTAACACCTTTTCCGTCAGCTATGTAGGAAAGATGGGAATGGGAAGCCTGGAACCATACATCGAATCCATCTATAATCAGACGGACGGCTCTACCTATCAGACCCTGTTCATCGAAGTTTCTGCAGTAAACGAATATTTTGATGTCGCCTTTCTGCAGGGCTTTTCCTCCGATATCTATTATCAGGAGTTTTTAAATCAACTAAACCGATACGACCTTAGTTACATTGAAGAAGAACAGACACCGCTGAGAGTGCCGGGAATCATACTGCCGTAGAAAGGAAATTTTATGGGAATTGCATTTTGGCTTCCGTGGGAGCCTGCAGTCATTGTATTCTTACAGAAAATGGTCACGCCATTTCTGCAGAAAATATTCGAAGGAATCACATTCTTAGGCGACGTATACGCCATGATTCTGATTCTCGGAATTTTGTATTGGGGCTACAAAAAAGAATTGGGCAAGAAAATTGCCCTCTATGCCATCACCGCCTTGGTTACATCGGTAGCGGTGAACAATATCGTAAAACGTCGCCGTCCATACTTTGACCATAAAGATATCAAATGCCTGAAGCCGAGAACTAGCGAGGGTGACATTTATGATCTGCAGGTTCAGGGATATTCCTTTCCGAGCGGTCATGCTACCGACTCCGTCTCCACCTACGTGGCGCTGGGATTTAACGTTACAAAGAAAGTGCTGAAAATTATATTATTCATTTTGCCGCTGTTGATCGGGCTGTCCCGCTTGGCCTTAGGCGTTCATTATCCAACGGACATTCTTGCCGGCTGGGCGATTTCCGGACTCATCGTGTTCATCATCTCACGCATTAAAAACCAGAACATCGTTTATGCCATCCTGATTGCCATCGGAATCGCAGGCTGTTTCGTCAGCCGGAGCATGGACTATTATTCCGGCCTGGGCATCGCTTTCGGATTCATCGGCGGCTTCATCTTTGAAGAAAAGAAAGTTCATTTCGAAAACACTCCAAACGTGCTGCGCATAATTTTAAGAACCGTCGGCGGACTGCTGATTTTCCTGGTTCTGGATACCGTTTTGAAACTGCCGTTTTCCAAAGACTTCTTGGAAACCGCAACAGGTCTTTCCTTCATGGTCCGCACCATCCGCTACGCTATCGTAAGCTTCGTGCTCATTGGCGTTTATCCGATGCTCTTTAAAGTAACTGATAAGTTTTTCAAAAAGAAAAAACAGGCATAAAAATAAGCGTGTAGGAAATCCTGCACGCTTTTCTTTGGTCGAGTTTACAGACTGCGAAAAATTATTGAATCACCAGATTACATGTTGCGATGATCTTTCGGAAGAACCAGTTTGCAGATGTCTGCTGCCGATCTAAAATCTTTGAAAGGCCGGTCTAATGCAACATTATATCTGCCCGAAACATCTTTTAAAACATCTACAACATCCAGAGAATCCGCACCCAGGTCTTCCACGAGGTTGCTGTGTAAACCAATGGAGCTTTTTGCAACGCCAAGCTTGGAAGCCAGGAGTCCTTGTACTTCCAGGAACAGAGCCTTTCCGCCGCCGTTGACTAATTCTAATTCCTCATTACTTAATTCTATCATATCTTTATTATCCATAATATCCTCCTTTTGTGAGTCCATTAATATCCTTCTTACATCTTATTATACGATGAAACGGGAAAAAGAGCCACCCGGACGAAAACTTCCCGAAAATTAAGCCTCAAATTCCTCGTCGTCGATGTAGCATTCCATGTCCTCAATTTCCTCCTCCGAGAAGTCCGAGTCGTAAGCGTACATGCTGACAAAAGACAGCAGCTCCGCCTCCAAAGCGTACTCCTGGTAATTTTCCGGGTTCGTTTCTTCGGCGTCATAAAGGAAGAGGGCCGAATAGTAGTCCTCGTCGTCATCGCCGTAATAGCCCATGCCTACGCGGATGCTGATTTCCAGATCCGGAATCACAATCCGCAGAGGATAAGTAAACAGCTGGATGTCATTCTCCCGGATGATTTCATAAGGCGACAACTCATCGTAAATTCCGCCATATTCCTCGTCCAGCTCTTCTAAAGCTTCCGCATATTCCGATAATTTAAATCTGTATTTCATAAGGGCTCCTTTATCTAAAAATCGTATTTAAAACGCAATCTAAACGCTGTCTTCCCACACTTGTGCGTCATAACCTACCGCAAGGCAGAGAATTAATTCCCACACCTACGCGTCATAACCTACCGCCAGGCCCAGCAACAAGATTCCGGAAGTTAAAACCAGATTCAGCAGCTGGAATTTGATGCTCCATTTAAACCAGCCGACTCAAGCGCTGGGCATATTCTGTTGTGCGTATGTCGTCGTTAACCATGATGTCCTCCTTCTGAGTGTTAGTGCGCATTAAATGAGTGTTAAAACTCAGTTATATGCAATAAAATACAGGATAATACAAATTAACCTTGAGCGTTAAATGAGCGTTAGATTAAGCGTTGTCGCGGTAACGGTATTTTGCATAGTGTCCTTTATTGACAGGTTCTAAAATTCCTTGGTTTACAAGTCCTTTCAATAATCGATATGCTTTATTATCATCAACATGAAGCAACTGAACAACATCTGCACGAGCTATAAAATCATTAGTCTTTGCAAGATTGATGATAAGCTCAGGGTATCGGGTTTCGTCAATATCAACCTGACGAACATAACCAATACGTTTTGATTTTGTGCTATATACCTTTGGGGATAGAATATAAGTTCTATTTCGACCGCTACCATAGATTTCTACAATTCCGCATTCAATTGATGTATCCAGAATTGTTTTTGTTATAAACTCGGACAGGTTTGTTGCTTCAGCGAGCTCTGAAATATTGGATCGTGGCATATCCCTCAGCATGTTGAGAACTAAAAGTGTATTTAATGATAAAGGTCTTCCGAGCCGATTCTGTTCATTGGATATAAGTTTTGCAATTTGTGAATCTGGTTTACTACGAGGAATAAAAAGTGAAACCGTAACCGGAGTCGAATTACTATAATCTGGAAGTGGATTTCCATATACGAGAGAACCCTCAAAGATACGATCTATTCCTCGTCCGGTTTTTTCTGCTAAACCAATGCGTTTTAAAGCATCAGCAAGTTGTGGATTTCTTCCATGAGGTTCCGCAGTGAGTAAATTTTTTATGGAAACGCCTTCTATAAAACCTCCTGGATTTGCAATAGTAAGGCCTTCGTCACTTATAGCGACTCGTACACGTCCCATCTTGGAGTAGTCTCGATGACTAAATGCATTAACAAGAGCTTCACGGTAAGCTCTTTTATTAAAGGTGGGAACAGACATACGAAAAAGACCCATTTCAATTTCTCGTTCAGAATTCCATGCCTCCATATAGGTGTTAATTTTATCGATGGTAGATAATAAAGGAAGGCAGATATCGTCATTAACTTTCACATCAGTACCGGATAAAACCTGAAATGATGAAGAGTGTGTAGGTATATATCGCTTAATTGTATCAACTCTGCCTATCATCAAAATTCCGGTGATCGTCGGAATTAATTGGCCATTGAAATCTCGAACAAATCCCAATGCTTTAAACAAGTCCTCTACTGGAAGGTCTAGAAGAGACCGCTCACCATTGTATGCAAGAATAACATTTCGCAAATGTTCTACTTCTAAAGGATCAAAATCATTCATAGAACACTCTAAAACTGGCATAGCAGAATAATCAAGCATACGAAGATCAGAGAGCCTGGTTGCGAATTCCGAAGGATACATCGGAACATTTTCGGGAGTACCATCTGCCTTGATTTGACGCCGTTGAACTTTTCCAGAAATTGTAGCGACGATACCGCCGTAAGACTTTGGAACAGAGATTTTCAATACTGGATGAATATCTTCTATTATTTCTGCACGTATGGAAACAGGTGGCAGAGTATTATTAGCGATATAAGCTCCAAGCGTTGTTGGGTCATTATGATCTTTGTGGACCCCGGTTACCTCACCAGAATCTTCAATTCCTAAATATAAGTCGCCACCTTCAGTGTTAGCAAAAGCAACTACTGCATCAAATATATCAGAGTTTTGTACTTTGTTTTTATCGCTTTTAAATTCAATAGTAAGAGTTTCTTTTTTTGGTAACATAATAATACCTCCAAATAAAACTTAACACATACGCGCGTTAAAATCAACAGTTCCAACACGTAAACGCGTTGGAATTGTTGATGATGCGTTGGATTGTATTTTCTTTTAGGGGTTGTATTTATTATGAGAGATCTTTATGTATGTTTGATCTTCTATAACTCAATCCAAAAACTCAAACTCGTCTTCATCCATAAAGCATTCCAGATTATCAATCTCTTCTCTGGAAAGGCCTTTTCGCATAGCGTAGGAACTGACGATGAATTCAAAGGTCGTATTGTAATGAATTGCCTGGAATTTTAAAGGGTTCTTTATCTCGTCATCGTAAATAACGAGTATGTCCTCCACCGGTTCCTTATCCGGGCGGGAATAGACCACACCTTCCCGAACGCTGATTCCCACGCTCGGAATCGTAACTTTCATTCCATACACAGCGGACTCATAGTCCTCGTCGCTTTCAATCGTATATTCTTTCAGCCCCGTGAAGAGGGTGTCGTATTTTTCATTCAGTTCATAAATAATGTCGTCGTACTCATCCGGTGTGAATTTGTAGGTCATGAGGGTTCTTCCTTTGGTTATGCTTAGGTTTTAGTTTTAAGTTTTCTTTGAATTTAATATAGGGGAGGAGAGGGGGTGTGTCAATGGGGGAGAGGATACACATTTTCTATAATCCCAAATTGAGAAAGGATCTACTTTTTGATACAATAAAAACATAATTAATCTAGGAGCATGAAATGGGTAATTTAGAAGAATTAAAGAAAGGCTTTGAGACTGCGTATATCGATGGAAACGTTGTGTCCAGTGATGCTTATAAGCCTAGATTTGTTTTTAATAATATTGATAAAGGCGAAAAGGTTATTTCTTCCGTTGAGGAGGAACTTCTTCATTGCGATGAGTTTGAAATAAGCGTCGCTTTTATCACCATGGGAGGAATTACGCCACTTCTTCAAACATTAAAAGAGCTTGAACAAAAACATATTCCTGGAAAAATTCTGACAACAAATTATCTTAGCTTCAGTGAACCAAAAGCACTTAAAAAGCTGAATGAATTAACAAACATAGAAATAAAAATGTTTGATTCTGATGCTGCGAATAACGGTTTTCACACAAAAGGATACATTTTCAAAAAAGAAGAAATATATAGAATTATTATTGGTAGCTCGAACTTAACGAAAACAGCTCTTACCAGTAATTTTGAATGGAACACAAAAATCATCTCTACAGAAAATGGCGAAGTAGCTTCCGCTATCAAAGAAGAGTTTAATGATCTTTGGAATAGTAAATATGCTTTAAGCTTCGATAAATTTTACGATAACTATAATCAAAAATATGAAATAATCAAAAAACAAAAACTTTTGGCTAACGATGGGAATTTGATTTCTTTCGTTAAATATACATTGGAGCCGAACTTCATGCAGCTTCAGTTCGTTCAAAATCTTAAACAGTTATTGGAACAAAATGAAGAAAGAGCATTGCTCGTTAGCGCGACGGGTACAGGAAAAACTTATGCTTCTGCTTTCGCTATGAGAGAGCTTGGATTCAAAAGAGTTTTGTTTTTAGTCCACAGAAATCAGTTGGCAATACAAGCTCGTGAAGCATATAAAAATGTTTTTGATAGTTCTATAACTATGGGTATTGTAGGTGGCGGACATGCAGAATATGATGCCGATTATATTTTTGCAACAGTTGAGACTTTAAGTAGAGATTCTCATCTGTTTGAATATGAGAAGGATGCTTTTGATTGCATTATTCTTGATGAAGCACATCACAGTCCGAGCGGTATGTATCAGAAAGTGATGGATTACTTCACACCACGTCTTTTCCTGGGAATGACCGCGACACCGGATAGAAGAGATGACGGAAACAGTGGTAAGAATGTCTATGAAATCTATAATCACAAAATTGCCTTGGAAATTAGACTTCAGCAGGCTTTAGAGGAAGACCTGCTTTGTCCGTTCCATTATTTTGGAATAACAGATTTAAGCACGATTGATGATGATATTTTTACGGATAAAAAGTTAAGTTTAGAGGACTTTAATAAACTGACTTCAGATGAACGAGTAAAACATATTGTTGAAAAAGCGGAATACTTTGGATATAGCGGAAGCCGTGTAAAGGGCTTAATATTCTGTAGCAGGGTAGAAGAATCCAAAAAGATTTCAGAAAAATTGAATGAATTAGGACTTAGAACAATTGCCCTTAATGGCGATGCACGCGAGGCAGAAAGAGTAGAAGCATTTGAACGTTTAGCAATGGAAGAATGCGAAGCTACAGAGAAAAAACAACCTTTAGATTACATAGTATCTGTTGATATTCTTAATGAGGGCGTTGATATTATTGAAGTAAATCAAGTCATTATGCTTCGTCCAACTCAGTCGCCAATTGTTTTCATTCAGCAGTTAGGACGTGGCCTTCGAAAAGCATATGGAAAAGAGTATGTTGTTGTTTTAGATTTCATCGGAAACTATAAGAACAATTTTATGATTCCAATCGCTCTTTCTGGAGACAGAACCTATAACAAAGACACAATTAGAAAATATGTTATGGAAGGAAGCCGAATGATTCCTGGCGCTTCCTCGGTTCATTTTGATGAAGTAGCTCGTAAAAAGATTTTCCAAGCTATCGACAAAATGAGCACGACAAGGAATATGTTGAAAGAAAAGTATTATGCACTGAAAGATAAGTTAGGACGTATTCCGACAATACTAGATTTTTACGATCATGGTGAAATAGATCCTATGCTTTTTATTGAGTACTCCGGATCCTATGATAAATTTGTTAGAAGCAATGATAAAGAATATAAAACGAAGTTTTCTGAGGAACAAGAGCTTATTCTAGAGTTTATTTCAAATATGGTTGTTAATGGAAAACGTCCGCATGAATTAATTATGTTGAAAAAACTTTTAACGGAGCCTTCCTTTGACAAGAAAAAAATAAAGAAAGCCCTTGAAGAAATAGGCGAAAAATACAAAGAAGAAGATTACATCTCAGCATGTAATGTCATTGCTAAAAACTTTATCAATAGCAGTGGTGATAAAGCTAAATATAAAAGCTTGGAAATTATCAATGTTAATGATGCAAAAATGGAATCGGCCCAAAGAGCAATTCAATTTGGGGATAGCCTTAAAAATTTAGCTTTTAATACCGAAATTAGAAATCTCATTGAATATGGATTGAAGAGATTTAATGATATTTATTCTGATCATGATGACAATAATTTTGTTCTGTATCAGAAATATTCCAGAAAAGATGTTTGTCGAATTTTGAATTGGGAGAAAGACGTTAGTTCAACAGTGTATGGCTACAGAATAAAATATAATACGTGTCCTATTTTTGTAACCTACGAAAAAGCAGATGATATTTCTGCAACAACAAGATATTTAGATGCGTTTGAACGAATTTCCGATAATCCAGTTGTTTATAGTAACAAGATTTTTAGTTGGATGACGCGAAATAGAGTTTCATTAGATAGTAAAGAGTCAGAAGCAATAATCCATTCAAAAGAAAATGGGTTGCGTATTATGCTATTCTTAAAGAAAAGCGATGGAGAAGGTACAGACTTTTATTATATGGGAAATGTGAAGCCGGTGGATTGGAAGGAAGAAACGATAAGTGATGGAAAAGGTAAAGAGCTTCCGATAATGAACTTTAAGTTTGAAATGGAACACGAAGTACGAACAGATATTTTTGATTATTTTTTAGCATAGGTGAATAGATGAAAACAATTAGAGTTGTGGCAGCAGTAATAACGGACGAAAATCGTATTTTTGCAACTGCTAGAGGATATGGAGAATTTAAGGGCGGATGGGAATTTCCTGGTGGAAAAATTGAACCGGGAGAGACTCCACAGGAAGCTTTAGTAAGAGAAATTCAAGAAGAATTAGAAACAGAAATATCTGTAGGCGAATTGATTGATACAGTTGAATACGATTACCCAACATTTCATCTTTCCATGGATTGCTTTTGGTGCACAATAGTTCACGGAGACTTAGTCCTTAAAGAGGCTGAAGATGCAAAATGGCTAACAATGGAAACCATTGATAGTGTTGCATGGTTGCCGGCAGATAAAGGGTTGGTTGAGAAAATAAAAGAGGGAATGAAAAAAAGAGAGATTTCATTGTTAATAGGAAATGGATTTAATAGATTGGAAGATCCGGATTTTCCAACATGGGATTCTTTAATTAAGACGCCAATAGAAGACAATAAAGACTTTGTAGATATTCAAAATATGTCTTATCCGTTGAAGTTTGAATATATAGTAAACTTTTATAATGAGGCCGAAGGAAAATATGCAGCGGCTACCTATAACGAAATAAAGAATGTAATATCAAAGAGATTAAATGAAAGTATTAACCGTTCGGATAAAAAGATTGATAAAGAAATAGCGGCACGTTTGAGAGAAATCTGTCCAAACAATGTATTAACAACAAATTATGATTGCCTGTTAGAAAAAGTTTTTATTTCCAAAGGAACTAACGCAGAATACTCAGATAATTTCCGAACAAAAAAAGAAAATGAGGAGTATTTTTTAAGTAAGACAAGACGTTTAGGAACCAAAAATAAAAAGACTAATTTTTATCATGTCCATGGGATTGATTCAATTCCTAGTTCCATTTGTTTGGGATATGAACATTATATGAGGATTGTTAATCAACTTCGAAACAGGATAATTGGAAATAAGGATGATATTCGTATTATTAAATATTTGAAAGACAAAACTGCTCTCGGACAAAGTTTTCCGAATGAATATGAGACAAAGTTTTTTGATTCTGATGTCTATATTATGGGATTAGGATTAACAAGTGCAGAAGTTGATTTATGGTGGTTACTTTGTTACAGAGCATATTTGTATTTTGCCAATATTAACAGCGCAAAAGATTTAATAAAAAATAGAATAGTTTATTTGGATGTTCATCCGACAAAAATCACATCGGATGGTTATTCTTACGAAGAAGATTATCGAAAACAACAAGAAGCCATGTTTAAATATATGCATATTGAGTATATTTCTTGTGAGGTAAGAGACAAAAATTTCAAACAAGCATATCTTGATGCGCTTGATTTTGTTCCAAAGAGATGCTAAGGAGATAACAAAATATGTTCTGTTGGATGAGATAATAATATGAAAAATCAAAGCTCTAGTCTTGAAAACATGATTTAGAGTAATTTGATATTATTAATGATTTCGCATAATCTGGTATTAAAAAAGACTGTCATAGACAGGTCTTTTTTATTGGTAGAAATAGATAACAGATAATAAAAATCTTTATATTTTTTAAATAATGTTTTTATCAATATCAAAATTAAATATTATATAATTTTCACAAAGTGTAAAAGTAATGACTTGCCGATAAGGAGGCATTGAAGAATGGATATTAAGTTAAAAAATACACGAGTGGAATGGATTCGAGTTTATAACGAGTTTGTAAAAGATGAAGAAAAACAAAATAAAACAAATAGTTTTTTCTTTAATGTAGATTGTACAGACACAGATGTATGTGTACTTAGATATTATTATCCGTTGCGTAATTATCTTCTTGACAAAGGGAAAAAAGTAAATTTAAGGACATATGTTGCGCCAAAGGGATTAGATAAAAATGATTTAGAAAGAGCAAAAAAAAGTTTTGAGTATCGCAGATATCAATTTTTATCCCAGGATCCGTACATAGCTCTCGCTGCTCCTGAAAATGAAAAAAAGGATGAGGACGACAATGCTAGTGATATTTTCCCAATGTTAATTATCCCATATGGCAGCACTCCTGACGGAGCGGTTTTTGGCAAACTTTGTGATATTTATATTCGGGATACGTTACTTTTGCCTGATTTACATAATAAAAAGCGGCTATTTGAAACATTATGCTCTTTTTTATATGATTTAAAAGATGATACAGAGGGAACATCTTTTAAAGATTTTTCGGCTAGATTACAGTTGCTAACAGTAGCAGAGGATAAAAGAAAATTTTGGGAAGAGAACAAAAAAATATTTGCAGTTGAAAATCTAAAAAACTTTTCAGAAAAAGATATACTTTCAATAATCTTTTTTTTCTTTTTACTTAGAGCCTTTATCAGACGAAGCTTTCAGTCTGTCCAACAAAACAATAAATGGAACTTCGATTTTTTAAATAGAATGATAATGAATTCAAAGTCATATGGTGAGGGCATTTGGCAACTTATTGAGAATGCTCATGAGCATTCTCAAGGAAAAATAGCATTTTTTGGAATGAGATTTCATAAAGCCAATATCGATGTAACGATGAGTAAACTCGTTGAAAATTCATTAACAAGGAAAAGACTATGGGATCAATATATATATAAACATAAAGACGAAAGCGATAATATTTTCAATATCGAAAACAGTAATGGAACAAAAAAGTATGCGGACTTTTTGGAAGTATTTGTCATGGACGATGCTCTTTATGCAGAAGGCGAAGGATCGGGAATATTAGATGCAATCAAAAGGGATCAAACAGAATTACTTGAAGTTCCAACTAGCATAGGGGACATATTCAAATTAGAAGAAAAAAAATATAAAGATGGACGTGGGAAAGAACAGTATTATATAAAACATTATGGTTTACGATGGTTACAGAAACATGTTAGAAACAATGATGGAATCTTATGGGTATATTCACCTAAGTTTAGGACTGGGGAAAGTGTTTATTATTATAATGGGTATGGAACGTATGAAATAGATTTACCAACGAATAATTTTGTCTATTCCACCGAATATAATATTCTTTTCCCTATCAGTTACAGTAAAACGGGACAAACAAACAAAGCAAAAAAAACAAAGCAAAAAGTAACAATAAATACTCCATATTTTGAGAATATTGAAGATGTATATAAAAATGCTAAAAATGGAATTATTTATAATAAAATCGAAATTAGATTAGGAGAACTATTACAAGAAGGTCAAGATATACTGGACTCGGTTAGAATCCTTGAAGCCAAGTTTGAAGAATTCCAAGGAGAGTATGAAATAAAAAGAAATTTGCCAAATTATATTACTCTTACTCAAAATATTTTACATGCTCATGCGGATATAGAAATATTAGCAAAAGCTTTATTTTTGTATATTTATAAAAAACATGAAAAGACATTCAAAATTAGAATAGCGATAGATTTTAAAGACCAAAGAGACTTGATATATGAATTTGTACGTATCTTTTCTATCTTTTACTTAAAAGAAAACACAAATGAGTACATGGACAAAGTACAGATAGCTCTTTGTTCTAGTAAAAAACAATCGAATAATACTCAAAACTCACTGACAGAAATCAATTTTATTCTTGCTGGAAAAAATCTTAAAACAGCTCGTGATACAGCGGATAAATTTGTATATTATAATGCGGAAAGTGCATTAGAGTTTGTTTCATTACTTAATTATTTTACGATTGACAGTGCCGAAACTGAGAACGAAGATCTTGCAGTTTCACTCTTCCCATTTGAACTGATTCCGCTCTCTGATAATAAATCTAGTATGTTCCTTTCTCATATGCAAAATTGTTTGGAAACACCTATATGGGGGGATAATTTAGGCTGCAAAATGACAGATGTTCGAATTAGACTTGGTTCTAAGATTCGCATTGACCAGTTCTATGAGGCGGAGTTATTGTTCCACAGTATTGGAAATATAAGACGATTTGCATATCTTATCGCGCAGGACATTATTTCTGATTACGATAAAATAAAAGACTCATATATTTATATTATTGGTTATGAAAATTACTCGTCTGTTCTTGTTCAAGAAATCGGGAACCTTTTAAAAGCATACGAATTGTCTATGAAAAATTTCATTGTGGCCGTTGACACTCAAGTCAAAGGCACATTTCCTAAAATGGATGTGCCTGACTCTATTTCTGGAGAAAAACAGATTAACGTTTTTACGATTATTCCAATTGGAACAACAATGTCAACAATATATAAAGAACATAGTTCTTTTAAGCGAGGCTTAGAAGATAAAGTAAATAAAGATAAAATCAATTTTGTACGTAATTATTCCATAATTGCTGTAGGTGATGATTATTGTAGTGGAGAAACAGGAAATAAATCAGAAATATTCCAAAAATATATTCAAAAAGTATCGCTTCCGGAATCAAAAGCAGATATTTGGAAAAAAGCGATTCTTATGAAAGAATTCGCTGGAGATAAGATGGGAGAAACAGAGGTTAGGTATTGTCTTGCAGCAAGGGCTAAATGGTATGATGCTAATGAGATATCTGTAGATGAAGAATTTATGACACGCCCATTGTCCCATACGGATAAAACCTCTACTCTTTTTGAGGCAGTTGTTCAAACGAAAATGTCTAAAAATGTATTACAATACTATAATCGCCGTAATAAAATTAGATGGTTAGATCCAGGTTATGATAATAATGAACGGCCGTTCTCCTATTTTAGATATGGACATATCCAACAAAGAAAAAATCACCATCAATTTTATTTCGATTTTAAACTCATAACAGAAAAAAGAGAAAAACAGATTATTAAATGGTTAAACGGTGTAAGCAAAAACATAGAAGAAGATGCGTATAATCTTGTATTTGCTCCTTTATCAGAAAGCAATGCGGCATTTTTAAAATTGGTTTTGGATAATGTATTTAAAAATAATTTTCATTTAATTCATATCGATATTCGAAGTACGGCGAAGGAGCAGGTTCGGACACGATTTGATTTTATTCCTGAGGAAATTAAGAGAATAAAAGACTCATATTCAAAAGTAAATGTGTATTATGTTGATGATTTGATTTATACAGGAGAAACAATTAGTCGAGCAGCTAAATTTGCGCTTATGTTATCTAAGGAAGTCAATGCACTGAAAAATCAAGTTGATAATAGACCGTATGTATTTACCAAAGTGTTTTTGTTGGTCAATCGTAGTTCATATGAAACAGCATATCAATGGGTTGATAATCCAGCTGAAGATTGGTTGGGATTTATTAATCTTGCAATTCCTTCCTACAATATGGAGTCCGGTACTTGCCCGGGTTGTCGCGTTCGTGATAGATATGAACTCCTTCGGAAAAGAAGTACAACATCAGAATTGATTAAATACTTTTCTGGCCATGCAAAAAAACAGGACTTAGTCTCCTTGGACGAGTACGATAGATTGTTGAAAGCTCAAATAGAAATAGGAAAAAATAGTACCTATGAAGAGATGTATTTGAATTATCGTAATTTTGGAAGTTCTGCCCTCAAGAGAAAACTTAGAATTAAAGGAGAAAAAGAACAAAAGGAAAATATTATTGCAATGCTATTTGCAAAAGATAATTATCTACGCCTCAAGACGACGGATGAAGCATATCGAAAACTTATATACAATCAAGAATGTCAATTAGATCCAAATTCCAGAAAAATTGATTGTGAGATAGAAAAAATCAGAAGCAACATAACACGAGAAATTATGAAAATGCTTTATGGCGCGCTTACTGTAGATAAAAATGATACGGAATACGATAAAATTATGAAATTAAACTCATATATTAAATCTATTTCCAGACAATATTTATCTCGAAATTATTATGTACTTGAATCCATTTACCAGATTTTACATTGTATTTTTATCTTGATGATTTGGAATGACCCAATTAACAATTTGATTGAAACGAAAGATAATAGCGGCAAAGAATCTGTTTTGAATAATAAAGCTAGATGGGTTGAGCTGTTTAATCTTTATCCCGAAGAGTTTAAAGAAATGGCGAAACATCTAAATTTGAAAGCTATAATAGATTTGGAACAATCAGATTTTGAAAAACAAAGTCGACTACGCCTGGAAACTTTTAAAACAGTTATTCATCGACTTGCGATTTTACACTCGGATTTTATTATAAAAAAAGAAATAGTAAATCGAGTTATGGATATTTTCGATATATATGATAAAAACTACGACAAAATATATGATAAAAACTACGACAAAGGTGAGATGGATAAAGTTTTCATAGAATATCTTGCTTCGGTAAAAATGGCTACAATGACAGAAGATGATGATGCAATGTGTTTGATGCTGAAAGACAGCTACAAAAGTATGGTAGAGGAGACCGTAAATGAAAAATAGAAAAGAAGAATTACGCCAATACTTTTGGATTGAGAATACAAGAATGTTATATGACATGATGGAAGAACTTTGCAACCGAACATTTTTAGATGATGGTTGCTATCGCTATATCTATCGTGGTGAAGGAGGTCTTAAAAAACGCCAGATATTAAAAGATAAACCGAACAATCAGATAAAAAAACTTCTTATCGAATGTGTGGCTACGATAAATGGTGAAAAAGAGTACCTTTTTCAAAACCCTTTATCAAGATATTTGAAATATTATAATGAGATATTTGGGTTTAAAATCGATCGCTCGAGCTTTGAAGATATTTCTAGTTGCTTAAGATATTACTCTATTTTAATGCAACTTACAAAAGGAAAAGAAGATGATGATTCCCTGCCTTATGAGTATGAGGATATTTGCCTGACTATTCGCGAAATGACACAGTGCGAGGCCGTATATATTGTTTACAAAGTAGAAGGAGAGTCAGGAAGTATAGTATCTCGTAGTGGTTTTGTTTTTAGGAGTGATGACGATCTTAAAAGTCGAAATGACGAACAAGATGAGATAGATGAATTACTTCTTGACATGTTAAATAATCATAAGCAAGCTGTATTTCCATGTGGGTTTGAAAAGAACAAAAAAAATCATATGATTTTTGAATTTGAAATTCCTACCCAAAAAGAAGAGAAAAGCGCATTTTATGTGATACTAAGCGGGGTCGAAAAAGGTGAAGAAATTGAGAAGGACATTGCGCTTAAAATCTTGTTCATGAGAAATCGATTATTTAATGCTTTAGAGAGGGATTATGGAAAACTCCTTTCATTGAGATTTAATTGCGAATATATAAAAAGTGTCAGAGAAAAAGACGACAATAAAAAAGGTGCTAATGAAGAAGAAACATTCTTTCCAACAATTCTTCATCTTTCAGATAGTCATTTGTCTGAACTGACTGAATCCGAAGTTAAAGATTATATAAATAGTGACAAATTCCTTGAATCAGACTGCTCCGTTGATCTTTTGGCAATTACAGGAGATATTGTTAATGCTTCTGAGGATGCTTCCGGAGCAGAAATAAACTATAAGGTTGCAGAATCTGTTTTGAGACTGATTGCAAAACGATTATGGGGTATTGATGCAGGTGACAATACAACGATATTACCTCATGACTGGAGACGTAGAATTCTTATTATTCCAGGTAATCATGATTACTCTTCTATGAGTGATGTCGTTGTTGAAGCTGAGTCCAGAAAGATAAAAGCTGCTTTTCCTGCAAGCCGGTCTTCAAGTTTAATGTCTAAATTTACTTATTATATTGAATTTATTGCAAGATTTCTTGATGTTCCAATTGATGATCTTGTTGAACATGAACTGAATGAAATAAGACATTACAGAAATCTAAACCTTAGGGTTGACATGTTTAACTCCGTTGCACAAACGAATGCTCTTCAAAATAATAAGGTTGGTTTTAGCGAAGAAAGAATAATAAAAGAATTGCTTGACAGAAAAAAGTCATTGATTGATGAAAAAACATATCGGATTATCATGATGCATCATAGTCCAAATTATATGATTGATTATTTTGACGATAAATATGGAGCAATTAAGATAAAAAAGGAATTAGACAAAAAAAACAAGGAGTTGGGCAAAGAGTTTTTTAGCGTATATTATAAATATTCTAGTGCGCTTCAAAGGCTTTATAGTGTGAGTATAACCGATGTATGGATTCATTTTAGTAAAATGCAATATACTGCAAAAGAATTAGAAGAGAAAATTTTACTTTTTTCTAAGAAATCAAAAATATTTTCAGAATCTACTCTTCGAAAAGAGCTGGAAATGGTTTATAGGTTGTTAGAAAAACATGAACTATCTCTAGAGTATGATAGCGAATTCTTTCATAAAAATAAGTCCCTTTCTGAAATACAGCGGAAAGATAGAGAAGAATTCAACAGGATACTGAACGAACAAATAATGAAACCAGATAATAAAAGTATAGTATTAGCTGGACACGAACACAAAAGCTTTCCAGACAGGCGAAACAATATAGAGATTCACATGGTAGATAAGTTGTATAATGGTGAATCCTATCAGTATGCTTTGTTGGAATACGATAAGGGAAAAAAACAATATAATTATCAATATTATCAATACACCCCATGATCTCCGCAGTAGCGGCCCTAAACTGGTTGGGCGATATTATAAATATGTCAGCGACCTGCATATAAAGAATTGAAAAGGGGCTGTGAAAAAACGTAAGTTTTTTCATGGCTCCTTTTTCGTTGGGGATAACTCCCCAATCTTTCGTGCCAAAAGCGTATAACTCCCCTTACCCCATAAGTGTGGCGGCGTCGCATCTTATGCAGCTTTTGTTTTTCTCATCTTTTTATTGTGATATTTATACAGGTTCTGGCCGATAGAGACCAGGATTACTTCAAGCTTTACGGAATCTATGCCTCTCCGGACGATCCTTTTATACCACCTGTCATTTTTCATGATGCCGAAGGTGCCTTCTGCCTGTATGGACCGGTTCATCCTGAGCAATGCACCATGTATGCTTTCCAGGTTTTCGATCACTTCCCGATGCATGGATGTCAGCTCCCGGTTTACCCGGACCCTGCGGTTAGATTCTGTCTTTTTACACTGTCCTGCGTATGGACAACCTGTACAGTCTTCGCATTCGTAGATTTCTTCCTGTCTTCCATATTGGTTGCCTTTTACATGCTGTCTGTATTTCAGATGAAAGGCTTTCCCATTAGGACATCTCATGATTCCGTCCTCTCCGACCGGAAAGTTGACTGCACGGAACGGGTCTTCATGGTATTTTTTATCCATTGTTTCTTTCTTGAACATGGTGAACTTCATGTACTTTTCCATTCCGTTCTGTTCACAGAAGATATAATTGTTATAAGAACCATAACCCGCATCCGCTACGGGATACTTCGGATAATGTCCGTACCTATCCCTGAACTGATTCATGAGAGGAACAAAACAGTCCATGTCCGTACGGTAATGGTTCACGTTTACAACCGCTATGTATTCATCAGCAACACCGATCTGTATGTTGTACGCAGGAAGCAGCTGGTCATTTCCCATATAGTCCGTCTTTATCCGCATGAATGTTGCGGAATGGTCCGTCTTTGAGTAACTGTTTCGCCCATCCCCGCAGATGCGGATCTTCTCCACGTATTCCTCCAGCTTTTCCGCATACCCTGTCAGCTTTTCGTGATGTCTCTGCTGAACGGTCTTATGATGACCTCTCCCACGGACAAAATCATCCTCATCCAGCTGCCATACTTCCGCATAGCGGTCAGCGGCTTCCCTGATGTATTCCGGTGCATACTCTGTGTTGATATTGAGCTTTATTCCGGTGTAAGCCAGTTCATCATTGATTTCCTGAAAGAGAGCGGTAATCTTATCGAACAGACGGTATCTGGACTTTTCCGTTGCTTTCTTCCATACCCAGGAATACTTGCTGGCATTGGCCTCAAACTTCGAGCCATCGATATAGATATGCTGAAGGTCCACATGTTCTTCCTCAAATATTTTATTGTTGATGTCATAGAAGATATCTTCGATGGTATCTCCGAGAACCTCATGGATGAAGTATCCAAAGGTCCTGTAGGAAGGAGTCTCGTGGTTCATGAGATACATGAAGCGGAGGTTGACCTTACAGCTGTCCTCCAGCTCACGCAGTGAGATATACCCATTCGTTATGAATCCGAATAATACTGTCTTCAGCATGCTGACCGGGTTGTATCTGAGCCTTCCCGTGTAATGTTTCGGGATGTCCTTCAGATATTTCTCCAGACTGACCTCCTCCATCAACTTATCAAATGTCAGCACCGGGTCACAGATATCCAGATAATCGTGAATAAGCATTGGCAAAACTGCCTGTTTTGGGTTAGAATAATCCTGTGTTATTTTTTTCATTTGCAATTTAAATTATAACACAAAAGAAGGACTTTCGGCTCATTTCTGAACCAAAAGCCCTTCTTTATTTAGTGGGGTGTTTTTTCACAGCCCCTTTTTTGTACCACGGATGTTTATTAATATCCTTTGACCATCTCAAAAAAACGTGTATTATGATAATAAATATCTTTATTGTAGGAGACCCCCCATGACCCATTACGAAAAAGCGATGAAAATTTTTGATGATAAATTCAACTGTGCGCAGGCGGTGTTCGGCGCATTTGCGGAAGAGCTTGGCATGTCCGAAGAGCAGGCCCTGGATGTGGCCTTATGCTTCAGTGGCGGCATGCGAAGAGGCGAAACCTGCGGAGCGGTTTCCTGAGGACTGATGGTGTTTGGCTTGAAATATGGCGAGCCGGGCCTGGAGGAGGACGAACAGGAAGTCAAAATGAAGGCTTATTCCCTGGCGTCCAAGTTCATGGAATGGTTCCAGCAGGAGAACGGCTCCTGCGACTGCAAGGACCTGCTGGGCTGCAACCCATCCACCGAGGACGGCATGCAATACGCCAT
Source organism: Lachnospiraceae bacterium (assembly GCA_045600845.1). Taxonomy (GTDB): domain Bacteria; phylum Bacillota; class Clostridia; order Lachnospirales; family Lachnospiraceae; genus RGIG5612. The sequence continues at coordinate 90,154 of JAZRYR010000017.1, read as the reverse complement.
GGAGAACAATTTGTTCTTCGACATCTGCCCGAAAAAGGTGGCATCCGCCGTTCGGATTCTGGAAGAACTTTTAAGCGAAAGCGAATAAAAAACAATAATGATACGTGTAAAAATGGAGAAATAATAAAAACTGAAATCCGTAGTGCTATTTGACATGGTCATAAAGAGCACTACGGATTTTTAGCTAAAAATCTCACAAACGTTTCAATTTTCTTTTCGAACCCCTTTGTTATTTGATCTCGGTTACTGTTCTTCCGTCAAAGTCCAGAACATAGTTTTTGCTTATTATGTTGTTGAGAGTGACCTTCAGTTGTTTCATGCCACTGCCGGTGAATTTGAGAGTGAAATTCATGACACTGGAATCTAACGTCATGGTTTTGTCTGGTTTCAGTTCACCGTCCAAATAGACATTTACTATATAGTTGTCGTAAAATGGTTTATCCAGGACAACGGAAACGCGAAGCTCGGATTCACGACCGGAAGCACCGCCGGTTACGGATTGCAGTTCGTTTTCATTTAGTTTTTGCATATATAACATTCCTTTCTCCGGCATTTGCTGCCGGTTCGTGGTTTTTATTTTATATCAATATATACGTATAGAGAAGAGAAATGGCTAATAAGGAGAATATTTCATGACCCATTACGAAAAAGCGATGAAAATTTTTGATGATAAATTCAACTGTGCGCAGGCGGTGTTCGGCGCATTTGCGGAAGAGCTTGGCATGTCCGAGGAGCAGGCCCTGGATGTGGCCTTATGCTTCAGCGGCGGCATGCGAAGAGGCGAAACCTGCGGAGCAGTTTCCGGAGGACTCATGGTGTTCGGCTTGAAATATGGCGAGCCGGGCCCGGAGGAGGACGAACAGGAAGTCAAAATGAAGGCTTATTCCTTGGCGTCCAAGTTCATGGAACGCTTCCAGCAGGAGAACGGCTCCTGCGACTGCAAGGACCTGCTGGGCTGCAACCCATCCACCGAGGAGGGCATGCAATACGCAATGGAAAATAATTTGTTCTATGATATTTGTCCGAAAAAGGTGGCATCCGCCGTTCGGATTTTGGAAGAACTTTTAAGCGAAAGCGAGTAGTGTTGAAAAGTCAGATATTCCGAACGAAAAATGTATTGAAAAGTCATAAAAAACACACTATAATACATTTGAAAAATAGTGTGGAGGCATTGTATGCTTTATAGAAAGATTGAATCGTTAATTGAAGAGCACCTGAAATCAGGCTCACCGAAAATCCTTTTGATCGATGGAGCGCGTCAGGTTGGGAAAACATATATTATCCGTCATGTCGGCGAAAAGATGTTTCCGAACTTTATCGAAATCAATATGGTAGAGGACTCGCTTGGCGCAAAGTTATTTGCGGAAACGAAATCCGTAGAGGATTTCTATTTGCAGGTCAGCATGCTTCATGGCGATAAAATGAAAGAGAAGGAAAACACTCTGATTTTTATCGATGAGATTCAGGCATATCCACATTTGCTGACGCTTCTGAAATTTTTATCACAGGACGATAAATTTACCTATATTGCCAGCGGTTCTCTCCTTGGAGTAACGCTTTCTGAAACTACATCCATTCCAATGGGAAGTATCCGTAAGGTCCGGATGTTCCCACTTGATTTTGAAGAATTCCTGTATGCCAACGGTATGAACGAACTTGCGGTTTCGTCTATGCGCAAAAAGTTTGAACGCATGGAGGCCCTTAACGAACCGATGCATAACAAGATGATGGATTTATTCCGTAAGTATCTGCTTGTCGGCGGTCTTCCAGACGCGGTCAATGCCTATCTTGAATCAAAGAACATTCAAAAAGTGCGCGAAATCCAAAATGAAATTCACGACTATTATGCTGCGGATGCGTCCAAATACGATGCGGAACGAAAACTGAAAATTCGTCGGGTCTTTGATCTGATTCCGTCGAATATGGAAAACAAGAAAAAACGTGTAGTTGCGCAGAGTATTGAAGAGAAAAAAGGAAAAACCTTTGCAGACTATCAAGACGAGTTCGAATACCTTATTAGCGCAGGCATTGCCCTCAGTGTGCAGGCAATATCCAATCCGGTATTTCCGTTAATTGAATCAAGTGGCAAGAATCTTTTGAAGCTGTATCTTAACGATGTTGGTATTTTGACAGGCATCCTTTACGGAAACAACATACGTGCGGTGCTTGATGATGAAAGAAGTATCAATCTCGGCTCAGTGTATGAGAGCGTTGTGGCGAGCGAGCTTGCAGCACATGGTCATAAGCTGTTTTATTATGACAACCGTAATAAAGGCGAGGTAGATTATCTGATTGATGATTACGACAGCCTGTCTGCTGTTCCGATTGAAGTTAAGTCCGGCAAGGATTATACGGTTCACAGTGCGCTCAATAACTTCGTGAAAAATGCGGACTATCATATCAAAAAAGCGTTTGTAGTATCAAATGAGCGAACCATCAAAATGGATGGTAAGATAACCTATCTTCCGATTTACTATGTGATGTTTTTGTAAGATAAAAGGAGACCCCACGATCCGTTATGAAAAAGGTGGAATCCGCCGTTCGGATTTTGGAAGAACTGTTGGGAGAATAAGAAAAAAGAGGGCGGAGTACATCGTACTTCGCCCTTTAAAAATATGATTTTATTCCCTGGCTGCGTGAAAGTTTCGGTCGAGTTCCTTTCCACGGCTTCTTAATTCAAATCAAGGCTTAGGAGAATCCTGATCCAGCCAACCGGAACGGAGACGTTCTTCTCTTTCCTGGATGATATCGCTGCCTTTTATATTTGCAAATGGTGTGCCTACGCCTGGGGCGACAGGCATAAAGCCACCGGTAACCTGTGCAAGTTCCTCTTCATTCAGCTCTGCCAGCTTCTTGCTCAGGGCTTCAACTTCGCATTTCAGTGCGTTCAGTTCTTCTTTTGTTTTCATGGAAATTCCCCTTTCTAATTCTATATTGCGCATCTTTTTCCTGCGCAGAACATACGGTTTTGTTATAGCTTCTCGTAAGTTTTCTTTCCTTACATTTCTTTATACGAAGAAACGCGAGGAATGTCTACTGTTTTTTTTGAAGTGTTTTTTTTGCTTTTTTTCACTTAGGTAAGCAATGGCGAATAGTTTTTGCAATAAAATAAAGGCGATTGTGGAAAAGCTGCATAGAGAAAGTACCCTGACGGGCGCTTTTTACACATATTGGCTTGGAATCGAAATTCTGTGTGTAAATTTTGGCTGCTGAAAGGCGAAAAAATGCTTGTTTTACACATATTGGCTTGAATTCGAAATTCCGTGTGAATGTTTTCTGGAAAATGTTCACATGAAAGTGGGTAATGGTCAAAATATGTGAAGATACGCCAGACTAGCTCTGACGCATGTTAAGAATTGCATGAAAATGCGCATGAAAACAGATTGATGTTACCCAATTCAAGTTTTATAATTGAAAAAACAAAAAACCACAGCAAATAAATTATAGAAAACAGGTGAAAAGTATGGAGTGGACATTAACTGCGAACGAACCTGGAAAAGTATGTCTGATGCAGGGTAATGAAGCCATCGTCAGAGGTGCTCTGGAGGCGGGTATCAACTTTGCTTCCTCTTATCCGGGATCTCCTTCATCTCAGGTTTTGGGGATGTTGGGAAATGTAGCCGAGGAGCGCGGCTTCTACGCTCAGTGGGCTACCAACGAAATCAGCGCGCTGCAGGGATGCATGGGTGCCAGCTTTGCTGATGCAAGAGCGATCTGTATTGTAAAACAGAACGGCTTGCTGGTATCGGCAGACGCCCTGTTCTGCGGAGTACAGGGAGGCGTTAAGGGCGGATTAGTCCTGGTAACTTCCGATGATCCAGACGCCCATTCATCAACCAACGAATTTGATTCCCGAAATTTCGCACCGGCAGCAGAAGCGATTATGCTGGAGCCGATGACCATGCAGGAAACGAAGGACATGATTCCTTACGCCTTCGAGCTTTCCGAGAGACATCATCAGCTGGTTATCGTTCGTGTAACGACGAGAATCTGCCACGGCCGAGGCAACGTTGTGCTTGGCCAGCTTCCGGAAAAACCACATCCAATTCAGGCGGTGGATGAATGGGACCGCATGAACTGCGTATGCTACGAGCATCAGGCGACTTTAAATAAACTGAAAGCTGTACAGGAGGAATTCGAGACCTGTCAGTTTAATACGTATCAGGGACCGGAAAAGGCAGAGAAACTGATCATTACTTCTGGTACCGGAAAGCTCTACGCGAAAGAGGCAATCTCCAGACTGGGCGCGTCCGACAGCGTGGGCTTGTTAGCTCTTGGAACTTTATGGCCGCTTCCGGAAAAGACCATCACCTCCTATATGCAGGAGTCGAAGGAAGTCCTGGTTTTAGAGGAAGTGGATCCTTACCTCATGACCCAGGTCGAAGCCATCGCCGGAAGACATGGATTGAATATAAAATTTACGGACCGAGGAACCAACGTGGGAGAACTTTCTCCGGACCAGGTTCTGAAGGCCATCAGCGATCTTACGGGAGTTGCTATTCCGGAAAAACGGGTGAAATTAAACGAGCAGGGCGAGAAGGAGCCTCTGATAAGGCGAGAGCTGACTTTCTGCGCAGGATGTCCGCACAGAGCGACCTTCTATCTGCTGAAGAAAGCTCTCCGCTCGGAGAAAATACCGGGAATTTCCATCGGCGACATTGGATGCTATTTCATGGCTGGCGGAGAAGCTGGCTTCTTCGGATATCAGGTCTGCAACGCCATGGGCTCTGGAATTAATGTTGCCCAGGGGTTGGGTCAGCTGACTTCTTACGGGCTAAATCAGAAGGTTGTTACCATGTGTGGTGACTCCACCTTCTTCCACACCATCATGCCGGGCCTTCTGAATGCAAGCTATCACAACTCGGATATGCTTATGATCGTTCTGGACAATTCCGCTACGGCCATGACCGGCTTCCAGCCACATCCGGGCACAGGAATTACGGCTATGGGCAAGACGGTAGAGCCGATGTCCATCGAGGCCATCTGCCTGGCTATGGGCTGCTCCGTTACCATGGCGGATCCGTTCGATATTGAAAATACACAGCAGATTTTATTGGATCTCCTTCAGCAGAAGGGCCTGAAGGTGCTCATTATGAAGCAGCTTTGCGCTACCTTAAAGACGAAGCAGGGCGGACCGAAGAAGACCGTTCGTGTGAACCAGGACAAGTGCCTGGGCGACGGCTGCGGCTGCGATAAATTCTGTTCCAGAGTCTGGGGCTGCCCAGGAAACTCATGGGATTTCGAGAAGGGCAAGGCGGTCATCGACCCAGTGAGCTGTGTCGGCTGCGGAGTATGCGCGAAGTTATGCCCGGCAGGCGCAATCGAAGTGGAAGGCGGTGATGAGGAATGAAAACATTGAAATATGATCCTTTAAATATAGTCATTTGCGGAATCGGCGGTCAGGGAAACGTTCTGGCTTCGGAGCTGGTTGCTTCCACCATGACCGAGCTGGGTTATCATGTAGCGGTTGGCGAGACCTACGGCGCTTCCCAGAGAGGCGGCTCGGTTATGAGCCACGTGCGCATTTCGGAAACGGAGGAGCTGGGCGTTCTCATCTCTCATGGCGAAGGCAACTTTATCATCGGTTTTGAGCCTCTGGAGACTTTACGTATCGCCAGAGAATATTCTAATTCCGAGACCGTTATTATTTATGACCCACGTCCGGTTTATCCTCTCGGTGTTTTGAAGGGCACTCAGGTTTATCCGGAAATGGAAGCGATCAAAGCGGAACTGAAGGAGCTTTCTGCAAAGGCTTACGAGGTTCCGGTTGCGGAAATTACTCTTCAGACTGGTAACTCAAAGGCTGCAAACATCGCTCTTCTTGGCGCGTTCTCAAGACTTCCGGGCGCTCCTCTTTCCAGTGAGGAACTGCGAGAGGTTCTGAAGACCCGGTTTAAGGGAGATGTGCTGGACATGAACTTGAAGGCTTTCGATCTTGGATGTGAAGCCATTGATGATATGGGCGATTCGGACATGGAGCGATAGGAGGAGAGAAATGAGTAAGATTGTGAAAGTTAATTTTCTGCATCCGAAGACGGACGCGGTTCTGACGTTGGAAATTCCGGACGATACTCGTTTTGAGCAGCTGACCAAGCTCCTCTACAAGGAAGATTTTGTTCTTGTTCAAAAGCCTGGCTACCGCTACATCGTTCAGGGACACATCGCGGGAAATATTCATACCTTAAGGGACTACATACCGGATGACTGCGACGAGATCACTTTGCGGATTTTCGGTCAGGGCCAGGTTCTGCTGTAAGGAGGAATCAGAATGTTAAGTACATTTGCTTTAGATACACAGGTTATTAAAAAGGGACTTTGCACTGGCTGCGGCGCTTGCCAGGGCATGTGTCCATATTGGGGATCCAAGGACGGACGCACCATTTGCTATTTCGATTGCGAACGGCATGAAGGCCGCTGTCAGGCGTTCTGCCCGAGCATGCCGACGGACTATCAGGCGCTGCGGGAGAAGTTCTTCGATCCAGCTTCCGTGATTCCGGAGATGGGACCGTTCAAGGCGCTTTACGTTGCACGGGCAACGGAAGGCTCCATTCGTGAAGGCGGCGCTCAGCATGGCGGAACCGTAACGGCTCTGGTAGAGTTCGCTCTTCAGAAGGGCTTCATGGACGCTGCGGTTTTAGGCGGAGAAGATGAGAAGGGAAATCCGGCAGGAGTTTTAGCGACAACTTCGGAAGAGGTAAGAAAGGCCTCTGGCTCCAGCTTCAAAATTCCGCCGACACTGGCGACTTTGAACAAGGCTTTGGCTGCTGACGAATATAAAAAGATTGGCGTCGTTGCGACGCCGTGCAAGGCGAAAGCCGTATATAAGATGAAGTCCAAACCTTTGCCGGAGAAGGACAACAACGCCGACAACATCGGTCTGGTCATCGGACTGTTCTGTGGCTGGGGTCTGGAATGGGACGGCCTTACGGAGCTTTCTGCAAAGACCGCAGAGGGCGAGAAGGTTTGCCACTCCGACATCCTTCCGAGCAAGTATCATTCCATGGAGTTCACCACAGCGTCTGGCACGAAGTCCGTTGATCTGGACGAGGTGCTGCCATTGGTTCGTGAAGTGTGCAAGACTTGCGATGACATGACCTGCGAGTTCGCAGACCTTTCGGTCGGCGGCGCGAGAACAGGCGACGGCTGGGATGTTGATAAGGGCTGGAACCAGATCATCATCCGCAGCGAGAAAGGTGCGGAGCTGTTTAAGGCTGCTCTGGAGGCTGGCGTGATCGAAATCCGCGAGACCCCGGAAGGCGCCCTGGATAAGATAAAAGCAGCTTCCGCAAATAAGAAGGCGAAAGCCTCAGCTTCTGAAAAGTAGACAGAACGTCGCATTCGCCAAGCACGCGGACGGTTTCGAAAGGATTTTTTATGACGGAAGTAGTAGCTGCCTTAATCTGGCAGGACGGTAAATTTTTAATATGCCAGCGTCCGGCCCATAAGGCCCGGGGCCTTTTGTGGGAATATGTGGGCGGAAAGGTGGAGCCTGGGGAAACCCGACAGGAAGCTTTGGCCCGTGAGTGCAAAGAAGAGTTGGACATCTGCCTTTCGGTGGGGGACATCTTCTTCGAAGTGGACCACGTGTACCCGGACATCACCATCCATCTGACGCTGTTTAATGCATCCATCGCTAGCGGCGAAATTCAGATGCTGGAGCACAACGACATCCGGTGGATTCGTCCATCGGAAATTCCGGACTACGAATTCTGTCCGGCCGACGAAAGCATCAACCAGGCGATTATGGAAAAATTTGTATAATTGGCGTATAGATTTTTGAATGAAAGAAACGCACCTATCGGAAGGTAGGTGCGTTTTGCATCGTGCTTGTACAAATGTACGGGACGACTGCGGAACAGTCCCGAAGGGATCTGCATCAGCGACGAGGACGGTACATCGGGCAGTATTTCGCAGCAATGCATAGCCGGAAATTGATTTGTGGGAGATACTTTGTTATATTTATATATGCCTATATTTTTAGAGCAAAGAGATAACCAGAATAAATGGGTTGTCCATCTAATATATTTCATCGGAGATAAATAAACATGAGCCCTGTTATTGTCGTTCTGCTGGCGGTTGCCATAATCATTGTCATTATTTTTGTTAATAAAACCATCCATAAACTGTTTTTGAAAAAAAACCCTGCAAAGGGGTCCGACGAGCAAGTATATGGGAACATCGGCGAGAAAATTGTTGAGAATTTTATCAGCAGAGTTCTTCGTAAGGACGACCTTTTTTTTACAAATGTCCTGCTTTCTTATGATGGGAAGAAAACAAAATTAGATAATCTGATTGTGAATGAATACGGCGTTTTTATTATCGATGTCGTAAATTATGAGGGCTCTATTGTGGGAGAGGCAGAGGACTCCGAGTGGATAAAATACAGTGATGATGGATATGGAAATCTTCTTAAGACGGTAGTTGAGAATCCTATCCAACAGGCAAAGAGCCAGGCGGATTTTTTGGCAAACTGTCTTAGGCAGCTCGGCGCTGATGTTTCGGCAGAGGGTTATGTGATGTTGATTCAGAACAATAGTCCGGTGGAAAGTCCGTATATTTTAGCCAGCTTAGCCGATATTGATGATGCGATTCACACGTTCCTTTACAACCCTTTGGACGAGCAGACCGTAGCGACGGTGAAAGAACTGGTTTCCAAGTTGTCTGGAGCGACATGTGAAGAAGCTGAGCGGCCATAAGTCGCAAGAGTAGAAGCCGGATGACTGTAAGTCGCAAGAGTAGGAGCCGGATGACTGAAAAGCAGCATGAAAGGAAGCTGGGCGACCGAATTAGCCCAAATAAGCGGTTTTATGAAAGATACTGGGACTGAATTTGGCCAGAAATAAACAGAATTTTAAAATACTGGTCTGACTTTTCATGTAGACGGACCAGAATATAAAGAAATCCTGAAATACTGGCCAAAATCAAGACCAGAATTTCAGGACTTTTTGTAATATTGGGCGATATACCCACAATAAATTAAAAAACATCTCTTTATTGTGGGTACTGCGTTGTTGTTGGCCACTGCAAGTTTGCTTACATTAGATATAACTGAATCAGGGCGTCTGCTTCTAGCGGATCAAAAGGCTGGTTCCGGGTTTCCGCAGTGACAATCATATTTCGGCCGGGGCAAATACCGGCGCGGAGGAATGCGCGGTCGCAATAGATGGTTTTTTCAATATAAGCCGAGTCGTCCATCATGCCCCGATGATCCCAGTACCAGATTTCCTCAGTCTGAATATTCATGCAGACGAAATCCACCACAATTCGCTGTCCGTTCAAATGCAGCACCACATCATAGTGATATGGAATGCCATATTTTTCCAGCAAGCCAACGATGGCCGCCTCGGATTTGCTTCGGACCTTTAGACCAGGCACCACAGTATTGAATTTTAAATTCTCCGGGTAGTCAAAACTTCGTTCATATTCCGAATTTTTCCATGATTGCATCCTGTCATTCATTTTGGTTGGCGGAAGTAACTTCTGTAGCCAAGAATTTTTGCACAACAACATTTCTGCGGATGACTCATCCCCAAAGGAACTAATCACATGATCAAGCGCGCCAATCTGCTTTGTAAGGTCCTGTATCCTGCAACTTACATACATTTTTCTCGCAATCCGTTTTGCCTCAGGAACAAGATTCTTGTTTACATATATCTCTTGGGAAGCCCGGGGCCCTTTTCTTCGGATGTATAATTTAAAAGAACCGTCGCTTTGCTTTCGGATGAAAAGATTGCCGTCAGGACTGGCATTTCTTTCGATGATCAAAAGCTGTCGGTCTTTTTCTAACTTGTCACGATAATTCATAAGATTGTTTATTAAGAACATATGGACTCCTTTGCAGATAGATGGTGTCATTGCTTAATGACACAAAAAGAGGTTGGTCATGAGAAACATGATCGCGCGGAACCAGCGCAGATGATATTTTTATCATAATGACTGAAGTGAAAAAAAGCAAAGTTTACATTGTTAACTTTATATGACAGCGGAGGAGCGACGAAACGGCTCGATGTCATAAGGGATATATCGTGTAAAAACTATGGGTCATATCGTCGGATGCTCTGATGGAACATGCTTCTCGACGCCATGGGGGGATATATTGTGTAAAAAATTGGCATGCCAGGGAGAAAGAAGAGCTGGAGTGAAATGAATTAGCCCAAATAAGCGGTTTTATGAAAGATACTGGGACTGAATTTGGCCAGAAATAAACAAAATTATAAAATACTGGTCTAACTTTTCATGTAGACGGACCAGAATATAAAGAAATCCTGAAATACTGGCCAAAACCAAGACCAGAATTTCAGGATTATTTGTAATATTGGGCGATGTGCCGTCGAAAGGACACTATTTTCTTAGAACGGCCGTCAAGCGCCGAATCCTTGCGAGCCGCCGTCAAGCGCCGAATCCTTGCGAACGGTCGTTAGCCACTGCCGTCCTTGTGAGCCCTCGTCAGCCACTGCCGTCCTTGTGAGCCCTCGTTAGCCACTGCCGTCTTGTTGCATCAGCGCCACCGCTGCTGCGTTGCACCTTACATTGCCGCTGTTTAGAAAATTGTATTTGTGCTGGCCATTTCGCCCTTGGCACCTGCGCATGCACTGGATACATGGTCTGCGCTTACGCCGAAGAAGCATCCTACGTCATGAACCTGGTCAAGGTCGATGAGGAACAGTCCCTGAAGTCCAGCCTGGCGCTCCTCTACGAAGGAGAAGATGTACAGATTGTCACGAACCTTGGTGTAGTTTGCAGGGTTGGTTGCTGCCCATGCGCCGCCTGGAGCCAGTGCGGAGTAGGTGTAGTACAGGTTGCAGAAGTAGCTGTGTTTGATCTTCATGAGGCGCTCCGTGTATTTCCACTCGATTGCCTTGCCGATTAATTCGTCGGTGAAGTCATGTGGCTCGCCGCCTTCTTCAAATTCGCCGTCCAATGTGCCGAACTTGAACTCTCTGGAAACGTCGATGTTGGAGTTTTCGGTTCCGAAGTGTGCGTCTACGATGGTAGCGTAGCCATACTTCATATCCGGAACGAAAGTGATCTGGCGGCACCATTCATAGCCTGGTACTAAGAAGTTTACGAAATAAACTTCACCGTTTAAGGTTTTTACGTTGCAGTAGCAAGCCTTTGGATCTGCGCCATCGTCGCCGAATTTCACGTCGTTTAATCCGTCAAACTGGAAGGTGTAAACATGCTCTTCGTTGCGGAAGGTTAAGGTCTTTCCTACTAAATCGTCTACATCTGGAGGAGTCCAAGGTCCTGCCAGAGAAATCTTTGTGTATACTTCTGGATCGGTTGTGTTGGCGATGGCTGCTTTTACAGTTTCAGCGTCGATATCCAGATTGAATTTACGATACCATCTTTTTACGTCCTGTCCCATTTTTATATCTCCTTTTCGTGGCGCCGAAGCGCCGGAATTTCTATCAATTCAGAGCGACCGTCAGCCGCTCGGCTAATCCGAGGTGTCTGCGAAGCAGACGGAGCCCTGAGGCCTGTTCCGCCTCGCGGAACGATATATATTCAATTTAGAAAATTACTTTGCCTTCGTCTAACAGGCGGTCATAGTTCTTTCTGGAAGCGATATAAACTTTCTCTCGAAGTCTTGCAGGTCCCATAACCTCTGCTAATACGCGGTTGTCTGCCCCGATGCCGGTGATGAAGTTTTCAACGATAGCGTCCATTTCTTCTTCGGTAGCATCCTGTGCTGCGTGGATATGTGCGGTGAAAATCATCTTGTCGCCATACATTTCTTTTAATTTTGCTTTGTCGTTCAAAGGCTGTCCGCCCCAGCTGTCTAAGCCGGCTTCGATAATGTCCGGAATCAATGGCTCGATGAAGCCACAGCTGTGAAGGTCGGTATACATGCCTAAAGAATGAGCATGGTCCATGATTTCCTTAACGTAAGGCTTGATCATTTCGCGGTAGGTGTCGTTTGAGAAGAACTGTGCACGCTGTGTGCCCCAGTCATCGTTGAAGTTTACGATGTCCGGATTGAACCATTTCTTCAGGTTGGAGTAAGTCTTTTTATGAACTTCGGTAACGGCGCGGAAGAAGCGGTGAACGCCTTCCTGCTGGTCTTCGTCTACTAAAGCGATTAAGGCTTTGTCGCAGTCCATGCCGGCAATCAGTCTCTCGTACAGAGCGCCAGGGCATGCGGTGTAAACAGCCAGTCCGTCAATGAACTTCTTGGAAGTCTCATTGTAGCAGCCTTCCCAATCCCAGGTGTCCGGATCCGGAATGGTTACATAATCTTCCCAATGGTTAATATCTTTAATCTTAGGGTTGCCAGGTTTAACGATTGCGCCGCCAACCTGCTCTACGAATACCCACTCGATGCCGTAGCCGTCAACGCCACCCTTGCTCTTTGGATTACGAGCCATGTTTTCCGGGTCACAGCTGATCATGAAGGTGTTGGTATCACCGAAGGAAAACGGAGTCCACATCGGGGTCTTTCCCTGGTAAAGTCTAAGAGTATTTTCTCTATGAGTAATCGGTGTTGATAAAATCTTTGTGACAGAGCCGAACATACTGGTCATTTCGCCCTTTGGTTCTAATTCGCTCATGTCAAATCCTGTATCCAGTGCCATAAAAAACCTCCTTCTGACAATACATATATTTGTGGCGATTATAACATAAAATTAAGGGATTTTTACATCATTCTTTTGCGCACGAGAGGTTTTTTTTCAGAGGAATTTTTGGTACAATAATCTGGTATGAAAGCGAGATCTTTTACCGACAATTACATATCTATCAAGCACCAGTTTAAGGGAGAGTACGGCGACCGTCAGGCGACGGCTGCTTTCTTATGCCTTTTGGACACTTTTGATAATGAAAAAGAGGCTCTGGTTTCCCGGAACATGCTGACAAAATCGGAAGAAAACATCTCGGATTTTGAGGCACAGATTGCAGAATGCAAGAAAATTCTGAAGCGGAGGATCAAGCTGTCCAGCGCTTTTCGCGATCATCTAATGATGCCTTTAGCAATCCGCATGGCGCTTTCAAAGAATCCGGAAGAATATTTGGCGGGTGTTCTGAAAGCCTATGAAACCATAAAGCCGACCTATTTCACCGGCTCTGGTCAGCGGCTGATTACGGCGATGGTAATTTATGAAAATACGCCGGAAGAGTTGGTCGATTATGTCTGCGAGCGCACCTACAAAATCTATGAGCAGATGAAAAAGGAACATCCGGTTCTGACGGGTCAGGAAGACATGGCCTTCGCGGCGATGATCGCCATGGACGGTGAGGACATTTCGGATGTGACTCAGGAAATGGAAGCGTGCTACCGCATTCTGAAAAAGAAGTTTGTGGTAAAGATGAGTCCGATGCAGAATGTCAGTCATGTATTGGCTCTGACGGACGAGAATCCGCAGTTGAAAACCCAGAAGTTCATCGCTTTACATAATAAGTTTTCTGCAGGAAGAAGCTCCACTGGTTTGGGTCCGCTTTTGATTGTGCTGGCGGTGCTTTCCATCTTAGATATAACCGTGGAAGAGGCAGCCAGAGAAGTGAAGGAAGTGTCCATCACCCTGCGTCAGATTAAAGGCTTTACCAGGAAGTTTAACAGCGTGGATGTGACGTTGCTTTCCTGTGCTTTGGTAGCCATGCGGCATCTGCCGGAAAGTTGTGTGGTAATCCATAACGTTCCGTCTGGTTTTCTAAAAACGATTTTACGGACGGCCATTATTACGTCACTGGTTGTTAACCAGTCCGCTTTGGCGACGTCCTCCCATAAATAAGAGTGTTACCTTGAAAAAAATTAAAAGACTATTCAGCTGCATATTGGTTTTTGTTCTGACAGCGCTTCTGGCGGTGCCGGCTTTTGCTGCGCCTTCCGGGACATTGCATCTTCAAGCTACCACTACGCTGTTTTCCGGGGATGTCATTCATTGGGAATTTGAATTCAGCGACAGCTTCTTTGACCAAAAGCCATCGGAGTACAACCATTTTTTGGCTCGGGCTTCCTTAGGTTTGGCCGTTAGCGCTTATCGGAATAATGTTTATCCGGAACAGCCGAAGGACATATGGGTCAACGAGTATCTGACCCAGGCGGGCTTTACGGATTTGCGGTCGGAAGGTTATGATCAGGAACCGGGAGAACACACGATTTCGACTATGATCGGAAAGAAGAAAATTGGCCAGAGCACGGTAATCGTGGTGGTTCCTTGTGGCGGTGGTTATCAAAATGAATGGCTCAGCAATTTTACTGTAGGCACCGGCGAACGTCATGAGGGCTTTAACGAGGCGGCCCTTCAGGTGGAAGACCGCCTTTTCCAATATATCGAAGACTATGCTATCGAAGGAAATGTAAAACTGTGGACGGCCGGCTATTCCCGGGCCGCAGCAGTTTCCAATATCGTAGCGGCAGACATGACCGACACTGGTATGTTTAAAGCGGTTTACAGCTACAATTTTGCGACACCGCGAACTACGAAAAATAAAGGAAATTATAACAACATTTTTAATATTCTGGGGAAGTATGACCCGGTTACGATGATTCCGTTTGCGGACTGGGGCTATGAGCGCTACGGTGTGGAACTTTATACGCCGGCTCAGGAAATGGACAGCTACTACTACGAGAAAACGGTAGTGGCCGACGAAGTGTCCAAGAAGATGATGGGAAAGAAATTTACCAACAATCCGGAAATAAACGGCCAGCTGCACATGCTGATGGAGTATCTGTTGCAGATTCTTCCGACGGACACCGATTACGATGTGAACTTGGAGGAGTCCTTGAAAGGAGCCTGGGTTTCGGATTCTGTCAATAAGCTGTTGGAAATTATTGCGGAAGCGGTCAGAAACATGAAATTCCTGAACGGCGAGCAGCAGACGGAAGCGAAAGCTATGCTGAACTTCCTGGACAATGTTGTTATGGCTTATATGAAGGGCACCGACAAACGGGAGAAGGACGGATACTGGGATGGCAGCGTGGACACGGGTACCAATATTATCCGGGAGCATAATCCAAGCACTTACATCGAGTGGATGTTTTCCTCGGACAATCCGAAGGAGATTTTCACCGGCAGTAACGTATCGAAACAAGTGATTATTACGGGAGCAGCTTCCGTGGAAATTTATGGCGAGGATGGTTTTATCGAGACCATCGACAGGGACGGCGATATTTCCTATAAAGTACCGAAGGGCGAAAGCTTGGCAGATAAGAGCCGGAAAATCTACGCGGTTCGAAAGGGTTCTCAGACGATTATCACCTTGCCGGGGGATATGCTTTACCGGCTGAAGATCCATTCGCCGAAGGACGAAAGCATGGACTATATGGTGGCCACCTATAGCACGGAAAAACTTACGCCGGATACGACGAAACTCATCAGCTTCTCCGCAAAAAAAGACAAGGTATATTGGCTGGAAATTTATCCAATGATTGACTATCCGATTCTCAGTGATGAACAAGGCGGTCCGATAAAAGGATGGGCATCTTCCTTTGAATACACGCCGGCGATGATGTTCCAGCTGGAAAATCTGAATGTGTTTCATGTCTCTATCGGCGCAACCGCAGGAATTTTGGCTGGCTCCTTTGTTTTCCTGCTCCTGACGATTCTGGTAGTCATCCTTGTTTGTATCATCCACTTCATCACTTGCCGGAGACGTGGAAAACCATATTCGAAATATTATGTGATTGTGCCGCATTTGATGCTGATTTTGCTGTTCTTCCTGATGAGCGAAATCTCTGGGTATCTGCTGTCGGCGGTCAGCATTGTGGGAGCAATCTACATCACCATTGGGAATCTGATCATGACTCTGCTTGCGGTAAGAGGAAGTATCCGTCACAGATGCAAACGGAACACGATAATATGGATATCGCTTTTGATTTTGACAGTTGCAGGATTCTTCCTATTCCGTTACACTGGCGTAGGTGCCATCACCACGGCTCAATTTATTGCCATGGGATGTTACTTCCTTTTGGGCAGTTTTGCGGCAGTTTACACCTTCCCACACGAAGGAAAGCATTTTAATAAAAAAGCATTTCGGAAAAAAAATAAACCGGAATAAAAAATATAAGGGAAGCCCCAGCCCGACTGAGGCAATGAACATCATGAAAAAACTAATCGGAACGAAATCGTTTTATAAGAGCGTCTTTACCATTATGACGCCAATTCTTTTACAGAATGTAATTACAAACTTTGTCAGTCTCCTGGACAATATTATGGTTGGACAGGTGGGCACGGAGCCTATGAGCGGCGTTGCCATTGCCAACCAGATTTTCTTTGTTTTTAACCTATGCATTTTCGGCGGACTTTCCGGCGTCGGTATTTATACTGCCCAGTTCTGCGGAAAGGGAGACGATGAAGGAATCCGCAACACCGTCCGCATCAAATATTTTGTGGCCGTTGGTGCTGTAATTGTTTTCTCTCTCGTATTTCTATTTGGCGGCAACGCCCTGATTTCTTCTTTCCTGCATGAAGGCAATGAAGGACTGGATTTGGCCATCACCTTTGAACACAGCTTATCTTACCTGCATTTGATGATGATTCAGATGTTGCCGTTTGCCATTGGACAGGTTTATGCTTCCACCTTAAGGGAGTGCGGCGAGCCAATGATGCCAATGAAAGCCAGCATCATTGCCATGCTGATCAACTTGGTCGGCAACTATATTTTGATTTTCGGAAAATTTGGTGCGCCGGTACTGGGCGTAGAGGGAGCGGCGATTGCCACGGTTATTGCCCGTTTTGTGGAATGCATCATTCTGATTGCTTATACCCATAAGAAAAAGGAACGTTTTTCCTTTGTTTCAGGGCTCTTGAAGACGTTGAAGGTTCCGGCTCGGTTATTTAAAGATGTAGCCAAGAGAGGATTCCCGTTGCTTTTGAACGAGGTATTATGGAGTGCTGGTATGGCCATGCTGAACCAGTGCTATTCCGTACGTGGTCTGGAGGTTGTTTCTGCTACCAACATTTCGTCCACGATTTTCAATCTGTTCAGCTGCGTAACGCTGGCAGCAGGTACCACCATTTCCATCATTATCGGTCAGCACCTGGGCGCCGGCCGGCTGGAGCAGGCGGTGGAAGACGACAACAAGATCATCTTCCTGTCCATTATTATTGCCATTGTTATTGGTGGATTGCTGGCGATTCTGTCTACACCGTTGGCCAATATCTATAACACGACGGAGGCCGTACGGACCCTGGCTATTAAGTTTATTTTGATCAACGCCATGTACATGCCGTTCCAGGCGTTCACCAACGGATGCTATTTCACTCTGCGAAGCGGCGGAAAGACCATCATCACCTTCTTGTTCGATAGCGTATGTACCTGGGTCTGCTATATTCCGGTTGCGTTCATTCTGGCTCATTTCACAAGCATGACTATCCTGCCGATTTTCCTGATTGTAAACGGCATTGAGTTGGTAAAATGTACCATCGGCATCTTCATGCTACGAAGCAGGAAGTGGGTCGTAAATTTAGTTGGTAAAACAGAATAGAAAATAAATTTACATAAAAATAGAGTCCGTATGCATACGGACTCTAATATTTATATAATATTATTTCATATTCTTCTTAATTTCTGCAATTTTCTCTGCGGCGGATTTGTCGATGACTTCGATGCCGTTGGCCTCTGCGATTTCTGCAACCTGCAAAAGGGCTGCCTTCATGAATGGTCTTGGAATCTTTGTGTACAGCTCGCAGGCTTCTTTTGTGAATTTAACCTTTGTATCCAGACGCTCTGCACAGTACATTACGCTGTCCACATCGGCACTGTTGCTGGTTGCAATTGGTTCGCTGGTTGGACGGAAGCCCTTGAATTTTTTGTACCAGAAATTCTTGCTATCATGATAACCGTAGTCTACTGGTACATTCGGGAAGGAGTTTACTTTTACGCCGTTTTTTAAGGCGTCTGCGTACTGGCCTTCCATAAGAATCTTGTCGATTTTTAAGATGAAGTGGCAGCCGAACTTGGAAGTGGTGCCATTGAAATTATTGTATGGTGGCTCCACACCTTCCAATTCGCCAATGTGTTCTTTTGCCTTGTAGGCATCTTCTAAGGAGTCGTCCCATGTGCACTCGATGACCTGGT
Source organism: Lachnospiraceae bacterium (assembly GCA_045600845.1). Lineage (GTDB taxonomy): Bacteria > Bacillota > Clostridia > Lachnospirales > Lachnospiraceae > RGIG5612. The sequence continues at coordinate 72,136 of JAZRYR010000017.1, read as the reverse complement.
ACGCATCCTTTAAAATCAGCGGACGTTCGCCTTCAGCTTCGCCCGGAATCAGCTCAAACCAGCAGTCTTTCATTTTTTCCTGAGGGGTCTTGCCTGGGAATCCTAAGCGCACCAGTTCCTTAAAGTACTTTTTGTCGTCCTTGATGAAATTCAGGGCGCACTTGCCGTTCTTTAGGATATTCTGAGCGGTGTTGGATGAGTTGCGGGCTTCCAGAATCATTGCGTAATAATCTTTGCCGGCAATGTAATACGGAAATACTAAAGAGTAACTGCCGATAAAGGGTCAGACGAACAGCAAAGGGAGTATTATTTGTTCTCATTTTACCATATTTTGTATTTTCTTCCATAGGAATTGTGAAACGCTCTTTTCTTGGTTTAACCACGTGAAAAAAGTGGCGAAAAGGCTTGATTTTTCAGGGAAATTTTCTTGCCAACAAAGGCATCCTATATTAAAATATTTCTTTAATTGAACAGAAAAATTCCCGCAAAAACGGATTGCCGAAAGTGGCATTTGCGAGGAAAATCAGATTACAAAGGACATTAAAAAATGAACTTAATCGTACCGGAAAACTACAAACCGAAGCTTTCTGTAAGACAGACCCAGGAAGCCATCAAATACATCCGTGACACTTTTCAGAAGGAGTTCGGCCAGGAAATGCAGCTGGAGCGAATTTCCGCGCCGTTATACCTGAAGAAAAGCTCGGGCTTAAACGATGACCTGAGCGGCACCGAGCGCAAGGTTTCTTTTAACGTAAAGGAGCTGCCGGAAGAGGACATGGAAATCGTTCAGTCTCTGGCGAAGTGGAAACGCTGGGCGTTAGGTCACTATGGATTCCAGCCAGGCGAGGGCCTATACACCAATATGAACGCCATCCGCCGGGACGAGGATCTGGACAACCTTCACAGCATCTATGTTGACCAGTGGGACTGGGAGCGGGTGATCACCAAAGATCAGCGCACCGAAGAAACGCTGGTGGATACGGTCCGCACCATCTTCAAGGTCATCAAGCACATGGAACATGAAGTCTGGTACAAATATCCGGAAGCTGTTTATCACCTGCCGGATGACATTAAGTTCATTGATTCCGAAGAATTGCGCCAGATGTATCCGAACCTGGATTCGAAGGAGCGGGAGAATGTCATCTGTAAAGAGTATGGCGCAGTGTTCATCCTACGCATCGGCGACAAGCTGGGCGATGGACAGCCACACGACATGCGTGCGCCAGACTATGACGATTGGCAGTTGAATGGTGACATTCTGTTCTGGTTTGAGCCTCTGAAGCAGGCTTTTGAGATTTCTTCCATGGGCATCCGCGTCAGCGAAGAAAGCATGCCGGAGCAGTTGGAAAAAGCCGGACAAATGGAAAAATTACAGCTGCCATATCATAAGATGATTATGAACAAGGAGCTGCCATACACCATCGGCGGCGGAATCGGACAGTCCCGTCTGTGCATGCTGCTTTTGGGCAAGGCTCATGTGGGCGAAGTCCAGGCATCTATCTGGCCGGAAGAAATGCAGGAAGCGTGCGAAACGGCTGACATTCATTTACTTTAATTTTATTGCCGCGACAGGGAAAGCTGCTCGCGGCATTGTTGTTTGAAGTGAACCCAGTGGCTGCAGCTTGCGAGTGAACATTGGGCGAGAGAAGACAGAGAGACGAAGTCGAGCGTATAGGAGCAATTATGAATCCAATTAAAAAGGCCATCAATAAAATCGTGAATAGCGTAGTGGACCATGCTATGGGCAACAACCTGTCCCAGGACTCTGTGGAGGCCAAGGGCGAGCGCTACGTAGACAAAGAGGAGGCGGCTTGCGCCAGATTGGCGGCGGCGGAAAGTTGTGTGCTTCTGGAAAATAATGGCGTACTGCCACTGGATTTAGAGAAGGAAGTCGCTGTCTTCGGACGTTGCCAGCAGGACTGGTTTTATGTTGGCTACGGCAGCGGCGGCGATGTGAACCCGCCATATCAGGTGAACCTGATTGATGGTTTGGAGAATGTCGGCGCTTCTTACAACAAGAAGCTGGCGGAAATTTATAAGGCCTTCAGCAAGAATCCGGCGACGGAGGTAGACAACGGCTACTGGGGGCATTGGCCGATGAATTATCCGGAAATGGATGTTCCGGATAGCTTGATAAAAGAGGCGGCTGCGACGGCAGAGGTTGGTCTCGTGATTATCGGTCGTGCGGCTGGCGAGGATCGTGAGAATACCTTAACTAAGGGCAGCTATTATCTGACCGATGAAGAACTGCATCTGCTGGAGCAGGTAACATCCGCTTTTAAAGAGACTGTTGTTTTGATGGACATCGGTAATATTATTGACATGGCTTGGTTGGAAAAATTCCGCGATAAGATTTCAGCGCTGATGATCGTTTGGCAAGGTGGTATGGAGAGTGGTAACGCAGTCTGCGATTGTCTGTACGGAAAAGTAAATCCGAGCGGTAAGCTGGCGGACACCATTGCGGTTTCTTATGAGGCTTATCCGAGCAGCAAGAATTTCGGTGGCAAGGAGTTCAACGATTATGCGGAGGGCATTTTCATGGGCTACCGCTATTTTGAAAAGTTTGCGCCGGGGAAAGTTCTTTACCCATTCGGCTACGGCTTGTCTTATACAGAATTTGAATATGAAATGGAAGGCTTTGAAGTTGCAGAGACGATTGGATACGAAGCCGCAGGTGTTGAAATCAGTAAAGAGGTCACTGAGACTATGCAGGCCAGAGAGCCAGAGTACTACGATGACGAGTGCCGTGATGCAGTGACAATCACCGCCACCATAAAAGTAACTAACACCGGTAGCGTAGCGGGCAAAGAATCCGTTCTGCTTTGGTGCTATCCGCCGGAGGGTAAATTAGAAAAAGCAAAACGAGTTTTGGTAGGCTTCGGAAAGACTGACGTCTTAGCGCCGGGCCAAGCTGAAACCCTGGAAATAATAACCGATGGAAAAGATTTCTCTTCCTATGACGAAGAGATTTCCGCATTTATTTTAGAGGCGGGGGATTATGTGTTTGAAGCAACCGGCATCATCGCCGGCACATGGACGGCTCCGTCCACGATTCTTGTGGAGCAGTGCGAAAGAGCTTGTACCTCCGATGTGGATCTGCGTGGCCGAATTTTAGATCGGATGCCGACAGAAGAATCTCTGAAGGCAGAAACGGATGCGGAAATTTATAAAAAGGTTTCTTCATTATCCGTGGAGGAACTGGAAGCTCTGACCCGAGGTCACGGCATGATGAATTCCGATTTGGGCACGGAAGGAAACGCCGGAGCCTTTGGCGGAATCGTGCCAAGTCTCCGGGAAAAAGGCATTACGCCGATTATCTGCTCCGACGGCCCGGCGGGCCTGCGACTGAAGAGATATTGCGCCCTGCTTCCGTGCGGAGCAGGCCAGGCGTGTTCCTTTAACACGGAATTGATCGAAAAACTTTATGGCTTCGTAGGAGATGAAATGGTCCGCCTGCATGATGATGCCTTTTTAGGACCAGGTATGAACCTGCACCGAAATCCTTTATGCGGTCGTAATTTTGAATACTTCTCAGAAGATCCGCTGGTTTCCGGGCGGATGGCAGCCGCTGTGGTCCGGGGCGTACAGAGTAAGGGCAAGGCTTCCTGCCCGAAGCATTTTGCCTGCAACAATCAGGAGAACTTCCGAAACATTAACGACGCCAGAGTATCCGAGCAGACCTTGCGCGAGCTTTACTTGCGTAACTTCGAAATCTGCGTGAAGGAAGGCCACCCAAAGACCATCATGACCTCCTACAACAAGATTAACGGCGTATGGTCCCATTACAGTTATGATCTGGTAACTACAGTGCTTCGGAAACAGTGGGGGTTTGACGGCGTAGTAATCACCGACTGGTGGATGCGCCAGTCCGCAAGTCCGGAATTCCCGGAATTGAAGGACAACGCATACCGCGTGCGCGCCCAGGTCGACGTTTTGATGCCGGGTGACATGTCCCGCATCGCGAAATCTTACAAGCCTGATAAGTCTCTGTTGGCGACCTATGATAAACCGGAGGGAATTACGAAGGCTGAGCTCATGCGCACCGCTATCAACGTCGTAAAACTAGAGCGTTATCTGCATCATTAAAAGCCATTCTATGTTTATATTCTTTTATTTAAATCTCGAGCTAAAAAAGCTCGAGATTTTCGTTTTCGTTCTGGAATCTATGTGCTGTTAGAAAAAATACCTAAAAAGGCTCGAGATTTTCGTTTTCGTACCGAAAAAAGGGCAAATTTAACCAATCCAGAACGGAAACGAAAAAAATGAGCACATACTAGAACGAAAACGTAAATGATGGGCATATTCCAGAACAAAAACGCAGAAGATGAGCATTTTCAAGTGTATTTCCAATTACTCGGAACAGAAACGCAAAAGATGAGTGCTGGAGGACTTTGCATAATTACCAAAAGCCGCCTTTGGAGATGTTTCGGGGTTGCACATCGGCCATTCAGCGCATTCATGCGAGCAGAAAGTACAGTCCTCATCGCTTAAGCAAAAAACAGGTCAGCTAAGCCGACCTGTCGGTATGTTTGGAGTTTGTTTACTTGTAAAAACATGCGAGCATCAAAGTTTTTTAGAGTCTTACAGTTGTTAAAAAAACTTTTTCTAACCTTATTTAAAACTTTTTTGGAAAGCTATGCGTGGATCGCCGTTTTCCAGATAGATAATTCCGCAGCGGATGAAGCCTAAGTGGTCCAGAGCCTTCAGCATGAAGCGGTTATCCTTATGGGTGTCAATACGGACATTTTTTATCTGCGTGGAGCAGAACTCGGATGCCATTTTCATGACGCCGCTGTGGCTGCCGTCGCTGGCAATACGGTGGATGGTTCCATAAGGCTCCTTGTTTGGCCAGTTACCGTCCTCGATGAATGTGTAAGTGGGGTCGGGTCCGATAATGAAAGCGAAGGTGGCAAATACTCTGCCGTCTTCCTCCATAACGTAGCCGATGTTTTTTTCTACATCGTTTTCTGCTTCCTGAATGCCAGGGTATTCACCATTCCACTGATTTGGGTTACCATGGGAATGCATGAATTTCTTGGCGCCCGCATAAATCTCGTCGATGCGTTTCACGTCCGCCAAAGTAGATTTTCTGATAGTTACCATTATTCTTCGGAACCTTCCTCGCCTTCTTTTAATGTCTCGATGAGGCCGGCCAGCTGTGGCTCGAATTTTACGCCATACCAGTGATCTTCATCGCCGATGGTTCCCTTAATGCAGTTTACCGTGAAGTCTGCAGCTACGCAGGCTGCATTTACTGCACCAACACCGCGCATCATGGCACCAACGAAAGCAGATGCGTAAACATCGCCGGTTCCGTGGCAGCCCTCGCCAACGACTTCGTGCTCATAATAAGAGCAGATGCCGGACTCGTAAATCATGACGCCGGTGTATCCTTCGCGGAAGCTTACGCCGGTAAGAACGATGCAACCGCCGCAAAGCTGGTCTAAATCACTGAGCAGCTGGTTGATATAGTCGTGATCATATTTTTCTTTATATTCGGTGTCCGTTAAGAAGCAGGCTTCGGTAATGTTTGGAATTAATATATTTGCCTGAGAGCAGAGCCATTTCATAGCTTCTACATACTTTTCATCAAAAGCAGGGTAGAGCTGACCGTTGTCTGCCATAGCCGGGTCAACAATACGGAGTCCTCCGTCCACCAACAGATTATCCATAATCTCAGCAACATATTTGATCTGTTGAGTACTTCCTAAATAACCGGTGTAAACACAGTCAAACATAATGTCTGTGTCAATCCAATGCTGAAGAATTTTCGGAATTTCGTCGGTCAGGTCGCAGAAGGTGTAGCCTTCAAATCCTGCTGTATGAGTCGAAAGAACTGCAGAAGGAATTACGGCACATTCACTGCCACAGGCAGAAATAATCGGAAGCGCTACCGTACTGGAACACTGTCCAAAACATGAAATATCCTGAATTGTTAAAACTCTGTTATAATCCAAATCTATCATCTCCTATTACTAGTTTTTTTGTCTGTTTTTCCCAAGCTGGTTTTTCAGCCGCTTATCGGTCTTAATCGCGAACTTGGTTCCTAAACTTTGAAAAATCTGAACTAGCACAATAAGGAGAATAACTGCCAGGAACATAACCAGATATTTATACCGGTAATATCCGTAGTTGATGGCAATTTTTCCAAGTCCACCGCCGCCGATGATACCGCTCATAGCGCTGTATCCCAAAATGGTCGTGATGGCAACTGTAAAGTTATTAATAAGGCTCGGTACACTTTCCGGAATCAGAACTTTGCAGACAATCTGAAACGGAGTTGCTCCAGTACTCTGAGCCATTTCAATCAGGTTTGGGTTGACCTCACGAAGACAGCTTTCCACCAGTCGGGCAACGAATGGGAAGGCTGCGATAACCAAAGGAACGATGGAGGCAACGGTGCCGACTGTGGTTCCGATAATCAGACGGGTCAACGGGAATACTAAAATCATCAAAATCAGGAACGGTACGGAACGGAGTACGTTGATGATGAAGTTGATTACAGCCATTAATGGTTTCGGCATCGGTTTGATACCGCCTTTATCGCCAGTTACCAAAAGCACGCCCAAAGGCAGACCGATAAGAATGGCAAAGGCTGTCGCCAGAACTGTTACATAAAACGTCTCCCAAAGGGCCAGTGGGAACTGGGTTTTGATGATTTCCCAAGCTTCGATTAAAGCTTCGGATGAAAAAGCATTACTGAACATTTACTTCCACCTCCTCAGCTTCAATTCCAGGTTCCTGGGTTAAATAGTCTATGGTTTCTTTTACGGCATTTTCATCGCCGGAAATACTTAATAGGATGGTGCCGAAAGCTTTGCCGCTGATTCCCTTTGTGGAGGCATAGGAGATGTTCGCTTCGATGCCTTTCTCCAAGGCCAGTCGGGCGATCATTGGTTTGCCTGCTGCATAAGCGCCGTTGTAGATCACGCGGATGAAATGCTCGTCCTGGTTACCGACAACGAAAGTGCCTTCTTCGCCTTCCGGGAATACCAAGTTCTTTGCAGCCTGGCTCTTTGGATGGGCAAATACTTCCTCAACGGAGCCTTGCTCCACAACTTCGCCGTTGTCAAGAATCGCAACATGCTTGCAGATGCTTTCTACAACACTCATCTGATGGGTGATGACAACAACCGTAATGCCCAGACGATTGTTAATGTCACGGATCAGCTCCAGAATGGAGTTGGTAGTGTTCGGGTCCAAAGCGCTGGTAGCTTCGTCACAGAGAAGTACCTTTGGATTTGTTGTCAGAGCTCTGGCGATGGCGATACGTTGCTGCTGGCCACCGGAAAGCTGGGATGGATAAGATTTCGCCTTGTCCGGAAGTCCTACGATTTCCAACAGTTCCATCGCTTTCTGCTTCGCCTGTGCGCGAGGCATGCCGCTAAGCTCCAGAGGGAACATGATGTTCTTTAAACAGTTTCTCTGCATCAGCAGGTTGAAGGCCTGGAAGATCATAGTGATATCATGACGCTGGGCACGAAGCTCCTTTTGGGAAAGTTCTCCCAGATTTATGCCGTCCACTTCCACGGTACCGCTGGTAGGGCGTTCCAACATGTTCATGCAGCGAACCAAAGTACTTTTACCGGCGCCGCTCATTCCGATGATACCGAAAATGTCACCGTCCGGAATGGAGAGTGACACATCCTTAAGCGCATGTAATTCGCCGTCTGCAGTTTTAAAAATTTTGCTTAGGTTTTTAATCTCAATCATATCTGTGCTTGCTCTTTAATATATGATAAGCGGCCGGCCATGTTCAGCCGGCCGCTTTTCGTCAAATAAAATTATTTTGTAATGGCGTCAAGGGAGTTGTATAAATTGGAATAAATTCCCATAGGCTCGTGGTGTACTTCCAGAACGGAAACGATGTGAGTTCCGTTCTCAGCGTTGAAGTCCAGAAGATATGGAACATGCTGGAAGTAGTTTGCATCCACTTCACCGGATTCAACTACGTTGTTTGGAACTACGTAATCGTTGAAGATCTGGATATCTAAAGTGATGTCTTTTGCAGCAAGGATTTCTTTTGCTTTCTCAAGGATGGATGCGTGTGGTGTAGGAGAAGCTGCGATGGTGATCTTTGCACCTTTCAGCTCGTCATAGTTTACAGAAGCATCCAGCCCGTCTGCAGAAGGGTTAACCAGGTCGCATACGATAGCGCCTTTGTATTCGCCATTAATGTAATCAGCAACAGCTGCACTATTGATTGCTGCAACTAAAGCTTTGATTTTTGGAGATTCTTCGTTGCCTTCTTTAACCGCAATAATGTTTGGATAAGAAACATCCGTTCCCTCGGTTACGAAAGGAGTAAGTCCTGCATCAATTGCATAGTTGGAGTTGATGATTGCATAGTCAAGATCCTGAAGAACGTTTGGAAGCTGAGCAGCTTCGATCTCGTTAAACTCAACACCATACGGATTTTCTGCAATGTCCATTACGGTTGCTTCAATATCGCCCGTATCTTTTAAAGTGATGATTCCCTGAACCTGAAGAAGCTCTAAAGCTCTGGCTTCATTTGTAGGGTCGTTTGGAATACCAATTTTAATTGTTCCCTTAGGAGCATCGCTACCACTGCCTTTTGGAGCATCGTTGCCGCCACATGCTGTAAGAGCAAAAACAGAAACTGCCATTACAGCAGCAAGTAATAATGACATGAATTTTTTCATAAAAATAAACCTCTCTTCTATCCTTATTTAATATAAAGATACACTAAGAGTGATGATATATCAAAACACTTGATTATTCAAGGTTTTTTCAATTTACGGAAGAGAAAGACATATTCTGGGTGAGATAGCAGAGTTTCTCGATATAACTTGGCGCAGTACCGCAGCAGCCACCAATAATATTGGCACCGCTTTCAATCAGCTGCATCATGGATACCGCAAAGCCGTCCTCGGTGAGATTGTAGTGAACAGTGCCATTCGGACCCGGTTCCGGAATGCCAGCATTTGGCTTTGCTAGAATGTGAAGATCTGTAGATTTCCGCATGGCGCGGATGATCGGGAGCATGCGGTCCGGACCGGCAGAGCAGTTTGCTCCGACTACATCAGCACCGGCTTCGGTAAGAATGTGGGCTGCGTTTTCCGGCGTGTCGCCATATAAGGTATGGGCATTTTCTTCAAAAGACATACTGACCATAACCGGCAGGGAGGATGCTTCCACAGCCGCCTCTACGGCAGCTCTTGCTTCTTCTACGTTCTGCATGGTTTCGATGGCAAAAAGATCACAGCCGGCATCTTCTAAGATGCGGACCTGTTCTTTGTAAGTTTCTTTTACCAGATCGAAATAATCGTCTTCATAGATTACTAAAGACGCAGAGGCCATGGATAAATTACCGGCTACGAGAGCTTTTCCGCCGGCTGCCTGCTTTGAAAGAGAAACGGCAGTCTTGTTCAGGTACTCGATTTTGTCCTCCAGGCCGTGACCGGAAAGACGAAGACGGTTTGCTCCGAAGGTCGGCGCATAAATAATATTGCTTCCTGCGGCAACATACTGTTTCTGCAGATTAACGATTACGTCCGGATGCTCACAGACCCAAGCTTCCGTGCAGGCTCTGGCCGACATTCCGGCAACCATCAGGAAGGAACCGGTAGCTCCATCCAGAATTACAATATTGTTGGTAATAAAATTTCTAAAAGCTGATTTATCCATGTGAGTCATTCTATATCTATGCCCCTCGCTAGTCAAGAAAGAGAAGCGCTTTTTCCGTTATTTTTTGCGAAAATTTGAAGAGGCTCGGAGGGTACGGATGGGGGAAGCGGATCTGTATTGGTTTCGTGTGCAAATGCGCCCTGGCCCCCGACGAAAAACATTAAAAATTCCTTGCAAATCACAAAGCCTCATGATAAAATACTACTCCGTGATAATATTCCTTGCTCCCTGAAGTACAGGGGGCCAGAGACCAAAAGGAGGTGCGAGAACATGAGCAAATATGAAATAGCAGTGGTTGCTAGTGCTAAACTCGAAGATGAAGAACGTACAGCCCTTATTGAAAAGATCAAAGGTCTTGTTGAAAGATTCGGCGGATCTGTTACATCAGTTGATGACTGGGGTAAAAAGAGACTGGCTTACGAAATTCAGAAAATGAATGAAGCTTATTATTACTTCGTTTATTTTGAGAGTGATGACGCAAATTGTCCGAATGAAATGGAGCAGCAGCTCAGAATTATGGACGGCGTAATCAGATATTTGGTAGTTCGTGAAGACGAAGAGTAAATATCTAATGGCACTGAACACTCGTACAAAAAGGAGTTACTATGAATAAGGTAATACTTATGGGACGACTTACAAGGGATCCCGAAATAAGATACTCACAGGATGGTTCCTTACCAGTAGCCAGATTTACCATTGCAGTAGACCGTAGATTTAAACGTGATAACAGCCAGCAGACCGCAGATTTTATTTCTTGTGTTGCTTTTGGAAAGACGGCAGAGTTTTTTGAAAGATACATCAAGCAGGGAAGCAAGGTTTGTGTAGAAGGAAGAATCCAGACCGGAAGTTATACAAAACAGGATGGATCCAAGGTTTATACCACCGATGTTGTTGTAGAGAATGCGGAATTTGCTGAAAGCAAAAATGCATCATCAAATTCAAATTATCCGTCTGCACCACAGGATGGATACCCGCAGCAGGCTCCACGTAATCCGGCACCGTCTATGAACGATGTTGCAGGCGAAGGCTTCATGAACATAGCTGATGGGTTAGAAGACGAGGGTTTGCCATTTAATTAGAATCATTTAGGAGGTTATGATTATGGCATATAACAAAGAAGACAAGGGCGATGCTCCAAGAAGAAGACCAAACATCCGTAGAAGAAAAAAAGTTTGTGTATTCTGTGGCGACAAGGCTCCAAAGATTGACTATAAAGATGTTAATACATTAAAGAGATACGTATCGGAAAGCGGAAAGATCCTTCCTAGAAGAATCACCGGAACATGTGCAAAACATCAGAGAGCAATCACAACAGCTGTTAAAAGAGCAAGACATATCGCTTTAATGCCTTACTCAGTTCACTAATTTCATAGGGAAACGAAGGCAGCTCCCGAACCGGGAGCTGTTTTTTTGCGGTTTGCGCGCCATGGGCGCGCTCTAACGGGTGAAAGTCCCGAATACGCCTAGGTAACAAGGAAGTATATAGCTGAACAGCAAGGGTGTCCATTGTGAGGTGGAATCTGAAGGAAGCTGTAGGCAAATCTCTGGCTCGACGAACAGAAATCACATATAAGGCTAGGTTCCGTTTGGTAAGTCTGCCGTAAAAGACGAAGCCGTAAAGTTACCGATTGTAGGAACAGAGTAAATGTGGCGAGTAGATGGAGAGAAAGAGCGTGCACCTTAAGCGTGGAGGTCTCACAGAGGTTCCATTAGCCTAGTAACAACGAACTGTGAGAAGTCAGCAGAGCCCATAGTAGTGAAGAGGTTTCTGTAATGGAAATGGAGCGAAGGGGTGAACAATCAATAAGTTTGAGTATGTCTCGTATTGCAGAGATGACAACATCTGCCGTAACCAATCGGGTGAAGGGTGGTCAAATCAAGCGAGGCGGAAAGGAAAGAACGCATGGACACAAGTAGTCTAATGGAGCAGATACTATCTAGCGATAACCTCAACAGAGCATATCTGCAAGTCGTACGAAACAAAGGTGCTGAGGGAGTGGACGGAATGAAGTACACAGAACTTAAGGAACATCTTGTAAAGAACGGCGAAAACATCAAGGAACAGTTGAGGACAAGAAAGTATAAACCTCAACCAGTACGGAGAGTGGAGATACCAAAGCCAGATGGCGGTGTCAGAAACCTAGGAGTACCAACAGTAACAGACAGATTTATACAACAAGCCATTGCACAGGTATTAACACCAATTTATGAGGAACAGTTTCATGACCACAGTTATGGATTCAGACCGAATAGATGTGCACAGCAAGCAATCCTAACAGCACTTGATATGATGAATGATGGCAACGATTGGATTGTAGACATTGACTTAGAGAAGTTCTTTGACACAGTAAATCATGACAAACTTATGACCATCATTGGTAGAACTATTAAAGACGGAGATGTTATCTCTATCGTCAGAAAATATCTGGTTAGTGGAATCATGATTGATGACGAGTATGAGGATTCCATCGTGGGAACGCCACAAGGTGGAAACCTATCGCCATTATTAGCAAACATCATGTTGAATGAACTTGATAAGGAAATGGAGAAGCGAGGACTTAACTTTGTACGATATGCAGATGACTGTATTATCATGGTCGGAAGCGAAATGTCTGCCAACAGAGTTATGAGAAATATCTCACGATTCATTGAAGAGAAACTAGGACTTAAGGTCAACATGACCAAAAGTAAGGTAGATAGACCAAGTGGACTTAAATACCTTGGATTCGGATTCTACTTTGATTCAAGGGCACATCAGTTTAAGGCGAAACCACATGCAAAATCAGTAGCGAAGTTCAAGAAAAGAATGAAGGAACTCACTTGCCGTAGTTGGGGCGTTAGCAACAGCTACAAGGTTAAGAAACTCAATCAGCTCATCAGAGGGTGGATTAACTACTTCAAGATAGGTAGTATGAAAACTCTATGCAAAGATATGGATAGACATATCAGATATAGGCTTCGCATGTGTATATGGAAACAATGGAAAACTCCACAGAACCGAGAAAAGAACCTTGTAAAGCTTGGAATTGACAGAGACACGGCAAGACGAGTTGCTTATACAGGTCGAAGAATAGCCTATGTTTGCAACAAAGGAGCTGTGAATGTCGCGATAAACAACAAAAGACTAGCCTCATTTGGACTAGTCTCTATGTTAGATTACTACACCGAAAAGGTGTGTTGCATGTTAAGTTGATTGAACCGCCGTGTACGGAACCGTACGCACGGTGGTGTGAGAGGTCGGGGATTTATCAAAATCCCCTCCTACTCGATTAAGCGACGAGGAGAATTTGTTTGAGCATGCACGTGCTTGGCATTTTTGACCGATTTTATGCATGAATACATTTTGTGTTTTTGCATTTTCGACCGATATACCCCTGTAATTTGCATTTTCGACCGATTTACGCGATATTTGAAAAAACGGTCGAGATTTTTGGGCGTAAACAGGGGAAATCCAAGAAAAAACGGCTTTTTTAATGAAAAACTCACCCAGTTTTCCTAAAAATGGGCAAAACCGGTCGAAAAGTCTCGACCGATTTTTACGTAAAGGAGAGGATTCGGTCGAAATTCGCAGATGAACGGAAAATCTGAGAAAAAAGTCTCGACCGTTTTTTACGTAAAGGAGGGGATTCGGTCGAAATTCGCAGATGAACGGAAAATCTGAGAAAAAAGTCTCGACCGTTTTTTTGTAAAAGAGGAAATCCGGTCGAAACGCGCAGTGACCAGCGTCAAAAATGTGTAAAAGAGCGAATGAAAAGGTCAAAAATGCGTAAACCTGCGGCAAATCAGATTGAAAAGTGTGACCAATCAGCCGCGCACTACAGCAAATAGAGTTTTATGAAGTCGTCCACTTCTTGAATGTCCAGGGGATGATCCCGCGTTTCATAGGTCACAATCATGTTGACGCCTGGAAGATAGCCGGCGTTAAAATATGTTTGCTCACAGTACAAGGTCTTTTTTATGTAGGATGGGTTATCCATCATTCCTCGGTGGTCCCAGAACCACTCTTTCCCGGTGCTGACATTTAAGCAGACAAGATCTATGGTCAACCTGACACCATTGATATATTCCACTACGTCATAGTGGTATGGCACACCATAGTGCTCCAGTCGAGCGATGATGTCGGCTTCAGACTTGCTTCGGACTTTTAAGCCTGGAATAATTGTGGGGCATTTGATTTGCTCCGGATAATCGAAGTTCCTTTCATAAGCTTGGTTTTTCCATTGCAGTAGTTTTTCATTGTCGGACAAGAAATCGGGAAGCATGGACGCGAATTCCGGATGGTCGAGCAAGAACTGATCCGATGGAGAGGATGTGGTGAGCATATTAAGAAGCTGGCGGAGGAGGTTGATTTTTTGGTCAAGCTCTTTTACCAGCAGCTTCGCAAGCATTTTTTTCAAAATGCGGACTGCTTTCTCCTTTGTTTTTTTATTGACATATTGCTCCTTAGGAATGCCGGGTGCAGCAAAATCATTCACAATGTAAATGGCAGGTTTTCTGTTCCGACAATTTCGACATTTAAGATATCCCGCGGGAGCGGAGACAACGAAAGACTCAAGTTTGGACTTTTGATTTTCCAAACTACTTAAATAAAAAGATAGATTTTCAACATTGAACATAAAAGAATTTCCTTTTAATAAATATTAGAGGGGTACATAAGAGGTAATAAGTGGAGTGATTTGTAAAATGGGCAAGAGAAATCTGCAAAGGACGGATGGTAAGAGTATCGGAGTAGGAGTCTCAGATGCAGAAAAAATTTTGAAATAGAATCAAGCATCAGCGAACATAGACTATGATTTAAAATAATATAACAAAAAGAAAAAGCACTCAAGCATTTCTTGTTCCTATATTCGTTATTTTGTAGTATAATCTTTAAACACCCTTAAATGGGGGAGTGTTTTTTGTACCTAAAATAAAGGGAAAATCGACATGAAAGAAAACGGCAGAATTAAAATAAAAATCGGGTATGTGCTGAAGGGATACGTTGTTTATTTGTGTGTTATCGGCATTCTGTTTCTGGGACTTTGCATAGGATTGTTTTTTGTGAATACGAAAGCGGCACTGATCTCGTTGATGGCATTTGTAGTTTTTGCTGTAGCGACTGCAATCTTTTTCAGCGTCAATAATAAACGATTGGCGGATGGACTCATAAAATTTGCCAGAAACTATGAGAGCATGGAACGGGAACTGATTGCAGACTTTCCAATGGCATATGCGGTAACGGATATGGAGGGTGAGATTATCCTTTATAACGATTACTTCGGAAGACTGTATGATGAGTCCCCGGATGCAGAAAATCTGTGCGATGTATTTAGGGAACTGGTTCCGGAGGACCTGAAGTTTGAAGGCGTTACCCACAATATTTCGGTCATATATGATAAGCGGAATTACCGTCTTCATATCAAGAAACTCCCAATCGATTATAACCTGCTGGAAGAACGGCTGGTAATCCTTCCAAAAATAGAAGATTTTTTATATACGGTTTATCTGTTTGATGAAACGGAAATCGTGAACATGGTCCGCAAGGGTTTAGAAAATCAGTTGGTTGTAGGCTCCATTTATATCGACAATTATGAAGAAACTTTAGAGCAGGCGGCAGATGTCAAGAAATCCCTGATAGTGGCCATGGTGGACCGTGCGGTCAGCAATTATTTCCAGAATGTAGGCGGCATCGTCCGCAAGATGGAAAAGGACCGCTATTTTGTCGCTTTTAAGCGGAAATATATTTCAAACTTCCAAAGAGACAAGTTTGATGTGCTGGATGAAGTTAAATCCATCGATACCGGCACGGAAATTCCGGTTACTTTGAGCATCGGTATCGGCATCGGGGAGGACTATGCGAAGAACGCAGAAAGTGCCCGTCTGGCGCTGGAACTGGCTTTGGGAAGAGGCGGTGATCAGGCCGTTGTAAGAGATGGTGAACGAATCTATTATTACGGCGGAAAGACGAAACAGGTGGAGAAGAACAGCCGTGTTAAGGCCCGCATCAAAGCCATCGCTTTAAGAGACGTTTTGATGAGCAAAGAACGGGTTGTGATCATGGGCCATAAAAACAGCGACGTGGACAGCTTCGGAGCAGCCATCGGTGTTTATCGTGCCGCTCTGACCTTGGGCAAGAAAGCCTATGTAATATTAAACGACCTTTCCAATAATGTAGAGCCGGTGCTTCAGTATTTCAACGAAGACCCATCTTATGATAAAGCCTTTATTTCCCCGGAAGAGGCAGAGAATTATGTGGATAACAATACTGCTTTAGTAGTAGTGGATGTGAATAAACCGGATTATTTTGAATGTCCGGAACTGGTTTACCGGACCAAAACCATCGTCATTATCGACCATCATCTCCAGAGCGGAGATAAAGTAGACGAACTGGCGTTATTGTATCATGAACCGACCGCAAGTTCTGCCTGTGAAATGGTTGCAGAAATTCTTCAGTACATTTCGGATGAAGTGAAACTGAAAAAGATTGAGGCGGAGGCCATGTATGCCGGCATGTTGATCGATACCAACTATTTCGCAAAGAACACCGGTGTCCGTACCTTCGAGGCTGCAGCCTTCTTGAGGAAGAATGGCGTAGATGTGGCGAAAGTTAAGAGCATGTTTAACGATTCTCTGGAAGATGTAAAGGCCAAGGCGGAAACGGTCCGAACTACAGAAGTCATTGATGGACGTTTTGCCATTGCTCTTTGTCCATCTCCAAATACGGTTGTTGCGGCACAGGTGGCCAATGAGCTGTTGGATGTAAGCGGTATTGTCGGAAGCTTCGTATTGGCAGACATTAACGGAAAAATTTATATCAGTGCCCGTTCCACAGGCGACGTAAATGTCCAGTTGGTTATGGAACGCATGGGCGGAGGAGGCCATCTGAATACGGCCGGAGTTCAGCTGATAGGCGAAGTGGAAGACGTGAAAAAGAAAGTGAAACTGACGATTCGTAAAATGATAGAAGAAGGAGCTTTATAAATGAAAGTTATTTTATTGGAAGATGTAAAAACATTAGGAAAAAAAGGGGAAATCGTTGACGTTAGCGACGGTTATGCCAGAAACTTTATTCTGCCGAAGAAAAAAGGCGTGGAGGCCTCTGCAGCGAACCTGAATACATTGAAACTGAAAAAAGCAAACGAAGAGAAAATCGCCCAGGAAAATTTAGAGGCAGCTCAGGCGTTAGGCGCTCAGTTAGAGGAGGCTGCGGTTACCATTAAGATTAAAGCCGGCGAAGGCGGAAAACTGTTCGGTGCCATCTCCACAAAAGAAATTGCTGCAGCGATTAAAGAGCAGCATGGTTTAGATGTAGATAAAAAGAAAATCGTTTTGGACAATGCGATTAAAGAATTAGGCGCTTATGAAGTAAAAATCAAACTTCATAAAGATGTTGCCGCGAAATTAAAAGTTACGGTGGTAGAAGCGTAACGAAAGGACAAATTCTTATGGAAGATGAAGCTCTCATCAAAAAAATAATGCCCCATAATCTGGAAGCGGAGCAGTCGGTTATCGGCGCCATGCTTATGGATAATGACACCATCGGAACCGTCACCGAAATGCTGACCGGTGAAGATTTTTATGCCAAGCAAAATGGCATACTTTTCGATGCCATGGCCGAATTGTTCAACGAACGCAAACCTTCCGACATGGTCACCTTAAGCGCAAAACTGAAAGAGAAAAACGCGCCGGAAGAAATGCAGAGCCCGGAATTCATTAAGGCAATCTTGGATGCTGTTCCGACTTCTGCCAATGTAAAATATTATGCGCAGATTGTATATGAAAAGGCGACTTTAAGAAAGCTGATCCGTGTGACAGAGGATATTTCCAAGGAAGCATATGCTTCCGGTGATAAGCTGGATAATATTCTGGAAATGACGGAGAAGAAAGTTTTCAATTTAGTCCAGTCCAGAAATTCCAGAGAATTTGAGCCAATCAGCGAAATCGTTATCCGTTCCCTGAAGGCAATTCAGAAAGCATCAGAAACCAAGGGAAATATTACCGGAGTTTCTACGGGTTTTGCCGATCTGGATTTTAAAACGGCAGGCCTTCAACCTTCCGATTTCATTCTGATCGCCGCCAGACCTTCCATGGGAAAAACGGCCTTCTCCCTTTCCATTCTGGATAATGTAACCTGTAAGAAGGGAAAATCTGCGGCCATCTTCAGTCTGGAAATGTCAAAAGAACAGCTGGTGAACCGTCTCCTGGCCATGGAGTCTTTAATTGATGCCCAGAATATCCGAACCGGTAATCTTTCCGATGAGGACTGGGATCATCTCTCGGAAGCGGCAGAAACCATTGGTGGTTCCAACCTGATTATTGATGATACTCCTGGCATTTCTGTTACAGAAATGCGCTCGAAATGCAGAAAATATAAAATGGAGCAGGACATTCAGCTGGTTATCGTGGACTATATCCAGTTAATGACTTCCGGAGGAAGAAGCGACAACCGTCAGCAGGAAATTTCTGATATTTCCCGGGCCCTAAAAGGTTTGGCAAGAGAACTGAATGTTCCGGTTATCGCACTTTCCCAGCTAAATCGTGCGGCAGACAGCCGGCCGGATCATCGCCCGATGCTTTCCGACATTCGTGAATCCGGTGCCATCGAGCAGGATGCAGATGTTATTATGTTCCTTTATCGTGATGATTATTACAATCCGGATACAGAAAAGAGAAATGTTGCGGAAGTAATCATCGCTAAACAGCGTAACGGCCCTACAGGAACCGTGGAACTGACCTGGCAGCCGAAGTATACTCGTTTTGTCAATATGTTGAAGGACAACGGGGGAAACCGTGCCATGCCGGTAAATTTTGAATAAAAGAGATTTTAATAGAAGAGGTGCCGTCCCGCAGAGGGGAACGGGCATACAGACTATCGTCAGCTTCGCTGACACCTCATTCCTGACAAAAAACGCCGGAAGATTCCGGCGTTTTTTCGTTCGAACGATTATTTTTAAATTATTATGCTTCTGCGATAGAACCAGTTGGGCAAGAGCCTTCACATGCTCCGCAGTCGATGCAAGTTGCTGCATCAATAACATATTTGTCGTCACCAGCTGTAATAGCGCCTACTGGGCAAGAACTTTCACAAGCTCCACAGCTAACACAACCATCATTAATAACGCGTGCCATATTAAAGTCCTCCTTTAAAAATTTTCTCGAGAAAACCGGACCAAAGTCCGTTTCACTCATGCAATTCTAAACTATTTTAACCACTATTACAAGTATTAATATAATTCAACCTATTGTCAGATAAACAACAAATCGGACTTATTTACTTGTCTAAGCAACATATAACAAATATATGTTGAAAATACAAGTATTTTTTTCGTACGTGATTTGATGGGATTTTAATTTACAGACCCAGCCCAGACGCAGGGAACGAAACGGCACGAAAGTGCTAAGCGTGGAGCACGATTGGATAAGCGTGGTCCCTCCTTCGCAACTCGCCCTATGGGCTCGGACAGTACTCAGTCGGTCCCATCCAACCGCACTCCGCGCTAAGGACTTTCGGCTTATTGTTTCTTTTCCCTGCGTCTGGACTGAATCTCTACACAAAACTCCTTCAATAATTGAAAAAACTTGTAATCTTTAATAAAAAAGCCGTATGAATTTCCTTGAAAAATAGGCAATGCTACGAAATAAAGAAAGAAGTATTGAAAAAAAACAAAAGATATAATATAATGCCCACGCAATAAAAAGATTACGTGACTCTTGCTGTTTTATTTATAAGGAGGACATATAAATGGCAACTATTACAAAAGATATGACTATTGGTGACATCTTAAGAGTAGACGAAGGCTTCGTTCCAATTCTTCTTGAAACTGGTATGCACTGCCTCGGCTGCCCATCTTCACAGGCAGAAAGCCTTGAGGACGCTTGCGCAGTTCATGGAACAGATGTTAATGCAATCGTTGCAAGAATGAACGCTTACCTCGCAGCGAAATAATTTGACTAAAATGAAACTAAGAAAGCACGGAGCAATCCGTGCTTTTTATCTTATTTCTTATAAAACATTCCACGTCGCTTGATGGAACGGCTCTTGCGTATCTTAAAGAAAAGCCACAGACCAATGACAACCACGATAGCCGCGCCGGTCAGAATCAGATACTTTCCTAATACGTTGTCGTCGGTCTTAACGGACAGCCAGAGGGAGTTCATCAGCTGGTTTCCTTCTACGGATAGAGCTCCGAACGCTTCGCCCTTTGCAAGCGTTTCTTCGGAAGGATAAGCAATTTCGCTTGCAACCAGTTCCGGGTCCATATATTTCTTGGATGCAGAGATTGGAGAAGCGTAACCTAAGTATTCCAGATTCGGGCCGCAGATTTCCGGTTCACACAGGAAATTAATGAAAGTTTCCGCCTCCTTCTTATGCTGGCAGCCTTTTGGGATGCAGCAGGCATCTACGAAAAGGTTGTAACCTTCTTCCGGGAAGAAAAAGCCAAGGTCTTCGTTCTCTTCGATCATGAGCAGATAGTCTCCGGCATAATATGCGCCGATCCATGCTTCCTCACGCTCCAACTTATCGAAAATCTGGTCCATTACATAGCTCTGTACCAGGTTCTTCTGTTCTTTCAGCTTTTCTGTAGCAGCAACCAGTTCCTCCGGATCCTCCGTATTCAGGCTATATCCTAAGAGACGTTCCGCAATGGCGAAAGCATCACGAGGGTTATCGAACATTAAAATCTTACCGGCATAGTCCTTATTCCACATAAGATCCCAGCTGCCGATATCTTCTTCATTCACGTACTTGGTATTGTAGATAACGCCTACGCAGCCCCAGGTATAAGGCACGGAATATTTATTCTCAGGGTCGTAAGCCAGGTTCTTGTACGCATCATCCACATACTTATAGTTCGGAATGTTGGAAAAATCCAAAGGCTCCAGCCTGTCCTCGGAAATCAGCATGTCGATCATATAGTCGGACGGAATGATGACATCGAAAATAGAACCGCCGGACTGAAGCTTCGTGTATAAGGTCTCGTTGCTGTCGTAGGTCATATAGTTGACCTTAATATTCGGATAGGCTTTCTCAAACTCGGCGATAACGTCAATGTAGCCGTCGCTGCCGTCGGAAATATATTGACCCCAGTTGTAAACGGTTATGGTGACCTTATCTGCAGCTTTTGCAGGAACTGCAGCAAATACTAAGAGGCCGAAAACCAATGCCAGCAGACAGGCGAGATACTGCCTCATGCTGCCTGCAACCTTCTCTCTACGGAGTTGTTGAAACTTTTTCATGACACACCTCCGATCGGGTTCATATGATTCCGAGACTTTTTCTTATCAGCTTTTGCCTGCAGCACATTCATAGTAATCATCAAAGCTAAAATAACAATGAACATTAAGGTGAACAGGGCATACAGTTTCGGATGAATCGGTTTCTTCGTATAGTTGTAAATTTCAACCGGAAGGGTTACGAAACCGGAACCGGTTACAAAATAGGAAATTACGAAATCATCCAGAGACATGGTGAAGCTCATCAGTGCGCCGGCAATAATGCCCGGCATAATTTCGTGAATGGTTACCTTAAAGAAGGCTTTCACCGGAGTGCAACCTAAATCCAAAGCGGCATCCGTCAGGTTTTGGTCCATCTGGGCAAGCCGCGGCATGACGTTCAGAATAACGTATGGAAGATTAAAGGTTACATGGGCGATCAAAAGAGTCCAGAAACCTAAAATGGAATTCAGTTTCAGCATGGTGCCTGTAAAAGCAAACATTAAGGCCAGGGAAACACCGGTAACAATATCCGGGTTAGTCATTGGAATGTTGGTCATGGACATAACCAGATTCCGCATTTTCTTGCTCATCTTATGGATCCCTAAAGCGGCAGCGGAACCTAAAATCGTAGCGATAGCGGTAGAGAGTACTGCGATGATGGCAGAGTTTCTTACCAGAATCAGCAGGTCTGTATCGCGGAATAATTCATGATACTGGTTTAGGGTGAACTCTTTAAATACCGCCAGATCCGCTCCGGAACTGAAGGAAGCAATGGCCAAAATAACGATTGGCACATATAAAAAGATGAAGACGATAACCGTGATGACTTTGGATACATTTCTCATGGAATCATCACCTCCTCTTCCGAAGCATTGTTGGTGAAATGGTTGGAAATGCCGATGCAGATAAAAATCAGAATCATCAGAATCAAGGACATAGCAGCACCCAGGTTTGGATTGTATGCGCCCTTAAACTGAGACTCGATAATATCACCAACTAAAATCGTTCCCGGAGAGCCCAATTTCTGGGAAATATAGAACGTGGAAACTGCCGGTACGAACACCATGGTGATTCCGGAAGCAATGCCTGGCGTGGAAAGTGGCAGAGTCACCTTTCGGAACACCTGGGATTTGTTGCAGCCTAAATCTTCTGCAGCCTCGATGAATCTTGGGTTTATCTTCGAGATGGAAGTGTACAGCGGCAAAATCATATAAGGCAGGTAATTATAAACCATACCTAAAACAACGGCGCCGGAGTTTCGAATTAAAGGAAGAGGTGTAAGGCCAAGTGCTGTGACAAAATTGTTGATAATACCGGTATCTTCCAGCAAAGCAACCCATGCAAGAGTTCTTAAAAGGAAACTCATGCACATCGGCAACATGATCAACATCTGAAGAAGCTGCTGGGTACGAGGTTTGCACTGGGCGATGGTATAAGCAACCGGATATCCGATAATCAGGCAGATTATGGTAGCGATAACACTGAGCCAGATGGACCGCAGGAAAATCGGGGCATAGTCCCACATGTCGGCAATGTTCGAAATAGTAAAATTGCCGGTTATGGAATCTGTAAATGCAAAGTAAATAACTATGCAAAGGGGTATGATTGTGAATAACAGCATCCATACGATGTAAGGAGCTGTGAGCCATTTACGCTTCATTATTCGTTCTCCTCATCATCTTCAACAATGGAAATATCATCATATTCCTCGGAATAGGAACTGTAGTCACCAAACATGCCAGAGTATTCACTCTTATGCATTACATGGATATCATCTGGATTCAGACGGATGCCAATGACAGAGCCTTCCTTATGGAAGTCGGTAGTCTGAATCAACCATTTAAATCCTTTAAAATCCACAATGGTATCGTAGTGTACGCCCTTAAAAGTTACGTTGGTAACGGTGCCGCAAAGATGACCATCCTCCGGTGCAACAATATCTACATCTTCCGGACGAATTACGACATCAACCGGTTCATTCTCTTTAAAACCTTTATCTACACAGGTAAACTCGCGGTCAAAGAACTTCACACGGAAGTCCTCCATCATGATGCCATCGAGAATATTGGACTCGCCGATAAAGTCTGCAACAAAAGCGTTGGCAGGCTCATTATAAATATCTTCCGGTGTTCCGATCTGCTGGATCTTTCCGCCATCCATAACAACGATGGTATCGGACATGGAAAGAGCTTCTTCCTGATCATGGGTTACATAAACGAATGTAATGCCCACCTCCTGCTGGATTGCTTTCAGCTCGTTCTGCATGTCTTTCCTTAGACGCAGGTCCAAAGCTCCCAAAGGCTCATCTAACAAAAGAACCTTTGGACGGTTAACTAAGGCTCTGGCGATGGCAACACGCTGTTGCTGACCACCGGAAAGAGAAGTGACTTTACGATTCTCAAAGCCTTTCAGGGAAACCGCTTCCAGCATTTCACCGACCCGTTTGTCAATTTCTGCTTCTGGAAGTTTGGAAATCCGCAGGCCGAAGGCGATGTTGTCATAAACATCTAAATGCGGGAATAACGCGTAGTTCTGAAAAACCGTGTTAATCTGTCTTTTATAAGGCGGAACATCGTTGATTTTCTGTCCGTCGAAAAAGACTTCACCACTTGTTGGATTTTGGAAGCCTGCGATGATTCTTAAGGTAGTCGTTTTACCGCATCCGGATGGACGCAGAAGGGTCATGGATTTCTTGTCCTCAATACTGAGATTTATGGAATCTAAGACTCGGTCTTTCCCGAATTCCATTACCAGGTCTTTTAAACAAATAAGTTCTTGAGCCATTACGCACCTCACACAAAAATTTATTGTTTACCCGTGTACCGGGGATCACTCATATAAAATAATAAAAGGCGGACAGAATAAATCTATCCGCCATAACAAGCAAAACGCAGCAAAAAAAGCTAAGGCTAATTACACATTAGCAAGGCTTTGAACTGCATTACCATCTAAGATTTTATCAAAATGTTCGTCAAGGTAAGCGATTCTGGCGAAGTTTAAAAATTCCTTGCTGCCGTATTCCAAAGCTGAATTGCATACTAAACCAAACTCCTTGATATTGTGTTCTGATTTTGTAAGGAGCAGGTAAAATCTGTTGTTTTCGCGGCATTTATAAAGAGAATTAAATCCTCTGTAAATACCATCAATATGATGAGCGAAGCTAATAACTGTATCCAGATCATCAAAAGAGAAGAGCCTGTCCAGAGTAGCCGGTGTGTTTGCTAATGAGGAAAGGACGTCCTGCGCCGGTTTTTGAGGCTTTCCGCCCGAACGGTGGAAAGGAGCTTTTGGCACATCCTCAGGGGCATCCGAAAAGAGGTCGTTTAAACGGGTAAAGCTGGAGAACTTAGTATCCATTTCATCCGGGTCTTCGACCTTGGTAATCATCAGCACAATACAGTCCATAGAAACAGGAATAGCTTCGATCATTAAAGGAAGGTCATTGGCATCGAAACCGACTTCATTAGAAGCCTGTTCCATCATGTCCTGAAACAGTCCTTTTGTTTTTTCTGTTCCATAAGCCAGCTCGCTCATCCGGATCTGTCGGGAGGCGAGGTCTGACCGGTTCAGTGTGCACTTTATTTGATTTTCACTAATACGTTCTATCTTCATATATAGGAAAAAATAAATGAAAACGCTTGAAAAGTCAATATAAAAATAATATACTATTTTTCACATAAGAAATGAGAGCTGAAGGCATTTTTTAACATAGCAAAAAATCAACTATATTCAGGCTTTTGTAGGTTCGATTACACCCTCTCAATTTCGTATTTAAGGATCTGCGTTCTGCAGATCGGATTCCCAATTTTTATATAAACAGTCAGCTCTTTTTCTTATGCTAAAATGCAGATTTTTTATATTATCACGGCATTTCCTTGAATCTGCATATTTTCAAAGAAAGGAGGTCGGCATGACTTATTCTGAAAAAAACCGTTACATTTCCTACATGTTACTGGAGCATGAATTGAAGGCGATTGCGGGCAAAGGAGCATCTCTCTATCTGGAAGGAAAAAAATCGGATGCAAAAGAAATCGCGGCAGCCTGTATTTTTAATGAAGAAACCAATTACATGCGGGATTATGTATGGAGCGAATCGGGACAGCTGACGGAGCTGAAGTTCGACATCGTAAATAATATTTAGGAAAGAACCTCTGACAAGTTTCTTACCGGACTTCCGAAGGAAGCCGGCAATGTTGCTTTTTAACTGGTAAAAATGATATAATACTTAGATTAAAATGAATGTGAGGTTAGCGTATGGCACAAAAGAACGAAAATAGCCAACATCCGCAACAAAAAAAAGGAAAATCTGTGAAGCCCCTGGTTATTGTTGCGATTATTCTGGTAATACTGCTCGGCTTATTATTTGTTTTCTATAAGATTAAGGGACCTACCCATAACATGGAAAACCTGCCGAAATATTTCTTCCTGACGGCAAACTCCACAACGGGAACTGAGGATGCCGGAGAAAATGAACTGGCAATCGTTCTTGAGGACACTATGCTGGATCAGCACACCTATTACGGCGATACGGAAGAAAATCAGGTAGAGTATCTGAGCCGGGCTTTTCGCCAGGACGGCCAGATTTATGTCAGCAGAGACTTGATATATTACAATATTGATGAAAGATTTTACTGGGATGCTTCCGAAAATGTGTTGGTAGTAACCAATGCGGAAAATATTATTAAGGCGAAGCTGAATGCAAATTCCTACACGGTAAACGGAGAAACGGTAGAAACGGATTATCCGGTCGTTTTGGAATGTGGGAATACCATTTGTGTTGCCATGGATTTCGTGGATAAATACTCCTCCGCAAGTTATCACGTGTTTGAAGACCCTGCAAGAGTATACATTAAATATAAAACCGGTCCGATTGAGTTCTGCGAAGTAAAAGGCAGAACTTCCATCCGAATCCGGGGAGGCATCCGTTCAAATGTTGTATGTGATGTTGTGAAGGGAGAGCGCCTTCAGATCATCAATGATCTCGATGACTGGCTGGAAGTAATCAATGAAGAAGGTTTCTTAGGATTTATCCAGACCCGGTGTGTAAAGAACCGTCATATGGAAGATGTAGCCAGCGATTATGATGAACCGACGTACACTGCGAAATCGGTCGGCGGCCCGATCAACATGACCTGGCATGGAATCTATCATATGGGTGGCAATGGAGATTTAGGTAACGATACGACTTACGCAGCAGGACTGAATGTTCTTTCTCCAACCTGGTATAGCGTTACCACAAGAGATGCGGATATGTATATCCGTTCCAGCGCAGAATACGTTGAGGAAGCACATTCCATGGGCTGCCTGGTATGGGCACTGCTGGATATTGATTCCGAAGAGGAAGACGCATCTTCCCGGGAAGTTACCAGAGCAATTCTTTCTTCTACTTCAAAGAGAGAATATATCATTAATACATTGATGAATGATATGGCAGATAATGGTATCGACGGGCTGAATGTTGATATTGAGCTGGTAAACTCGGATTTCAGTGATTCTTTCATTGAGTTCATCCGTGAACTATCGGTCCACTGCAGAAAAGCAGGAAAATATCTTTCCGTCGATAACTATACCCCATATGCCTATAATGCATCTTGCTTTCATGTGAAAGAGCAGGCCAAAATCTGCGACTACGTAATAGTTATGGGATATGATGATTATGTAGGTTCCGGTGAAGTGGGACCGAATGCGTCTCTTCCATTCTTAAAAGAAAGCCTTGCTTTATCGAAAGAACTGATTCCGACAGAGAAACTGATCTACGGCATTCCGTTCTATACCAGAATCTGGTATAAGGCCGGCGAGGAACTGGATCGTGAAGAGTATGGAATGAATGATGCAAAAGGAATTGTTGAGGAACATGGAGGAGCTACCTGGGACGATACTTTAGGTTATCGTGCCCTGAATTATCAGAACTATGACACAGACGTATATATCTGGTTAGAGGATGAAGACTCGATCAATGCAAAACTGAACTTGTACAGCCAGAGTAACATTGCCGGAATCGCTTCCTGGAAACTCGGTCAGGAAAGTTCCGGAGTCTGGGATGTAATTCGAAACTACTATTAAAGGACAAAGGCGGAAAGGCGATACGCTTTTCCGCCTTCATGCATAAGTAACAATGAATACAGAACATAACGAAGAATATTATATGAAAGAAGCCTTGAAAGAGGCAAAAAAAGCAAAAAAAATAAATGAAGTACCCATCGGGTGCGTCATTGTATATAAAGGTGAGATTATCGGCAGGGGCTATAACCGGAGAATGACGGATAAAACTGCGCTGGCCCATGCGGAAATCAGCGCCATTAAGAAAGCATGTAAAAAAATGGGAGACTGGCGTTTGGATGATACGGAACTGTATGTGACATTGGAACCATGTCAGATGTGCGCCGGAGCCATTGTCCAGTCTCGAATCCGAAAAGTATTTATCGGAGCTATGAATCCGAAAGCCGGATGTGCCGGCAGTATCTTAGATCTCCTGCATGTAAAAGAATTTAATCATCAATGTGAAGTAAAAACAGATATTCTTTCTGAAGAATGCGCACAGATTCTAAAAGAGTTCTTCAAGGAATTGCGTAAATAAAAACCACGAGCCGAGGCAGTAATAAACAGGCACCCCAACGTCACACAAAAGGTTCTGCTTAGTGCTGCTTCGTTCCCGACCTGACACGGTTCACAGATTTTCGTTGCATTGGACCCACTTAAGCCACCCCGGCCCGCGGACAGGAACGATTATAATTTACGTGATTTGTTCCGTCAAGTAATTCTCATACATCCGTCAAGTAATTCTCATACGTTTTATTGATATTAGAGCTCCGATATGCTATCATATATAACCTAATATGGAAAAGTGGGTCATTATGTAACAAAGGAGATTATGCCCATGTCCTACGTGGCACTTTACCGAAAATTCAGACCGCAGACTTTTGAACTGGTAAAGGGACAAGACCATGTTGTCCGTACCCTGAAGAACCAGATCAAAAACAATCGGATTGGTCATGCCTACTTGTTCACCGGCACTAGGGGAACAGGTAAGACTTCGGTTGCCAAAATTTTTGCAAAAGCAGTGAACTGCCTGAATCCAAGGGATGGGGAGCCTTGTAACGAGTGTGAGCATTGTCGTTCGGTTTCCGCCGGGAATTTTATCGATGTGGTAGAAATCGATGCGGCATCCAATACCGGTGTAGATGATATCCGTAGGGTGATTGAAGAGATTCAGTACACTCCGGTGAAAGGCAGATATAAAGTATATATTATCGACGAAGCCCACATGCTGACGGGCAATGCAGCGAATGCCTTTTTAAAGACTTTGGAAGAGCCTCCGGAATATGCCATTTTTATCCTGGCAACTACCGAGCCCCATAAGCTGCCAATCACCATTCTCTCCCGGTGTCAGCGTTATGATTTCAAACGAATCAGCGTAGATACCATTGCGGAGAATTTAATCTACCTCTTAAACAGTGAACAGGTAGATTTCGAAGAGAAAGCCGTCCGCTATGTGGCCAGAGCGGCAGATGGTTCCATGCGTGATTCCATCAGTCTTCTGGATAAATGTATTGCCTTTAATTTTGGCGAAAAACTTACCTATGAAAATGTACTGACAACTTTAGGGGTTGTGGATACGGAAATCTTTTCCCAAATGTTTCGGGCCATTACCGCAGGCGATGTCCTTACGGCGCTTTCCTGCATTGAAGAGACCGTGGACGCAGGAAAAGATATCAGCCAGTTTGTGGCAGACTTTATTATGTATTTAAGAAACCTGCTGCTGGTAAATGTCAGCGGGGGTGTGAATAAAGAGTCCCTGGGAATTTCCGAGGAGAACATGAAAGTTCTGTCTGAGGATGCAGCTCTTGCAGACAGTAATATTCTGATGCGGTATCTGAGAATCTTGTCGGAACTGATGAACCAGATTCGTTATTCTTCGACGAAGCAGATTTTACTGGAAATTGCCGTGATCAAGCTGGCCCGTCCACAGATGGAAACGGATACCGCGTCCTTAGAAGACCGGATCCGTCAGTTGGAAGATAAAGTGAAAAACGGTGTGTCTATTCCGGAAATGTATTATGAACCGGACTATTACGAGCCGGAGTATGAGGAATTGGATCTTCCGGAACCGGATCTTCCGCTTCCGAAACCGAAGAGAAAAACTTCCGCCATGGATGTGCTCCAGGAAGTGGTTCCCGCGGCGGCAGCGCCTGCAATGGCTGCAACCGTAACGACGGTGGCAAGTGAAGAAGGAAACGCAGCTGCAGTATGTGACCAGTGGCAAAAGGTTTTAGCCGGATGCGGCAGCAATCGGATGATGAAATCGGCGTTCTCCAGAGTCAGCGTAGCGTCGGAAGGAAATACGGTGGTAATTTATCCGCCGGGAAGTACGTCTTATAAACAGCTGAAAGAAGAGGAAGCTGTAAATTATATAAAAACAGTAATTAAAGAGGTAACAGGATACGAAGTCGCCGTTGATGTAAGAATGGCTTCCCAGAAAGCGGAAATTCCGAATCAGGCAGACTTAGCATCCATCTTTGAAAATATTAATATGACAATCACAACGGAGGATTAACAATTGGGTAAAGGACGTGGCGGCTACGGCGGCTTTGGCGGCGGAATGCCGAATATGAAACAGATTCAGCAGCTTCAGGCAAAAGCGATGAAGATGCAGAAGGAAATGGAAGAAGCACAGGCAGCTTTAGATACAGAAACTGTTACTGCCTCTGCAGGTGGCGGAGTAGTTGAAGTAACTGTTTCCGGTAAAAAAGAAGTAACTGCGGTTAAAATTAATCCAGAAGCCGTAGACCCGGAAGATGTAGAAATGCTGGAAGATCTGGTAATGGCAGCAGTAAATGAAGCGTTAAGAAAAATGGAAGAAATGTCTTCCGAGCGCATGTCGAAAATTACCGGTGGAATAGGTGGAGCAGGTGGACTATTTTAGTGACACAATGTCAAAATTGATTGCAGAACTTTCTAAGCTTCCCGGCATAGGACCGAAGTCCGCCGGAAGGCTGGCTTTCCATATTCTGGATATGCCCGTAGAAGAAGTAGAAAGTCTGGCAAATGCTTTGACCGATGCCAAGAAAAATATCCGGTATTGCAAGACTTGTTGTACGATTACCGATGAAGAGGAATGTCCGATCTGCAGAAGCTCGAAAAGAGACCATAGCGTGATTATGGTAGTAGAGAATGCGAGAGACCTGGCTGCTTATGAAAAAACGGGAAAATTCAGCGGAGTATATCATGTACTTCAGGGCGCAATTTCTCCTATGCTGGGCATCGGACCTTCGGATATTAAATTAAAAGAACTGGTGGAGCGTTTAAGAGGGGATGTGAAGGAAGTCATTATTGCAACCAATTCCTCTCTGGAAGGCGAAACCACGGCTATGTATATTAGTAAACTTATTAAACCTGCAGGTATCAAAGTGAGCAGAATCGCCAGCGGTGTTCCGGTCGGAGGCGACCTGGAATGTATTGACGAAGTAACGCTTTTGAGAGCACTTGAAGGAAGAGTGGAGATTTAAACATGGACAAACAGGAACAAAGGGAAATTATTAGTGAAATCAAGAGAGCATATGCAAAAGGCGATGCAGACAGAATCTTAATGTATGCACAGGAACTGGATCTTCGAAAAGTTGCGGATCCAAAGGCGCTGGAGATGATTTCAGACGCACAGGTAGAGCTTGGCCATCTGGAAATTGCAAGAGAAATCCTGCTGATGGCTTATGAAAAAACGCCGATGGGAAGAAAAATGGCGAGTAAGCTTTGTGAACTTTCTGTCGAACTGGACGATCTGGATAATGCAGTGGAATTCTACGAAGACTTCTGCAAGATGGCTCCGAACGATAATGACAAGTATCTCTTGAAATATAAGATCGGCAAAGCCGGCGGTGTTGCAACCAAAGATCTGGCGAAAGTGCTTGCGGCTTATTGTTCCAGAGAAATGGATGAGTACTGGATGTATGAACTGGCGACTCTTTATTTCAAAACGAGACAGAACGATAAATGCGCGGACCTTTGTGATAATATCATGTTGTGGTTTGCAGACGGGGAATATGCTCCAAAAGCGAAAGCTTTAAAGAAAAGAGCAAAACCGGAAATGCTGACTATCTCCAATACAGAAAAAGAAGAGGATGAAGAACAAAAATTAGAAGCAGCCAGACATTATCTGGGTCGGGACATTCTGACACAGGGTGTGATCGAGCTGGAAAGACCGGTCAATCGGAAAATGATGACGACGCAGCTGGAAGAAGAATTCGATCAGAACCAGCTGACGGATGAGCTGAATGACATGGATATCAGCTTTGAAGAAACGGAAATTCCGGAAGAAGCTTTCCCGATTCCGGAAGAGGAACCTCAGGATTTCGAAGAAACTTTTGCAGATCTGAAAGAAGCTGCACAAGGCCCTGCAGAGGATTATTTTGAGGACATGCTTCTGGAAGAAGTTTTAGACTTCGATGTAGAAGGAATGCCGGTAATTAAACAACAGAATGAGGGAAATCCTTTTATTACGGATCTGGATGAACTTTCCCTTGAAGAAATCGAAATAGAAGAGTCGGATGAGGAAAAATTAATTCCTGCTTCCGAATTTACGGCGACCTCCGAGTTTGCTCCGGAACCAGAGTATCTGGAAGAGATTTTGGAAGAAGAAATAATAGAAGAAGCAGAACCGGAAGCAATTGCAGAAGAAGAAACAATTGCAGAAGAAGAAACCGTTGTGGATGAAGTGCCGGAAGAAGCAGATGAGCCTGCATTGGATGAGAATACGAATACCATCTTCGTAGGAAATGAAGTAATCGAACTTCCAAAGACGACTTTTGAAGACATGAGCCATGACTGGACCATTCCGGAAGAGCTTTTAAATTATGAAGACGTAGCTTTTGAACCAGAAAAGTTTGAAGAGCCAGTTTTTGGTGCTCATAGGCCGGTTCCAAAGACCGAACCAAAAGAGCCGGAATTTGAAGAACCAGTATACGGTTCTCATAGATTTGTTCCTAAGACGGAAGAAGAAAAAGAAGCAGACGCACAGGCCGTAGTTGACCAGCTGTTAGCAGAAAACGGTGAGACGGCAGAAGAGAAAGAAGAGTCTGTTGCTGCAGAGGTGGCCGCAGAAATCACTGCAGAAGAACCGGTAGCAGAAGAAGCTGCAATAGAAGAAGAGGTAGCAGAAGTAGCTGCTGCCATAATTCCAGAAGGTTATGTACTTTCGGAAAGTGCGAAATTGGTTAGAAAGCCAGCCTTTGGAAAGAAAGCGATTCCAGTTGCAGAGCCGGCGGAAGTACCGGCAGAAGAAGATCCGGTAGAGCCTGCAGAAATCGAAGAGGAATTCGATGAAGAAACGCCTGAAGATGTAGAGGCAATTCTTGCATCCGAAGTTTTAGAAATGGCTGCATTGGCAGGTGCGGTAGCAGCAATTCCTCCTGCAGAAACAGAGGCGGTTGCAGAAGAATCCGTAGAAGATATTGAAGTAGAGCCGGAAGAAAATGACCAGATTTCTCTGGATGATTTCTTTGCGAAATTCCGGAAGAAAGCACAGGCTCCAGAAGAAGAAACTGCAGAAGAACTCGAAGAAGAGATGGAAGAAACCGAAGAAGCTTTTGAAGAGGCGTCGGAATATGTAGTTCCTTCTATTGCAGAAGAAGAGCCAGTAGAACCAGCTTTATCGGATTTTGAAAAAGCGATGCTGGCATTTAACGCTGCACAGGCAGCCGGAAAAGAAGTGTTTGATTTTAAATCCATTATTGAAGAAAAAGAAGAGCCACAAGAAGAGTACGAAGACGAGTACGAGGAAGAGTACGAAGGTGAGTACGAGGAAGAGTACGAAGGTGAGTACGAGGAAGAGTACGAAGGCGAGTACGAGGAAGAGTACGAAGGTGAGTACGAGGAAGAGTACGAAGGCGAGTACGAATATGAGTACGAAGAGGAATACGAAGATGCTCCGGAAGACTATGGGTATGAAATGCCAGACGAACTTAAGGACGAACTTTATGAGTTCCTTCTTATGGATGGTATGGAGCAGAAAATCAATTATGCCATCGGCAGCTTGATCGATAAGAAGAGAGCCGGCGATGTGACCGGAGGACATCTCCTGGTAACCGGCGATACAAAGAGCGGAAAAACTTTCCTGACCATTGCGGTTATCAAAGCGGTAAGCAAAGAAATCGGCAGTGGCAGCAGCAGAGTTGCAAAAGTAAAAGCCGAAGCTCTGAACGGAAAGAATATGCAGAAAGTATTTGATAAGATCAATGGCAGTGACCTGCTGATTGAAAATGTTGGATACTTAAGTGACCAGACCATAGAGGAACTGATGGAAATCCTGAAGAACTCTACTTCTTCCTCCATGGTAGCGCTGGAAGGTAACCAGCTGGCAGTGGATAACATAATCAGTAAACATCCGGAAATGTTAAGTCTGTTCAAGACTCGTCTGGATATTGAAGAGCTGAGTCTGGCACAGTGGGCAGACCTTGCTTGCGATTATGCAGCAGAAAGAGGCTATACGATCAACGACATGGCGCTTCTGGCCCTTCATGCAAAAATTGATGAGCTGAATGTTCCGACGGCTAGATTGGGTTACGAAGACATTAAGGGAATTATTGATGATGCAATTGATAATGCATCCCAGCGCGGCTCCGGAAAATTCCGTTTTGGAGGAAGAAAAAATAAAGGTGGCGCGAAGGAACTGGACGAGTCTGATTTTACGGAGTAAGTCCGGAGATAAAACTTCACGAAAAGAGAAGAGAAAATGAACGAGTTAGAATTAAAAAAGCATGCAAATGAAATCCGCAAAGGTATTATCCAAAGCGTTCATGCGGCTAAGGCCGGACATCCGGGCGGGTCTTTATCTTCTGCAGAGATTTTGACCTATCTCTATTTTGAGGAAATGAAAAATATTGACCCGACGAATCCAGATAATCAGGAGAGGGACCGCTTCGTCCTTTCGAAGGGACATGCCGCTCCGGTGCTTTACGCAACCTTGGCAGAAAGAGGTTTCTTCCCGAAGGAAGAACTTCTGACTTTAAGAAAAATCGGTTCCCGCCTTCAGGGACATCCGGATATGAATCTGGTGCCGGGCGTGGATATGTCTACCGGTTCTTTAGGACAAGGTCTTTCTACTGCAGTAGGAATGGCACTGGCAGCTAAAATGGACAAGAAAGACTACCGCGTATATGCCCTTTTAGGAGACGGAGAAATTCAGGAAGGTCAGATCTGGGAAGCCTGCATGTTTGCGGGCCACAGAAAGCTGGACAATCTGGTAGTAATTCTGGATAACAACGGACTTCAGATTGACGGAAATATAAAAGATGTCTGCTCCCCATATCCTTTGGATGAAAAGTTCCTGGCTTTCAACTTTAATGTCATCCGGGTAGATGCTCATGATTTCAGCGCTTTGGAAGCTGCTTTCAAAGAGGCGGCAGAAACTAAGGGAATGCCTACTGCGATTATTGCAAAGAGCATAAAAGGAAAAGATGTTTCTTATATGGAGAATAATGCCGGATGGCATGGAAAAGCACCAAACGATGAAGAATTTGAAATCGCAATGAAAGATCTTGCAGAAATCGAGGCCTCTTTATGTCAGTAAAAGCTAATTTGAATTCAGATAAAAAAATAGCAACGAGAGAAAGTTACGGAAATGCCCTGGCGGAAGTCGGAAAGGAACATGAGGACCTGGTGGTTTTAGATGCGGACTTAGCCGGCGCCACGAAAACGGAAATTTTCAAAAAAGCATTTCCGGAAAGACATATCGACTGCGGTATCGCAGAAAGCAACATGATGGGAATTGCGGCAGGTTTAGCTGCCTGTGGAAAAGTTCCTTTCGCATCTTCTTTTGCAATGTTCGCAACGGGAAGAGCTTTTGAACAAGTAAGAAACACCATTGCTCATACAAAACTGAACGTGAAAGTTGCGGCAACTCATGCCGGAATTTCCGTTGGGGAAGATGGAGCAACCCATCAGTGCTGTGAGGATCTCTCTCTGATGCGGACCATCCCAAACATGGTGGTGATCAATCCATGTGACGATGTAGAAGCAAGAGCCGCGGTGAAGGCTGCTTATGAATATGAGGGGCCGGTCTATTTAAGATTTGGTCGTCTGGCTGTTCCTGTTATTAATGATGCGAAAACCTATGAGTTTGAATTGGGCAAGGGCATTGTTATGAGAGAAGGCAAGGATCTGACCATTTTCGCTACTGGCCTGGAAGTATATGAAGCACTGGTGGCAGCAGAAAAACTGGCAGAGGACGGAATTGATGCAGAAGTCATAAACATCCACACCTTAAAGCCAATCGATGAGGAACTGGTTGCCGCTTCTCTGGAAAAGACCGGCTGTGCAGTAACCGTAGAAGAGCATTCCATCATCGGAGGCCTGTACAGCGCTGTATGTGAAGTTGCGGCAAAGCGAAAACCGACAAAGATTTTGGCCATTGGAGTGGAAGATGTATTTGGACATTCCGGTCCGGCTAAGGACCTGCTTCACGAATTCGGTCTGGATAGCGAAGGAATTTATAATAAAATAAAGGCATTTTTAAAATAGTGATGCCGTATGAAAGTGCGACCGCATCTATGAGAAGGGCGCTCGATTAGATTAATTATAGAAAAGTATAACTTGTTAAAAACAGTTGCTTAGGTGACTGTTTTTTCTTTCGCTTTTTTAATGTGTATCAATAAAAATTTGGTATCTTTAATAAATAATACACATAAAAATGTACAAATAAAAATCTTGCTTGAATATATATATATATATATAATAGATGACGTATATGTTTTATCAATTATAAATTGAATATTTTAAGCGAGGAGAATGTCAAAATGAAAACAAGCAATTCAAAGAAACGCTTTGTTCTTAGTCTTGTTGTTACTATTGTTAGCATTGCGATGCTTGTAGGCGCAACATTTGCATGGTTTACAGACAGTGTGACAAGTGGCAAGAATATTATTAAATCTGGAAATCTTGCAGTTGGATTTGAGTATGCTGATGGAAAAGAAGATCCAGCAACAGCACAATGGACAGATGCCAAGGATGCTACTATTTTTAATTATGAAAAATGGGAGCCTGGGTATGCACAAGTTAATCATATTAAAATCTCTAATAAGGGAAGTCTTGCATTGAAATATAAAGCTTCAATCGTTGTAGACGGTGAAGTAAGTAAACTTGCTGAGGTTCTTGATGTGTATGTATTCCCAACTGCTACACAGGTTACAGACCGCTCAGCATTAGCTGATACATATAAGATTGGAACATTAAAAGAAGTTTTAGAAAATGCTTCACTTGATTTGACAGGTAATCTTATGCCAGCAGGAACTGAAGGAAAGACAAGTGAAAATACCCTTACTATCGCAGTTAAGATGCAAGAAGAAGCCGAAAATGAATATCAGGGCCTTTCAATTGGTAATGGATTTACAGTTGTTGTAAATGCAACACAATATACATATGAAGAAGATAGCTTCGATAATCAATATGATATCACAGCTCCTTGGTTAGGTGGTATAAAAGAAGTTATACCAGATGCAGATGGTATATATAATATAGCATGTGGTGAAGAACTTGCATGGATTGCACAGAAGGTAAACAGTGGCGACAATTTATTCATTGGCGAAACAGTTAAACTTGTAAAAGATATTGATCTTAATAATGTTAGTTGGACACCAATTGGAAATGGTGCCAATGGCTTTAAGGGTACTTTTGATGGACAAAATCACACGGTTATAAATCTCGTAACAAGTGGTGATAAAAACGTTGGATTATTTGGATATGTATTTGGAGGCACTGTTAAAAATCTTAATGTAGATGGTGCAACAGTAAATGGTATCAATGCTGTTGGTACAGTATGTGGACTCGCATATTATGCAAATATTGAAAATTGTTCTGTTAAGAATGCGACAGTAACAGCATCGGTAAAGAACAATGATGATGGCGATAAAGTTGGTGGAGTTGTTGGTCGTTTATCAGTTGAAGAAGGCCTTGGCTCAGTAAAGAATTGTTCTGTTGAAAACGTTACAGTCCAAGGATTGAGACAAGTAGGTGGCGTTCTAGGTGGTGCGTATAAAACATCTGGAAGCTATGAAGTTTCAGGTAATAGTGCAAAAAATAGTACTATAATTTGTGATATGAGAACAACGTATTCAGAACACAAATCTGAATATGAAGATGTACATGAAGTAATAGGAACGCCTGAAGCATTAAATGAAAGTAGTGAAAAGGACAATGTAAAAATTGTTGTTATGTATAATGATGGTCTTTATAAAGATGCAAATGGTAACTATAGCATTACAAATACTGCAGGTATGGTAGCCTTTGCCGACATGGTAAATGATGGAAATAATCTTAAAAATAAAATCGTAAATCTTTTAGCTGATATAGACCTTAACGGCATTGATTGGACACCTATTGGCAGAGGAGGTAAGCGTTTCGAAGGAACATTTGACGGTCAAAATCATACCATTAAGAATCTTAACTCTGTATTAGATAGTACTTCAGGCACCCAATATGGTAACGGTTTGTTCGGCGATATTACCGGCGGTGCAACTTTGAAAGATTTTACCGTTGATAACGCAATGGTTTATGATAAGGTTGACGGTAAAGGAAATGTTTACGGTATCGTTTGTGGTTATGCATACGGAACGGTTACATTTGAGAACATCACTGTAAAGAATTCCCAAATTTCCGCTTTCGGTAAAGTTGCGGCAATTCTCGGAATGGCAGCTGATTCAAGTGGCACGACAACCATTAAGAATTGTAACGTTCAGGACACCGAAATTACCGGTGCTTATAACTGTGCAATATTTGCCGGTCTTACCCAGAATACTGTTTCAATGAGTGGCAATACTAAGTCGAGTGTTACTTTCAAGTATTCTTCAAGATACAGTGAAGACCATTATACCAATCTTGACACTACTGCTGCGAATGGCGATAAAGTAAATGGTAAATATTGGATGTATGCTAACGACGCATATTATGCTGCATGGGCTGAACAGTATAACGAACAGAAGGGAACAACAATCAACGAAGGAGCAATTGCAATAGATGCTATCGTTCACAACTAATAAATAAATTAAACCCCCAACTTCTTTGGAGTTGGGGGTTTAATAAATTGATAGGTTCTTACTTTCAAATAAGAAAATACAACCGATTATAATTCAAACTATATTAACTAGTACAATATTTTTGGGAGTTTTAACCAGCCTTTTTGTAATATTTGTAGAATATGGCCTTAAAATAAATATCACGATTGACCAATCTAAAATACTAATCCATTTTTAACTTTAGGGGCAGAGTAATTTTTTTGATGATAATTAATATGCATTAAATTGCTGGGAGACTGTAATTCTAAACAAACTACTATTATCTTCGTTATTTAAGTTTTTCTTATTAACAATTTCTTGAAAAAATAATATTATAGGGAATCGCTGAAATTCGTCTGTTATTGGATGGACATATGTTTTTGATATACATTAAAAAACACCTCCACATAACTTGTATCGAGTAAAATAAAGTATGACTTTATTTTACTCGGGGACAAGGAATCAAATCTGACAAAAGGCTTGAATATATATATATATATATATACTATAATCAATCTTATGTTATAGATTGATATTTTTATGTTTTCTAATTATTAATAATGGGAGGAAATTACGAAATGAAAACAAGCAATTCAAAGAAACGTTTT
Organism: Lachnospiraceae bacterium; assembly: GCA_045600845.1. Taxonomy (GTDB): domain Bacteria; phylum Bacillota; class Clostridia; order Lachnospirales; family Lachnospiraceae; genus RGIG5612. Next base: position 33,645 of record JAZRYR010000017.1, on the reverse strand, counting down.
GTTTTTAGTCTTGTTGTTACTATTGTTAGCGTTGCTATGCTTGTAGGCGCAACATTTGCATGGTTTACAGATAGTGTAACAAGTGGAAAGAACAAAATTATTGCAGGTAATTTAGATGTAGAACTTTATGCTGGTGAAACTAAAGTTGACGAAAACACAAAGTTGTTTGATGATGTTGATTTGTGGGAACCAGGAGCAGTAGCATATGAAACTCTTACAGTGAAAAATGTAGGAACACTTGCTCTTAAATATCAGATGAGTCTTTTATTTGAGAATGAGACAAAGGTTGATGATCGTGGATTATCAGAGGTTCTTAAAGTCGGAACGTTTGTAGGAGCAGTTGAAACTGGTGCTACACGTGAAGAAATTCTAGCAAAAATAAGCAATTTTGCTCCACTTGCTAGTTTTTCAAAAGCAGGTGAACTTAATGCAGAAACAGATGAAGAACCAGTAACATATGTTATTTATTGGGAACCTAGTGACAATGATAATCTCTTCAACATGAATAATGATAATCAAGGAAAAGAACTTTCAATTGATATTGGTGTAAATCTTGTTGCAGGTCAGAATACAGTTGAAGCAGATTCATTTGATGAACTATATGACCTTAGTGCGTTTACCGTTGTTACGCCAAACGATTTTAATGAAGTTATTGCAAATCTTAAAGGAGGAGAAAAACTTTATTTTAGCGCAGGTACTTTTAGTCCTACTGCAAACGAGACATTAAAGATTCTTAAAAATGATGTTACTATTGTAGGCTCGGGCAAGGATGTTACCGTTATTGATGCAAAAACATTCAATGTAAGCGAACAAGCTGCGGTTTATGTTGCAGGTGATAATGTTACGATTGCAAACTTGACGATTAAGTCCAATTCAGATATTGGTAATGTTTCACCTATTAAGGTTACTGGATACATGGCAGATGACGCTGGAAAGGTGTATAAGAATTTCAAATTGGATAATGTGGCTTTAGAAGGTAATAAAGGACATGGATTAAACCTTCATGGTGTTGATGGCGCGGTTGTAAATAATGTTGATATTCGTTCATATGGCAAGTGTGGTATATCATGTGCAAAAGCAACTAATGTAACAATCAAAAACACTAAGATTGCTGCAGGTGGCTGGGGTGAAGATTTAAGTTGTATGTACAGTTCTACAGAAGGAAATATTTACAATTCCCCATGTAGCATCACATTTGGCGAAGGAAATACATATGGAAATGGTTTTGTAAAGACAGAACGTCCAAGCACAGCCACAGGAGGAACAGATATAATTAATGGACTAACTTCCCCATGGATTAAGAGTGCAGCTGATGACGGCACATATTCTTACCAGATGGCAGTTGCAAAGATTGGCGATAATTATTATCAAACATTTCAGAAAGCGCTTAATGCAGCAACTGAAGGAGATACTATAACACTTCTTACACCAAAGTTGACTGTTTCTAAATATATCGGAAATGACAGTGAAAACCCATATGGAAAATATACAGAAATTTCTGATAATCAAGGAACAAAGGGCGAAGCAATGGAGAAAGATAAACTTGCAAATGTGGTTCTTCGCCGTAAAGGCTCAACAATTTACAATAAAATAAATACGAGCCTTACAATAGAGGGATATAGCCCAACAGAGTATACAGAACTTGGTTCTTTGGATTTTTCTGGCAGTGCAAATATCACGGTTAAATATTTGAAGTTTGATTCACAAAATGCAGTGAAGGCTATACAAGTATATGATAGTAAACAAGGTAGTGATAACATTACTTCAAAAGAGGGCGTTAGTGGTATAACCCGGATTATAGCTAAAGAAGGTATGTTTGCAAATATTATTGATGCAAACTATCGTGGAATGAATTCACCTAGTGGTGATGGCGACAATAGTGGAGCTAAGAACATTTCAATTGAGAATTGCATATTTGTCGGTGATGGATCCGAAAAGCATGCATCTGTTCTTATAGGAGGACAGACTGGGGGAGGAAGTCACCCAACAAATTGGACAATCAAAAATTGTAAGTTTGAGACAAAACACATTTACGGATATCTAATGCTTGAGTATATGTCAGACAATGCGTTGATTATTAACGGTAATACATTCGGAGCATCAGACAGTGAAGGTCACTATAATATGATGACTGGTAGTTGTACAAACATGATGACAAAACTAACACAAAATAAATTTAATCTTAAAGTCAATGACTCGACAGGGGAATTAGTGTCTCTTGGCGGAAATAATGGCAAATATGAAGTAAAGAATAATATAGTGAGCACATACGGTTCTGCAGCAATTTTCTGTAAGATTAAAAACTGTAGTGAAGGGGCACAACTCAATGACATTGCATTAATTGCAGGTAATGCAGAACAACTCAGAACTACATTAAGTAGTAATAATACAGGTATTACTCCGGGCGTAGAAGTTGGAGACACCACCAAGTTTGGCCCTAGAAATTAGGCAATTACTATAATTGATTTATTCTTAATGATACTAAATGGACACGTCTCTAGTTAATTCTAGAGACGTGCTTTTACCATTATTTTGAGTTGTGTATAAAAAAAACAACCATAATGTACAAAGAAAAATCCTTGTATATATTTGCATATATATTATAATAAAATCTGTATAGGTATTTCTTTTTGAATAAAAACAGATTGTCGGAAAAGGTAAAACAAAAACAATATAAATTTGATTTGTAATAAGGTGGATTCCTTTTATGCAAGACAAGCAAAGTATTGAATCACAAGATAATAAAAAAAGCAATAATGCCGGCGCTGCGGTAGTTAATATTATATCGTGGGTAGTGACGGTTATTGCTGTGTTAATGATGGTCTTTACTATTATTTCATCATTAACTTTTAACCGTAACGACAGAAACTTTTTGGGATTTAAATTTTATATAGTTCAATCCGATTCTATGTCAGCAACAGACTTTAATGCTGGCGATTTAATTGTTTCTAAGAAAGTTGATCCAACAACGCTTAAAGAAGGGGATATTATCTCTTTCCAGTCTCAAAATACGGAAAACTATGGAGAAACTATAACGCATAAAATTAGAAGAGCGACAGTTGACAACGAAGGCAATCCAGGGTTTATTACCTATGGAACTACGACCAATACGGATGATGAAGCAATAGTTACATATCCGTTTATTATGGGTAAGTATACATTTAAGATTCCAAAGATGGGATACTTTTTCACCTTTGTAAAATCGGTACCAGGGTACATTCTGTGTATTTTAGTTCCATTCGTAATTATTATTTTAATTCAGGGTATAAGAACTATTAAGTACTTCAAGAAATACAAATCAGAACAAAAAACAGCTATTGAGAAAGAGCGTGAAGAAATAACTAAACAAAGAGAAGAAAACGAAAAGATGATGCGGGAGCTTCTTGAAATGAAAGAGCAGATGATGAACCCGAAAAGGCGTGAGTCGGACACAAGATTTTCGGGACAAACTTTGCAGCCTGTACGAGGAGTGGTTGAGGAACCACAACAAAGGCCTACGGAACAATCAGTGTCAAGAAATGATCAAATACAAATGATAAGCCTACCAAAACGGTCTGCAAACCAACAAAGGTCAGTAAGTGCTCAAAGAACATCTAATGCCCCAAGAACGCAACGACATCCGCGCTATGCGAATCTTATGCAGACAAGCGAAATAGTGAACACACAACGCAAACCGGAAAACACAGATAATCAGGAATAATGTCTTCTAAAAAAGAAAAACAAGAAAAAGAAATAAGTACTTTTAAAGCAACTAAAAGAGCATTCACAGCTAGTGTAGTCTCTTTAGTTGTGTGTCTTTTTATGTTATCAGGAACGACATTTGCATGGTTTGCAGATTCTGTTACAAGCGGTAAAAATAGAATTGAAGCAGGGTATACGGACTTTGAAGTTAAAAAATATGTTCCGGATTCAGCAAGTGAAGACCCTTATACAGGAGAGGTTAATGCTGAAACAGAGGTTTTTTCTAAAGAAGAATGGAATCCAGGGGATGTCCGAGCTGCTTATTATGAAATTACAAATACAGGTAATTTAGATATCATCTTAAACGTTGGTTTAACAGCAAAGGCTGTTGATGATCCGACGGAAGAAGTTGGTGATTTATCCGACTATATGATTTTAAATGCTTATATTTCTGGTACGGATTTTGCATCACAAGATAAAGAACTATTTGACGAAAGCACAGATATTACAAGTAAGTTAAAAGAAGATGCCGGTAGTAACGTAGGAACAAAAAACTTTAAGACCAATTTATTCCCGGCTGACAATAATGATCCGTCAGCTTCCGTTATTAAACCAAATGAAAAGGCTTATGTAAAAGTACTTGCTTATCTGCCTGATTTTGATGAAACAACGGAACCAAAACCATTAATATTCCAGAATGTAAATAATGCATCAATAAGCGGAGCGAAGTGCGATTTTTCACTGACTGTGAATGCATTTCAAGTTATAAAAGATGTAGCAATAACTTACAAAACTTTCGTTTGGCCGGACAATGGACAAGCTGATAGCGAAAGTAAATTAGTGCTTCAGCAAGTCCCTGTTGTCAATGGTGAAGAAGTGATAAAAGTCTGGAAAGAAGTAAATTCTTCAGAATTCAATACTTTTTATGCGTTTGATCAAGACAGCCTTCAGGGTGCAATGCACTTAAATGCTGCAAACGTTGTTGTGCTAAATGATATATTTGCAAATGATGCTTGGACCACAATAGAATCATTTTCCGGAACTATTGAATCCTATTATTCAGATAGACAGTGCGTTATTTGGGGCTTAAATAACAGAATGATAAATACCTTTAATGGCACAATAAAGGACATTGCATTCAAAAATTGCAAGGCGCTGGATCCATATGTGATGGATAATAATATTTATAATGGCGTATTTGTGGCAAAGGCAGGCGAGAATGCTAAAATTTGCAATGTCGATGTTTCGTGCAGCACAATAGGAGACCGCAAAGAAGGCGTTACAGCAGAGCTTAGCTATATTGGTGCTCTTATTGGTTGGTTGGATAAGGCTGACGCTATCGATAACGATTGCACCACTACAAACAATAACATAAATTGTGTTGCGGGAAATCCAGAGCCGCAAACAGATAATTAATAAAATATAAGGAATATTTAATGCAAAAAGCTGTGAGAAAATCAAAAATCATTATATGTGTCATATCGATTTTCGTAATATTAGTTACCTTGTCGCTTCAGGAAACTAATGCTTTTTATGCAACTAAAGGAATTGCCAGAAATGTTGTTACCACAGGCGATATTTCCATGTGGATCAAAGAAATGCAGGATGGAAAGCCATACCCGGATACAACAATAGAGGTTAAAGCGAAAAGTGTTGTAAATAAAGAAGTTTCAATTGTTAATTCCGGAGAAAACAGCTTTTGGGTAAAAGTTAAATTAGTTAAAGACTCCGAAGAAAAAGGTGCGGATCCAAGTGCTGTTATGTCATTGGACATAAATGATAAAGATTGGACATATGTAGAAGAAGATGGATTCTACTATTACAACAAGGAAGTCCAACCAGGAATGGAAACCGCAAAATTATTTACGAATGTAACTTTTGCTGATGAAATAGATTTGAAGTTTATGGAGAAAGAAGTCTCATTAGCTATAGATGCATATGCTGTTCAGTCTCTTCATAATGGTGATACACCATTTGAAGCTAAAGGGTGGCCGAAAGAAAGTTGAGGTGTAAAGTGAAGAAAAGAAAAATTGGCATCTCAATCATTTTAAGCCTTGCATTTGTCATACTGATAGGATTTCAAGCATTTGCAACAAATGGGAACGTTATATACACAAACGATGCCGGTAAATTCATATTTACTCCAGGCAGCAAATATTCCCCTACCGATTTATTTACGGAATATAAAGGAGTGATGCCGGGCGATGTTCTTTCACAAAAAATAAATGTCCGGAACAATGCTTCAGATGATGTAATTGTAAAAATTTACATGCGTTCCTTAGGCGCAGCAGATGAGCTCTCGGATGATTTTCTTAATCAAATGAAGCTGACGGTAAGGAAGGCAAGTGAGGATCCTTTGTTTGAGGCACCGGCAAATGAAAAGGCAGGACTTAAGGATTGGGTTTTACTTGGAACATTTTCAAGCGGGGCGAACGTAGACCTGAATCTTGATTTAGAAGTGCCGACATCTCTTGAGAATGAATACGCGAACAGGATAGGTTATCTTGACTGGGAATTTATGGTAGAAGAATACCCAAATCCGGATGTTCCGACAGGCGATTCGAATAATATTATTATATGGATTATCGCCTTAATCGTTGCCGCTGTGATAATTATTTCCATAGTAATTATTTTCCTGGTCCGCAATAAGAAAAACAAACGATAATTCGGGGAAATTCAGCAAGAGAAGAATAAACCATCAAATAGACAAAGGTAAAGATTTGAAGAAAAACACTTTTTCAAAAATTGCATTAATTATAAGTCTTTTACTTATTGGCGTTGGAATCCTTTTGGGTTACACGTCTACTATTGCATGGTTTGAAGATAAAGATGTTGCAATAAACAAATTTGTTGTAGGAGATATGGACATTAAATTTGAGTATTGCCTGCCAAAGAGAACGACGGAAACAGATGAAAATTGGCTTGCTTTAACAGAAACGACTCCAATATTTAATACTTCAGATCTATACGAGCCTGGGTTTACGGATATCCGGTATATCAAGGTTACGAACCAAAGTAAAACGGATGTATCCTTTAAGTGTGACTTTACCATTTGGGCAGAAAAAGAAGAAGTTGGAAAGACAGAAGATGGTGAAGATATTTACCTGAAAGAACATTTGAAATATGGAGTTGTGTACGGTACATATGATGAAATTAGAAATTTAACGGCATCGAGAGAGGATGCCAGAAAATTAGCAACAAAAGATATTAAAGACATTTATGTACCGGATAGCAAGGATAAAGATAACTATAAAAGTACGAATAAAATAGGGCCTGGTCAGTCGGACTATGCTGCAATCATCGTTTATATGCCTACAACCGTAGGAAACGAAGCAATGCATGGGATAGGAAAAGCGATTCCGTCCATCGAATTAGGTATTACCGTAACAGCAACACAAGCTCATGATTAAAGGTAAAAATTATTTCATTATATAGATTTTGTTAGATGATAGGAGAAACCTAAAATGAAAAACAGTTACAAAAAGAAAATAGCAGTTATTGCAGCCATTGTTGCGGTTCTCGCATTGATTTCTGCCGGAACATTGGCCTGGTTCAATGACAAAGATACTGCAATCAACAAATTCGCTGTTTCCAGCGAAGAAGGAGACTTCAAGGTTACGGTTAATGAAACCTCCGGCAAATTAGATGATTCTCCTAATGCAATTACAGGTACTCCATACACTTCAGAGGATGGAAAAAAGGGTATTGATTTTACAGGAGGTAATACAAAACTGATCCCTGGTTCTGTTGTTTCGAAAAAGGCTTTCGTTACCAATGACAGTAAATTAAAAGTTGATGAGTGGGTCAGAGTTTTAGTTACCATCGAACATGCTCCTGCATGGAAAACGATTTGCGAAAAATATGGTATTACAGATTTAACAAAAATCTTTGGCGGACACGATGAGACATATTGGGAAAGATTAAATTCCGGTTCTGATTTGGCTTATTATGTTTATGAGAATCCAAGCGCTGACACATTAACATATGCATTCTATTATAAAGACAAATTGGCACAAGGCACATCAACTATGCCTATTTTCGACCGTATTACGATTCCTGGCGAACTGACTGCAGAAGAACTTAAATCTATAGCAGATGAAAACGGTGCTTTTGATGTAAAAGTTGAAGCACAGGCAGTTCAGGCTACAAATAATGATGCGAAAACAGCGGTTGAAGCTTTCAAAAATGTAGGCTGGACAATTAACGGTACACCAGCTAAATAATACACATTTTTGTCAACATGAAAAAGAAAAGTACAGGCAGAAAGATATGGAATGTAATAACTACCATTCTTGTGGTTATTGTAGTTATAATTGCTTTACTTTTGGTAGGCGCAAGATTGTTTGGCCTTAATGTATATACCGTTATTTCCGGATCAATGGTGCCGACTTATAATGTAGGTGACTTAATATATGTTAAGAAAGTACCGGCAGAAGAAATTGAGGTAGGAGATCCGATTACCTTTGTGTTAAATGAAGACTTAGTAGTAGCAACACACAGGGTAATAGAAATAGATAAAGAAAATAAACACTTTTATACAAAAGGCGATGCGAATAGCATTGCGGATGCGAGCCCGGTACATTTCAATAATTATATCGGTAAACCTATTTTTAAGATTCCGTTTTTAGGCTACCTTTCGGCTTGGGCGAAAGAACCTCCGGGAATGTTTATCGCAATCGGAATAGCAATCGTACTTGTTTTAATGGTATTCCTACCGGATGTTGTAAATAAAGGCAAAGAAAAAAAAGACAAAGAGTAAACAAATTGACAAAGTCAGACGAAAAACTGGAAAATTTATCCGATTTTTCAGAGGAACAATTGCAAGAAAGAGAGCATCATTTTTTGAAAAAGATGTGGGTTTCAGCAGGAATAATTATTGCTGTTTTAATTGCGTTGTCCGCTTCTACTTTTGCAGTATTTTCAACTACAAAATCGATAACGGTTAAAGAAAAACTATCTGCAAAAGTGTTTAGCGTTGAAACAGAATTGTCTTTCGATGGAGGAGTAGTTGCCAATAGCAGCCTTGATTTAGAAAAAAAAGTATGTGATATAGGTTATTATAAGATAGGAAACGATGATGAATACCCTAATAAAACTTTCCAGCTTTCGATAATACCGACAGGCACAGTTGGCGTTCAAGGGTATTGTAAGATTTTGGTTAACGGAACTCCTTTTTATATTATTGTAGATATTAAAGAGCAGGAACAAGCAGGAAATATTAAAACGTTAGATATTGTTCTTGGACCAGAAACAACGGCAACAATTGAAGTCGAATTTTCCTGGGCAACCTTAAATGATAGTATTGAACCGAAACTTACAGAACATAACCTGATTTGTGTTACAGCAGAAAAAGGAGTTTTTATCAAAGAGAAAAACGATTCGCTCGCGACGGTTCGACAAACTTTAAACCCGGAAGATGAGACACCGGCAGATGAAACTATGGATGAAATAACGACTTCGGAGGAAGATGAGGAGAAATATCAGGAAATTCCGGAAGATGAAGAAATCACGGATGAAACAGAAACTCCGATAGAAGAAGAGCAGGAATCCGCAGAAACTTCAGGGGAAGAAGAACCGGAATCTGCAGAAACTCCAGAAGGTGAAGTAACGGAGTAATTTAATTAAAAAATTCCGACAGACAAATTAAGGTTTGCGTTTCTTATTTTTCTTTTTGTTGGTTCTTATATTCCCGGTACAGCTTGAAGTAAGTATCCATGTAAACGACAAAGGCCAACAGCATAAAGGCTGCAGAAAAGCCGATGAGAATCGTTACCACATGTGGGTCAATTTCCGGGATGGCGATGAGGGCCAACATGACACCGTAAAGAATAACCGTGCAGATTTTTCCACACCACATAGCGCCACTAATGTGTTTTCCTTTGGAGAGTAAATAACTGCTGAAAATAAGGGAAACTATTTCCTTTATGCCATAGATTACCAGAAGAAGAGCTACCCAATGATAGCGGACGACAACACAAAACAACATCGCGAACTGCATGGATTTGTCAGCTATGGGGTCAATGATTTTCCCCCAATCCGTAATCATATTGAATTTTCTGGCAATCATACCGTCAATGATATCGGTAAGAGCGGAAACCGCTACAATTATGATCGACCAGACATGTCCGGTAATTCCTTGGGCATTAATATATACGATAACGAATACCGGTACCAACAGAATTCTTATATATGTCAGAATATTCGGTATTGAAAAAAAGTCTTTTTTTTCGAAATGCATAATCTTCTCCGTATATTTTCCTTTTCGAGTATATTGCAAATAATAGGAAAAGTCAACTTGAGGGAAGGACTCCAAATTACCGAAAAAGCCCAAAAAATCTTGACAAATAAGGATTTTTACAGTATAAATGAACAAGACTTTCCAAAAGAAAATACGGAAAAGGATTCATTTTTTATTTTTATAGAGGAGGATACATAATGAATAAAGTTGAATTAGTTGAAGCTATGGCTGCTAAAACAGGTCTTTCTAAAAAAGATTCAGAAGCTGCTTTAAAGGCTTTTATTGAGACTGTTGAATTCGAAGTTAAAAAAGGTCGTAAGGTTCAGTTGGTTGGATTTGGTACATTCGAAGTTTCCAAGAGAGCAGCTCGTAAGGGTCGTAACCCTAAGACTGGTGAACCTATGAAGATCAAAGCTTCTAAAGCTCCTAAATTCAAACCGGGCAAAGCTTTTAAAGATATGGTAAGTAGCAAATAATATTTAAAGAATTATCGGCAAAAGGGCACGGGGTTCTCCGTGCCTTTTTTGTATAATTATTATTATGAATAAATGGTGAAATAATTGCTTTTCCTTATAAAAATAAGTAGAATACGAATATGAGGATTGATAAGTATTTGAAAATTTCCAGATTGATAAAAAGAAGAACGGTTGCCAACGAAGCCTGCGATGCCGGGAGAATTTGTGTGAATGGAAAAATTGTAAAAGCGTCCTATGATGTAAAAGTGGGCGATGTGATTGAAATCGCCTTTGGTACAAAAAATGTAAAAGCGAAAGTAATTTCTCTGGAAGAAAGCGTCAAGAAAGAAGCTGCAAAGGAAATGTTTCAGCTATTATGATTTTTTCAAAAAAGCATTGATGAGGAAAACCAGGCAAAAGGAACCCATTGGATGGAAAACCGGGTAAAAAAGAAAAAACACAAGAGCAGTAAAAGCATATTGATCATATTGTTGGCGGTGCTGTTTGTAGGACTTGCCACTTATTTTAGTCTGCAGATCCATACCTACCGTCAGACAAATAAAGAATTAAAGGCCAGAAAAGAAAGGCTGGAGGAACTGCTAAAAGAAGAAAACTTAAGGTCGAAAGAACTGGAAGAGGAAAAAATCTATGTTCAGACCCAGAAATATATTGAAGAAAAGGCGAAGTCGATCGGATATGTCTACCCAGATGAGATCATATTCAGAAAGGATGATTGAGAAATGAGAGTAGAAGAAGCTTTTGAACAATGGTCAGCAGAACAGAACTTTATTAAAGAAGGCGGAACGGTTATTGTAGGAGTTTCCGGTGGAGCAGACTCTGTGTGCCTTCTGTATTTGATGAATGAATATGCCAAGAAGGAAGGCTTTAAATGCATCGCTGTTCATTTTAACCATATGATCCGGGGCGAGCGGGCCGACTTAGACGAAGCCTATGTAAAAAATTTATGTGCCCAGATGGATGTTCGGTGCATGGTTGCCAAAGCCAACATTCCGGAGCTGGCAGAAAGAGCCGGGATCAGCGAAGAAGAAACGGGCCGTATCTTAAGATATAAGTCTTTTGCCAAGGCTGCAAAATCTGTAAATGGAATTATCGCGGTTGCCCATCATAAAGATGACAATGCGGAAACGATTCTTATGAATCTGTCAAGAGGCAGTAACATGAAAGGCCTTACGGGAATGAAACCGGTAGCGGAATTGGAAGGCTGTATCGTAGTAAGACCGCTTCTTTCCTGCAGCCACGAGGAAATTGTAGCGTTCTTAAATGAAAAAGAACTTGACTTCATGGAGGACGAAACCAATCAGGACTATGCTTATGCCAGAAACAGGATCCGTGGCGTAGTACTTCCGGAACTGAAAAAAGTTAATACCAAAGCTACGGAACACATTGTCCGGGCCGCAGAAGAATTTGAGAAAATTGAAGCTTATCTGACTCTTAAAACAGAGGAAGCCTTTGCAGAGGTCGTTTCCGAAGAAGAAGGAAATGTCCTGATCCAGGTAGAAAAACTGATGGAAGTGGAAGAAGTTATCCAAAACCGTGTGCTTTATTCTGCCATCGGAAAGGCAACCGGGGAATTAAAGGATATTTCTCAGGTACATGTAGAGGAACTGGCGGACCTTTGCACGAAGCAATCCGGGAAAAAAATTGACCTTCCATATGACCGTATCGCCGTAAAACAGTATGATTACATTATTATCCAATCCAGAGAAGAGGAGGAAGAAGAAAACGATGCTTCCGTGGAGCTGGATATTTCGGAGGAGAATCTGTACGAGAAAATCAGCGAAACGGTACTGGATGACGGCACAACGATAACCATGCTTCTGATAAATGTAGATGAGGGAAATCGGGACGTGCTGATGCAAAAAAATGAGTATACGAAAGCCTTTGATTATGATACAATAGAAAGAACTATTATTCTGGGGAAGAAGGCTTCCGGAGATGTTATTTCCTTGAAGGAAGGACGTAAATCCCTGAAGAAATTCTTCATCGACGAAAAGATACCTGCAGAAGACCGGAAGGACATCCTTGTACTGAAGGATGCAAAGAGTGTTCTGTGGGTTGTTGGCTATCGGATCGGTGAGAATTTCAAAATTACAGAAAATACCCGGCGGGCACTGCTGGTAAAAATTAGTGGAGGAAATTATGGGCACAAAGCTTGAAGTCCTGATTCCAGAGCAGGATGTAAGAGATCGTATTCGGGAGATGGCAGAAGCCATCAGTGAGAAGTATGCAGGCAAAACGCTTCATTTGGTCGGCATTTTAAACGGTTCGGTATTTTTCCTGACTGCCTTGGCGCAGGAACTGACGATTCCTGTAGAAATTGATTTCATGGCTGCATCCAGTTATGGAGCAGGAACCAAATCTTCCGGACGTGTACTTGTAACAAAAGATTTGGACCGGTCAATAGAAGGGGCACATATACTTCTGATTGAAGATATCGTGGATACCGGACAGACCTTACATCTGATCACGGAAATGCTCGAGGAAAGAGGCCCGGAAAGCATGGAACTGGCAGTACTTCTCGATAAACCTTCCAGACGTAAAGTCTGCATGGATGCAGATTATATCGGATTTGAAATTCCGGACGAGTTTGTCGTTGGATGGGGACTGGATTATGATCAGAAATACAGAGACCTGCCTTTCGTGGGTATCATAAAAGAAAACAACAGTAATGAGGAAACAGAATGAAAAAACCATTTAGAGGAATAATACTTTATTTGATTATACTTGTAGGAATGATGGCGGTAATTTATTTCACCATTACGCCTAGAAAGACAAATGATGAATACTCTTTTAAAGAGTTTCAGACAGACTTAAAAGATGATGCAGTAAAAGAAATTATTATCAAGCAGAATGCGGAAATCCCTACCGGTGTTGTAGTGGTTACGTTCCGTGATACTACAAAGAAAGCCTTTTATACCGAGAATGTAGGAACAATAACCGAATTCTTAGGTGAGGTCGGGGCAGATTATAAACTGCTGGATGTAACCAGAAGCAGTTACTTTGTATCGACGATTCTGCCGATGATCATTATGTTTGTGATCTTCTTCGTGTTCTTCATATTTATCAATGGAAGAGCCGGAGGCGGAGCAGGCAACGGTGTTATGAATTTTGGTAAGAGCAAAGCCAAAGTTTCTTCGAAAAACGATATTAAGACAACATTTAAGGATGTTGCAGGATTGCAGGAGGAGCGCGCAGAGTTAGAAGAAGTAGTAGATTTCCTGAAAGCTCCTCAGAAATACACAAGAGTTGGCGCACGTATCCCGAAAGGTATCTTATTAGTAGGACCTCCGGGAACCGGTAAAACCTTATTGGCCAGAGCCGTATCCGGCGAGGCCGGCGTTCCTTTCTTCCATATGTCGGGTTCCGACTTTGTAGAAATGTTTGTAGGTGTTGGTGCTTCCCGTGTACGTGATTTATTCGGTGAAGCCAAGAAAAATGCTCCATGTATTATTTTCATCGATGAAATTGATGCAGTTGCCAGACGGAGAGGTTCCGGTCTTGGCGGCGGTCATGATGAAAGAGAGCAGACTTTAAACCAGATCTTAGTTGAGATGGATGGTTTCGGCGTGAACGAAGGCATTATCGTTATGGCTGCTACCAACCGTGTCGATATTTTGGATCCGGCTATTTTAAGACCAGGTCGTTTTGACCGTAAAGTATTTGTAGGTAAGCCGGATGTTCAGGGCCGTGTAGATATTTTGAAGGTTCATTCCCGCAACAAACCGTTGGCAGAGGATGTTGACCTGGAAGTTGTTGCAAGAACAACTGCAGGCTTCTCCGGTGCAGACTTAGAGAATCTGATGAATGAAGCTGCAATTAATGCGGCATCTTCTAACCGTGCATATATTAAGCAGGTAGATATTAACAACGCTTTCATTAAAATCGGCGTTGGTGAAGAAAAGAAGAGCAGAGTTATTTCAGAAGAGGAAAGAAAAATTACCGCTTACCACGAGTCTGGTCATGCGATTCTTTTCCACCTCCTTCCAAAGATGGGGCCGGTTCATATGGTTTCCATTATTCCTACCGGTATGGCTGGCGGATATACCATGCCGTTGCCAGAGAAGGATGAGGCCTATAATTCAAAAGAAAAGATGCTGGAAAATATTATGGTATCCTTTGGCGGACGTATTGCAGAGGAACTGATATTTAAAGATATTACTACCGGCGCATCACAGGATATCAAGCAGGCTTCGGATATTGCCAGAGCGATGGTTACGAGATATGGCATGAGTTCTTTAGGACCGATTGATTATGCTGGTTCTGAGAGTGAAGAAGTATTTATCGGTCGTGACTGGGGCCAGACGAAAGCTTACTCTGAGTCTACCGCTGCAATGATCGATAAGGAAGTAAAAGAAATTATCGACAGCTGCTACAAGAAAGCAAAAGAACTGGTAGTTGAGAATCTGGATGTTCTGGAGAGTTGTGCACAGCTTCTGCTGCAGAAAGAAAAGATTACCAGAGAAGAGTTTGAAACTTTATTTGTAAAACCGGAAGAGAAAGTTGTTGAAGAACTTAGTGTAGATTCACTTCCACCGGTAATGCCGGATGAGGAAGCATAAATCCGGTGAGCGGGAAAGTAAAGCATATACAAACTGCACAAAAAAATATATTATTATTTGTAAAGTTTGTGAACACTTATTTGGGAAGTCGTGATAATATACGTATCGTAAAACCCCCAATACATATATAGTTTTACTACACCCCATAAAAATGAAATACCTTCTCCTTAAAAGAGTCAGCAGGAAGCTGGCTCTTTTAGCATTTGGGGGAAGTGTACTGCTATGATTATCTTTCGGCGCACAAGGTGGGAAACTATACAGAAAATATACAATTATGATATAATATGTCTGCGTCCTGAAGGGCTTTGCGCAGAAAAAATTTGTAAATTGCATAGGAGAGGAATCAGATATGCTGAAAATAGAACATTTAACGAAAATTTATGGTAGTACCGCGGCAGTGGATGATTTAAGTTTAAGCATCGAGCCGGGAGAAATCTACGGATTCATTGGACATAACGGTGCTGGAAAAACGACGACGTTGAAAAGCGTTGCCGGTATTTTGAGTTTTGATAAAGGCCAGATTACCATTAACGGATTTGATATCCGGAAGAATCCCCTGGAAGCGAAAAAGGTTATGGCCTATATTCCGGACAATCCGGATATTTATGATTACATGACGGCAATCCAGTATCTGAACTTTGTTGCCGATATTTACGAAGTCAGTCAAGCGGACCGGGAAGCAAAAATCCGGAAATATGGTGATATGTTTGACCTGACGGAAAAACTGGCAAATCCGGTAAATTCTTATTCTCATGGTATGAAACAGAAATTGGCGATTATGGCCGCTTTAGTTCATGATCCAAAGCTGATTCTGATGGATGAACCTTTCGTAGGACTGGATCCGAGTGCGGCCTTTCTGGTAAAGCAGACTATGCGGGAAATCTGCGACAATGGTGGAGCTATCTTTTTCTCCACCCATGTTCTGGAAGTTGCAGAAAAATTATGCGATAAAGTAGCCATTATTAAAGACGGAAAATTAGTAAAATCCGGAACCATGGAAGAAGTTAAGGGCGACGAATCCTTAGAGGAAGTGTTCCTGGAGATGCAGCGTGCGGTGAAAGAAAATGTTTAAAGCTTTAGTAAAAAAAGAATTATATGAAGTACGGAAAATGTACTTTACCAGTAGAAAAAAAGGGCAGGTTACGGTCAAAAATTCAAAAGGAATGACCATCCTGTTTGCCTTTTTATACCTGATTCTATTGGGCACCTTTTTTGCATTGAGCTCCTTGTTTGGGCTTATGCTGGTGGACGGAAAAAACGACTGGATCTATTTTATGTTCATGACCATCATGGGCTTTTTCGTTGGCCTGATCGGCTGTGTCATGAGTACGACATCTGTATTGTTCCGTGCAAAGGATAATGAATTCTTGTTATCCATGCCAATTCCACCATCAAAAATCCTGCTGGCCCGTATGATTAGCGTTTATATCATCGGAATGATCTATGAGCTGATGGTTATGCTGCCGGCTGTTGTATATTATTGGATTTTCGGACAGCCAAGCTTCCTGTCCATTCTTTTAAGCATTTTGGGCATGTTTGCTCTGGGCTTTCTGGTTCTGGCATTTTCCTGCCTGATCGGCTGGATCATTGCCCTGATCATGTCCCGGTTAAAAAATAAGAATTTCATTACGGTCATTGTTTCCGTTGTTTTTATTGCGGCCTTCTTTTACCTGAGATTCCGGATGAATACCTTAGTCGAAAGCCTGGCAAAGAATGCCATGAGCATCGGGGAATCGATTCAGGGCTGGGGCTATCCAATCTACTGTCTGGGTCTGGGCATGAGCGGAAATATTGTAGGCTTTCTGGCATTTGTGACCATGACAGTCATTATTTTCGGACTGGTTTACTTCTTCATGAGTAAGAGCTTCCTGAAGGTGGTGGCAACGTCTTCCTTCGGCGTCGATAAGAAATACAGCGATTCGCAGATCAAGACGGCAAAACAGAGTGCTGCATTGAGACGGAAAGAATTAAAGAGATTTACTTCCAGTCCGACTTATATGCTGAACAGCGGCCTGGGTCTGTTATTCCTTCTTGTAGGTGCAATTCTGGTAATCATTAAGATGAGCGACATCCGGACGATTATGGGCGCGTTTTTGGAAACCGTTCCGATGATTGTGAACATGGGCACGGTATTGGTGGCTTTTGCTGTTTGTCTTTTGACCTCTTTTGTGTATATTGCAGGTCCGTCGATTTCTTTAGAAGGTCCGTATATCTGGCTGTTGCAATCCATGCCGATCGACCCATGGGAGATTTTTAAGGCGAAAATTTATAATCACTGCGTTTTAACGCTGCCACCGGCAATGTTCTGCACGGTTGTTCTGTGTATTGCGGTACGGGCAGATGTATGGAATTCCATTCTCGTTATTTTATGCGTAACTCTTTACATTATCATGGAGGCTACTTTCCAGGTATTTCTGGATCTGAAGCGGCCGATCCTGGATTGGACCAGCGAGGTACAGCCGATCAAACAGAGCGTGTCCGGTCTGGTTGATATGTTCGGAGGAATGCTTCTGGCAGCAGCTTTGGGCGGACTGTTCCTTTTGCTTGGCCGATTTATCAGCAGTGCAGTTTATCTGATTATCTGTATTGTTATTTTTGCAGGGCTTACCTGGCTTCTGATCCGCTGGCTGAAGGGAAAAGGAAGAATAAGATTTGCGGAGTTGTAATTCGGGGTTGTAATCTGGGTTGATTTTTCAGGTTAATTTTTCACTTTACGGTTGTAATCTGCAAATATTCGTGATAACATAATACAAACATATGTTCGGAACGGAAAGAAGACTTCTTTTTGAGCGAAGTGAGCCCAGCGGCCATCGCTCGTGAACGGACATTGGGCGAAAACGTACATCGAGTAGGGGGATTTACTCCCCCTACTCGATTCCCTTTTGCACCCACTTGTTTTAAGGGAAATCATGAAAGAGAAGCGACAATATATCTGCATCGATCTGAAATCTTTTTACGCTTCGGTGGAATGCGTGGAAAGAGGGCTGGATCCTTTTACAACCAACTTAATCGTGGCAGACCCTACCCGGACGGATAAGACCATCTGTCTGGCGGCTTCTCCTGCCATTAAAAAGCTGGGCATTCCGAACCGCTGCCGGGTTTTCCAGATTCCGAAAAATATCAAATACATTATGGCGCCGCCGCGAATGCAGCTGTATCTGGATTACAGCGCGAAGATTTACGGCATTTACCTGAAGTACTTTGCTCCGGAGGACATTCATGTTTATTCTGTAGACGAGGCTTTTATGGATGTGACCCATTATTTATCCCTTTATAAAAAAAACACGAAGGAATTGGCGGTTACGGTCCTGAAAGACATAAAAGACACGTACGGATTAACTGCAACCTGTGGTATCGGTACAAATTTATATCTGGCGAAGATCGCTTTGGATATTACGGCCAAGCATGCGGCGGATTTTATTGGGGAGCTGGATGAAGAAAGTTTTAAGACGACCTTGTGGGATCATCTTCCGCTGACCGACTTCTGGATGATTGGAAGAGGTACTGTGAGCCGTCTGGCCAAGGTGGGCATTTTTACCATGAGAGACATTGCCATGGCGGACGAATATCTCCTGTTCCGGCTCTTTGGAGTGAATGCGGAACTGATTATGGACCATGCCTGGGGGCTGGAGCCGACTACCATTGCCGATATTAAAAACTACAAAACAAAGACCTCCTCAATTTCAAGTGGACAGGTTCTTACAAGGGATTATAATTATAAGGAATGCAGATTGATCGTAAAAGAAATGTGCGACCTTTTATGTCTGGACCTTGTAAAGAAACATAAAGTCACGGGCAGCATCGGACTGACTTTGGGCTTTTCTTTCGGCATCGAAAGAAAACCGATCAGCGCCACAGAAAAACTGACCGTAACTACCAGCTCGAACCGGGTGCTGGGGGATGCAGTGATCCGACTATTTGACCGGATTGCGGATCCGGACATCTACTATCGCAGAGTCTATATTTTTTTCAATAATCTGCAGGACGAGGCTTTCGAACAGTTTGATCTGTTTACAGACCCGGAGACTATGGTAAAGGACCGGAAGCTGCAGCAGGCGGCCTTGAATATTAAAAGCCGTTATGGGAAGAACGCGATTCTGAAAGGCATGAATCTGGAAGAAAGCGCGACGACGATTGAAAGAAATGGCCAGATTGGAGGACATAAAGGATGACGGGAAGGCATGATCCGACCCGCTTCCAACGACGGAAAAACGGGGAATCCATATTCTGGCTGGATGTGACCATGAGCGAAATCAGAGACAAACGACCGGAAAATATCCGGCCAAAGATGGATGTGGGAGAACGGGCAAAGCAGTTTGCTCCTTTTGCGGCATTAGGCAGAATGGACGAGGTATTATCCGAAGTGGAGCGACGACGGGATGTGGGCGACCCGGAACGGGTTCCTTGGTTAGAAGACCTGTCTTTGGAAGAAATCGATATGCTTTCTGCGGAAGGCGAAATATTTGGAACTGATGAGTGATGACGTGGTGCTGGTGCACACGTAGGCTCATTGACGAACGAAATACATGAGTGAGTTTAAATTAGTATCAGAATATAAGCCGACAGGGGATCAGCCGCGGGCCATTCAGGAATTAGTGGATGGCTTTAAGGAAGGCAACCAGTTCGAGACGCTGCTGGGTGTAACGGGCTCCGGTAAAACGTTTACGATGGCTAATGTTATCCAGGCGGTGAATAAGCCGACTTTGGTCATCGCCCATAATAAAACCTTGGCGGCCCAGCTGTATAGCGAATTTAAGGAGTTCTTTCCGGAAAACGCGGTTGAATATTTTATTTCTTACTACGATTATTATCAACCGGAAGCTTATGTACCTTCGACGGATACCTATATTGAAAAAGATTCTTCGGTCAATGATGAAATCGACCGGTTGCGTCATTCCGCCACCACATCTTTGGTTGAGCGGAAGGATGTTATCATTATCGCTTCTGTTTCCTGTATCTACGGAATCGGTGATCCGGAGGAATATGCCCGCATGAGCGTTTCCTTACGCCCGGGCATGCGCAAAGACCGGGACGAGGTCATCCGGGAGCTGATTAATATCCAGTATGACCGGAATGATATGGATTTCCAGCGCGGAACCTTCCGTGTAAGGGGCGATGTGATCGAAATTCTGCCGGCCATGACAGAGAAAAATGCCATTCGTGTAGAATTCTTCGGAGATGAAATTGACCGGATTACCCAGATCGACACGCTGACGGGAGAAATTAAGGCCCGCATGGAACATGTGGCCATTTTACCGGCCAGCTATTATGTTGTTCCTGCCGAACAGATGGAACGGGCGTTGGTAAATATTTCCAAAGAGCTGGATGAGCGGGTGGCTTACTTCCGCAGTGAGGACAAGCTATTGGAGGCTCAGCGGATCTGGGAGCGGACCAACTTCGACATGGAAATGATGCGGGAGACGGGCGTGTGCTCCGGCATCGAAAATTATTCCAGGCATTTAACCGGGTTGGCGCCGGGAGTGGCTCCTGCCTGCTTAATAGATTTTTATAAGAATGACTTTTTGATTATTGTAGACGAGTCTCATATGACGGTGCCGCAGATTGGTGCCATGTATAACGGCGACCGTTCCAGAAAACAGACCCTGGTGGATTATGGCTTCCGTCTGCCGTCAGCCTTGGACAATCGTCCGTTACGGTTTGAAGAGTTTGAAGGCAAGATCGACCAGATGCTGTTTGTTTCGGCAACGCCGGGAAAATATGAGGCAGCCCATGAACTGTTAAGGACGGAACAGATTATCCGGCCGACGGGACTTTTAGATCCGGAAGTTACAGTAAAACCGGTGGAGGGACAGATTGACGACCTTCTGGCGGAAATCAATAAAGAAACGGGAAAAGGCAATAAGGTTCTGGTAACTACCTTGACCAAAAAAATGGCGGAGGATCTGACCGATTATCTGAAGGATGCCGGCGTCCGCGTAAGGTATCTTCACTCAGATATCGCCGCTTTAGAGCGGACAGAAATTATCCGTGATATGCGGTTGGATGTATTTGATGTATTGGTTGGTATCAACCTGTTACGGGAAGGTCTGGACATTCCGGAAATCTCCCTGGTAGCCATTTTAGATGCGGACAAGGAAGGCTTCCTGCGAAGTGAAACTTCCCTGATTCAGACCATCGGCCGTGCCAGCAGAAACTCCGAGGGCCGGGTCATAATGTACGCCGATGTTATGACCGATTCCATGAAGGCGGCCATTACGGAAACCAACCGTCGTCGTGATATACAGAAAGCGTATAACGAGGAACATGGCATTACGCCGACGACCATAAAGAAAGCAGTAAGAGACTTGATCAGCATTACAAAAGAGGCGACAGCGGTATCTCAGAAACTGGAAAAAGATACGGAGTCCATGAGTAAGGAAGAAATCGAAAAGCTGATTGCGAAGGTCGAAAAGCAGATGCGGAAAGCAGCGGCAGATTTAGACTTTGAGACGGCGGCTTCCTTGCGGGACCAGATGCTGGATCTGAAGAAGCATCTGGTAGACGAGGATCCGAAAACTCGTGCCGCATCCAGACGCAATACGAAAAAGAGAATTGAAAGAAAAACGAAATAGAAGGTGCGGAAGCGCGACAGAATGCTGGTGAAAAAATAAAAAGGAATGTGCAAGTAATAGCACAAAAAACGAAGAAATAGGAAACTGTTATGGCAGCAAGAGAACAGAAATTAATTAAAATCCGGGGCGCCTCGGAGAATAATTTAAAGAATATTGATCTGGACATTCCACGGAATGAGATGGTGGTTTTCACCGGTCTTTCCGGTTCGGGAAAATCCTCCTTGGCGTTTGATACCATTTACGCCGAGGGTCAGCGTCGTTATATGGAAAGTCTTTCCAGCTATGCACGTCAGTTCTTGGGCCAGATGGAAAAGCCGAAGGTGGAGATGATCGAGGGCCTTTCTCCGGCCATTTCCATCGACCAGAAGGCGACCAACAAGAACCCACGTTCCACTGTCGGAACCGTTACGGAAATTCATGATTATTTAAGACTTCTGTATGCCCGCGTGGGAACTCCTCACTGTCCGGAATGCGGCAGGGAGATTCATAAGCAGACCGTGGACCAGATGGCGGATGCTATTATGGAGCTGCCGGAAGGAAGCCGGATCCAGCTTCTGGCACCGGTAGTCCGTGGCCGGAAAGGCGAGCACGTGAAGCTCCTGGAATCTGCGAAAAAGTCTGGTTATGTACGTGCCCGCGTTGACGGTATTGTTTATGATCTGGACGAAGAAATTAAGTTGGAAAAAAATATCAAGCACAACATCGACATCGTTGTAGACCGTTTGGTGATAAAAGATGGAATACAATCCCGTCTTGTGGACTCCATTGAAAGCATCCTGAATCAGGCAGAAGGGCTGATGACGGTGGAAGTTGTTTCTTTGCCGGAAGCTATGGCGGATGACACCGAAAAAACTTCGACCGGCAAAATCTTCGATGGCGGTGAGAACGTTTCAACGAAATCCGGTAAAATCTCCGATGGTGGTGAGAAGCTGCCTCTGATTGATGAAAATAACGAGATTCATTTTTCCTCGAATTTCGCCTGCCCGGATTGCGGCGTCAGCATCGGCGAAATCGAACCGAGAAACTTTTCTTTCAATAACCCTTTTGGCGCATGTCCTTCTTGCGTCGGCATTGGCTATAAAATGGAATTTGACCCGGAACTGATTATTCCGGACCCATCCTTAAGTATTACCCAGGGAGCGATTGTTGCACCGGGCTGGGGTAGCTCAAAAAAAGAAGGCAGTTTTTCGCACGCAACTTTGAAGGCTCTCGCAGCGGCTTATCATTTTGACTTGGATACTCCGTTTAACAAATATCCGAAAAAGATTCAGGATCTTTTATGGAATGGTGGCGACCGTGTGATTAACGTACGTTATTCCGGCCAGCGTGGAAGCGGCGTTTATCCGCTAGTGTTCGGAGGACTGATTGAAAACCTGAACCGCAGATACCATGAGACGCCAGACTCTTTTAAGCATGAGTATGAAGAATACATGCGCATCAGTCCGTGCGATGACTGTGGTGGAAAGCGTCTGAATAAAATTTCTCTGGCAGTTACTGTTGGCGGCAAAAATATCCATGAAGTATCGGCCATGACTATCCGGGAAAGTCTGGAATTTTTTGAAAAAGTAAAATTAAATAAGACCCAGCTGGAGATTGCCGGCCCGATTCTGAAAGAAGTAAAGGCCCGTCTGAAATTCCTGTTGGATGTTGGGTTGGAATATCTGACGCTGACCCGTTATGCGGCAAGCCTTTCCGGTGGCGAGGCGCAAAGAATCCGTTTGGCGACTCAGATCGGGTCCGGTCTTACGGGAGTCCTTTATATATTGGATGAGCCGAGTATCGGTCTTCATCAAAGAGATAATGAAAAACTACTGACGACCCTGAAACAGCTTCGGGATTTGGGAAATACATTAATTGTAGTAGAACATGACGAAGATACCATGCGTCAGGCAGACTGCATTGTGGATATCGGTCCGGGAGCTGGCGAACATGGTGGAAAAGTCGTTGCCATCGGTACGGCAGAAGAAATCATGAACTGCAAGGAGTCCATTACCGGCGATTACTTAAGCGGAAGGATTAAAATTCCGGTTCCGGAAGAACGTCGAAGACCGACAGGCTGGATCGAAGTCAAAGGCGCTACGGAGAACAACCTGAAGAATATTAATGTAAAATTCCCATTAGGGGTCATGACCTGTGTAACCGGTGTCTCTGGTTCCGGAAAGTCGTCCTTGGTTAACGAGATTCTTTACAAGAGTCTGGCGAAAACCTTGAATCGGGCACGTATGGTCCCGGGCCATCATAAAAAAATCGAAGGCGTCGAGCAATTGGATAAAGTCATCTGCATCGACCAAAGCCCGATTGGAAAAACTCCGAGAAGCAACCCGGCAACCTACACGGGTGTGTTCGACCTGATCCGTGATTTATTTGCACAGACTACCGACGCGAAGGTTCGTGGCTATAGCAAAGGCCGGTTCAGCTTTAACGTAAAAGGCGGCCGCTGTGAGGCTTGCTCCGGTGATGGTATTATCAAAATCGAAATGCACTTCCTTCCGGATGTTTATGTAAAATGCGATACTTGCCATGGCATGCGCTACAACCGGGAAACTCTGGATGTAAAATACAAAGGGAAATCCATCTACGACGTTCTGGAAATGACGGTGGAAGAGGCAATGGAATTCTTTAAGAATGTACCGAGAATTTACCAGAAAATTAAAACGCTGGATGAAGTCGGCCTTTCCTACATTAAGTTAGGTCAGCCATCTACCACTCTTTCCGGAGGAGAGGCACAGCGAGTGAAATTGGCTACAGAACTCAGCCGGCGCCCGACAGGAAAAACGCTGTATATTTTGGATGAACCGACGACCGGACTGCACTTTGCCGATGTTCACAAGTTGATTAACATTCTACGCAGACTTTCCGAAGGCGGAAATAGTGTTGTGGTTATCGAACATAATCTGGAAGTAATTAAAGTGGCCGATTACATTATTGACATGGGGCCGGAAGGCGGCGATAAGGGCGGTACTGTATTTACGAAGGGCACGCCGGAAGATGTGGCAAAGGATAAGAAGAGCTATACCGGCCAGTTCCTGAAAGTGTATCTGAAGTAATAAAAGGTTTCCTGAATGTTTCTGAAATGCACGAAAGCTTCTAAGCTCAGAGTACATCTGGATAAGAGTGGTCTCTTCCCTCGCAACTTGCTGACGCTCGGACAGTACTCGGTTAGTTCTCATCCATCCAAACTCTTTGCTAAGAAGTTTCGGCTTATTGTTTCATTCATATGCAGGAAACCTAAGTTATTGTTGATAAAAAGCATGTATATGATTAAGCATGTATATGAATCATATACATGCTTTTTTGTGTATTTAGAACAAAAAAGCAAAAGATGAGCACATGTTTATGGAGATTCCCCTAAAAATGCTCAAGATTTTCGTTTTGGTTCTGAAAAAGGGGAAAAATCAATCATTCTGGAACAGAAACGTAAAAGATGAGAAGAAATCGGAACGAAAACGAAAATGATATGCAGGTTCCAGAACGAAAACGAAAAAGTAGAGCATTTTTCAGCCCGTATGAGGGGTCGTTTTAAATTATCAAGTTCATATACAAATGTTGTTGCAAAATTGTGACATTTTTAACTCAGTTTCATGTGAGATTTTGCTTTTAGAAAGAAGTATCATTAGGCCATCAAATGAAGAATTTGAAAAGTAAAAAGTAAATTTATCGCTTGTTCGCACGAAAAGGCGAAACATGAAAGGGGAAATAAAATGACAGAAAATATGAATGAAAACATCGTAAACGCTGCAGATGTAGTTGTAAACAATGTAGAAGCAGGAGCAGCTCCGGTTGGTCAGTTTGTAGAGATTATTCAGACACCAACTACAGAAGCTGGACAATCAGCTCAGGAAACAATTGCCCAGACCGTAGTACCGTCACAGGAATTATATCAAGAAGTTCAGCAGGCAGTTCAGACTGCAGCAGAGCAGGCAGTTCCGGTGGCTTCAGTAGTCGAGGTAACACCACGGCCAGCATCGGCATCACAGCCACAGCTGGCACCGCAGTATCAGCAGCCAGTATCAGCACCGGTTCAGCCTCAGTACACTCAGCAGGCAGCGTCTCAGTTTACACAGCCGGCACCACAGCCACAGCCGGCACCAAAGCCACAACCGGCACCGCAGCCACAGCCGGCACCACAGCCACAGCCGGCACCACAGCCACAACCGGCACCACAGCCACAGCCGGCACAGCAGCCACAGCCGGCACCACAGCCACAGCCGGCGCCGCAGCCACAGCCGGCACCACAGCCACAGTCGGCACCACAGCCACAGCCGATGCCACAGTATACAAGAACACAGACTCCACAACATCCGGTTCCACAGAAAAACTGCAAACCGAAAGATTCACACCGTGGCTTATGGTTCCGTATTGTTATGACTGTTATGGTGGCTATTATTGCAGGGCTTCTGGCAGTTAACGCATTCTCAACTGCAAAAGTTGGCAGGGAACTGAAAAATATCCGAACGGAGATTGAAAAATTCGAATTACCGGAGATTGACTTGGGCGGAATTTTTGGAAATGGCAACGAAAATGGAAACAGAAATCCATACAACTATGGAGACGATTTCTTCAGCCAGTTCTTCGGTGGTGAGGATGATTATGACAACTACTGGTACTATGGCGATGATTATTATGGGAATTCCTATGATGATCAGAACGATAATTCAAACGAAAACCAGAACAAACCGGATCAAAAAGACGAACAGAACAGAGATGGTTTTAGACTGGATGACATTTATGATTTCTTCTCCGGCCTGTTCAGTGAAGATTCCCAGGGCGCTTGAGCCATAGCGGAATCCGGAAACGGCGATATCATTCAGGGAGTATGAATTTCATCGTCAAATAGATAAAAATATAATATAATTAGCGGAGGACGGGAGGCAACTTCTGTCCTCTGGAGGTTTTTATGGGAAAATTAATTTATGCAGCAGACGACGAAGAAAATATTCGTGAGATATTAAAATCTTTCTTAATCGATTCCGGTTTTGAAGTAGAAGTGTTCCCCACAGGAGATGAACTGTTCGATGCCTTCCGCAAGAAATCGTGCGATCTGGCCGTGCTGGACATTATGATGCCGGGCACCGACGGGCTCACCATCTGTAAGCACTTAAGAGAGATTTCAAAAGTGCCGATCATCATTCTCACGGCGAAAGATAGCGAAATGGATTATGTGACTGGTATGACTTACGGTGGCGACGATTATCTGACCAAGCCGTTCCGCCCATCCATGCTAGTGATGCGTATTAAGGCGTTGTTCCGCCGCATTGAGATGGAGCATGAGGATGCAGCACCAGAAGATGAACCGGAACTGAGCTTCGGTGATATTGTTTATTCTTATAAAACCCGGGAAGTGACCTGTAAAGGAAACAAAGCGACATTGACCATGACGGAACTGGCTCTGCTCCGGTATATGTTGGAACAACAAGACCGTGCCATTCCGCGGGAAGAACTTTTAGATAAAATCTGGGGCATCAGTACCGAAGTGGAAACCAGGGTTACAGATGAAACCGTAAGGCGAATCCGCAAGAAATTGGCGGCTGTCGGCAGCAACGTGGCCATTACCGTTGTTTGGGGCTTCGGTTATAAATTGGAGGCAAGTAAATGAAACACACCAGGCGAAAATTAGTCATAACCATGGCTTTATGCATGGCAGTTGCCTTCGTCATTTTAGGCGTTGCTTTCAATTTGATTGTGAATGCCCATGTCCGCACCAAAGCCCAAAACTGCATTTCTGTCTATATGGACAATGATGGTGTTTTGGACCGAACGGAGGTCATTGAATCCCAGATGGCCGGTGCCTCCTTTATCTATGACCCGAAGAAAGATGAACCGAAAGAGGCCGGCGCCGAGGACCCTAAAAACAGCTACTATGATGATTATTATGGTGGGTATTACGGCTATGACGAGGAAGATTATCGTGATGACGGCGAACGGCATTGGTACGATGACCTTTTTGATTTTTGGAATGATATCTGGGATGATGACTATCGAGGTTACGACGAAATCTTCTGGGATTACTATTCTGAAAACATCGTGAACTGGTGGAAGACAACGGATACTAAGCCGGAAGAAATGTATAAGGTGGAAATGGACGACACCACGCTGTTTGTTTCCTGGAAAGAAACGGACGATGGCCGCATTCGGTTCTATTATGTAAATGCCACCTCGGAAACGGAAATGATCAAGACGATCAGTATCGTTATGTACATCATTATGGCGGTCTGCATTGTAGGCGCAACCCTGATCGGTTTCTTCGTAGGAAAGAAAATCGAAACGGATCAGGCAAAGCAGAAGCAGTTCTTTGAGAATGCGTCTCACGAATTGAAGACTCCACTCATGTCCATTCAGGGTTATGCAGAAGGTTTGCAGGAGGGCGTCATTTCAGATACAAAAGAAGCAACCGCAGTAATTTTAAACGAAACCGATAAAATGACCAATTTGGTCAACGACATTCTTTCCCTTTCCCGTCTGGAAAGCGGGGCATATAAGCTGAATAAGGAATCGTTAGAAATGTACAGTTTCCTGTCCGAATGCCTGACTTCCATGGAAGCCGCTATAAACAGCAAAGACCTGAAAGTAGACTTGAAAGTAGAAGATGGCCTTCCATCCATCGAGGCAGACCGGGTGCAGCTGGAAAAAGCGGTACGCAACATTTTATCCAACGCTATCCGCTATGCAGAAAAGGAAATCAAAATTTCCTATGATGGAAGGATCTTAAAAATCTGGGATGATGGAACACCGATCAGCGAGGAAAGCTTAAAGCATCTCTTTGAGCGCTTCTATACCGGAAAGAACGGAAACACCGGCATCGGAATGTCCTTGACAAAAGAAATCGTAGAACAGCATGGGTGGAAGATTAAAGCTGAGAATGTGGACGGCGGCGCCCAGTTTGTCATTACGATATAATTAACGAAAACAACGAAAAAAACCTTGTGGCGAAAGAAATTTTCGCCACATTTTTTATTGAAAATGAAGTATTGGTGAAGTAAAATATTCGATAATAAAAATGAGAATTTCGTGGAGGAAAAAGAAATGGCATTACTCGTACGTCCGGAAAATATGCAAAGAATTAACACCCCGGAACTGGCAAAAGCTTATATTGAGGAACAAATTGCAGATATCAGAGCTCAGGTGGGAGACAAAAAAGTGCTCCTGGCTTTATCTGGCGGCGTTGATTCCTCCGTTTGCGCAGCTCTTTTACTGAAAGCA
The DNA here is from genome assembly GCA_045600845.1 of Lachnospiraceae bacterium. Lineage (GTDB taxonomy): Bacteria > Bacillota > Clostridia > Lachnospirales > Lachnospiraceae > RGIG5612. The sequence goes on along the minus strand of JAZRYR010000017.1, from coordinate 4,919 downwards.
ATCGGCCAGCAGCTGGTATGCGTACATGTAAACCATGGACTTCTCCGTAAAGGCGAGCCAGAGCAGGTTATCGAAGTATTTAAGAATCAGATGAATGCAAACCTGATCTATATTGATGCAACCGACCGTTTCTTAGACCTTCTGGCTGGAGTTTCGGATCCAGAACAGAAACGTCATATTATCGGCGAAGAATTCATCAAAGTATTTGCAGAAGAAGCTGCAAAGCTCGACGGCATCCAGTTCTTAGGACAGGGAACCATCTGGCCGGATATTTTAGAGAGCGAGCAGGGAATAAAAGCGCATCATAACGTTGGCGGACTTCCGGAAGAACTGAATTTCGAATTAGTAGAGCCGGTAAGAATCCTTTATAAAGACGAAGTACGTGTAGTCGGCGAAGAATTAGGACTTCCTCATGGCATGGTTTATCGTCAGCCATTCCCAGGCCCAGGCCTCGGCGTAAGATGCCCAGGCGCTATCACCAGAGACAGACTGGAAGCTGTTCGTGAATCCGATGCCATCCTTCGTGAAGAATTTGCAAAGAATGGTCTGGAAGGAAAAGTATGGCAGTACTTCACTGTTGTACCGGATTTCAAATCCACTGGTATCAAAGATGGCAAACGTACTTTTGACTGGCCATGCATTATCCGTGCCATCAACACCATCGACGTGGTAGAAGTAACTGTTGAACATCTGGAGCCAGCTTTCATCGACCATCTGGTAAAACGTATTACCACGGAAGTCCCTGGAATCAACCGTGTACTTTTCGATTACACACCGAAGCCACCGGCAACGGTAGAGTACGAATAAGAATAAAATGCCAAAACCCCGCGTAGCTGCGGGGTTTTTCTTATGCTGTGGTTAACTTTTGGTTAACTTTTTCAAAATTTGTCTATTATTTTAATCTTCTTCAGGGAGCCTGTTCTTATTGTGAATGATAGGAAGAGGCTCATTTTCAAGTTTCTTAAGTTCTTCTTTTATATCGCGTTCAGTATTGCTTATTTCATACTCCCTGCCCTGCTTGGTTACTTTAATATCATTTCCCAGTGCCTGCAAAAGCATTTCATAAATCTGTAAATTTTCTGCAGAATCATTTTTATAGAATCTGATATCTGCATAAGGTCCACGAGGATCTTCTTTTGATTCCTTTTTATTTGAAGCAGTAAAAACAGGGTATACGTTTTCTGCTTCATGCAATTCTATTAAAAATCTCGCAAAATCTCCGGTATTGCTATATGTAATCTCTGAATCAACATCACACAGCCAATCAACGGAAACACCGTATTTTCGGCTGATAGAAATGAGAACATCCGCTGTTGGTTGTGTCTGTCCGCTTTCATACCGGGAAAGCATAGATTGGTTTATATCTATAGATTCTGCAAAATCTTTCTGAGTCATCTTTAACATTAATCTGAGCATCCTGATTCGATAATCAATTCCGCCTACTTGTACAGTTATCATTTTCAACACCGCCTTTCATGACAAAAGTATATCCTAAAACGGATAAAATATCAACACGTGAATTTTTTATGAAAATATGAATATTTTGTATTGACAAAAACCTTATTAGAATATAATATGCAAATAAGGATATTTAATGCAAAATTGAATTATCCTAAAGAATAAGGAAAGGAGGCTTCGACATGAGAAATTCGATGTTTGTAAGTGTCGACGAGGTCATGATTGACTGGGGGGTCTGTAAGACCAAAGCATATCAGATCATAAAGAATCTGAATAATGAAATGAAGCAGAAAAACCCTCAGGCAATCATAATCGCCGGAAAGTGCAACAGAAAATATTATGAAGAAAGCTGCTGCGGAGCGAAAGCATAAAACCGCACCAAAAACAAAAACTGAATATCGAGAGGCTGAACACTGCAGGTTAATAGAGCCTTTAATCTATCCTCAGTCTGGCGGGGCTGACGCAGAGAATCCGCTCGTTTGACAAAGCGCATACCTAGAGAACAATGCCTTTGTAGTACGTCAACATGAAGAATTGTTCTCTGATTATATAGAAATGAAAGGAGCATTATTATGGCAGTTTTAAAAGATGAAAAAAGAAAATCTTGGAGAGTCTACGTAAAGTACAAAGACTGGAAAGGTGAGGAAGTAATTTATACGAAAAGAGGCTTTAAGACTAAAACCGAAGCAAAAGAGCATGAAAGGGAGTTCCTACTTCAGAAAGAAAGGAATCCGAATATGCTCTTTTCTTACCTGGTAGAAAAACTTTATCTGCCGGAGTTAAAGCCAAGAATTAAGTACAACACTTACTACGGCAAGAAATACCTGATTGATAAGAAGATATTGCCGTATTTTGGAAACAAGAAGGTGAACTCAATCACTGTGTCAGATGTTGCACAATGGCAGAATATGCTGCTTAATTTCCGCGATAAAGAGGGAAAGGCATATAAGCTGACATATATTAAAACAATCGAGAATCAGCTTTCGGCAATTTTTAATTATGGAATCAAGCACGCAGGGGTTGAAAAGAATCCGGTAATTGCAGCCGGAAGAGTTGGAAAACAAAAGCCTGCGCAGGAAATGCAGATTTGGACCCTGGAAGAATATCGAAAATTCTCCGAAGCAATGAAGTCTAAACCTCTCAGCTTTTATGCATTTGAAGTGTTGTACTGGACTTCGATAAGAGAGGGGGAATTACTCGGACTTCAGAGAAAGCATATTGATCTGAATAAGAGAACCCTGACTATTTGTCAGTCCTACCAGCGTATTGAAGGAAAAGATTATCTTACATCACCCAAAACGCAGGAAAGCAATAGAGTGATTGATCTGGATCAGACACTATGCGATGAACTTGAAGATTATTTCGGTATGTTTTACGGAATGAATCCGGAAACAAGATTGTTTCCAGTCACGAAAAGTTATCTGAGCCATGAAATGATTAGAGGCTGCGAAGAGACAGGAGTTAAAAGAATCAGAATTCACGACATAAGACATTCAGGAGTTTCACTGATGATTAACTTGGGCTTTTCAGTTGTAGAGATTGGTGCAAGGCTTGGACATGCATCTGAAAAGATTACACATCAGTATGCACATTTATATCCGTCAAAAGGAAAGAGGCTGGCAGACAAATTAGGTGAATTGAGGGTGCAGAATGAAGAGGAGGTAAAACATGAGTAGGCAATTTATCAGGGATACTTTGAAAGTGAGTGATGGCAAAAAGGTAAAAAAGGAACAGCGGGTTCGGAATATGATTTTGAACTTCCGTGTATCGCCGGAAGAAAAGGAACGGATAGAAAAAAGAATTGAACTCAGCGGAATGTCAAAAAGTGATTTTTTTATCAATAGCTGCATGCATCAAAAAATAGTGACATTCGGAAATGTGAAAACATTTGATGCAATGAGGGCGCGGTTGAATAAAATCGAAGAACGTTTGATGGAAATTGAGGTCATAGATGATGCCGATGCGGATCTGATTGAGTCCTTAAGAACAATTCTGGAAATATTTGAAGGATTGAAGAAAGGAGATTAAGGCTTATGGTTAATCAAGAAAAAGAAATGTCCGTCCCTGTTCCATCAGTTGGCGCTGATGAGGGGCGAACACACTATTACGATGAAAAAAGTATAGCAGAAACAGGCATTGAGGGCAATAACAAAATTGCCCTCAGCCTTGATATTACAAGCCTGGATGAAGTCCTGGACACATACTTTGAACCGAAGGAACCAATCATCGAGAACTTCCTTTATCCGGGAACGGCAATCCTTGCGGGAGCCTCTAAAATCGGAAAATCTTTCCTTGTGGCAGAGATCGCTTTCTGCATAGCGACCGGAAAGAATTTCTGGAATGAGAAGTATAAGACCACAAAAGGAGAAGTGCTTTACCTTGCGCTGGAAGATGACCTTCAGAGAATCCAGACAAGGTTTTCAAAGATGTTCGGGACGGAGGGAAGTCCATCGCTTCACTTTGCAACGGCATCCAAGACGATCGAAGAAGGACTGATGATGCAGCTGACGGAATACATCACGAAGTACCCGAAGACGAAGCTGATCATCATCGACACGCTTCAGAAGATAAGGGGGCTCTCCAATGAGAACGTGAGCTATTCCAGGGACTATGATGCGATCACCCAGCTCAAGAATATGAGCGACAAGTACGGCATATGCATCCTCATAGTACACCATACAAGGAAGCAGGATGCAGATGACTGCTTTGAGAAAATAAGCGGAACCAACGGGATCATGGGAAGTGCGGATGCAGCGATAATCATGACGAGAAAAAGGGGAACGACGGAAGCAAGACTGCAGATCACCGGAAGGGACCAGCAGGAGCAGATCATCAACATGGCACAGGATCAGGGGACGCTGTTATGGAACTATGCTGACAGTGAAACGACACTCTGGACGGAACCTGCAGATGAAGACATCGAAAAGATACGTGCCTTCATGGATGATAAGGAATCCTGGTCCGGCACTGCTTCGGAACTGATCACAGACGTATGCCTTGCGGATGTGGCTGCCAATGCCCTGACAAGGAAACTGAATTCCAAAGCAGGGATTTTATGGAATGAGCACGGGATCAGTTACCGGACGAAACGCACGAACCAGTCAAGGCTGATCGTGCTGGAAAAGAAAAGGTGACGATAGTGACGGTAGTGACGGTTTTTATGGGCCCTAAAATATCGTCACTATCGTCACACACCGTCACGAAAGGAGAAAAAGATGGCAAAGAACATAATGATAACCGAGGAGCTTTTCGTGATGCTGGTGAAGCATCATGTCTTCGGATTTGAAGGATACGAGGACGGAATACGTAAAGCTTTAAATGAAAAAATGGATGCGATGAACAGGCGGATTTTGTACTCAAAATCCAAGACGGCTGCTACGGAGGAGGAACGGGAACGGAGCAGGCAGGAATATCTCGACACGGTGGGAATGAAGGAAAGCTACCGGTGGAGAGATGATTCC
>JAZRYR010000016.1:0-61726 GCA_045600845.1 Lachnospiraceae bacterium | reverse complement strand
GTTGGCAATGGCGATACCTAATGCAGAATCTGTTGCCGGACGTGGGCAGATCCAACGGCCTCTTACGAAAGCTGCAGTTGCATTCTGGTAAGGGTCAATATGTACTACAGGAATTCCCAGCTTGTTAATCCATTCCCTACGAATGGTTCCTTCCTGTCCCGCATAGTTTCCGGAAGTGGATTCTGGATCGGAGGACCAGAATACGATAAATTCCGAATTCTTTAAGCAGTCTTCTACGGTTCCGTAAGGCTCCGTTCCACCGTTACGTGCACTGCCGCCGAAGTGGTGCTGACCGCCCCAAGCCCAACCTTCCCAGCTGTCTGGGTTATGCATACACATGGTTGCGCCGATGCAGTTAAAGAATCTCTTTGCACAGGATAAGTAGTATCCGATGCTTCCCCAGTTATGATGAGAACCGGTGGAAGCGAAAATTGTACCAGGCCCATAGGTTTTACGGATACGAATCATTTCTTTCGATACAATATCTAAAGCTTCGTCCCAGCTGATGCGTTCATATCCGGAAACACCACGGTTTTCATAATGACGGTCTCCGTCCGGATCAAAGTCTACTCTCTTCATTGGATAAAGGCACCGGTCCGGAGAATATACCATCTGCTTCCAGCCCTGAGCATAAGGAGCTACGGTAGTTCTTCTCGGAGGTGTCAGCTTCTTTCCTTTCGCCGTAATGGTCCACATGTCCGGATCTTCCTCATCAAAATCAATCGGAGTTACACGGACAATTTTGTCATCTTTTACATATACAAATAAAGGACCGCCGTTAGTTCCGGTGGTATATCTCATCTCACCGTTCGGCATTTTGGTTCCATAATTTCCTAAATATAAAACATCAAAAGCAAATACTTTCAGAAGCAATGAAGAGAACCACATGGTTTCTGCATCCGGTCCATTTAAAGATAACTGCCCCTGTTTTGCTGCATTAACAAAATCGGACTGATTCCGAATTAAAGCAGTTACTCTCTTCGCAGTTGCCTCATCTTCAAATACCATGGATACGGTACAATCCGGATTAATTCCGTCATAGCCAAACACCTGGCCATCTTTAAATTTAAACCAGCGTCCGTAACTGTTATCACGAAGTTTCAACTGAACTGTAACGTCATATTTGCACAATTCCTTCCGAAACTTTGGAGAAATTGCTGCAAGAACATTCAGGAGCTTATCCAAAGTGAATAAAGTTCCTCCTACAATTGCTTTGTTGAAAATCTTCAATGACTTTTCTAATGCTTCCTGGGATAAAGTCGTCATTTGATTTCCTTCCTTTCATTTATCGGCACTACGCCATTATTTATTACTTGGTATACCAAAAGTATACCGCTTTATTTATTCTTTTGCAATAAAAAAAGAAAACCCCGAAAAAGGCTTTCTTAAAATACCATGAATACGATGAAATTTTTTTCTTTATACTCCGTTTTATTTGCGCGAAAACTCGTTTTCAGAGCACTATCATGCGCAAAAACTCGTTTTCAGTGACCTTAGCCCTAGTTTTTAGGCATAAGAGTGCTCTAAAACTGAGAAATCGCGCATGTTTTCAAAAAAACTAATCGCACATGTTTTTGCAAAAATAAAGCTCACTTTTAATATTCCAATAATAATGCATTTGATTATATTATCATAACTTCTTTCGAATAACGCTTACTCCGGATATTGTTGCTGCAGAAATTATGATGGCCATCAGCCAAATCACTACATTCTCATCATCTCCAGTCAGCGGAATCGGTTTCGGATCTGGCGCTGGCTCTGGTTTTTCTGTGATAATGTTAATCCTTCTTTTTGGATTCTGATACTCCTCTCCCACTACACCATCCAATCCCTCAGCAATATAAGCAGAAAGGATTTCATCCAGAGCAAACCCGGTATCGAACTGTTCGGATGCCTCTTTAAAAGCATAATAAGTATCACCGCCAGCAGCAACAAAATCATTCGTTAACACCGCATATCTTCCTTCCGGATTAAAAGGCTGACCGTTCACACTGGCTATTTCCACACGACGAATCGAATTTGGTTTTCTATAGGATGAACCTGGATATAATTCACCAGCATCGAATTTTTCGTATGTTTTAATTATAATATTCATACCGGAAATCTGCGGAAAAGCGCCTACTGCCTCTGGAGTACAATAAGTAGATGCTTCCATAGCCTCTAACAATTCGTTTCCAGACACATAAACTACAGTTAAGGTGTTTCCAAACGGCATAACATCAAACACATTCTGTTTTGTTATATCCCCTTTATGAATCCAGTTTCGTATTCCACCACCATTTTCAATTGCAACCATCGGAACTCCATCTTCTATACTTCCAGGATTTTTCTCCTTCAGATACCAAACCATAGCATCCGTTATGAGGTCGCCCATATTTGTTTCTTCCGTTCGGTTCCCTGGTGCCTTCTCACCATTTAATTCAACATCTGTTTTTCCGATGACGGTTTTATACTCTTTCTCTACCTTAGCTTTTATTTCGTCCACTTTTTCTTTTACGGTTAAATCCACAGGAGAATCGTCCGTAAGTTTGTATAAATAATTTTTCGTGATTTTTTCTGAATTTTTATCAATTTCGATTACGCCAATATTTGCAAATTTTGTTCCGGTTGACTGAATCGGTTCTCCATTGGAACCTTCCGTCATGACTGTATGAGAATGGGCATCTATAATAAAATCAATGTTTTCTACATTTGCCCATAAATCTTCCGACCGGTTTGGCATAGAACCAGCATCTACTCCAAGATGGGTAATACAAATAACCAGAGAGGCTCCTCTAGACTTCAGACTTTCTGCTTCTATATTGATTTTTGAATATAATTCGTTTCCTTGAACAAGCGACAATCCAGGATTCTTAGCCGGATTGGATTTTGTTAAAGCTTCCGGTGTTTCTACTCCAATAAAGCCGATTTTTATTCCATTAACATCTATTAAAACCGAAGAATCAAAAGCCTGGGTATCATTAATCATGATATTAATACTAATCGATTTTGCAGAAAGTGCATTCATGATTTCCTGCATTCTATCAATTCCATAATCAAACTCATGATTTCCAACAGTAACCACATCGTATCCGATCATATTCATAAGTTCAATAACGCTTTCGCTTTTATCAAAAGAAGCGTAGGAGCTTCCTTGAGCAAAATCGCCAGCATCGACAAGTATTACTTCTCCACCTCCGCTTTTTATTTCATTAGCCAATTCCTTGATGACTGGATAACCTTTTAGTTCTCCATGAACATCATTCGAATGTAATATGACAATTTTTCCTTCATATTCATTTCCGGTTTCTGCTTTTACAATCACTGAAAACGGCATTAGTAATGCCAACGCAAGAATAAACGCTAATATTTGTGCTGAAATTTTATAAAATCTTTTCATTTCGTCCCTCTATAATCGTTATAAAAAAATTTTTATTTATTTTAATACATTTCTACAATATTTTAAATATTTATTATACTAAAAATTTCAGATACCATATAAAAAAACGTCTCTCATTCGAGAAACGTCTTTATAGATAAGCAAGCTATCCTTTATATATGAATTCTCCAAGGGGAATTATTTCTCAAGATTAATATCAAGCAAATCCTCATCGCTTACTTCCGGAACATTTTTTCTCTTCATTAATTCTCTTAATCTTTCGATTACATTCGGAAGATCTATATAAGCACCCATCGGATCTTTCCTGGGATTTCTTTTAAGAACCTCCGCAAGACCTTCCATAGCATGAAGAATTCTTCGAACGTCATCCTTTTTTAAAAATCCGACTTTAACATACATAGAAATTCGCCAGAAGTCCAAAGCATTATCCGGACCTAAATCCTGTGCTTCAATAGATTTTTGGAATAATACAGCAACGTCAGACATCATTCTTCTATCATTTCTCGGTAAATTAACTATCATAATATTCCGTCTCCTTAACAATTCTCCGTTTCTATATTACACTTTTTTACAATTAAAAGCAAGTCCCTTCGGGACTGCTCTGCGCTCGTCATGTGCATTCATGCAAGCATGATGCTCATTCTCGTCGCTTATGCAAGTCCCTTCGGGACTGCTCTGCGCTCGTCATGTGCATTCATGCAAGCACGATGCACATTCCTCGTCGCTTATGCAAAAAACTCGCCTCTGCAGAACAGAGGCGAGTCAAAACTAATTACTTAGTCTTTGGATATTAATCTCTCGATCAAAAATTAAGCTTTTGCAGCTTTTGCTGCTTTTGCAGCTTCTCTAGCACGTTTTTCCATTCCAATACGATCGTAAAGAACGTTGTCAGGCTCTTTGCCAGCAGCAATACGAAGCTTCTTGTCGTAGTCGTACAGACGTCTCTCATTGAAGAGAAGAGGAAGTACTAAGCATACAACACCAAGGATAGCGATCAGTAAGAATGCCCAGTCGTAAGAAATCTTTCCAAGAGCTGCCATTACATATGATAATGGAGCAGATACGATTGTACCAACTGGAGGAGCACCTGTCATAACTGACTGGAAGTCTTCTGATCTCCAGTAACGTACGTTACAGGAAAGACCTAAGTTGGAAGAAGCACCCATGAACATACCAAGAATCCATGTAGCAGCAACTGTGCAGATGATGTTGTGGATCATACCAAGAATACCAGCTAAAATCTGCAGGCCAGCTGTAATAAGAACAGCTGTTCGTGGACCATATTTCTCATCGATAACACCCAGATACCAGCTGCCGAACAATGCGAAGATTGCAAGTCCGAACAATACAGCGTTAGCACCGTCTGACATAAGAACGAAGCTTGGAATAGCTAAAACGTTCAGTGCAGGACCATAAGAGTAAAGAACTGGAATAACCTGTACCATGTAAGCCATTGCGCAAGCAAGTAACCAACCTGGTGCTAAGGAAATTAAATACCAGTCAACGCAACCCCAGATAACTTTACGTTTCCATACAGAGCTCTTTCTTTCTTCGATGGTTTTCATCATCATAGCCATAGCTTCTTCTTTTGTGAAGCTTGGATCGTTATCACGGTAGCATCCAACCTGCTCTGGATAGTCTTTAATAAAGATAGCGAACAGAATGATACCGATGATAGCTAATGCCCACCATGGAGCGAATGCGATGAAGTTTGCTGCCATCAAGCTGCCAGTTTTAGCAAGAGAACTATAGTAAACGGTCATGAACAGGGAAAGGCAGATACCGGTAACGATTGGGAATGACATTGTAGAAAGACCCATAACGATACCTCTCTTCCTTGGGAACCAGTTACCGATAATGTATGTCGTGAATGAGCATCCACCATAAGACATACATGTGTTATCTACCAGGTATGCAAAAGCCCATAACCAGTTGATCTTTGTCTGATCTGCTGCTGGTGGAATAACCATGATACCAACAGAAGCAACAAGACCAATGATGAAGCATGTGATTGCAACCTTTTTCCAGCTCTTAACTTTACCTACGTTTGGAGCAAGGATTAAGTAGTTGATAACGAATCCAAGAGGTGTTCCAATAAGGGACATCAGTGTGGATGTTGTAGCGCCACCATAGTATTGTGACAGTACGTTTGACGGGTAGTTTGTCAAAGCTGTGTAAACTGCGTATCCGATGAACTGATAGATAATAAGAATCCATCCACGGAAACCGAAGTTATACAGAGACTGACTTTTTTTAGCCGCTTTGTCCATAAAAAAATCCTCCTTTTTTTATTAGCTCGTAAAGTGAGCACCCTAATTTTTATTTAAGACCGACGGTAAAGTCGTCCTTAAATTCATTGTAAAGTGCCGGCAGAATTTCAGCTAAGTGGGTAAATTCTTTTACGTTATGCATCAGCATACCCTTAGCCATCATTTCTTTAATCTGCTGTGGCATTTGAGGACCGTTTGTAGAAGCTACGATCTTTCCATCCGGAGTTTGTTCATAGCCCATATAAAAACGTGTTCTCAGTTCGCATCCAGTAGCGGTAGGTCTCATGAAGTGAATCATGATAGCAGGAGCTGGAGTACAAACGATAGTTCCTTTGAACTCTTTTAACTTCTCTGCGTCAAAACCAACCTCTGTTGGATGTACGAAATGTAATTTTACCGGAACCGGATCCTGACCATCTGCAATAGCTTCTTTGATGTCATGATATGTATCCCAGTAACGTTCCTTCATAGAAAGGCTAGTATCCATGTTTTTCTCAACACTTTGAGACTGGCAATAATAGTGGTCATCTTTATCCCAGATTGCATATCTCATTGTATCAAGACCATGCCATGCAAACCACCAGTCAAACATTTCCGGGGTTACGCCAGGCATATCCGTCAGGTTGGCAAACATCCAGCCCCCATCTGGGCAGCCAAACAAACCAAACTCACATGAAGTATAGCCATCATCAAACATCTTATTAATATCTGCAATATTCAGACCATCCTGATTATCATAAGAAAACGAAGCGATTTCTTTCGCTTTATCTTCTGGAACTGGTTTAATAGGAAGTTCGAAATATTTATATAAAGGATGTTGTTTTAATTCTTCAGTAATAGGAATACCCATTAATCTTTCCTCCACACTACTCTTTCACACGTAGTGATTCTAACTTATTTCAAAATTCTATACCAAATTATACAAAATAACAACATATAATTGTTCTTTTTTTGTACTAATTTTTGTACTTGACTTTTGTATTACTTTACTAAAGTCTTTCATTTTCCATATTTTTTTTTGAAAAAATCCCCTAAAAATCAAGACTTTTTCAACTTATACAATAAGTAAATATGAAAGGGCTCATATAGAACCCTTTCACATTATTTTAAATTAGAATAATGAGTAGCTCTGTTTCAGTAACTCAGCCCATTCATCACAGAATTTGCTAATTCTGTCAGCAACTGGAACGATGTCATGAATAAGACCAACAACCTGTCCAGCGAGAATAGCACCTTTTTCACGGTCACCTTCCATAGCTGCTGCACGAAGAGATCCACCAGAGATTTCACGGATCTTATCTGCTGCTTCACTCCATGGAAGATCAGCTTCGATCTTAAGCATTTCCTGAGCGATTGGGTTTGTGATCTGCCAGCTTGGTTCGCCTGTAGACTGTCCGCAAGCAACGATATCTCTATCAATAGCTTCTACGATAGCCTGTTTGCAGTTTGGATGAATTGGAGCTTCTTCCGTTGCCATGAAAGCTGTACCCATTTCAATACCATCAGCGCCCTGAACTGTAAGTCCAGCTGCCTGTTTTGGTGTTGCAATACCACCGGAAGCAACGATAGGGATGTCTTTAATGTTTTCAACAACTTCTGCTAAAAGAACACGTGCAGAAACTTTTGTTACATGTCCGCCGCCTTCAAAACCTTTTGTGATGATAACATCAGCGCCAGCTTTAGCTGCTACTAATGCGTCCTCAAGGTAGTTGATCTTAGCTACAACTTTGATTCCAGCCTCGTGGAATTTGTCATAGTATTCTTTTGTGAAATCATACTCAAGAAGGTTTAAGCTGTCGATATAAGCTACAGCTGGTTTTCCTTCAAGGATTGATTCAACGCCGTTAGCAAGCATTGGGCCTGGATCTAAGAACAGGTTAGCTGCGAAAGGCTTATCTGTCATCTTACGAACTTCATCCATCTGTGCAAGGATGATTGGTTTTGGCATGAAGCCGCTGCCTAATACTCCAAGTCCGCCAGCTTTTGATACAGCACCTACTAATGGAGCCATAGAGGTCCATGCCATAGCGCCGCAGATAACTGGATATTCGATACCTAATGTATCACATACTCTGTTTCCCATTTTATATCTCCTTTAATGTTACTATCTTGCAGCGCGGGAATAGGTCTACTCCCGCGCCGTTTGATAAATTATAGATTAGATTAAGTTAATCATGAATGTGGTCCAAGAGGTTTAACTGGATATTTGTCGATTGGAACATCCTCTGTTGTCAGAGTCATTTCGCCATCAACGTTCTTAACGATGATCCATTTCAGCCAATTTTCATTGTCCATTAATGGATAGTCTTCTCTTAAGAACCAACCTCTGGATTCATGTCTCATTGAAGATGCTTTTAAGTGCATTTCGCATGAAAGAACCATAGCTTCTGCTTCATGAGCACCTAATAACTCGTGGAAATCGTTTGCTTTGATCTTTCCAAGAAGAGCTTTCGCTTTCTGGAGTTTTCTTAAGCAGATATCCAGTCTGTGCTGAGACATGATGATACTGTTTTCACATGGGCACATAATGTCCTGAATGATGTCGATAACGTCAACTGCTGTAACGCCTTCTTCAACCTCTAATGGCTGGTAAGCGTCAGCTTTCAGTTTAGCTACCTGCTCTTCGCATACGTTAACGTCAGCTGCTGTCTTAACGAATTCAGCCATGCTTTCGCCACCAACGATACCTGCGAATACAGCGTTAAGGATACCTGAACCTCTGTTACGTCCTGGAGGTGCTGGAACTGCGCCAGGAGCACCGGAACCACAGTAGCAGGAGTCACCAGCTGCGAATAAGCCAGGGATAGAAGCTGCCATGTCGCCATCAACTCTGATAGGAGACTGCTCACCTACGAGACCTGGAACTACTTCGTTTTCTTTATCCATTTCTTCTTCGCCGAGGTTCTGAAGTGACCAGAATGCCTGGCCATATGGACGCTGGTCGCCCATCATGCCGCCGCCACCGCCGCCGCCAAATCTCTGGATGTGGAGGTAGATAGGTCCTTTACCTTCTGACATCTGCTCATACCACTCACGGATAGCTGTAGCAGAAATATCAGATTCTGAGAATCTACGGAAGTTCTTTGTTACGTTTTCACCAAGTTTGTTGTACATATTGTTCTCACCGAATACGCACTCATGGAAGCTTTCTTTCTGGAATAACTGTCCAAAGTTACCAAACTCAGCATTTCTCATTTCAGCACCAGCTCTGTATGCAGCTGCAATACCGTCACCACGGCCGTTGCTCCACATTTCAGATACTCTGTAGTTCTGGCTACCAGTAGCAAGCATAACTGCCTTAGCCTGGAATACATAGAATGTGCCATCAAGAAGGCTGTATCCTACTGCGCCTGCGATCTTACCATTGTCTGTAAGCAGGTCAGATACTGTAACTTTATCAAAAAGTTTAACGCCATTCTTTCTGCACTGTGCTGTCATTTTAATGCAGCTATCAAGGTCAATACCGAACATGAAGGTCATAGGACCTGTAGGCATTTTAACCTTAGGAATAACTACTCCCCATCCTTCCAGACGGTCAATCATTTCGTTATTCATAGCAACATATTTTTTCATTGTTTCCTGATCGCCTAAGTAGCATCCAACTGCGTGTGCATGATACTCAACGAAATCTTCAGGTTTCATATGCTCAAGGTCAAAGTACTGAAGAACGCCGCCGCCTTTGTTAGCTTTTCCGCCATAGCCGCAAACCTGTTTTTCAACTACGATAACACTTGCATCTGGATTTTTCTCTTTAGCTGATACTGCAGCTACGAGTCCAGCGATACCACCACCAACGATGAGGATATCAGCAGACTCTCTTACTTCTTTAAATTCCTGTCCCATAATTTTCCTCCTCTTAGCGATACATATCAAAGCTCTGTCTCCAGCTCTGAGCACTATAATCAATAATTACATTGATGCAGCCTTTTTTGCACATAGCCTGACAATATCTGCAGTGTGCACATTCGTCTACATACTTGAAGATAGGCTGTTTCTTCTCAGCGTCCCAACGGATAACGTCGATGAAGCAAGCCTTGTAGCATAACTGACAACCAACACAATTCTCTGGATTGTATTCAATCTTGTTATTTGTATGTAACATCTTACTTCACCTCCTATAAATTATCTTTTTCTTCAGCATACAGTGATGGAAGAATTTCTGCGATGTTAGCCCATTCTCCAGCTACCTGAGCAAGAAGTTCCTGAGCTACCATTGGCTGCATGATGAATCCGTCTGGTAATGATTTGAAGTTATTTCCATACATTACTGTCCAGCCGTACCATGCTCTGGTAGTTACTTCTACGCCGCCTTCTACTTCTTTTACCTGGCTGCAAATGAAGTAATCCGGAGCTGCTGTAGGTGGCTGGCCCTCTGCGAAGTTACGTCCACAGATCAGAGTCTTTGTCTCATTGTCGCCGCCGATCTTTGCCATATCAAAGCCTACGCTTGATGGGCATTTAAGGCTAAGGTAATCAATTTTTGGAGGTCCGAAAGGTCCCATCATACCAGGGTGCTTGATTTCCTGTGTTGTATCCCAATATTTTTCCTGGATTGTTCTGTCAGGGTCTCTTGTGATAACAGACTGCATTGACAGCGCGGAAATATTGTTCATAGGATCAAGAATGGTGTAACGTAATGGGTCAAGTCCTCTCCATGCGTAGTACCAATCAACCATTTCTGGTGTTCCACCAGCGATGAAAGTTTTGTCACAGATGTATCCTGTTCCATCTTCCATTGCACAGTAGCCAACTTCACTATCGAAACCTGGTTCAAGGATCTGTGCTCTATCAACGAATTTCAGCTGAGCTGCAGCGTTGATTGGAGGTCCGAATACCTTACCCATTTTTTCTGGAGCGATTTTAGCTACTTCTCTTTCGTAGTACTTGTAGTAACTTTTCTGCTTGTCTTCTTCAGTTACTGGTACTGGCTTTTTCATCATATCCATAAAAAATGCATCTCCTTTCATTTTGTAGATAATATGATAGTTTAAAAAAACCACTGGTTGAAATACTTAATTACTATGAGGTCATTCAGGGAATATTACCGAAATAGCTATCCTGAAAGGCCTTAAGCTTTCGTATTTCAGTTGTAGAAAACTGGATAGATTTTCTACAAATCATCGGCAAAATTTTTGTATTTTTTCGAAAATTTAAATACAAAAAAATCGCAGATGGATATAATAATCCGTCTACGATTTTAACTCTTTTTGGATTCAATGTATAATTCACAGTAAGAATGAGCCCATTCAAAATTAGTATGTCTGTTTTACTTCATCGATTAAAGAATAGAATAATGCAATGGCTGGATTATAGTTGTCTTTGTTCCAACAGATGGCAAAATCCAGATTTTTCAGTTCTTTCAGCTGAATAAACTCTACATGCCTGCTGTTTCTTAAGAAATGGTCATAAGTAATACCGGTAACGCCCTCTCCTAAATCAGCCCAAAGCATTTTCGTTTCGGAATCGGGAGCTATTTTCGTTTTCGGCTCAAATCCGGCTTTTCTGCATGATTCAATGACAAACTTACTGGTTTCCGGATAATCTCCGGAAAGCAAGAATACCTGATCCTTCAGATCTTTAAAGGAATAAATATTTTCCGGATCCAGACCGAGAGATTTTGGAACAACGTAGCAGCTTGGAATGGAATATACATTTTCAAATAAAATCTCACTATGATTTTTAATCAGGCTGGACATCATAAAACTGATATCACAAGCGCCTTGCAGCAAAGAGGTTTCTAACTCAAGCATGGAACAGCTCTTTAATACGACCTCAACCTGAGGATATTCTTCCCGGAACCGCTGGATATGATAAAAGGTCTGGCTGTCCAGACAGATACCATTTAATATACCGATAACTAATTTTCCTTCTTCTCCTCTGCTGATCTGTCTGGATTTTTCCAGAAGAGCTTTGTACTGTTTTTCAATATCAAATAACCCGTTATAAAGGGCAAGTCCTGCCGGCGTCAAACGGATACCGTTTTGTTTACTTCTCCAGAACAACTTAAAGCCCATCTCTTCTTCCAGCATGGCAATATTCCTACTGAAGGAAGGCTGGGAAATATGGATCATCTGTGCAGCAGTAGTGAAATTCAACGTTTCAGTTGCAGCACGGAAACACTCGATTAATACATCATTCATAAATTACCTAAAACTCCTATCGAATCAAAAAATCACTTTTTATAGTTCGGGATTCCAAAATATGTAGAGAGAACCTCCGGAAGTTCATCGTCTGTGATTTCCCGGATTGTAGTTTCTCCGTTTTTATTAACTTTCAGGGTGGAGTTCGTCAGATCCACATATCCATCCACAGTACGGATGTTTACCATACGGTTTTCATGGAAAACCGAATTCCCCCTTGCAACTAAATCTGCGCAATTGGCAATAAAGTCAAAGGGAAGCATGGCAATAGGAGCAAAAATAACGGAATTGGTTCCACCATCACCGAATTCATGTTTTAATTCCTTCCAACCTTTTTCTGCGTCATCAATCCAGTAGGTTTTCCCATATCGGGTTTCTTTTTCTCCGTTCAGGTTTACCGCCCAGCCAGGCTGCGGACCGCCCATGCCGGCATCACAATAATAGGTTTCTCCATCAAGAAACACTAGAATTCCTCTATGGTCCAGTCTTCTTAAAACGCCGTAAACCGGATTGCCGATTCTGGCCATACATCCGGCCACATCATAGCCAAGACCTTTTAATAACAGCAGCAAAGCGCCGTTCATTTCAAAGCAGAAACCTCCTCTGCGTTTTACAACAATTTTATCAAATAAAGCTTCTGCGCTTAAATCCACTTCGCCCCAATGTTCAAATACTGCGAAATCTTCAAAAGGAACAGAAATATGATGTTGAAAAAGTAAGTAATCCAAGTTCTCTTTTGTTAAGTTTCCATCAAATTCTGCACCGATTCGCTCAAGATAAGCATCACATTGCTCTTTTGTAAATCCATCAAATTCAAATTCGTACATAATTTCCCCCATGAAAGAATCATAAAAAGCAGGATACGGGAGTCGAACCCGCCTCTTCGGCTTGGGAAGCCAACGTGCTACCGATATACCAATCCTGCATATTCCTTTTAATTATAACAATGATTTTTCTCTTTCGCAACCGAACTGGGATTAAAAAAGATGCTCTCCCAACAACTGGTCAATATAATACTGTTTCGTGTTGGTATAATGTTTGGAAATTGCTTCCTCTGCTCCGGAAAGATTTCCTTCCACCAGGCATTCATAAATCTGCTTATGTTCCAGATAGGACCGTTCTGCCAATTGCGTATCGTCTAAAGTAGAAGATAAGAATCTTCCGATTTGTCCGCTTACCTGATTATAGAATAGTTTTAAGTTGCTGCTTCCGGAAAAATCCACTAAGAACTCATGGAATTTAATATCCCACTTAATAGCTTCCGGAACATCTTTCTTGTCCAGGGATTCCCGGATTTTATCCAGAATCGTCTCCAGCGCTTTCAGACTGACATCATTCATTCTCCTTATGGATCTTTTGACCGCATATTTCTGAAATAGTTCCATCAGGTCATATATTTCAAAGATGTCTTCTATGGTTATTTCTGGTACGATCATGCCTTTATTTGGGGAAAAAGAAACAAGTCCATCCCTGGTCAGCATCTGAAGAGCTGCTCTTATCGGAGACCGGCTTACATTGTATCGGTCACAGAGCTTGCGCTCTACCAGAACCGTTCCGGGATGAAAAGTGCCGTTTAATATATCTTCCTTAATATGGTTATAAACCTGGATTTGTTTGCTTTCGCTCTCGATTGGTTCTTCCATTTTCTTTTTTGCCATATCTAATCCCCCAGTCATTTCATACGATTCGCTTATTATTTATACCATATTGTACCATTCGGTATACCATTCATCAACAAAATAAGACAGAGCCTCTCGGCTCTGTACGATTTGAACTATTTTTTATATCTTTTTGCTTGTTTTAACCCTTTCTCAAGAGCTTTCTTATTTTCTGCACAGATATCTGCCAGTAATAATCCTGCTCTGGTTACTTTTACCGTTCTCCGATTTCTGTCAAAAAGTTTAACTCCCCACTCTTCTTCCAGCATTCCAATCTGTCGGCTGACCGTTGGCTGTGTTGTGTAAAAAATTTCTGCAGTTTTCGAAAAACTAAGATTCTTTGTCAATTCGATAAACATACTAAGCTGGACACTTGTCATATAAATATTACCTCGTCTCAATAATTTTCATCGTGTGAAAAGGGACCCAAACTTTCGTCCAAATCCCTCCTACCTGCCGAATTATATAATATTTGATTTTTTATATCAACCGCTATTTTTCGATTTTAAGTATTCTCGATATTTTTCTTATTTTTTTGGAAATTCAACTGGGCCACAATAATCGCTATAAACATCAGAGCACAGCCCAGAATCTCCTTTGTGTCCATTTTCTGGTTTAAAATCAGCCATCCTGCAATAGCTGCAAAGACCGATTCAAAACTCATGGCAAGGGATGCCACGGTCGGGTCCAGGTTTTTCTGACAGACCACCTGAAGCGTATATGCCACACCACAGCTTAATATACCCATGTAAAGCAATTCCGTCCACAGGCCGGCAGAGGTCCATAACTTCAGCCAGGCGGAAAAGCCACCGGGATACGGAATGATTTCACGAATTACAGCAATGATCATCGTGAATACACCGGCAAAAAGGAATTCCATACCAGACAGTCGCAGGGAATCTACGGAAGCCCCATATAGATCAATTGTTACAATCTGACCGGCAAAGCCCAACGCGGATAATAAAAGCAACACATCCGGAAGCGCCACTTCAAAACTTCCTTTAATGCATAAAAAATATAAACCAGCCAAAGCAAAAATAACTCCGACCCATACATTCCATGGACATTTCTTTTTAAATATCAATCCTATGATCGGAACCAGCAAGATATAGATGGCAGTTAAGAAACCGGCTTTACCGGTAGAGGAACACAGATTAATTCCAATCTGCTGTACATTCGTTGCAAACAATAAAAAAAATCCACAGGTTACGCCTACTACAAATTGTCTTTTTTTGTCTGCCGTAACTGCCGGAACATAAGAAAAACCAATCCGGTCGGTCACTTTCATCATAAAGTGTAAAACCAGAGCTCCCATCAAAAGCCGCAACCCGTTAAATGTAAACGGTCCTAACGTTTTTCCGCCTTCACTTTGTGCAACAAAAGAAACTCCCCAGATAATAGCTGCAAGAAAAAGCAGTAATAAACTTATTGTTTCTTTCTTTTTCATTTATCTGATACCTTAAAGAAGTTCTGTACCTCTTCTTTATTCCTTTTTATTTCTTCCATTAAGTCCTCCGGAGAATGGAATTTCCGTTCCGGACGGATAAATTTATAAAACATTACTTCCGCAATTTCTCCGTAAACATCCTCATTGAAATCAAAAATATGGGTTTCCACATTACGGAATTCCCCATCATCAAAAGTCGGACGGTTTCCAACGTTCGTAATGCTGTCGTAAATTTTTCCTTGGACTTTCGTCCTGGTTGCATAAACTCCGTTGGGAGGAAGAATCTTTTCATCCGGAGCATCAAAATTAATCGTAGGAAAGCCAATGGTACGTCCTAATTTTTTCCCCCGAAGGATTTCTCCCACCATGGTAAAAGGAGCGCCTAACATGATGTTTACATCTTTCATATGGCCTTTTAAGATTTCTTCTTTGATCAGGGTGGAGCTGATTTCCTGCGGCTGATCACAATCTTTCGGCTGATAGGTTACTTTCTTCAAGGCATTCACCGTAAAACCGTATTTTTTGCCCAGTTCTTTTAACGTTCCTACATTACCGCTTCTATTTTTTCCAAAACAGAAGTCTTCTCCCACCACGATGATTTTCACATCCAGTTTATCTACCAGGATTTCCTTAACAAAATCTTCCGGCCCCATGGCCATGGTCTGTTTGTTAAAAGGAAATTCCACAACATAATCTATTCCGTCCTTATACTGCTGGAAATGACGTTCTTCCTGAGTAATAATGGTACGGGAAGCATTGGAAGCCTTTCCTACCACCTTTGCCGGGGAAACATCAAACGTGAAAATAACCGTACAATCTCCCGCTTGTTTTAATTTCACAGCCGTTTCAAACAGCAACTGGTGTCCCATATGATTTCCATCAAATTTGCCCAGCGTTACAATCGAATTCTTAAGTTTTAAATTTTCTATATCAGTGATTAACTTCATAAAACATTTTCTCGCATTTATAAAATTGGTCCTTCTCGCTGAATCTGTATAATGCGTAGAAATTCTCCTTATTGTCATAGACGCGGTATACGTTTCCGTCTTTTTCCCCGTCCGGAATTTTCTCAAAGTCCGAAGCCGTAAGCCAGTTTCCGTAGATCAGTTTCCGTATCGCTTCTTCGATGACGGTAATTTCATCATACTTCGTCAGGAAAGCATCAGTTGGAATAATATGTTCTT
Organism: Lachnospiraceae bacterium; assembly: GCA_045600845.1. Taxonomy (GTDB): domain Bacteria; phylum Bacillota; class Clostridia; order Lachnospirales; family Lachnospiraceae; genus RGIG5612. Next base: position 45,648 of record JAZRYR010000016.1, on the reverse strand, counting down.
CCGCCCTTCCTTCCCTAAATTCCTTTTCAAATGCCTCACAGGTCAAAGCAGTCGATAAATCCAGGCCGCTGGTCCGCGTTCTTTCCAGCATTTCCATGCAGGCCGGAACGCCCAGATAACTTCCTATATCCTGACAAAGAGTCCTTATATAGGTGCCTTTCGAGCAATCGACCATAAAAGAAATCCGCACCGGTTCTGCACTTTCATCCATGCCGGATATCTGAATATTTTCATAGCGGTAAATCGTTACCGGCCGGGGCTTTCTTTCGATTTCTTTTCCCTTTCTGGCAGCATCTACCAGTTTCACTCCATTTACCTTTACCGCACTATACATGGGCGGCAGCTGTTCCACGACTCCGGTATATTTCCCAAAAGCTTCCCGGATCTTATTCTCCGGATTCTCCTCCTGGTTCAGAATATCCATCACCTGAGTTTTTTTCAGAGATTCTAAAACCGTTCCCGAAATATCCTGAGTATCGGTTTTGGTTCCCAAAATCATTACTGCCCTATATTGCTTATCCGTATCCATCAGAAAATCCACAAGTTTCGTAGCTTTTCCCAGGCAGATCGGAAGAACCCCTACGGCATCCGGATCCAGCGTACCGGTATGCCCGATTTTCGACTCCCCCGTAAGTTTTCGTATTTTATAAACTACCTGAAACGAGGTCATCCCTTTCTGCTTATAAATATTGATAACTCCGTTTTTCATATTCTTTTTTCAATTTCCACAACTAATTTTTCAATGCAGTCTTCCAACTTTCCTGCCATATTCAGACCTGCTGCACGGATATGTCCGCCGCCGCCAAACATACATGCGATTTCATTTACGTCAAAAGGATCATTGGAACGCAGGCTGACTTTAATGTCTCCCGCCGGTGTTTCATAAGCAAAAACAGCAACAAGAACTCCCCTGGTCAGACGCAGCTGTGGAACGATGCCTTCCAGTTCTTTCGAGGAAACATGAAATTCCTCCATATCCTTTCTGGTCAGGGAAGAATAAATAACTTTTCCGTCACAGGTTAATTTACTGTTTAAAACAGCATAACCAAAAATACGGTTTTCCTCATAAGATTTTGCATAAAAACTGTCGTCAATGATTTCATCCGTCGGAATATCATACTTCATCAATTTTCCTGCAATCATCATCGTTTCCGGAGAAGTTGCCCGATACTTAAATACGCCTGTGTCATAAATAATGCCGGTATATAAAGCGATCGCAATGTCCCTGTCCAGTTTATCTTCTTCCAAAAATCCGTACAGCACTTCGCTGGCGGAAGATGAATCCCCTTCTACGTAATTTTCATCGGCATACATCGTATTGGAAACATGATGATCGATATTAATGGTATGTTTTGCAGCCTTAAAATACTTTTCCGCTTTTCCGATCCGGCTAAGAGCCGCGGCATCCAGACAGATCATCAGATCGTATGGCGCATGATCCGGATAATCCGACTTGATCTTATCGAAATTTACCACAAAGCCTAATTTGTCGGTGGGTTCTTCAATATAAATGTCAACGTCGATTTCCGGATAATTTTTCCGGATATAGGAATACAGACCCAGCGTGGATCCCACGCAGTCTCCATCCGGACGGATATGTCCGGTAATACAGAGGGTATTCACATCGTTTAAAAAATCACTAATGTTCAACGCCATTTACCTCATCAATCTTTTTCATCATTTCCATGGCGTCTTCAATAGACGTATCCATAATGAACTTTATTTCCGGAGTGTTTCTCATATTAAGACGATGGGCCAGTTCTCTGCGGATAAATCCTTCCGCACTCTTTAAACCTTTCTCTGTATTATTACGGTCCTCTTCAGAGCCAAGAACCGATATATAAGCCTTACAGGTTTTAAGGTCCGTAGCGACATCTACTGCAACAATGCTGGTGAAAGGATGAATTCTCGGGTCCTTGCTTTCACGGATAATCTGGGAAAGTTCTTTCATCACTTCGTTATTTATCCGAATATTTTTCACTGAATTTTTTCTCATATAATTACCTGTCTGCCTGCCATAGCACTATGGCAGGCAGTTTCTCAATTACTTTCTAGGAACTTCTTTCATGATGTAAGCTTCCATACGGTCGCCTTCCCGAATATCGGAGAATCCGTTCAAAACGATACCGCATTCATAACCAGCCTTAACTTCCTTAACGTCATCCTGAAATCTCTTCAAGGATGCAATCGGACCTTCAAAAAGCAGCTCTTCCTCACGGGTCAGACGTACTTTTGCATCACGGATCACATTACCATCGGTAATGTAAGAACCTGCGATAATACCAACACCGGATGCTTTGAAAGTCTGGCGAACTTCCACATGGCCAATAATAACTTCTTCGTATACCGGCTCTAACATTCCGTTCATGGCTGCTTCTACATCATCAATCGCGTTATAAATTACGCTATATTTTCTCATGTCGACTTTTTCATGCTCAATGGTATCTCTAGCAACCGCATCTGCCTGAACATTAAATGCAATAATAATTGCATTGGAAGCGCTGGCTAAGATTGCATCCGACTCATTAACATTACCTACGCCGGCATGAATTACTTTAACTACAACTTCATCATTGGAAAGTTTTTCCAGAGATTCTTTAATAGCCTCTACACTACCCTGAACATCGGCCTTAATAATGATTTCAAGTTCTTTCAGTTCTCCGGCTTTCATCTGATCAAAGAGATCGTCCAGGTTGGTCTTCTTCTTTGTTCCGGCAAGAAGTTTCTTCTTGTTCTCTTCGATGAATACCTGAGCAAAGGCCTTCGCTTCTTTATCGTTATCATATGCTACGAAGACTTCGCCGGCATTTGGAACTCCATTCATACCGGTTATTTCGATTGGCATAGATGGGCCTGCTTCCTGAACGCGTTCTCCCCGGTCGTTGGTCATGGCACGCACTTTACCGTAGGATTCGCCCATGGCAATATGATCACCAACTTTTAAAGTGCCTTTTTGTACCAATAAGGTAGCAACAGAACCTCTGCCTTTATCAATCTTCGCTTCAATAACAAGACCTCTGGCTTTTCTGTTTGGATTTGCCTTCAGATCAAGGATTTCTGTATCCAGAATTACCATTTCCAAAAGTTCCTGAACGCCTTCTCCAGTCTTTGCGGAAATCGGGCAGAAAATGGTATCGCCGCCCCAGTCTTCTGCAACTAAGCCATACTCGGTCAGTTCCTGTTTTACTTTTTCTATGTTAGCGCCTGGTTTATCAATTTTGTTAACCGCAACGATCACATGAATTCCTGCAGCTTTTGCATGATTGATAGCTTCTACGGTCTGTGGCATTACACCGTCATCGGCTGCTACAACTAAGATTGCAACGTCGGTAGCCATCGCTCCACGCAGACGCATTGCCGTGAAGGCTTCATGACCAGGAGTATCTAAGAAAGTTAATTTTTCTCCACTTGGAAGCTGAACCATATAGGCACCGATATGCTGGGTAATACCGCCGGCTTCTCTTGCGATTACATTGGTCTTACGTATTGCATCCAATAAAGAAGTTTTACCATGGTCAACATGTCCCATTACGCAGACAACCGGAGCTCTCTTAATCATCGTTGCTTCGTCTTCTTCCTCTTCTTTCAGAAGCTCTGCGATGTAGTCAACTTCGACTTCATGTTCCACCAGAATATCCATATCCAGACAGATTGCTTCTGCGGTTTCATAATCCAAAGAATCATTTACGGTCAGAATCTGTCCAGCCAGGAACATTTTTTTAATAAGCGCTGCCGGCTGCATTTTCAGTTTTGCAGCAAAATCTTTTACAGAAATGGTTTCCGGAAGAGTAATAACCTTAATCTCTTCTTTTACCTGTTCTTCTTGTTTCTGCTGACGCTGAGCAGCTTTCACATTCTCCAGACGATCAAATTTATCGCCGTGCTGTTTATCGTTGTGTTTCTGCTTTCCGCCCTTTCCCTTGCCTTTGGAATCTTCAATAACCTGGGCCTGCTGAGCCGGACGGTTGTTCTGATTGCCTCTGTTCTGGAAATTATTGTTATTTCCCTGAGATTTTCTGTTATCGCGATTATCTCTGTTATTGTTATCGCGGTTATTATTGCGGTTATCGTGGTTATTGTTATCGCGATTGTTGTTTCTGTTATCACGGTTATTATTGCGGTTATCGCGGTTATTATTCTTTTCCTTGGAAGGACGATTCACCGGAATATCACTTACGGAAACGGTTCCCTTTACGATTTTTTCTCTCAGGGATTTTATCGCTTCACTTTCCTTTGCCTTCTGGGCATTATCGTTTTTATTCTCCTGCTTTTTGTTATCTACCGGTTTATTGTCTATATTAGAAAGCTCTTTCTTCGGCTCTTCTTTTTTCTGCATTTCCGGTTTCTTGATTTCCGGTACAGCTTTTTCTTCTTCTGCTTTCTTGGCTTCCTCTGCCTTCTTTGCTTCTTCTAAAGCTTTTCCTTCTGCTGCTTTTTTGGCTTCCTCTGCAGCTTTTGCAGCTTCTTCCGCTCTTTTTGCCTCTTCCAGCTCTTTTGCCTTCATTTCTGCTAAAACATCATCTGGAATACGGTCTTTCGCTGGACGAATCTGACTAGGTAAAGGTCTTTTTACATTCTTTTCATCATCCGGAATACGGTCTCTTGCCGGTTTAAAAACATTGAGTATCGGATTCTTTTTCTCCCGTGCCTTTCTCTGTTCCTCTTTCTGAGCCTTGGCCATGGCACGACCCTTTTCCGTATTGGAATGCTGTGGATTAAAAACAGCAATGATTTTCTTTTTCTTTTTTGGTGCTTCTTCTTCCAAATCTTTTGCTTCTGCTGCTTTCTTGGCTTCTACTTTTGCAATCAGCTTTCCACCGTCTTCCAAATGTTCACCCTCTGCATTTCTTGTAGGAACAGTTTTTGGCTGTTCTTTTGCAATAAAATCTGGGACAGCGACAGCTTTTACTGCCGTTTTTTCTTCTGTTGCAGATTCTTTTTTTGCTTCATCTTTACCAAACTTTGTTCTGGCTACTTCCACCAGATTATCCGGACAGGTACTCATATGACTTTTAACGTTAGCACCCTGTTTCAGTAAAAACTCAGTTAAGACTTTATTATCTATTCCAAGCTCTTTTGCTAATTCGTGTATTCTCAAACTAATCCCTCCTGTTAAACTCTCAATCATCAATCTTTTTTATTATACTTTTGGCAAATCCTTCATCGGTCAGTGCAACATCCGCACGAAATTCTTTGCCCACGCATTTTCCAATAAATTCTTTTTCACTATAAAACCGAATTGGAATATTTCTATAAGTGCACATATCAGAAAAATGTTTTTTTGTATTGTCAGAAGCATCCGTAGCTACAATTACCAGATAAGCTGCGCCTTCTTTTATTGCTTTTTCGACCATAAACTCGCCGCTTACGAGTTTTCCTGCTTTCGTAGCAAGTCCAAGCTGCATTAATATTTTATCTTTTGGCAAGCTGATTTCTGACATGTCAATTACTCCCTGCGTGGATTATTCTTCGCCCTCTGCTTCGTATTCTGAGTCTTCGAATTCTTCCGTGTCTTCTGCTGTGCCTTCATAATCGCCTTCATATATTTCATCAAGAATGTCTGCTGCCTGAGTTTCATTAAGAATATCGATCTTAAAACCGGTAAGACGTGCAGCCAGACGTGCATTCTGTCCTTCTTTACCGATTGCCAGTGATAACTGATAATCCGGAACGATTACGGTTGCTGTTTTTTCTTCGTCATCTGCCAGAACGGAAATAACCTTAGCCGGGCTAAGAGCATTCTCAATTAAAACAGCTGGGTTATCGGACCAATTGATGATATCGATCTTTTCACCTTTCAGTTCTGCAACAACTGCGTTTACACGCATACCGTTCATACCAACGCATGCGCCCACCGGATCAACATCCGGGTCATTGGACCATACGGCCATCTTTGTACGGCTGCCGGCCTCTCTTGCGATTGCCATAATTTCAACCGTTCCGTCTTTTACTTCTGCTACTTCACTTTCAAAAAGTTTTCTTACGAGTTCCGGATGGGTTCTGGATACCAGAATACGAAGAGATTTCTTTGTATTCTTAACTTCCAGAACATACACTTTTACTCTTTCTCCTGCGCGAAGCCGTTCTCCTTTTACCTGCTCATTTTCATTTAAGATACCATCTGCTTTTCCTAAGTTGATGGTGATACTGGAATCATTAAATCTTTGAACAACGCCGGTTGCAATTTCTTTTTCTTTTGCCAGGAATTCCTCGTAAACATTATCTTTTTCACGTTCACGTAAATTCTGCATCAGAACGTTCTTTGCATTCTGTGTTGCAATACGGCTGAATTCTCTGGATTCCGCTGCTAATCTTACAACTTCACCGACTTCACACTGTGGATAAATTTTCCTTGCATCTTCCAGGGAAATTTCCAGAAGACCGTTTTCTACTTCGTCAACAACTGTCTTTTCAGCATAAACGTAGAATTCACCGGTTTCTTCATCAACTTTTGCAAATACGTTTTCAGCTGCTAAAATACTATCTTCTTTTTTCTTGTACTGGTTCTTATAAGCGGTAACCAATGCATTTTCGATAGCGCTGAGAATAGATACTTTGCTGATATCTTTCTCTTTCTCTAAAATTTCCAATGCTTCCATTAATTCGCTTGCCATAATTACTCTCCTTATATTTTTATGCGATTTGCAAATTACTAACTACCATTCAAAGTACTGTTTGATTACTGAGATCCTCTTTTTCGGTATTTCAATCAGTTCTTCTTCCTTTTCCCCCACATCAAGAACAACCTTTTCGTCGTCCCAGCTTTTCAGATCACCGATAAATTCTTTGCATTTATCAATCGGCTGATAAGTATGGATTTCTACCGGTTTATCTTTATTTCTTTCATAATCCCGCTCTTTCTTCAAGGCTCTTGTCAGTCCCGGTGAGCTGACTTCCAGAATATAAGCATCTGTAATGAAATCTGCACGGTCCAGTTCCGCCTCCAGCGCACGGCTTATGGTCTCACAATCATTAATTTTGATTCCGCCTTTTTTGTCCACATACGCTCTCAGATACCAGTCACTGCCTTCTTTTACATATTCCACATCTACGATTTCGTAGCAATGGCAGTTTCCTTCCTCGTCCGGAACGGTGTTCATGTTCTCAATAATAGGTTTTAAAATTTCTTCGGTTTTTTCTTCAATTCTCATATTTTGATTTCTTTCTCAGCAATTGAGCGGGCCCTTTCGGGTCCGCTCATTACTCAAACTATATGTTACACTAGAATTATAACCGATTTTCCTTTATTTGCAAGGTTTATTTATAAAATTACTTTTTCTGTTTCCTAAGTCTTAATCCTGCAATCATCAGAAGAATACTTCCGGCCAGAATGGACATTACCCACATCAGGTTTGTGTCATCACCGGTATTCGGATTGACGCCTTTCTCGCTGATCACTAAATAAGTGGTTGCTTTCCCGTCATTGGAAACGATACTCATGGTATGTGTTCCTGCGCTCAGGGTGTTCAGATAGGAAGCCTTCAGCGTGATATCCGTCGATCCTTCTTTTGCGGTATAGTTTTCCTCTCCCAGAACCGAACCGTCTACCATGACGCACCGGAACTTATCAAATGAGGCATCCGATGTTATCGTAAGATCCGCTGTACTTCCCTTGGTCCATTTGGAATCCGCTCCGGAAATGATCCGATAGATTTCTTTAACTTCTCCCGGTTTTCTTTCAACACGGATATTAACAGCTTCTCCCGTAAGGATCTCGGTCCACGGTCTGCCGTCTTCGTTCTTTATCTCCTCACCGGTGATATTGTCAATTATCACATAGCCTTCTTTTACGTTAATCGTTCCGTTGTCTGATATTTTCGCACCTCCTCCGATGGCACGGCCTTCATCGAGGCTTAATGCTATAACCGTTCCGCCGTATAAATTCACGGTTCCACCGGCAGTCCTCTCACCGCCGCCAATACCGGCCGCAAAACTGCTTCCTTCTGCGATTACGGTTCCTCCGATAACGGTCAGCGTACCGCCGCCTCCCCGGTCATAGCCACCGGAACCGATGCCGGCAGCAAAACTGCCGCCGATTCCTTCCAGCTGTCCTTCGTATACAGTAATATTTCCGCCACTTTCGTTTATCAGGATATCCATATAAACATTGCCGCCGATTCCAGGTGCTCCATAGCCGCCTTCTGCTAAAATCTTTCCACCATGAACGTAAAGATACGAGCCGAATGTCCGGATACCTGCTTTACCTTTACCTGCGCCGCTCTTGTCTGTACGGAAGACCTCCATTTCACCCATGTTGTCTCCATAGGACTGAGAGTGGATATAAAGTTTGGCACTTTCAATACGAATACCGTCTTTGAATGTTGCTTTGCATCCATCTTTCAGTATGATGTGGGTATCACTAAATACCCAGATTTGTTTGTCAAATGTGCAATCTCCGTCAAGCACATACCAGCCTCCAGTCCAGCTATCGGTTGCGTTATCATTAGTAATATATTTCTCACAGCTACCCTCTTTATAGGTTTCGGTTTCCTCGTCATAATACAGATAGGATACCGGCGGCATACCCATCTTTGCAGTAATCGAGATGCTCGGTGCTGCAAACTTGTCGATCCATTCCTCACCAGGGCCTTTTGTTATCGTTTCTCCGGTATTGTTATCCACAAGGACTACATTGCTTCCGACATAGACCTTGCCGTTGTCCGGATTTCCGTTATAGCCGCCGATGGCACGCCCCACAATATCATAGCCCCTTGAGTAGCTACTCGCATTGATCGTGCCGCCGTAAATATTTACAATACCGCCCGGAGCCTTTCTGCATCCTCCGATGCCCGCACTTCCATAAAGTCCGACTGCTGTCAGCTCTCCGCCGTACATGGAGAGTTCGACAGGTTTAATGTCGGGCCAGCCACAAATTCCGCCAATACCGGCACAGGCTCCGGAACCATCACTATAAGAGCCGTCCGCGGTGACATTTCCTCCGCGGATCGTCAGTTTTCCGCTGCTGCCGCCCTTACTTGCATGTCCGTTGCCGCCGATTCCGGCCCTGTAATAAGTACCATGGGCGATCAGTTTTCCTGCGTTTTCACCTTCTGACTGACCGTAGACGAAAAGCTCAGAATTTTTCCCGATCTGGATGCCGTTCCGGACCGTCAAGGTACAGCCGTCAGTCAGGATCAGATGTACGTCACCTTTAATTATGATTCCGTTTTCATACTCAGCCTCGCCTCTCATGACATACCAGCCACTCGTAAGCTCAAGGGTGTAATTATAATTATAGTAGAAGAGTTTATAGTCTTCTTTGCATTCTGCTTCGACTGTTTCTCCGTAGGCGTCCTGCGTCAGATAGGATACCGGATATGCAGATGTCGGAACAATGGACAGATCACAGCTTTCTGTTCGTACTAAACTGGCGAAATTTTTGCGGAAGGTGTTTTCACAAGGCTTTCCGGTCTTGTTATTTACCAACAAATATCCATCTCCGAAGGAAAACGTATATTTAACAGTATTATCTCCGCCAACACCCTCGCCGATTGCCTTTGCACAACGTGCTGGATTATAAGAGTCATCAGGCGTAGCAGTTGCTTTGACCGTACCTCCCCTGAACTCAAAATGCTTAAACTCCCCACCGTTACCAAGAGGGCTCTCTTCTCCGCCGCCGATGCCGGCTCCGCCTTCACCTCCGGTTGCTATCGTTTCTCCTCCGGCAATTACTACAGTATTGGCATTTCCGTAACATCCACCGCCGATTCCGGCTGCTACCTCACCGCCTCGTGCTTCCACATGTCCCCCGGCAATAGTAATTGTGCCCTCACTGTCTCCTTGAGCGCCACCGCCGATTCCGGCTGCTCTTCTTCCGCCGACTGCAAATACCTTACCGCCATATATCGTAACAGTATAACAATCGCCTTCACGACCGCCGCCGATGCCGGCTCCGCCTGCTGCTCCTCCATACAAGAAAGCGTTTGCAACTATATCACCACCGTATATTATAATGCTTCCGCTATCGGAATTTTGATAGCTGCCTCCGATAGCTGCGGCAGATTTCCCGCTATAAGCATGAATTTTACCGCCGCAGATCGTAAGTCCTGAACTTTTTTTGTTTACTTCAATACCAGCTTTTCCTACCTTATCTCCGGCTTCAATATCCAGTCTACCAATCGTCTCATCCTCGGTGGACTGGGCATAAATTGTAAGACTGTTGCTGCCTGACGGGATGGAAATACTGTCATACATTTTCAGACAACATTTATCTTTAAGGATGAGGCTTACATTCCCCTTTATCGTCAACGAATGTCCGATGGTAACGTTGCCGCTAACAACGTAGACGCCATTTGTAAGCTCTTTTACGTCTATACTTCCGTCAATAACTCTGTATGATGTACATTTCGCCTCTTTGCCGTTTTTGTCTAAATATATAACAGGTTCTCCATCAGACAGAGGAATCTCTTCTTCCATTTCATCCGGGTAATTCACATCAGTTTCTTCAGAGCCGGAAACAGCTTCTTCTGCTTCTGCAGTTGCTTCCAGAACAGCTTCTTCCGTTTCTGTCGTTGCTTCCAAAACAGCTTCTTCCGTTTCTGTCGTTGCTTCCAGAACAGCTTCTTCCTCTGTTTCCTGCGAAACAATTTCCGTCGGTTCCGGTATTGTTTCATCTGCAGCAAAAACAGAACCTGCCACCAAGGTCAGGATCAGGGCCACAGAGAAAATACCTGCGAGAATTTTCTTTTTCAGCTGATGCATATGCCATCCTCCAGTTAATTTATTTATTTTATTAATTTATTTGGAAAATATTGTACCATATTCTATGCGATGCACAAGCGATTATGGTTACTTTTGTTAAACTCTTTACCATTTTTCCAGATTATTTTTGAAAAAAAAGATTTTTATGATAAAATACAGAAAAGTTATTTTTGGAGGTAAAAAAATGAGATATCAGTACAAAACAAAAGGAACCTGTTCCCGTGCAATCGCTTTTGATTATGAAAACGGCGTAATCCGCAACGTAGAATTTTTCGGAGGTTGTAATGGAAACTTAAAAGCCATTTCTATTCTGGTTGACGGAATGAACGGCGATGAGCTGGTATCAAAACTTTTAGGCAACGACTGTGGCGGTAGAGGAACCAGCTGTGCGGACCAGTTAGCAAAAGCTGTTCTTGCTGCAAAAGAACAAGAAGCCAGCAACTAACCCTAGAATGCAATTTAAAAGCGGCAGGAAATCCTGCCGCTTTTTGTATTAGTGACGAGAAAAGTACATCGTACCTGCACGAATGCACCTGACGACCGCAGGGCAGTCCCGCAGGGACCTGCTTCCCATCAACCATACTTATATTCGCTTACCGGAATGTTATCATCTTCTTCCGGGGTCTCGAGATATTTAATCATCGCTTTGATTTCATGAGATTGGAACAACTTATACAATTTATAGCAGTTTTCTCTCATAAACTTCTCTTCAAATCCCATATGCATCATGGCTTCTAATGCATAGAAATAGCCATGGGAATTAAAAATGGCAATCGGTTTGCGGATTACTTCCAACTGTTTCAGGTCCAAAACGACAAAGAATTCCTCATATGTTCCGATGCCACCGGGCGTAATAACAAAGCCATCACTCAGTTCGATCATTTTTTCCTGTCTTGCCGCCATATCTTTAGTATAAATGACTTCATCGGCTTCCTTAAATAAGACTTCCACCGAATCCCCTTTAAACATTTTCGGAACAATGCTGATAATCTTACCGCCGCCTTTCTTAAATCCTCTGGCGACGGCACCCATAAGACCATTTTCTCCGCCTCCAAAAACCAGGTCATGGCCGGCCTGCGCCAGTTTTAATCCCAGTTTTTCTCCGTCATCAATATATTGTTGTTCAATATCTGTACTTGCAGCTCCAAAAACACATATATTCATATGGTTTCCCCCTTTCTTACATTGTTTCCACATTAACCGGCTTTCTTTTAAATGCCAGGTCGGTTTCCATTATAGACACACCCGTTTCCTGGTGATATAATTTTCATCGTCATTTTAACATAAAAAAATATTACATCAAAGGAGTTTCCTTAAATGAAAAAAACTTTAAATCGCTGGGTGTATGCCGTAATCGGAGTTCTCGTTCTGCTATTAGCCGGCATGGTTTATTCCTGGACGGTTATGTCCTCCCCAATTGCAGCCATGTATCCGGAATGGACGAAAGCACAGTTATCCCTTACGTTTACAATTACCATGTTCTGCTTCTGCCTGGGCGTATTTTTCGGCGGCCTTCTGCTGAAAAAGTGTCAACCTAAGATTTTACTGTGGCTATCCGCAGTTTTGTTTATTTTAGGATTCCTAGTATCCAGCCGTGCTCAGTCTTTACTCATGTTGTATTTAGGCTTCGGTATTTTAGCCGGTTTAGCTTCCGGCTTTGCATATAACGCAATCATGAGCTCCGTAGGAAAATGGTTTCCAGACAAACAGGGATTGATTTCCGGACTGCTTCTTATGGGCTACGGAATCGGAAGTTTCATCATTGGTAAAATCTTTACCGCAGTAACACCTTCTGATGGTGGCCCTGCCTGGAGAAGCACCTTCCTGATTTTTGGTATTGTCGTTTGTGTTGTTATGGCGATTGCCGGCTTCTTTATTGTCCGTCCGACCGATGACTGGCAGGCTCCAATGCCTAAGAAAGCCGCAAAGAAAAAAGCAGAAAGTTACGAAGAAATCAACACCATCACCATGCTGAAGAGACCTTCTTGCTGGCTGTTCTTCTTCTGGGCAGTTTTGATTTCCACGGCTTGGTTCGGTATTGTATCCCAGGGTTCTCCTATGGCCATGGAAGCAATGCAGATTCAGAGCGGAACCGCTACTGCCGCTCAGATGAGTTCTATCGCCACAATTGTTGGTCTGATTTCCATCTTCAATGGAATTGGACGTATCGTATTTGGTTGGCTCTTTGATAAGCTTGGCCGTCTCCTTACCATGATCATCGGTGGCGTATTATTCGCATGTGGCATGTTATTGATTCTTTGGTCCATTAAGAGCCATAGCACTGGGATTTTAGTGGTATCCTATATTCTTACCGGATTCAGCTTCGGATCCGTTACACCGACAATTTCCGCTTTTACCAGCTTGTTCTACGGCTTAAAGAATTACCCAACCAACTACTCCATTTTCAACATGAACCTTTTAATTGCTTCTTTCGGCTCTACTCTTGCCGGAAAGCTTTTCGACGCATCCGGTTCCTACGCACTGATTCTTCTGGTTAACGTAGCATTGATTGTTGCAGCTTTGATTCTGGCAATTCTCATCAAAAAGCCAAAGACTGCAGGGAAATAAGTTTTACAAACAAAAGAATGAAAGGGAGTGAACCGCTCCCTTTTTTATTACAGAAATTTTGAGTTATCGGACAAATTATATTGTCAGGAGTTACTATAGCCCACGTTAAAATGATTTCACCTAAAAATGCTCATCTTTTGCGTTTTGGTTCTTAGAAACTGGAAACTACACCTGAAAATGCTCATCTTTTCCGTTTTGGTTCTGGCATAGGCACATTATTAGCGTTTTTGTTCCGATTAATGCTCATCTTTTGCGTTCCTGTTCCAAATTGACTAATTTCTCTGTTATTTTAGAACGAAAACGAAATTCTTGAGCCTTTTTTCGTGAAACGTTTTACGTTACATTCTTCGAAGTATTTAATTTATAGGAAATCATAATAAGGGAGGTTTTATCGCCTCCCTTTCTTTTTCCATGAAATTCACATATTCATAAACGTTTTCTGTTCAAATCCCTTTATATATTCACAATTTTTTATTTATTAACAATATAAAGCGGTTCTTCCCCGTTCAGATATTTCTTCACATTATCCATGGACCATACCAGCATTCTTTCGAATACTTCATTGGTTGTTCCTCCTGCATGTGGGGTAAAAACGATCTTGTCCATCGCCTTATCGCTCATGTTGAGGAGAACATGGTCTAATGGAGCTGGTTCCGGAGTGATTACATCTAAAGCGGCACCATAAATTACATCGTTTTCCAAAGCCCAAGCCAAAGCCTCATTGTCAATCAGATCTCCACGGGCCGTATTGATCAATAACGCATTTTTCTTCATCTTGCATAAGAAGTCTTTATTTACCATACCAGCGGTTGCGGAAGTTACCGGCACATGAAGGGATACGATGTCGGAAGAAGCAAGAAGTTCATCTAATCCTGCATATTTTATATTTAGTGCTTCTTCTACTTCCTGCGGTTGTTTCAGAATATCGTAATATAAGAAATCGCATCCCCAGTTTGCCAATCTCTTTACCGTCTCTTTACCGATGTCACCTAAACCTACCATTCCTACAGTTTTTCCGTATAATTCCCATTCACCTTTTGCAAAATGGTCAGCGCTTGCGGCTGCACCGCCTTTTCTCCGGTAAATCCGGTCATCTAAAGCGGTTCTTCGAAGGCCCGCCAGCATTAATCCTACGGTATGCTCGGCTACTGCCTCTTTATTGATTCCCTTATTGTTGCAAACAATAATTCCCTTTTCTTTTGCTGCTTCTAAATCTATTTTGTCAAAACCTACGCCCTCTACCTGAATGAATTTCAGATTTGGACACTGATCCATAAACGTTCTCGGTACGGCCATCGGAGAGCCGATGATCATAACTTCTGCATCTTTTGATAATTCTAAAAGTTCATCTGTGCTGATCCGTTCTTTTCCAAAAACAATATCCCAATTGGAAGGGTATGTAAGTCCATATTTTGCAAATCGGTTTGCCGGTAACGCAGATACAATCTTTCTCATATCTTTCTCCTTTTATTTTCTCTATTTCATTTTCCTATATTTTATCATTCTATATGAATCTCGAAATTCTCACAAGACGGCTTTTCGGGATTGTCTTGCAGTCGTCAAATGCATTCGTGCAAGCACGATGCACTTTCCTCCTTGCTGGTGCAAATCCCTGCGGGATTGTCTTGCAGTCGTCAAATGCATTCGTGCAAGCACGATGCACTTTCCTCCTTGCTGGTGCAAAAAAGGAAGAGCGAATTGCTCTTCCTGAAACAGCTCGTAGGAGAATTGAACTCCTGATTCCGCCTTGAGAGGGCGGCGTCTTAACCACTTGACCAACGAGCCATAAAACGTACTGTGTTAGTATACGGTAAGGCATTCAAAATGGCAAGAACTTTTTCCTGACATTCTCAAATTTTTACTACTCCATTATATAAAACACGGATCTTGTACTCCGGAAATTCCCGGTCAAAATGAATATGACCGGTAAACCACTTGTCATATTCTACGTTTTCCATAATCAGATCCAGGAAATGCTCTACCGGGCTCTGATAATCTACATAATCCGAATAAACTTCATAAATGCTTTTACGGACTTTCTCCGGTAAAGTATGGGTAATAATATAATTCACTTTATTTCCCACTTTTCCCAGATTATCAAAAGCCTCTTTCAACTCTGCTTCGTCTGGTTCTTCCTGATGCCACCAGCTGACCCCTTCCTCCCGGAAGATTTTGTCTACGCTGGTAGCTCCGCCCATAACAAAGAAGCGCAATCCTTCAATGGTATAAATCTGACCATTCATGAGATGGAAAACGTTTTCACGGATTTTATGGACTTTTCCTCCATTCCACTCCCTTACCGGATAACTGTAAAGGGCGTCATAATTCTCATGATTTCCGCCTACAAACAGCGTCGTATAATTCCGGTCATTATGGAAATCCAGAACTGAATCATCTTTCGAATTTCCGGTCCAGACACCACCAAAATCCCCTGCAATAATCAGGCAGTCATCTCTCGTCAGCAATTTCTGCTCCGGAAAATTCTCTTCATTTATTTTTTTCACATCCATCATCCGATGGGTGTCGCCTGTCACGTATATCATATCTTCTATTTGAAAATCAATGGTACTTCTTTCCGAGGAACTGTGCAGAAATATTCTGCATCGTAATAACCGATTGCCATGGAAATAACGCAGTGCTTATCTTCCGGAATATTGTATTTTGCCCGTAATTCCGGAGTATTAATAGCTGCATTTGCTAATCCAATATAACAATAGCCTAAATCCTGAACCTGAACCATCTGCGCCATGGTAGCGGCACACAATGTACCATCTACATCGCTTGGAGAAAATACCATAATAACCAGAGGAGCTCCGTAGAAGATACCGTCTTTCCCTTCCTCTTTGAACTCTTTGTATTTGGAAAGGAACATTTCCGCAACCTTAGGGTTTGTCTCTTTCATAGCCTCGCCAAGCTCACCTAATTTTTCACACACGTCTGCTACCAACTCGTCAATTTCTTCCGGATCATTCAATACCATTAACGCATTCTGCTGGCAGTTCTTCGCTGTTGGCGCATATTTCGCAACTTCCAGAATTTTATTCAGTTTTACCGTAGAAACTTCCTGATCATTGAAGGACCTAACGCTTCTTCTGGTAATAATATCGTTTCTGATCTGGTAAGCCATGGTTTTTTGTATAAACTGATACTCTTCAACTTCTTCGATGTCATATCCATCACCGTCAATCCATAATACTTCTTTCGGACATACCGCCATGCAATGTCCGCAGAAAATACATTTGGATGCGTCATACTTTAAGGTGTTTCCTTCGAGGGATAAACAATGCATGGAACATTCGTCCACACAGGCATTACACTGAATACATAAATTCTGGTCAATATTTAACATTTCGTTTTTCTCCTTCGTATGTATCTTAAACTGTTACAACAAATTATATTATTATTTTACAATTTTTAAAAGAACTTTTATTTCAGGAAATCCATAATGGAAAGCTGGCTGGATTCCGGCATATTCACTAAAAGGCCTAACTGGTACAGCTTATCCGTCAAGGTTCCGGATAACTTGGTCCTGGACTTCAGCTCTTCCCTGGAGGTGAATTTTCCCTTTGCCGCTTCTTCCTCTAAAGCGACTGCCGCCTTTTCTCCCATGCCGTCAATTGCCTGGAAGGATGGCATCAGTTTTCCGTCAAAAATCCGGAACTTGGAAGCTCCGGCTTTATAAATATCAATCGGCATAAAGTCAAAGCCACGGGCGTACATTTCCTCAACATTGTACATATATTTCAAAAGGTCGTTATCTTTCGGCGAATCCGTTCCCTGCTCTATTCTTCCTTTGATAATGGTCATCTCTTCTCTTAAATGGTCCAGTCCCTGACACATCTTTTCATAATCAAAGGAGGACGCACGGATACTGAAAAAGGCTGCATAATATTCCAATGGGTAGAATATCTTAAAATATGCAATCCGGTAAGCCATCATAACGTAAGCAACCGCATGAGCCTTCGGGAACATATACTGAATCTTCGTACAGGACCATAAATACCAATCCGGAACATTCTGCGCCTTCATGGCAGCTTCCCACTCCGGCCACTTCTTCGCCTTACCAGCAGCAACCTTTCCTTTTCGAACATTCTCCATAATATCAAAGGACATGGCTGGTTCTACGCCCATTCCGATCAGATACAGCATAATATCGTCACGCGTACAGATACAGGTAGAAAGGGTCGCTTTTTCTTCTTTAATCAGCGTTTCTGCATTGCCCAACCATACATCGGTGCCGTGGGACAGACCTGCGATCCGGACCAAATCAGAATAATTCTTTGGCTTCGTATCCACAAGCATCTGCATAACGAAATCGGTACCAAATTCCGGCACGCCTAAGGTTCCTAAAGGATGCTGAATGTCGTCCGGCGTGATTCCCAATATTTCCGTTCCTTCAAACAGCTTCATGACTTCCGGATTATCCAGTTTAATGGACTTGGCATCAAAACCGGTTAAATCCTCCAGCATACGAATCATCGTTGGATCATCATGTCCTAAGATATCCAGTTTCAACAGGTTATGGTCGATACTGTGATACTCGAAATGGGTTGTGACAATATTCTTTTCCGCATCGTTAGCCGGGAACTGAACCGGCGTAAAGGAATAAATTTCCTCACCATGAGGCAGTACTATAATTCCTCCCGGATGTTGGCCCGTACTTCTCTTAACGCCGGTGCAAGCCGCAATAATACGGTTCATTTCGCATTTTTTCAAAGATTTATTATGATCTTCAAAATAATGTTTTACAAAGCCATAAACCGTCTTGTCCTGCAGCTTGGAAATCGTTCCGGCTTTAAAGGTATGGCCTCTGCCAAAAATTACTTCCGTATAATCATGAGCGTTGGACTGATATTCCCCGGAGAAATTCAAGTCGATATCTGGCTCTTTATCTCCCTTAAATCCAAGGAACGTTTCAAAAGGAATATCAAATCCGTCTTTAATCAGCGGAGTTTTGCATACCGGACAATCTTTATCCGGCATATCGCAGCCGGCACCGCCGGCATAGGCATTGACTTCCTCGGAATCAAATTCATTATAGAAACAATGCGGACAACGGTAGTGTGGCTTTAATGGATTTACTTCCGTAATCCCGGACATGGTTGCTGCCAAAGAGGAGCCAACCGATCCTCTGGAGCCAACCAGATATCCGTCGCTGACGCTTTTTTGTACTAATTCCCTGGCGATAATATACATAACCGAATAGCCGTTGGAAATGATGGACGTCAGCTCTTTTTCCAAACGTTCCACTACGATTTCCGGCAATTCCGGACCATACATACTATGAGCCGTCTCATAACATATGTCCCTTAAATTTTCATCGGAATTTTTAATTACCGGAGGACATTTATCCGGTCTTACAGGCTCGATTTTCTCAATCATGTCTGCAATTTTATTTGTATTTTCTACAACTATCTCGTTGGCGATTTCGTCCCCTAAATAAGCAAACTCTGCCAGCATTTCTTCCGTGGTACGAAGATAGAACGGACCCGGATCGTCTGCGTCAGAGAATTTCTGGCTGTCTAAAATAATATGCCGGTAAATTTCATCTTCCGGATTGAGGAAATGAACGTCTCCGGTAGCTACCACCAGTTTTCCATGGTTTTTGCCCAATTCATAAATCTGTCGGTTGATTTTCTGAATTTCAGAAGAATCTTTCAGCATATGTCCTTTAATTTCTTTATGTTTGGACCGGTATTCCGGATCATTATTTTTCTGATAATTCCGAACCAGGAATTCATTGTTGGCCACTGGCTGAATTTCCAAATAATCGTAGTAATTTACCAGTTCTGCAATTCGTTCCTCTGGCACCTTACTAAGAATGGCATCGTACAGTTCGCCCATAACGCAAGCGCTGCCAAGAATCAGGCCTTCCCGATATTTATTCAGAACACTCTTTGGGATCCGAGGCCGACGGCTAAAATAATTGATATGGGCATAGGAAACCAGACGGTAAAGGTTCCGTCTTCCGGTTTCATTAGCCGCCAGAATAATTACATGATAATATTTGCTCTTTTTAACTTTTTCGATTCGTTCCTCTTCCGCCGGATCCGGAATTTTCGGGACTTCATCCGGAATCGCACTCCAACGCCGGAGCTCAATGTCCTCCTCGGAGTCGCAATTTTGCACGATCGGGTCATCCAAGTCGTCTACCAGATAACCTTCCACACCATAGATCACTTTAAAATCCGTATCCCTCATATCCTGAAGTTTATGGAAAGCATCAGTAAAACCCTGAACAACGCCATGGTCCGTTATCGCAATAGACTTATGGCCCCATTTTACAGCGGTGTCAATTAAATCATTAATCGGCGTAAGCGCATCCATATCCGAATACTGGGTATGTAAATGAAGCTCCACTCTTTTTTTCGGAGCGTTGTCGGTCCGGGTTGATAATGGAGTCTTCGAGACGCGAATTCCGGAAACTCTGGTCATTAAGATTTCCCCTTCAAAGTTGTCATATTCCACTTTGCCCCGGGCCTCAATTACCAGTCCCTTTTTCAGTTTATCTGGAAGTTCTTCTTCGCCATCTTTAATAAAAATTTTCAGGGAAATACTATCTTTTCGATCCGTTACGGATAGTTTTAGAATTTTAAATCCGTTCTTGGTAACGGTCATTTCATTTTCAAAAATCTGCCCGCGGATAATAACATCCCGCATATCCGTAATAATATCTGAAATTTCGGTAGCTGGGCCATCAAAAGATTTTCCATAAAGCATGTCCGGATCCGGTTCATTCTTTTTAGCCGGAGCATATTTTCTCTTCGCAGCTCCCCCACCACCCGGAGCATAAGATGACGGGGTTTTCTCAGCCGCCTTGGACGATGGCGCCGGCTGAGAAGGTTCTTTTTTCTCGTTCGAAGCAGCATAGGCTCCGGAGCCTGCTTCTGCATATTCGTAGCCATTTTCATATTCAATCCGACAGCTCATAAGGTTATTTAGCACCTGGATTGTCAGTTCATTTTCCATTTTACGGAAATTTTCCGTGGTAATCATCTGGTTTGGAGATATTTTTATACGCAAAAAATTCCCTGATTTTACCAGAGATACGGCAATGACTTCTACCCCTTGAAAAACACTCCTTAAGGGTTCACCCACTTGTAAAGTTTTAAATGCGTCAAAAAATTTCATGTTAATTCCAATGATCCAGTTCGTTCTTTAAAGCCGGAAGCAACTCCTCTTCCGAAAGTTTCCGAACAATTTCCCCATGCTTGATCAAAAGTCCACAGCCCTTTCCTCCGGCAATTCCGAGATCTGCTTCTTTTGCTTCTCCCGGTCCATTGACGATACATCCCATAACCGCGACCTTAATCGGAAGGTCATAACCAGTGCACATGGTTTCTACCTTGTCTGCCAGGCCAATTAAATCAATTTCCGTTCTTCCGCAGGTCGGACAGGAAATAACGGTAATTCCTTCTTTTCTTAATCCCAGATTCCTTAAAATCTGTTTGGCGGATTTAATTTCTTCTACCGGATTCCCGGTAAGGGAAACCCGGATTGTATCTCCGATTCCCTGATTTAAAATGATTCCCAGACCCAATGCCGATTTAATATTACCGGAAGAAACCGTTCCCGCTTCTGTAATACCTACATGAAGAGGATATAAGGTCTGTTGTGAAATCCGTTCATGGGCCTTTGCACACATCACAACATCGGAGCTCTTAATGCTTATGACCAGATTATCATACCCAAAGTCTTCGATTATTTTCACTTTATCTAAGGCACTTTCCACCAGGCCTTCCGCGGTTACGCCTTTATATTTTTCTACCAATTCCGTTTCCAGAGATCCCGAGTTTACACCTACCCGAATCGGAATATTCCGCTCTTTTGCGCAATCGATTACGGCCTTTATTTTGCCTTTTCCGCCGATATTTCCCGGGTTGATACGTATTTTATCCGCACCGTTTTCCATGGCCAAAATAGCCAGTTTGTAATCGAAATGAATATCTGCAACCAGGGGGATATGAATATTCTCTTTTATTTTCTTAAACGCCTTTGCAGCTTCTTCCGTATTGGCAGTACAACGGATAATCTCACAGCCGGCCGATTCCAGCTCATGAATCTGCTCCACCGTAGACTTAATATCTGCGGTCTTCGTATTTGTCATGGACTGGATTGCGATCGGCGAACCACCGCCGATTACAACGCCGCCAATATTTATTTTTTTTGTTTTCTCTCTATGGTTCATTTTTCACCTGAATCAGAAAAATTTCGTAATATCATTAATCAGCACAACGATTGCCAGAAGCATGATCAGTACGGCTCCTACGACCGTAATAATACCTTCATATTTCTTGTTGATCGGCTTTCTACGGATAGCTTCAATAATAAGGAGCAGGAACTTTCCGCCATCCATTGCCGGAATCGGAAGCAGATTGATAACACCCAGATTGGCACTTAACAGAATGACAATGCTCAACATGTTAAGCAAGGTGGTCAAAAACCCCGATGGTGCCGATGCATCATAAGTGGTTCCGATAACTTCTACAATACCCACCGGACCGGAAAGCATATCCAAAGAGCCTCTGCCGGAGAATAAGAAGGCGATTCCCTTAAATACAGATAATATCTGATACCGCATTTCTGCAAAGGCATATTTTAAAACGCCGCCAACATTGGTTTTCTGGTTTGCAAGATTATAATCAAATCCTAACAGATACGCAGAAGTTTTCTTTGGTGTAATATCCGAGTCCTTCACGATTCCTTTATGCAGATATTTTACGTGAAGAGGAGCGGATGTAATTGCATGCTCATCAAAATACTGTGCCAGCTCGATTCCGGAATTGATTTCTGTATCATCAATCTGTAAAATAACGTCTCCTTTATCCAGGCCCTTCTCTTCAAAAGGACCGCCCTCCGTTATTTCTGCAATTGCTGCCTCTGACTCATTAGCATAATAGGAAAGACCTAAGATGTAATAATCATATTTTTCCGGAGAAACACAGATTTTATTCTTTTTCCCATCCCGCAAGTAGGTAATTCGCACTTCCTGATATTCCGATTCCAACGGATGGAGATAATCTTCCATATAGATTTCCCGTCCGAAATTGATTCCTGCGCCATTGTAGTTGGTTATTACATCTCCTTGGCGTAATCCAGCTTCATAAACCGGCGTATCTTCTGCAACATAAGTTACCGTAGCCGGATCATAACCACTGGTTCCGATAACAATAACTGCAAGAACAAAAGCCAGAAAGAAGTTGAATACCGGACCGGCCAATATGATACTCATTCTGGCCCAGACAGATTTTTTGTCAAAAGAGCGTTCATCGTCGGTATCATCGTCTTCATCTTCCAAAGCTCCCAACATCTGACAGGATCCGCCAAAAGGAATGGCTTTCCAGGAAAAACGAGTACCGCTTTTTGCTACATGACTGACAATTCTCGGGCCAAAACCGATGGAAAATTCTTTTACAAAGACACCGTTTTTCTTTGCCAGAATAAAATGTCCAAACTCGTGGACAAGAACAAGGATTCCCAATATTAAGATGGATAAAACTATACTGATAAAACTCATGTGTATCCTTTATCTGTTCATTATTAATTCACCTAAACGGATAATTTCGTCCAAGGTGGGATCTGAAATCAGCTGATGATTTTTCATTTCTTTTTCAATGATGTCGGAAATTTCCAGATAAGAGATTTCTCCGGCAACAAACTTTTTAACCGCTCTTTCATTTGCGGCATTAAATACCGTCGGCATAGAGCCTCCGATATGAATCGCCTCATAGGCAAGCTTCAACGCTTTAAAAGTATCCGTGTCCGGCTTCTCAAAAGTAATCTGTCCCAATTCGAAAAAGTCCACTCTTTTTCCCGGAAGGAATCTTCTTTCCGGATAAAGTAAAGCATATTGTATTGGTATTTTCATGTCCGGAGTACCTAACTGAGCAATAATCGCGCCATCGCTAAATTGAACCGCCGAATGAATGATACTCTGAGGTTGGATAACCACTTGAATCTGCTCCGGTTCCACATCAAACAGCCATTTTGCTTCCATTACTTCCAGACCTTTATTGGCCAAGGTGGAAGAATCAATGGTTACTTTCATTCCCATGGACCAATTCGGATGCTTCAAGGCATCTTCCAGGCGAATTTCCTTCAGCATTTCCCTTGTATAGCCACGGAAAGGGCCTCCCGATGCCGTCAATATAATCTTATCAATGGATTTTTCCGGTTCTCCCTGCAGGCTTTGGAAAATCGCACTATGCTCCGAGTCTACCGGATAAATGTTAATATTCTGTTTTCTTGCCTCTGCCATAATCCGGCTTCCGGCGCAGACCAATGTTTCTTTATTCGCTAAAGCAATATCTTTTCCCGCCTGTATGGCTGCCATCGTCGGACGGATTCCTACCATACCTACGATTGCCGTAATCACAATGTCGCTTTCTTCATAAACCGCAACATCAATCAGCCCCTCCATGCCACAGACTACTTTTACACCGTTGCAATCAAAATCGCGGGGAGCTATGGCCTTTAATTCCCGGAAAAGGCCATCTACATTATTTTCGTCATAAACGCAAACAAGTTTTGGAGTAAACTCCAAAATTTGTTTTGCAAGTAATTTTATATTATTGTTTCCGCTGATAGCAGCAACCTTCAGGTCCTTGTGCTGGCGGACAACTTCCAGGGTCTGGGTTCCAATGGATCCCGTAGAACCTAAAATTGAAATTATTTTCATCCGTTAACCTATTATATAAAGATATATCGTTACTAAATATATGATGGGAGCTACCATTATAACACTGTCAAAACGGTCCAGAACTCCGCCATGTCCCGGAATCAATTTGCCATAATCTTTAATTCCAACTTTTCTCTTAATCGCAGAGGCGGCAAGATCTCCAATCTGTCCTGCTGCAGCTCCAAAAAGAGAAATAACCGGAAAGATAAAAACAGAATAATGCACATCTGGAATATAAGGGAAAATAATGATGGCATAAACCAGCGCCATTAAAGCCGCTCCTACCACTCCTGCAATGGCTCCTTCTACCGATTTCTTTGGGCTTAAATTCGGAACCAATGGAGTTTTTCCGAATTTCATACCAATGATATAAGCAAAAATATCACTTCCCCAGGCGGAAATCAGAATCAGCCATACCAGATAGGCTCCTGATGGTGGATAAATTCTTAAAAGATAAATAAAGGACAGCGCAATGCCAACATACGCAACTTCAAAGAAGCCGGCAAACACCTGGTCCAACCGATATCTCGGATAGGTGAAAACAAACACCGCCAGGTCTACAACCAATAAAATCCCAAATAGGATCAAAGCAAAATCTGCAGAACGCAAGGTAATCAATAAGACATAATATAAAATGGTTACAATGTATCCTGCCCAGGCAAAAACGCCCCAATGGAGTTCCAAAGCCCGGTTTAATTCAAACAAACCGATAAGGGATATGACAAGCAAAAAGGCCCAAAGGAAATAGCCACCTAATATAAGGCACGTAAGCAAAAGCGCACCACCTACTACGCCGCTGGCAACTCTTACCCAAAACGATTTATTCGTTAATAATTTTTTATTATTATGATCATCCGTCATTATATAAACCTGCCTGTGTTATTTTATATTTCCGTATCTGCGATCACGTCCG
Organism: Lachnospiraceae bacterium; assembly: GCA_045600845.1. Classification (GTDB taxonomy): domain Bacteria; phylum Bacillota; class Clostridia; order Lachnospirales; family Lachnospiraceae; genus RGIG5612. The sequence continues at coordinate 20,788 of JAZRYR010000016.1, read as the reverse complement.
GAATATTTTTCAATTGCTTTTATCAGTTCCTTTTTATCAAAATCAGGCCATGGCACCTCGGTAAAATAGAATTCTGTATATGCCAGCTGCCACATAAGGAAGTTGGAAAGGCGTTCCTCTCCACTAGTGCGAATCAAAAGGTCTGGATCCGGAAAGTCCGCGGTGTCCAGACTTTTTGAAATCATTGCTCCATCAATTTCTTCCGGAGAAATGCTCCCCTCTTTTACCTTTTCTGCAATTTTCTGAATGCCCCGGGTAATTTCATCCCTTGACCCATAATTTATGGCCACAATAAACGTAATTCCCGTATTATTTTTGGTTTTTTCTTCCAGATTATTTATTGCGTCAATAATATCGTCATCCAGTTTGCTGCGCTCTCCGATAATACGGCAGCGTACGTTATTTCGATTGCATTTATCGACAGCACTGATAAGGTAATCGCGGAACAGATTCATGATTACCTGAACTTCCTCGAACGGTCTTGCCCAATTTTCGGTAGAAAAAGCATAAACCGTAAGGTACCGGATTCCCAGACTATCGGCATCTTCCAACGTCTGTTCCAGCACTTTGGCACCCTGGGCATGACCAAAGGTTCGTGGCATGTGTTTCTTTTTCGCCCACCTGCCATTTCCGTCCATAATAATCGCTACATGCTCCGGTATTTTTAAATCTTCCACATTCATGTATAAATTATCCTGAAATATTTAATTCGATACTGCGTTTTATAATTCCGTGACTTTATACTGTCATTAATTCTTTGGATTTCGCATCAACTTTTTTCTCAATTTCTGCAATATATTTATCGGTAAGTTTCTGCATTTCATCTTCCAGATCTTTTCCTTCGTCTTCGGAAACTTCGCCGGCTTTTGCAATCTTCTTGAACTGGTCAATACCATCCCGACGGATATTGCGGATAGCTACCTTGGATTCTTCGCCTTTTTTCTTAACATCTTTAACTAAATCTTTACGGCGTTCCTCAGTAAGGTCCGGAAATACCAGACGGATGCTCTTTCCATCGTTAGTTGGATTAATTCCGATATCCGATGCATTAATAGCTCTTTCAATTTCTTTTACCATTTTTGCTTCCCATGGTGAAATAACGATGCTCTTCGGGTCTGGGACAGAAATATTACCTACCTGCTGAAGAGGAGTCGGAGTTCCGTAATAGTCAACAGTGATTCTGTCTAAAATGTGCGGATTTGCTCTTCCTGCACGGATTCCCTGGTATTCTTCGTCCAGATTATCAAGGGTTTTTAACATTTTCTCTTCATATTTTTCCAGTCTTTCGTTCATTTTACTTCTCCTTATATTGATTCAATTCACAGTATTTTTTATCCGTCCGGAAAACCGGTTTCTTATTCATTCAGGGTTACATCCGTTCCATGGAACTTATCGTCCGTTAAGGCGTTGACGATTGAGTTTTCCTCCTGGAGGGCAAATATTCTCATCGGAATCTGGTGTTCATCCAGAAGCGCAGAAGCTGTCAGATCGATAACGCCTAATTTACGCTCTACAACTTCGTGTATGGAAATCTTATCAAATTTCTTTGCATCCGGATTCTTTGCAGGGTCGCTGTCATATACGCCATCTATATTTTTTGCTGCCAGAATAACTTCTGCATCCATTTCCATAGCTCTTAAAACAACACCGGTATCTGTTGAGAAATATGGATGTCCGGTTCCTCCGGCAAAGAAACATACCCTGCCTTCTGCGAAGTATTCATTTGCCTTGTCTTTACTGAAAAGTTCTGTAAATGTAGAACAAAGCCATGGTGTGAAAATCGCTGTTTTTATTCCTGCAGCACGAAAATGTTCCGATACATAAATACAGTTCATTACCGTGGCCAACATACCGATAGAGTCGGACTTTGGACGGTCAATCTGCAGATTGCTTTTTCCTCTCCAGATGTTACCACCGCCGATAACGATTCCTACATTGCAGCCACCATCAACGATTTCCTTTACCTGAGCAGCAATGCGGGCGATTTCGGCCTCATTATATCCGCCTTCTTCTGCCGCAAGAGCTTCTCCGCTTAACTTGAGCATAATTCTGTTATACTTTTTCATAACACTAACCTCTTATGTTTATTTATTCTTTTTATTTCTTACCGAACAAGCGCTTCTTTTTCAGTCGAACGCACGGAACGTTATTTCCGGAGTATCCGGCAGCATACCGGCTGTTATACTGTACTTTTTTCTTTTATGTCGTTCCATTGAAGCCCTTAATGTCTTCCACTTATAAGCGGAAACAGATCTTTATAATTGTTCCTTAAATACTTTAAAGATTCCTTCTCTCATCATATCGTCAAAAAGTTGATAAAACTTGTTTTTACTGATAATAAAATCATTTGCCAGCCACCATCTCACAGAAACTAAATTATTGTAGGCAAATAAATTGGCAAAAAGCGATGCCTTAAAAAACTTTTCACTATTCGTCTTTATTTCCGGGTTCTGTTCGATTCTCCTTTTGATGATGCTTTCCGCAATTACTTCAATCATCTCATCAAAAATATTACGGTCGATCTGTGCCGTCCATAAAATCTCATAAATATCTTTTTTGGAAATAATAAAATCTACTGTTTCCCGAAACGGCATTTTATATAAGTCTTCGTTGATTGCTTCCGGCCCCGCATCTACAAATATTACATTGTTCGCTTCACGGAACTCTTCTAATATTCTGGAAAGATAATTATCCAGAAGTTCATATTTATCACTATAGTGTTTGTAAAATGTGGTTCTGTTAATTCGCGCCTTGCTACATAAAGCTTCTACTGTAATCTTATTAAACGGCATCTTTTTCAGATTTTCCAAAAGAGACCTGTCAATACTGTCCAATGTTTTAATTACACGCAAATCTTCTTTTCCCATGAACGTATTTCTCCTCACGTTTTTCGCTACTCCGTGTTGCATAAACCACATAAAAACTCAATGATATAATATCATTATTTTGTGAAATATGATAGTATTAAAAACGACATTTTTTGATTAAAATGATGTTATATTTTTAAGTCTATGGAGGCAGATTATGGAAAAAACTTCTTTTTTCACAAAGAATAAAACTTTCTATAAAACGCTATTCAGCATGCTCGCTTTTGTAGCGCTTCAGAACATTATTGCTTATTCTGTAAACATGGCGGATAACATTATGTTAGGAAGCTATTCTCAGGCATCATTAAGTGGTGCCGCTACCGTTAACCAGGTCTTTTTTATTGTCCAGCAATTTGCCCTTTCTTTTGGAAATGCGCTTGTCGCCCTTGCTGCTCAGTACTGGGGAGCCGGGAAAGTAGAACCAATAAAGAAACTGACAGGAATCACCTTGAAAATCGGGGTGGCGGTTGGCATCGTTCTCGTTGTCATTTCCGCATGCATTCCATCCGGATTAGTACGGATTTTTACGAATGAGGCGGACATTATTTCGGAAGGAACCAAATACCTGCTTTTGATCATGTGGACCTTCCTGCTTTACATCATTACAAATATTCTAATGGCTGCCTTAAGAGCTGTTGGTACCGTTAATATTTCTTTCTACATCTCCATCGTTTCTTTAATCGTAAATGTTGGAATTAACTATGTTTTGATTTTCGGCAAACTCGGTTTTCCGGAAATGGGCATTGTCGGTGCTGCAATCGGCACGCTGGTTGCCCGAGTATTAGAATTGCTGATCGTTATCTTTTATCTTATCTTCAAAGATAAAAAATTATGTCTTTTCAAAAAAACTGAAGCGGAATCCGATACCTTGGTTCCCGCAAATTCAAAATTATCATTTGCATGGCTCTTTGAAAACGATCGGATGCTGTGGAAAGATTTTATCAAAGTATATATTCCGATTATGTGTGCCTCGGTTCTCTGGGGTGTTTCCGTTCCGATGCAGACTGCAATTTTAGGACATATGAGTCCGGATGCAATTGCCGCAAATTCTGTTGCAACAACTTTTTACCAGTATCTGAAAGTCATTGTTGTAGCAATGAGTTCTACGAGCGCAGTTATGATCGGGCAATCCATCGGACGTGGTGAGATGAGTCAGATCAAGAGCGATGGCCGCACCCTTTCCGTCATTGATGTTGGTATCGGCTTAGTTTTAGGAATTGCTCTAGTGCTTTTAAAGAATCCGCTGCTCTCTTTGTATAATTTAAATGATAACGCCATGGAACTTGCCGGAAGACTGATTGTTATCATGGCAGTAATTATGGTGGGTATGAGTTATCAGATGCCAGTAAGTTTCGGGATTATCCAGGGTGGCGGTGATACGAAATTCACTATGGCCATGAACCTGATTTCTACCTGGCTAATTGTTATGCCTTTAAGTTTTATGGCCGCATTCTGGTGGAAATGGCCGGTAGAATGGGTTGTTGTTGTCGTACAATCTGACCAGATATTTAAATGTCTGCCGACCTTCATCCATTTCCGTAAATATAAGTGGATGAAGAAGCTTACAAGATAAGAAACCCTACAATTAATATATTGTTTTGGGAACTAATAGAAGCATCATCAAAAAGGTCATCAAATATAAAAATCAGCTCTTATGAGCTGGTTTTTTACTAATTCTCGAATTGCAAAATTCGTTGATTTCTCCAAAAAAGAAAATCGGGGTGACGCGATTTGAACGCGCGACCTCTTGCTCCCGAAGCAAGCGCTCTACCAAGCTGAGCCACACCCCGTTGTGCGATAAGCACAAAAGTTATTTTACTAATTTATCACTTAATAATCAAGCACAAAAGATGAATATCTGAAAAATCATACTCGTCATCTCATGTAAGAAATCACCAAAAATGCTCTTTTTTTTCGTTTTTGTTCCGGGAAGTGCCTAATAATTTCGTTTTTGTCCTAAGAAAAGCATGATTTTTTCGTTTTCGTTCCAGAAACGGCTGAATACATGAAAAATATGCACAGAAACGAAAATGTTGAGCATTTTTCGGTATCATTGACGCATCACGTATTATGCAGGATGCAATAAAGGACACGCAAGCGTGCCCTTTACACTAAAAAGGAAGAATCATTCGGTTAAACCAGTTAACTGCCTGTAACTATGTACTCTGAGGATCAATCAATTGTAATGAGTTTCGGCTGTTCCGGAATAATTTCCGGTTCTTTTGGAATAATTATTTTTAATACACCGTCACTGTAAGAAGCGGAAATGTTTTGTTCATTTGCATATTCACCCACATAAAAGCTTCTCTTCGCAGAACCTTCAAAACGTTCTTTCCGGATAAATTTTCCATCATTGCTCTGTTCTTCCGATACCGCTGTTTTCTTGGCGGAAACAGTTAAATAACCGTCTTTTAATTCAATCTGGATATCTTCTTTAGGTACACCCGGAAGATCCATAAAAACCTCAAAATTATTATCTTTTTCTCTTACGTCAGTTTTCATCAGTCTGGAACTATTTACCTGATCAACCGCTCCGGAAAAAGGATTCTTAAAAAAGTCATCCCAAAAACTATCTCTTCTTGCTAAATACATATCTATTACCTCCTAAGTAATCTTTTCTGTTTTTCGGCACTCTGTACCATTTGTTTGTTGTTCCGATGTTTGCTATTCCTATGTTCGCTTACTATTTGTTTCTTTCTACATATAGCCTGTTTGTTGTGTATGCTGTTTTATTTGATATATTTCTTATATATGTTATATTCGCATTATAACATTAAAATTAGCAGTGTCAAGTCGAGAGTGCTAATTTTTTTTGTGATTTTTCTATGAACATAAACAATAATAAAGAGCCTCGCGACTATCGCGTGGTTTTCGTTAGACAAAAAGGGAACCGATAAACGGTCCCCTTAATCTAAATCCATTCACTTAATGCATTCTTATTAAGCCATATTTGCTTTTTCCTTAAGGCCTTTTCCTTTCTTCGGTTCCGATAATCTCTTCTGTGAGAATATTTCGAAGTTCAGTTTCTTCTGTAAAGTACCAATGATTCCGTCTGGAAGGAAAATAATTACTAAGATAGCAATTGCACCTAAAATAATATTTGACCAACCTGGGAAATGAGCCAGGAACTCAGAAAGAATAACATAAACAATGCCACCTAAGATCGGGCCAGCCATCGTTCCTACACCACCGATAATAACGATGAATACCATCGCAACGGTCCAGTCAATGCTGAAGGATGAGGATGGAAGGACAGAACCTTTCTGAAGTGCAAACATACCACCGGCTAAAGCGATGAATAAAGAGCAGATCAGATAGCAAAGTAATTTTGATTTAAAAATATTAACACCAACAGAGCTGGATGCATCTGCATCATCTCTCATGGCAGTTAAGCCAAGACCCGTCTTCGTACGAAGCAGAATATATACTACAACTAATGCAATGATACAAAGAGTCAGTGCGTAGATATATAATTCACGAACCTTTGGAATCTGGCTTGTAGCGATGGTCATACCAGCGCCCTGTTTTACAAATCTCCAGCTGTTAAACCAAAGTCGTACCGCCTCTGCAATCAGCCAGGTAGCTACTGCAAAGTACATGCCTCTCATTCGGAATAATATCAATGAAAGCAATAATGCGAATACTACACCGATAACAGCGCCTACTAAAAGTCCCAGCCACATGGACATCTTAAAGGTACTAGTAAACACTGCAACGGAGTAACCGGCAATACCTACGAATACCTGCTGTCCTAAGCTTGTCATACCTGTGAAACCACTCATTAGGTTCCACATTTCACCCATGGTGATGTACAGGAAGATCTTGAGCAGATAACGCATGGTATTATTTGAAAACGTTTTTGTTATTCCCAAAACATATAATGCGACGCAGATAACGATGCAGATAATGAGCATCGGGATTCCGTCAAGAATCTTAACAGGCTTACGAAGGGCGATTCCGTTATTTTCCATAATTTTCTCCTCCCTTCTACTTATTGAACAGGCCTTGTGGACGTACTGCAAGGAATAATACCATCAATACATAAGCAATCAGCTGACCGTAGTTCGCACCACCAATAACCTGTGCCAGACCTAAGATCAATCCGGCAATCAATGTGCCAGGAATCGATCCCATACCACCAATAACAACTACACCAAAAGCGGTAAGCAGATAGTTGCCACCACTACTTGGATAGAATACCCATTTCATACTTACGCACATACCGGCGATTGCGGCGGTTGCCATTGCAATACCCATAGCAATTGCATAAGTACGGTTTACATTTACGCCCATCAAAGATGCAGCTTCCAAATCATCTGAGGTTGCACGGATGGAACGTCCAAGGAATGTTTTCTTAAGGAACAGAGACAGAACAACGATCGTTGCCAAACTGATTCCAAAAACAATAAGGTCGAGAGTTGAAATATTCAGTCCATTTGCAATCTTGATAGAAGCTGTATTGTAAGGAACATTTGCTCTCTGTGCATCTGCGGAGAATACCAGCAGCATCGCATCTGCCAAAATAATAGAAAGACCGAAAGTAACCAGAAGAGCCGGCTCTGAACCGATTTTCATAACTCTGTTGATTAATCCTGCCTGCAGTCCCATACCTACCAAAAACATAATAGGAACGGTAACAATAATTGTCAGAATTGGGTCAACGCCCAAAGCACTTGCCAGAATTGTCGACAAGTATGCACCAATGATAACGAATTCGCCGTGTGCTAAGTTTGTAAGTTTAACAATACCGAACATCATTGTCATACCTACGCCCAGGAGAGCATAAATACCACCAAGCAGAATACCGTTAATTATAACCTGTATAACTTGCATTTATTTTCCCTCCTTAAATACCAAAATATGCTTTCTTGATTTCGTCTTCTGAGAGTTCCTTTGGAGAACCGGTTAAAACTACTTTTCCTTTAAGCATAACGTCAACTATTTCAGCGGTTTTGATTGCACGATGGGTATCCTGCTCAACTAACAGAATCGTAGTTCCCTGCTTATGGATTTCTTTGATACGTGCATAAATACCTTTAATGGTATTTGGAGCAAGTCCAAGAGAAACCTCATCAAAAAGAACCATATCCGGATTACTCATTAAAGCTCTACCGATAGCAACCATGTGTCTCTGTCCTCCGGAAAGACTTCCTGCAAGGTCATTCCTTTTTTCTTTCAGAACCGGAAACAGATCATATATTCTTTCAAGACTATCCTGAGTCTGCTTTCTTACATGTTTCGGGAAGCATCCCATGATCAGATTGTCTTCTACCGTCATACGAACAAAGCAGTGGCTGCCCTGAAGAACCAGGCTTAAGCCTCTTGTTACAATCTTATCTGCGGACAATCCTGTAATATCTTCACCCTTAAAATACACTTTTCCTGCACTTGGTTTATGAAGTCCGGCAACGGTACTCATCAGTGTGGATTTTCCTGCACCATTGGAACCGATAAGGGAAACGATTTTTCCTTCCGGAACTTCAAGTGAAGCATCGGCAACCGCTATGAAGTCACCATATTTCGCCTGAATGCCTTCGATTTTCAACATAGGCTCACTCATCTTCCTCATCCTCCTCTTCTACACCAAGATATACTTCTTCAACTTCTTTTGAATCCATAACAGGTCTTGGTTCGCCAATCAGAAGCTCATGTCCTTCGGACATACACATCAGATGGTCTGTCGCCTCTACCATGGTCTGGATAACATGCTCGATCCAGATAATGGAATAACCGGCAGCTTTCAGATTTTTAACCATCTGAATTACATCCTGAACTTCAGCCTCCGTTAAACCAGCTGCTACTTCGTCAAGAAGTAAAAGCTTTGGCTCTGTTCCCAGTGCTCTGGCAATCTCCAGACGTTTACGGTCCAAAAGTGTAAGTTCGCCAGCGCGAATTTCTCTTTTATCGTATAACTCCGTTAATTTTAATGCGTCCAATGCAACCTGGCGTCCGGTTTTCTCATTATGATTTGCACCATGAACAGCAGCAACAAGAACGTTTTCATATACGCTCATTCCTTCAAACGGACGAGGTACCTGATAGGTTCTGCCAATTCCTAAATGGCATCTGGTATCCGGTTTCATCTTTGTGATGTTATGTCCGTTAAAGGTTATAGTTCCATGATTTGGAACGATTAATCCAATTAAGGCATTAAACATGGTGGTTTTACCGCATCCGTTCGGACCGATAACACCAAATACTTCGCCTTCCTCTACTGAAAATGATAAATCATGGAGAATCTGGACACGTCCATAACCCGCATCAATGTGGTCAAATGTTAAAATATTCCCCATTGTTTCCTCCTTTTTGAGGCTTTTTAAATCTGCAAAGTGGAGAGCTTAAAAAGCCCTCCACCTATACATTATTTAGTCGTTAGTTACAATTTGAATTACTTCTGTGTAGCGTTACCAGCTTTATAAGCACCTGTTACAGCGCCTGCAAGTTCTGGATATAAGGAAGCGTCGATAACAACGAGTTCCCACTGTCCTTCTGCATTCTTCTGCCACTGTCCACCAGCTACTACTGTATCAGAATACTGTAATCCGTTCATTTCCTTATCATATTTGATAGGTCCAACGATGGTTTCAACGTCAAGGCCACGGATAGCTTCCATAACTTTTGCTTTGTCCGTTGTTCCAGCTTTCTGGAATGCCTGTACTGCAAGCTCTAAGGAAGCATATGCATAACCTGCCGGCTGAGGCATAACGCCGCCGTTGTCTGCTAAGTAAGCTGCACCAAGGTCTGCACAGTTAATGCCTGTTAAACCGGAAACGTATGGATATAATGGTGACCACCAAACTTCGGAAAGGATGCCTTCAACGTTCTCGCCTAAAGCTGCAACGTCGCCAGGAAGTAAGCAGCATTTACCCATTGTGATAGCATCAACAGAAACGCCTTGTGACTGCATCTGTGTAAACAGGTTAGAGAAATCTGGCGGAATGTTTGTTCCTGCTAAGATATCAATATCAGCGTCTTTGAAAGCTTTAACAACGTTTGAGAAGTCATCTGTTAAGGATGGATACTGGCCAGGATCAACTACCTGATATCCATCATCTGCTAATTTAACTACGAAAGTATCATGCCATGCTGTTCCATCAGCATCGTTCGCAAATGCTAAACCGATCTTAGCGCCTGAACCAGGGCCAAATCCTGCTGCTGTCCAAAGAGCTTTGTGTGCTTCGTAGATGTTGTCGATTGTCCAGAATGCATGTACTGTCCAATCATGTGTATCAGAAGCCATAGCACATGGGTCTACCGGTGCCTGGATACCGATACAAGGAACTTCGTTGATTTCTGCCTGTGCTTCTACAGGGATTGCTGTCTCAGGAGTCTGAATAGCAATAATTAAATCAACTTCATCTTCAACGCAGAGTTTCTGAGCCATGTCAGCTGCTGTCTGCTGATCAGATGTTGAATCGTAAACGATAACTTTGATGTTTTTCTTAGCGCCATCAACATCGATTCCGCCGAGTTCGTTATTAACGTAGTTCTCGATCTGTTTTACTACCCAGTCACAGCCTTCGCCGTTACCAGCTAAAGCACCTGTTGAAGGGTTAACGTAACCGATTTTGATTGTACCGCCTGCTGCTGGAGCTGGATCACTACTGCTGCCGGAGCCTGCTGGAACTGGTTCGCTTCCACCGCAGCCTGCGAGTAATGTAACAGCAAACAGACAAGCGAGCAGTAAAGCAGCTACTCTTTTAACTGTTTTCATTTTTTCCCTCCTAAAAATACGTATTTATAGTAGTGTATATGCATACACGGAAATTGTACCACTATCGTATAATTTCCACAATATATATCTTATGAATACTCCATATAAACTTTATGCTTGCTCGATAATTTCCACCGGATTTACCAATTCTTCGGAATCTAATCCCCCACTATATAAAGCGTTCAGTTTCTTTTTAACCAGAATAAAATAGATTATGACGATAATATTCTGAACAAAAGTAGATGCCGGTGTTGACATACCAATCAGGAACAAAGAGCCATTTCCGATGGCTTTAAACAAAAAGCAAGTTGGAACTCTGACTGCGACTCCGATAAAGCCCTCGATCATCGTAACCGTAGTCTTTCCACATCCATTTAAGAAACCAATAAAGCAGAAATAGATGGATGTCAGGAAAGTATCAATACCAAAGGCTTTCAAGTATTGGGCCGCTGCGACAATAACCTCTGGGTCTTTGGAGAAAATCTGCGTCAGCCATTCTCCATGAAGAATCGAAAAGTAGCCCATAATTGTTGCAAAAGCCAAAGACGTCCAGATACCGTGAAGCATTGCCTTTGTAGCCCGGTCAATTTTCCTTGCTCCGATATTTTGTGCAGAAAATGCAGACATGGACTGCATATAAGCACTTGGGAACAGCATAATGAAACCGGTAAGTTTCGAAGATACACCTACTCCTGCCGATGCAACCAGTCCCAAAGAATTTGTTACCGCACTGGTTACCAGGAAAGAAGATGATACAACAATTTCCTGCAAAGCAAGCGGAATTCCCAATTTCACAATCTGACCGATGATTCCCAATTTCAGTTTTATGCTTTCCTTGCTAAAGGCAAAAGGAAGACCTTTCTTTTTAATCAGCCACAAAGAGATGATTACACTGATACCTTGTGCAAAAACAGTTGCAATGGCAGCCCCTGCCGCAGCCATATCAAATACAGCTACTAAAAGCAGATCGCCGACAATATTTACAACGCATGCAATCGCTACCGTGATTAACGGAGTGGTAGAATCTCCGATTCCACGGAACACAGACCCAAGCAAATTATAAGCAGCTATAAATATGAAACCGATACCACAGATTTTTGTATAGCTGATTCCTTCTGGCATTGCCTCTGTTGGCAGCTGAAGAAGTTCCAATACCGGTCCTGCGAGAATAAACAATACTGCAGAAACGACAACCGCAATCGCTGCAAACAGCCAAATGCTGCTACCAACGACCTTGCCTGCTTCTTCCGTTTTCTTCTTGCCGATCAGCTGACCTAAAAGAATCGTTGTTCCCATGGCAAATCCACCGGTTACAATGGTTACACTATGGGTCAACTGTGTTCCCATAGCAACACCGGAAACACTCTCCGTTGTTGCAAACTGGCCTACAATAAGTAAATCAACCGCTCCATATAGTGCCTGAAGGATCAAAGCCCCAAATACAGGCAAAGTAAATTTTAAAAGCGGGCCAAGAATCGGCCCTTCTGTAAAATTATTAATTTTAGCCTTTTTTTCCATAATCCAAGTGTAAGAATGGGCTCAAGGCATATAGCCTGAGCCCATAAATTCTGTTATACCTAAAATAATAATTACTGCATCTGTTTCGCAACTTCTTCTGCAAAGTTTTCCTGTTTCTTTTCGATACCTTCGCCAGTTTCGAAACGAACAACTTTCTTAATAGCCAGTTCTGGGTTTGCAGATTTCAGATAAGCTGCTACTGACTGTTTTCCGTCTTCTGCTTTAACATAAACCTGATCTAACAGACAGATATCTTTTAACTGTTTTGCAAAACGTCCTTCTACTAAGCCGTTAAAGATCTTATCACCAACGATAGCTTCTTTTTCTTCGTTTGCAAGACCTGCTAACTGACCCTTAGCAGCTTCCGAAAGGAAGTTAAACAGATAGTTCATGTTGTTCTTCTGCTCGCCATAGATCTTGATGTCTTCGTCAGACCATACTTTTTCATCACATGCTCTTGCAATTAATCTATTCAGGATAGGTTTTGGAAGAGTATCTGGTGTATTAAGAGCGCTGTCAATCGTGATTTCTTTCAGTTTTGCTAAAGCTTCATCTGACATGTCTGAACGGCTGATGTACTCTGGGTTCATAGCTGCAACCTGCATGGCGATATTCTTCAGAGCTTCTTTATTCGCATCATCATTAGCTGCTTTTGCTTCAACGAGAACGCCAATACGTCCAGCACCGTGAATATAAGGAACTACTACATCGTCAGAAACGATTTTCTCAAATCTACGGATGGAGATTTTCTCACCGATTGTAGCGATCATATTTACTAACGCATCGTTAACGGTCTTTTCTGAATCTTCCAGCCATTTTTCTGCAAGAAGACCTTCTACATCTTTTGCATCACTTGCAGCGATCTGTTTTGCAACTGCTTCAACATAGTTCTGGAATTTTTCGTTCTTTGCTACGAAGTCTGTCTCAGAGTTAACTTCTACAATAACGGCTGTATTTCCATCAACATAAACTTTTACGATACCTTCTGCTGCGATTCTGCTAGCTTTTTTAATAGCCTTAGCTTCGCCTGATTTTCTCAGGGACTCTACTGCTGCATCAATATCGCCATCGCATTCAACTAATGCATTCTTGCAAGCTAAAATGCCGGCGCCTGTTAAATCTCTTAACTGTTTTACCATAGCTGTGGTAACTTCTGCCATGATTATATCCTCCTTAGATAATCTATCTGAATTATTCCTCTACTGCTTCTGCTACTTCTTCTACAGGAGCTTCTGCTACTTCGTATTCTTCGCCCTGATTTGCTTCGATAATAGCATCTGCCATCTTAGCAACAATAAGTTTTACGGCTCTGATAGCATCATCATTTCCAGGAATTACATAGTCAAGGTCATCTGGGTCACAGTTGGTATCGCAGATACCGATAACCGGAATGTGAAGTTTATGAGCTTCCTGAATACAGATTTTTTCTTTCTTAGGGTCAACTACGAAAATAGCATCCGGAACCTTTCTCATTTCTTTAATACCGCCAAGGTTCTTCTCCAGTTTTTCCTGTTCCTTTTTGATTTCGATAACTTCTTTTTTAGGAAGAACTGCGAAGGTTCCATCTGCTTCCATCTTTTCGATGTCTTTTAATCTTTTAATTCTGCTCTGGATTGTTTTGAAGTTGGTCAGCATACCGCCAAGCCATCTTTCGTTTACATAGAACATACCGCAACGTTCCGCTTCTGTACGGATAGCTTCCTGTGCCTGTTTCTTTGTTCCAACGAAAAGAATTGTGCCGCCCTGTGCAGCGATGTCAGAAATAGCATCAAATGCATCATCGATCATGCCAACGGTTTTCTGAAGGTCAATAATATAGATGCTGTTTCTTTCTGTGTAGATGTATGGAGCCATTTTAGGGTTCCATCTTCTGGTCTGATGTCCAAAGTGAACACCTGCTTCAAGTAACTGTTTCATTGATATAACGCTCATGTCATATCCCTCCTTTTTGTTTTTTGCTTCCCTCTGCTTTCATCTCTTTAGAGGCATCCTGAAGTTACCTGACAGGACACAACCTCAAAAATAGACAGAGGTGTTTACTCAACGCAACTTTGATATTTTAATCTAAAAGTACCTTTATTTCAAGGCTTTTTTTGTTATTTTCCGCCTTTTTCTTTTTTTGAATTATTGTGAAAACAACTAACGCCAGAATTGCCAGAATGGAAATCAATAATCCGATTCTTAAACCGGGTGCTTTATAAGTAAATTCGATAAAATGATGTCCTTGGGTGAGTGGCACCAGAATAAATGCACCATAAAAGCCCTTATATTCTATTTTTTGTCCATCCACCATTACATTCCAGCCTTTTTCGTAAGGAATGGATGTGAATAAAGTCGTAAATTCTCCCACAACGTCAACTTCTCCGGATACTTTCCCACCGGAGAATTCGGATACTTTCCATGGATTTTCATTGAGGTTTGTCATGGTTTTCTCCAGGTTTTCGTAATCCATTACCGCCGGAAGAATCGTCATCGTTCCTGCATCCTTGTCCGTAGAAGAAATCATCAGCCGGTCTCCTGATTTATAGTCTCCTAAATCCAGAACCATTCGGTTTTCCAGGTCCGAATAATTCTTCGAATCAATCAACTCACCGTCCTGATAAATATCAACTTTTAAATTGTCCAGCTTTTTATTTACATAAATCAGCTGGCGGGAATCCTTCTCCACTTTTAATTCAACTTTCGTTCCGGAAAGGCTTCGCCCAACTTCAAAAAGCGGATCCAGTCGCTTTGCGGCTTCAATATAATCATTTTGAATGGAAAAAGGATTATCTCCCTTAGGGTTAAATTCCGCCTGTACCGTATCTTTCACCATAAACCCCAATGGCAGGGAATATTTTGCTTTATACAAATACATTTCTTCATCACCGCCAATATAGGTGAATAAAGAGTCTTCTATTGCGGAATTGGACAACTTATAGCGGACTCCCAACAGCGCCGAGGTAAGAGGTGTATTTCCATAATAAGCGAAAGAATTTGTTCCACTCTGCATCCCAAAACTCTCATAAATGTCGGATAAAGATTCTAAGGTAACCGAAGAAAAGATCGAGGCAGACCGGTAATCGGACCAGGCACCGTCGTTTTTTGTTTTCCTCTGCTGTTTCTCAACCCGGTAAAAATCGGTATCCGGAATAGAATTCAATAAAGAGGTTATCCTTTCATCGTCCTCTACATAGGCAGAACGATTTGTTGTACTATAACCGGTTACGTCAGCATTAATTGACACTTCCGAAATGGAAATAATGGCAAGAAGAAGGAATGTCAATATTCGAAAAGATTTTTTATATGCTTTGCTCTTCTCTTTTCTATTCTCTTCTCCATACTTGTTCAGACAAAGGATTCCTAAATAAGCAATCAGAAAGGCAGCATTCACAAATGCATTATCCGTGGAATACTTTTCGCTGAAAAGCATCTGAAGGACAAATACTGCGCCGATTGCTCCCGCAAAGCAGATAATAATCTGTCGATAATCATACTGACGGATTTTCATCAATACTTCATAACAGATGGTCAGAATCAGAAAAATATAGATAAAGGATTGTCGTGCCGGAAGAGAATTCGGCAAATGGAAGCCATGCCAGATATAGGACATCCAATTAAAAGCAAAGCTGAACCACATAAAAAGAATCAGAATGCTTTTTCCGATACGTTTTCCCAGTTTGATTTTCTTATTCATGCAGAACAGCGGAATCAGGACAAAACTTAATACGGTGCAGAAAATATTAGGCACATAGCCTTCACTGATCATGGTAATTTTGGAATTCATCATGCCATGGGCAAAAAGTTCCAGCAGATTGAAATATGCGTAGAAGGTTGCCGGAACCCCGGAACCAGCAGAGGCCGTCCCAAATAAGGCCAGTAAGGCCGGCAATGCACATACCGCACCGATGCAGCCACCAATAAAGGAATATAAAACAAAGCGCCCTGCTTTTTTCAGTACCTCCTTGGGATTATTCAGCTCCGTTTCTGCTGCCAGAAGATAGAGAAAATAGATTACGCTGTAAAAACACATCATAATCGCAATGTAATAATTGGATAAAACCGATAATCCCAGACAAACGGTATATAAAAGGCATTTTCCTCGCTTTACCAATCTTTCCAGGCCAAGCATCATCAGCGGAAAAAGCACCAGGCAATCCAGCCACATCAGGTTCCAACTATAGGCACACATATAACCGGACATCCCATAAAAAATGCCGAAGCAGACGGAATAAAGATTCTTATTCCCGAATTTTCTTGTCAGATAATAGGTAAAAGTCGCAGACATTAAACCGGCTTTCAGAATGATAAAGCTACTCATGATTTCCGGTATGAGATCCGATGGAAGAATCCCTACGATCCAGTTCAATGGGGAGGCGAGATAATAAGCAAAGGTGCTTACGAAATTCGCACCAAGGCCAATGTTCCAGGTATACTCCAGACTATTTCCGGATTTCAGGATGTTCTGGAACAATTTCATGAAAGGAGCGTATTGATGATACATATCGCTCCTCAGATACATTTCATCCCCGAATGGGAAAATTCCTCTTGTTATATACAGACATATCAAAATAACGATCGGCGCAAGAAACGCCAATAATATCGCCATATTTTTGTTTATGAAATTTTTTCCTTCGGTCTTTATCATAGATTTCTTTCTTCCGGATTTTCGTTATTATCGATTGTTTTTTCCTTCTTCAGATTCGTTTCCGCTGTAATGTACAGCGGCCGGTTTTTCGATTCCATATAGATTCTTCCAATATACTCTCCCAAAACACCGATAGCCAGGATAATGATTCCTCCCATAAACAGAAGAACGACTAAGGTCGTAACGTATCCCGGAACATCAATTCCGAAAATCCATGTTTTGATCAACGTAATCAGAATATAGATACATGCGAGAAAACATACGATTGCTCCCAGACAGGTTACCAGTGTCAACGGAACCG
This sequence comes from Lachnospiraceae bacterium, assembly GCA_045600845.1. GTDB lineage: Bacteria > Bacillota > Clostridia > Lachnospirales > Lachnospiraceae > RGIG5612. The sequence continues at coordinate 3,761 of JAZRYR010000016.1, read as the reverse complement.
TACTAAAGGAAGTGATGCCATCCGTCGCATATTGGAACAGCTTACCGAAATTCCATTTGCTTTTTCCTTTCATCCGTTCCGGTTGCTCATAATCCAGCCATTTCACCTTAAATCCAACCCAGGCGAAAAGTCCTTTGGAGAAACGCTGGGTTTCACAAAGCTTCAAGATTGCGTCCACAAAAGCTCGGGACATGCACATATAGTCCGTAGCCCCTTTTTGCAGCTTGACGCTGGACAACTTATTATTCAGTCCCACAAAAGCCCGGGAGAAGAAACCTGTTTTTCTTTTCGCTCCTGCTGCTCCAAAGTCTTCTTCGTCTACCGCTTTTAACATTTCCGGAATTAAGGCCGGCGGATGCTGCAGGTCAGAGTCCATAAGAATCGTATATTCTCCGGAGGAAGCCTGAAGTCCGGCAAAAATAGCCGCTTCTTTTCCGAAATTTCTGGAGAAAGAAATATATTTTACTTTCGGATCTTTTTCCGACAGTTCTTTTATAACCTTCAGCGTATTATCGTTACTCCCATCATCAATAAAAATGAAGCCAAAATCAAAGCCTACGCAGCCAGCGATGGCCTTCTTCGTTTCCTCGTAAAAAAATACGATTCCTTCTTCTTCATTAAAAACCGGTACAATAATATCTGTTTTTTTCATTTTACAGTCCTGTCATTTTTATCTTTTTCCAATAATTTTTATCCAGACCTAATTTATGATCTTTTGCAAAATTAATGTAATAATCGTCAAACTTTTCATTTTTTGCTTTCATTAAGGTCTCGTCATAATTTGCCGCAGATTCTTCCAACATTCTGTCTTCCACACATTGAATCAGATAATACCCATCTTTACTTTCCACAACTTCACTCAGTTCTCCGTCCACCAAAGCAAAAGCAACCGATTCAAAATTGCTGTTCATGGTTCCTCGGGCCATCGTCTGTCCCATAACCGGCTCATAACCAGCTTCCCTGCACACATTTTCAAAGGATTCTCCGGATTTTATCCGGTTATAGATTTCTTTTGCGCCCTCATAAACGGTTTTTAGCGGAATGATACAGTAATTTACTTTTATTACTTTTGTAGAATCTTCCGTAATGGTCTCTTCCAATTCTTTGGTCACACTGTCAAAAACAAGATCAAACGTCGCTTTTTTTACATACAGCGCTCTGGCAGCTTCCAGATCGGTGGTATAGGTACTGCTTTGTGAAACAGAGATGATCCGGTCATATAATTCTTCTGCCGCTTTTCCGGCAGCATTTTTGTCTTCATCGGTCATATAGATGCCAAGCTTATCCGCCATAACAACGGAAGCGGTCCATTTCGTCAGCTGATCCAGCACCGATTCCTTCACATATTCATCCATAGTTATGGAGCCAGCCTTTTTCGCCCAGATGGAAGAATCCCGCTCGCTTCCTTCATAGAGATATTTCTGCTCCAGTAAGGCAAATACCGCTTCTTTTTTTGACAGGACAATATCATCTACTGTCAGAAATACTTCTTTATCCTTTGCCGCCAGCTTAATCTCACTGCATCCCGTAAGGAGAAAAACAGCAAAAAATATGGTGCAGACAATCAAAAATGCCCTACTCAGAAAAAATATTATCGACTTTTTGTTATTTCGTGTTGAAATCATTTCAATTTTATTGTATTATTCTCAAGTGCTTTTGCATAACCTATGCTACTGTAGCTCAGTCGGTATGAGCGCGTCATTGGTAATGACGAGGTCACCAGTTCGATTCTGGCCAGTAGCTTGGCGAAAAAGCTTGGAAAATCAACGTTTTCTGAGCTTTTTCTTTTTTTCGGAAATCGTGAAAAATTGCGGTTTTGTGTAAAATTTGTGTAAATCTGTGTAAAATGAACGCCTTTTTTTACATTTTTTCAATTAATTCCTTCAACATTCATAAACACTCAGCGCGTTCAATCCGCTAATTACTTCCTGTATTACTTCGTCGTGTACTTCTGCATAAATATCCAGTGTTGTCTTGATATCTTCATGCCCACAAATACTTTGGATAACATTAAGCTGAGATGATGACTCACACAATCTGGTTGTGAAAGTGTGCCGAAGTACATGTGCTCCGCATTCCGGCATCAGAATTGGATTCCTTTTTTCTTTCTTTGCTTTTATGATCTCTTCTTTGTTATACGACTGTCGAATCCGTCGCATAACTGAAGCAAAGTTGTTCCGATTGATAACATTATTTTTCTTGTTGCAGAATACGAATCCACTCTCATTCCCAAAACAAACACTTTTTGATTTTGGCTGAGATACATAAGCCAAATAACGTTCCGTCAGCATTTCACTTATCTCCCGGGTCATCGGCACTTTGCGTTTTCCTTTTCTGGACTTTGGAGAATTGATAGCCATCATTTCTTTTCCTGACTCGTTGTTATAAACGACCAGGGCCTGGTTAACAAAAATAATATTATTCTCAAAGTCGACACAGTCCCATGTCAGACCAGCGGCTTCTGAGACACGAAGTCCTGTTCCAAGAAGAAATATTATGAAATCCTTCCAGAAACAATATCGTGAATTGTTACTGACATAATCCTTTAGATTCTGTTGTTGGGTCAATGTCAATGCATGAACTTTCCGTCCTTCCTGTTGTTTTACCATGATGCCCTTACAAACATTTTCGTTGATAAATTTTAGGCTGATTGCATAATTCAATGTGGCGGAAATGATACGCACCAGACGTTCAACAGTGGCATCCGATAAGCCTTTTTCATATAGATTTCCGATAAAATTTTCAATGTGCGTTCTCGTGATAGAATCTACAGGATAGTAACCGATGGCATCCTTAATGTATATGCGGTATTGGCTCTTATAATGCTCTTTTGTGCTTGCTTTTGGTACTGGTGTATTCAAGCTCATTCTTCGGTAAAAAAGTGAATCCAGCGTCTCGCAAGGCCCGCTACTGCACTTTGGAGTATCTTTTACATATTTCAGTTCTGCCTCCAAGGTCCTAAGCGCCTTTCCAGCGCGTCTTCCGTTTGGAACCAAATCTGTTTCCACCAATTTCCAACTGCGCAATACTTTCCTTCGGCCTAATTCATCTTTATAGTTATATGTATATAACCCCTTATTTGCTCCTGTTCGATTCTGAGATTCTCCTTTCCAGAGAACCCTTCCTTTAGTATCTCTTTTATCCATTCATACCCTTTCTAGGGCCAAACGACCCATCTATAATAACATGTTTTAATGAAATATAAAATGTCAAATTGTATTCAGCCCATCTAGAAACCTCTCAAACTTATTCTTTTTAATACGAACGTGATTCCCCACCCAGAGGAGAAAATCAGATTCTGGGTGCTCACGGCAAAATTGGCGAAGACGTTTCTGGCCTATTCCAAAATATTCTGCAGCTTCATTGATGGATAATGTGTATTTGTCCTGCTTTTCCATTTTCACAATTCCCTTTCAATTATTTCTGCATTCTATATGTCCGAAATTTTTTCACTGTTTTTTACCTCTTCTGAAAAAATTATTTCAATGTTTTATGAGTCGTTTTTTGCATTTGTTTCTTATCCAGAAAATTTTCAGACATATAAGAATTGACACTAAAAAATTTTAATATTCGCCTGAAAAATCAGGCAGAAAGGAGAAAGTCATGCTAATCAATGAACTTTCAGAAGAATTAACAAAAAGAGGCTATTCCTGTGAGACCCAGGAAGTAGCAAAAACCAATGGGGAAAAGACCGGACTGGTCATTTCGCAGGGCGAGGGCGGCCTGATCGCTCCGACCATCTATGACGATATGATTGCCGG
>JAZRYR010000015.1:0-57548 GCA_045600845.1 Lachnospiraceae bacterium | reverse complement strand
AAGAAGAAATAAAACAATAAAACAATAATGCTTATTATTTTTATATTTTTTAATATTTCAAATAATGCGATATAAAAATATTATCAATATAAAGCAATTTAATAAATAATACTTGCAGATAACAGACTATAAAGATATTATTATAATCGTCTGCGGTTCTGCTAATCAGGAAAGGCGGAACACATGAAGAAATTACCTAAAGGATTTTCTTATTTAGCAAAAAAAATTGTTATATGTATAAATTTACATATCAGAAACAATCTTTTTATGTTTACGGAAAGACAATCCGGGAATGTGAAGAAAAGGCAGCAGAAAAAAAGATTGCCCTTTCGGAACATATGCACATTGATAAATTTAAAATCACTTTTTCAAAAATCTATGATGAATGGTTAGCGGAAAGACCCGGAACAGTAAAACAATCAACGATTTACGATAATGAAAGATGTTATAAAAGGCTTCCTAAATGGTTTACATCTTTGAAAATTATTGATATTCAAAGATCTGATATTATTAAATTACAGAATCAGTTATTGAAAACCTTAACTACTTCAGGCGTAAAACATACTCTTTCGGTTGTTAATATGGTTATGGATCATGCAATAAAGGACAGAATCATTAATTTTAATCCATGTTCAACGATCAATAACCTTAAAAGGACAGAAAAAGAAGCTTCGGAAACAATTCATAGGGCATTAACCGAAGAAGAACAGAAACAGTTCTTTGAATACGCAAAAAATACATATTATTATAATCTTTTTGCTTTTTTGATTTCTTCCGGCTGCCGATTGGGTGAAGCTGCAGCTCTTCAATGGTCTGATGTGGATTTGTTCAATAATGTAATACACATTAATAAAACAGTTAGCCGAGTATCTGATAACAGATTTATTATTTCTGATACACCAAAAACGAAAAGCAGTATCAGGGATATTCCTTTAACGGAATCCATAAAAGGCATTTTAAAGGATCAGAACCGACAGAATGAGGATTTATCTATTCTTTGTTTTGATAATCGGATTTTTCCGGGAATAAATGGAAATATTGTTAATTCTGCAATAATCAGTACATGCCTTAAACATATTTTTCAAAGAATGGAAAAAAATAATATCCATTTTAAAAAATTTTCTGCTCATGGTTTCCGGGCAACATTTGCAACAAGATGTATTGAGCAAGGCATGAATCCGCAAACCTTAAAAACTATTTTAGGACATGCTAATTTGTCCATGACTATGGATCTATATGCCCATGTTCTGCCGAACACAAAAGCGGAAGAAATGGGAAAGATGAAAATTGTAATTTGATATACAACAAAAAGTACAACAAAAAGTACAACAAAATTTGTTGTACTTTCTGTAAAAGGCATTAAAGCAATATAAAATAATTTAATCAAAGGATTGCTAAAAAAGGTTGATTTTTCAAGGTTTTTCAGTTATTATTTACTTCGGTTTAAGAAGTATTAAACAAATATTCGCAGGTGTGGCGGAATGGCAGACGCACCAGACTCAAAATCTGGCGGGGGCGACCTCGTGTGGGTTCAAGTCCCACCACCTGCATTTTACCCTTCGGGGTATTTTTTTTGCGGTTTTTAATCCGTTAAGTTTTGACAGAATTCCTTGATCCGGTCCATTCCTTTATCAATTTCATTAACAGAAATCGCATAGGAAAGTCGGAAATGATCCGGGAATCCAAAATCGTCACAAGGAATGATTGCCACGTAATAGTCCTCAATAAGGAACTTTGCAATATCCGCAGCACTGGAGATTACCTGTCCATTGTATTTCTTTCCAATGAGTTCATTGATATCTACAAATACATAGAAAGCACCTTTTGGCTCAATACAGGAAAGACCATCAATATCACAGACTCTCTCATAAATATATTTTCTTCTTTCATCAAAAGCAGCATTCATGACACGAACACAAGTCTGGTCACCGGATATTGCTGCAAGGGCTGCCATCTGGGCAATGGAGTTCGGGTTTGAAGTCTGATGAGACTGAACACTGCCCATAATCTTAGCGATTTCCAAAGGAGCTCCGGCATATCCGATTCGCCAGCCGGTCATGGCATAACTTTTGGCAAGACCATTAACAGTAATGGTTCTTTTGTATATTTCCTCATTTAAAGAAGCAATACTGATCGGCTCTTCTTTTCCATAGCAAAGATTTTCATAAATCTCATCTGAGATTACATAAATGTCATGTTCTACGGCAAAATCAGCAATCTGCTGGATTTCTTCTTTATCATACAGCATTCCGGTCGGGTTACATGGGGAATTCAAAATAAAAGCTTTTGTTTTCTCTGTAAAAGCAGCTTCCAGTTCTTCTATGGTAATCTTATAGGAATTACTCTTCTTTGTTCGAACAATTACAGGAGTTCCGCCAGCTAATTTAACGATTTCCGGATAACTCAACCAATATGGAGCAGGAATGATTACCTCATCGCCTTCATTAATGATTGCTGTAAAAACATTGGTCAAAGCATGTTTGCCGCCATTACAAACAACAATTTGTTCCGGAGTATAATCAATATGATTAAAATTACGGAATTTCTTTGCAATGGCCTCTTTTAATTCAGTAATACCAGAAGCAGTTGTATATTTTGTGAACCCATCATCAATCGCTCTTTTGGCAGCAGTACAAATGTGGTCCGGGGTATCAAAGTCCGGTTCCCCAGCTCCAAAACCGATAACATCTTTACCGAGATTTTTCATTTCTTTTGCCTTTGCTGTAATTTCAAGGGTTGAAGAAGGTTTCACAGCCAATGCTTTTTTCGATAATATTAATGACATACAATATTCCTCGCATTCCTAAAGATTTTAACGCGCTAATTCGTTAAAAAATAATTAAAAGCCATTATAACACAAAAAGTAAGGACGTAAACCTTTTATTCAAAAAATTTACGTCCTTTTCTCTTTTGTTAATGTTTCATTACTTAGCGTAATTCGTTACTCTGGATTCACGAATAATATTAACTTTGATCTGTCCCGGATACTCAAGTTCATCTTCTATACGTTTAACGATATCCCTTCCCATGATTACCATCTGGGCATCGTCAACTTTTTCTGGAACAACCATTACTCTGACCTCTCTACCGGCCTGAATTGCAAAGGATTTATCAACACCTTTTTGCTCGTTACAAATAGTTTCGAGTTGTTTTAATCTATTGGTATAGGTATCCAATGTTTCTCTTCTTGCACCAGGTCTTGCAGCACTTATGGCATCTGCCGCCTGAACAATACAAGCAATAAGGGATTCTGGTTCAACATCACCATGATGAGAAGCAACTGCGTTGACAATAACTGCGGATTCCTTATATTTCTTACATAAATCCACACCAATCTGAATATGAGAACCCTCAATTTCATGATCAATTGCTTTACCTATATCATGAAGAAGGCCTGCACGTTTTGCCAGTCGGACATCAACACCAATTTCACTGGCTAATAAGCCGGAAATAGTAGCTACTTCGATGGAATGCTTTAATGCATTCTGACCATAACTGGTTCTGTAACGCATCTTACCCAGAAGTCGTACTAATTCTGGATGAATTCCATGAACACCGACTTCAAGTACGGCAGCTTCACCATCTTCCTTAATTAATTTTTCTACTTCTTTTTGGGCTTTGGTTACAGTTTCTTCTATTCTTGCAGGATGGATTCTGCCATCAACAATAAGTTTTTCAAGAGCAATTCTTGCTACTTCTCTTCTTACCGGATCAAATCCAGATAAAATAACGGCTTCTGGTGTATCATCAATAATCAGATCAACACCGGTAATGGTTTCTAAGGCTCTGATATTTCTGCCTTCTCGACCAATAATACGGCCTTTCATTTCATCATTTGGCAACTGCACAACAGAAATTGTCGATTCGGAAACATAATCCACCGCACTTCTCTGAATTGCAGAAACGATGTATTCTTTCGCTTTCTCTTCAGATTCTTCTTTTGCACGGGCATCCGCTTCTTTAATCATCTTGGCAGCGTCAAGTTGAACTTCTTCCTCAAGACTTTTCAGTAAGATTTCCTTTGCCTGCTCGGAGGTGAGACCAGAGATTCTTTCCAGTTCCATAGTACGCTGTGCATTAACTTGTTTCAGTTCTTCTTTCTGTCGGTCTAAATCTGCTGCTTTCTGATTTAAAGAGTTTTGGAGTTTTTCGATCTGTTCACTCTTTTTATCTACAGATTCTTCCTTCTGAAGAACTCTTCTCTCGTATTTCTGTAATTCGTTTCTGCGCTCACGGGTTTCTTTTTCCAAATCATTCTTTACACGAATGGATTCTTCTTTAACCTCTAACAGCGCTTCTCTCTTTTTGCTTTCAGCTGTTTTTAAAGCATCATCAATAATGGTTCTAGCTTTTTCTTCCGCACTTCCGATTTTGTTATCATATTTCTTTTTCGAATCATTTTTTGATACAAACCAGAAAATAACAGCTCCGACAGCAAAACAAACTACAGCAACGACTATAAAAAGCCATACTGGTAGCATACGAGGAGCACCTCCTTATTTAGTTTTCATTGTACAAGATACAATTAATTGAATTTTAAACTTTTTCATCCGTGATGTCAACAATACATCCGGGTTAGATTTTTGATTTATGGATAGAAATTTCAGATAACACTGCCCCGCCGATGATCAACACAGCACCAATCATTCCATAAACAGAAATTCCTTCCTGAAGAATCGTCATGGAGAAAATAACCGCAACAGCGGGATCTATATAGCTTAAGATGCCACAAGTCTGTGCAGGAAGACCGTCCAAAGAAGCAAAATAAAGCATATAAGCAACGCCCGTATGAACGATACAGACAATCAGAAGGAAAAAGATGGATTTTATATCAAAAGTAAAGGTGGAAATATCTTCGGTAAGGAAGGTATATGGAACCATTACGAATCCAGCCATCAGCATTTGTACCATGGTTCGGTCGATGGCTGGAACAGCAGATAGTTTTTTATTTGAAATAATAACAAAAGCATATAGAACAGCGGCGCCTAAAGCCAGAGCAATACCGGCAAAAGAAACCTGATTATTGGAACCCGATTCCAGTATTCCTGATACAAAGACGGAACCGGTTAAAATAATGATAACGCAGATGATTTTCTGTAAAGTTATTTTTTCCTTAAACAGTAAAGGGGAAAAAACAATAACCAATACCGGAGCAAAATAATAGAATAATGTAGAAACGGCAACCGTTGTGAATTTGTAGGACTCAAATAATAGAACCCAGTTAAAGCCGATAGCCGCACCGGAAAGGATAATCAGTAAAAGATTTTTCTTTACTGCCGCAAAGTTGAAGCCTTTTTTTCGTATCACTACAAAAAGTACCATAAATACAAAGGCCAAAAGGCCTCTGCACATGGATATAAAGCTACTCGGAAAACCGATGAATTTGATAAATACACCGATACTTCCGAAGATGATCATAGATACAATTATATAAACTCTGCTGATGACAGGAGATTTCATTTACGGATCTGCTCGATTTCGTATGGAGTTACCTGGTATACATAATAATTCAACCAATTGGTATACAAAGTATTGGCATGGCCTCTCCAGGTAAGCTGAGGCTTCTTGGAAGGATCATTATCCGGATAATAATTCTTTGGAATTTCCGGATTTAATCCTTTCTTCGTATCTCTTTTATATTCAAAATCTAACGTATTACGATCATATTCCGGATGTCCCATAACAAATACTTTCTTTCCATCTTCTGCCATAGATAAGAAGACGCCGACTTCTTTTGAATCTGCTAAAATCGTAATACCTTCCGCTTTCGCAATATCTTTTTGACGGATTTCCGTATTTCTGGAATGTGGTGCCCAGAATACGTCATCAAAACCACGTACTAAAGGAATCTTACGGTTATGAACGGTGTGCTGGAAAACGCCGGAAATTTTTTTGTTCATCGTATATTTCTTAAGTCCAAAGAAATGATATAAAGCAGCCTGAGCCGCCCAACATAAGAAGATCGTAGAAGTTACATTGTTCTCCGACCAATCCATGATTTCCACGATTTCATCCCAGAAATCGACTTCTTCAAATTCTAATAGCTCTACCGGAGCACCGGTAATAATAAGACCATCGAACTTTTGATTCTTGATTTCTTCGAATTTTTTATAGAACTGGTTCAAATGAGAAACCGGCGTATTTTTTGATTTATGATGGGAAGGTGCAATAAAGGTCAGGTTGACCTGTAATGGCGTATTGGATAATGCACGAATCAGTTGAATTTCCGTATCTTCTTTTAAAGGCATAAGATTTACCAAAGCAATCTCCAAAGGACGGATATCCTGAGAAATCGCTCTTGTTTCATCCATTATGAATATGTTTTCTTTTTCAATTACAGCTTTCGCCGGTAAATCTTTCTGTACTTTAATTGGCATTTACTTACACCTCACATTTATTTATTTATCGATGATTATATGACTTTATCAATCATTTTTAAACATAGAAATATATTCTTCTTCCGTAATTATCGGAATTTCCAAAGATTTTGCAGTTTTATTCTTAGAAGAATTGGATAAAGCGTCGTTATTAATCAGAAAACTAGTCTTGGAAGAAACGCTTCCGGCTACCTTTCCTCCCATTGCTTCGATTTCCGCTTTTAACTGATCTCGATTTTCATAATGATTCAAACTTCCTGTGATGACAAAGGTCTTTCCTTTCAGTTTATCAGAATCATCGGATTCCTCTTTTTTTTCCAGTTTTACTTCCTGTAATAAATCCAAGGTAATCTGTCGATTATTATCATCTGCAAAATAATCAACAATAGATTTCGCCAGAATAGCTCCAATACCTTCGATAGTCGTTAATTCTTCCACATTTGAATTCATAATTGCAAAAAAATCGTCCTTATAATAATCACAGATTATTTTCGCATTAGCCGGACCGATTCCTAAGATTCCAAGTCCATTTAACAATCTCTGCGCAGTAGTTTGGCGGGCATTATTAACGGAATTGATTATATTTTCATAGGATTTTTCACCAAATCCATTCATGGCAATAATACTTTCTTTATGCTGCTCCAACTTGAAAATATCAGAAAAGTCCGTTATAAAGCCAAAACCGATGAATTTTTCCAGAGTTTCTTCCGAAATACCATCAATATTCATCGCATTCCGGCTTACAAAATCGGCAAAAGATTTAATCTTTTTCGCCGGACATTCTTCATTAATGCAATACAAGGTCTTGACATCGTTTTCATTTTTGATAACCGTAGGACCACCGCAAGCCGGGCATGTACAAGGCGGAACCAAATCATTTCGTCCCGTAAGATTTTCTGCAACCTGAGGAATAATCATATTGGCTTTATAAACCGTTATGGTATCGCCGATTCCCAGCTTCAGTCCTTCTATAATACTGATATTATGAAGGCTGGCACGGCTGACGGTCGTTCCTTCCAGTTCTACCGGTTTAAAAATCGCTACCGGATTAATCAAACCCGTCCTGGAAGGAGACCACTCTACTTCAATTAAAGTCGTTTCCGCTAATTCATCTTTCCATTTAAATGCAATGGCATTCTTCGGGAATTTCGCTGTTCTTCCTAAGCTTCTTCCATATTCGATATCGTCCATAAGAAGAACCAGACCGTCGGAAGGTACTTCAAAGGTTTCGATTTCTTTGGCATATTCTTTTACGGCCTCTACCATATTGTTTTTATCTACAACCTTATATGGAACCACAGAAAAACCCAGAGTTTTCAGCCAAAGAAATTTCTGCTCATTCGAATTGTTGAAATCCATATCTGCACTTTCCAGAGAAAAAACATATAAATTTACTCTTCTTGCCGCAGTAATTTTCGGATCCAACTGGCGAACCGATCCGGAACATAAATTTCTTGGATTCTTATACTTGGCATCCGCATCAACAATTTCAACATTAATTTGCTCAAAATCATTATATTTAATGACCGCTTCGCCGCGGATTACTAATTTTCCTTCGTAAGGGATCGTTAAGGGCAGATTTACAAAAGTTTTTGCATTCGCAGTTACAACTTCTCCGATTTCACCATTGCCTCTGGTAACGGCCTTCTGAAGTTTACCGTTTTCATAGGTTAAAACAATCGTTAATCCATCTAGTTTCCACGACAGAAGACCTTTTTGATTTCCAATAAAGTCCGCCAAAGCCTGAGGCTCTTTCGTTTTATCTAAAGAGAGGGCCGGATTTTCATGACGTTCTTTTACCAGCTCCGTACTGCTCTCGTATCCAACATTCTGGGTAGGAGAATTGGAATAAATAATACCCGTCTCATTCTCCAAAGAAACCAGCTCATCATATAAAGCGTCGTACTCAAAATTGGACATAATTTCTATGTCTTCTTTGTAATACGCTTTTGCTGCTTCGTTTAGTTTAATAATTAATTCTTTAATTCGTTTTTGTTTCGTTTCGCTCATAACTTATGATAATGCTTTTACTAATTTCTTTATTTCTGTTTCTGAAACTTTCCGATATTGTCCAAGCGGTAAATCCTTCAATTCAATATTCATAATACGAATCCTGTTTAAGGATTTTACCTCGTAACCTAAGGCTTTACACATCCTTCGTATTTGCCGATTTAAGCCCTGGGTTAAGATGATGGTAAAAGTGTATTCATCGATAGGAAAAACCTGACATTTTCTGGTTTTAGCCCTCTTTCTCCCATCTTCCAACTCGATAACGACTCCATTTTTCATTTGATGGACAAAGGATTCGGTTATGGGGTGGTTCACTTTAACAATATATTCTTTTTCATGATAATTCGATCCCTTCAGAATCTGATTTACCAGTTCACCGGCATTTGTTAAAAGAATCAGCCCGGTTGAGTTTTTATCCAGTCTGCCAATCGGGTAAATCCGCTCGGGATATTTGATTTTATCTACGATATTATCCGGATTTTCTTTCGCAGTCGTACACTCTACTCCGGCTGGCTTATTATAAGCCAATAAAACCAAATGGTTGTTGGATGTAATCTCTTTTCCGTCTACGGTTACGGACTGCGCAGATGTTATTTTCTGCCCCATAACCGCTGCTTTTCCATCTACCAGAACTTTCCCGGCTTCAATGAAACGATCCGCTTCCCGTCTTGAACAAAAGCCTGCATCGCTCAAGAATTTATTGAGACGAACAGGCTCTTTAGTTTCTGTTGATTTAATTAAATCTTTCGTCAAATCTGCCATGAAAAAATTATATCACAATTCGCAACAGATATCGACTGAATCTTAGGTTAAAGCCATTTTTTTGACGTAATTCAACGCTTTTGTTACAGGCGGAATAGAAATAATAATTAAAGTGATGATTGCCTCTAATCCTAAGTATGCGCCATTGTATAAAACCGAATAAATAAAAGGCCCTTGACCGGTACCTTCTGCATACTCCGCAAAAAACACGACACCGGAAATAACAGAAAATACAAAACGTCCAAATACACTGAGAAGATAGCCGGTTTGGAGACCAAATTTCTTTTTGTGTAGAAATCCGGAAAGTCCCAGGCAGCCGAATGCGAATACATAATCACATAAAACTTGCACAAAAGTCAGAAAATAGGGATTAATGACAAATTGCAGAATTCCATAAACAACAGCAGAAATTAAGCCAATGGATGGTCCGAACCAATATCCAATCAAAACCACAAACAGCATACTGAATAAGGTAACGGCACCACCGGACGGCAGGTCAATAATTTTAATAAAAGATGCAACTGTGGCAAGAGCAATCGCCACTGCAGAAAAAACCAGAGTCTTAACTGTAATTTTATTCATAAAAAAACCTCCTTAGCCGGAGATTACTTGAAGAAAAATCTGCTTCCTTACGACGGTACGAACCGTATCAAGTAATAAGGGTTCTCTTTTCAGATCTCAGCCTTTCGGCGCCCCCAGCTTGATGGGATTTTACTACTTCCCTGGTATTTATTCAATGTTTTTTTGCAGGCTGGATATTTAAAATGATAAGGAATTGCACCTAAGAAGTCAAAATAAAGGTCCAGACCGTAAATCTTTCCCTGTTTTTCAGATAGTTTAAGATTCGTCTTCTGCAGGTTTAATCACTTTTATCCATTTTCCGGATTTCAGTCTCCACAGACACCAGATGCATTTGAATACCTGATCTATTCTCAACATGGTTGCAATCCAGAATGGAGGCCAATGCCATACCAGCCCAGCTAGAGCTCCAAAAGGAATGGAAGCAACCCAAAGGAACAGAATATCGCCAATCATAAGGAACCGGGTATCACCACCAGCTCTTAATACGCCTTTGGTCAAAATACCGTTGGTCATCTGGAAAATAACCAGAACGGCGAGAGCCAACATAATACTCTGCGCGATTTCTTTTGCTTCCGGAGAAATATTGTAAGAATTAATAACCGGATCACGGAGCGCCATAATAACTGCCGCTCCAAATACACCCAGAATAACGCCCATACCGGTAAATGCATAGCCATCGTTCATAGCTTCATCCACTCTGCCCTGTCCCAGTTTGTTACCGGTGATAATACCGGAAGCATTGGAAATGGACTGTGAGAATACATTAACCAGCTGCATAACAATGGAAGAAACAGCATTTGCAGCAACGTAGGTACTTCCAATATGTCCCATAATGATAGACATAACGTTGGTTCCCAGTACTAATAAGGTATCGCTGACAAGGACCGGAATACTGATCTTGAAGAATTCCTTAACAAGGTCGGAACATTTCATAAATAAGTCTTTTATCCGGTAATGAACTCGTTTATCAATTACGAAGAAGTAACCGGCAATTATGATAAACTCGATTACTCTGGCGATGGTTGTTCCTAAAGCTGCGCCGGCAATTTCCATTCTTGGAGCACCTAAATGACCGAAAATGAATACCCAGTTAAAGAAAATATTCGCAAAGAAAGAAATGATCGAAGATACTAAAGGAACTTTAACCAACTTAACACTACGTAAAACGGTTGTTAATGTAATTGTAAAGGAACCCGTAAAGAAGGTTGGAACAATCCATAACAGATAAGTTGCTCCATGCTTAATAACCTCTGGATCACTCGTATATACACTCATGATTGCCGATGGGAATAAAGCAGTCGCAATAGTAAAAAGAATACCTAATACTGTTGAAAAACGAAGCATAATAGTAATGGCTTTCTTAAGGGACTGTGGTTTATCCATGCCATAATATCTGGCCGTCAGAACGCTGGCACCCATACCGATACCCATACACATGATGTTCAGCAAGCTAAAGAAATTGCCGCCTAAGGTGGAAGCGGAAAGCTGTGCATCACCCATACTACTCAACATAATGGTGTCCATTAAGTTAACACCAACAGTGATTAAAGCCTGAAGAGCGATTGGCCATGCAACCCTAATCATCGTAAAGTACAACTCTTTTGTACCAATAAATTTTCGAATACCTGTTTTCATTTTTTTCTTCTTTTCATTTGAATATGTCATGAAAAATAGTGCGTCCTCTTTCAAAACAAAGAAAAAGAAGCACTAATGCTACCTTTGCAACAATAATACTCCTTTTTGTTGTTTACTTCAAGATTTTCAGTAAAATGTATCTGCTACAGGAATATAATTATATCATAATCAAAATACTATTCTCACCTTCAAATATTGTTGAAGAGGCATAATGACGAATCAGCCTTCTTTGAAGCATATAATTACTATCCTCATAATTAAACTCCAGATGATGCCATTTTACGGTAATGGTGGCTGCTTTACTGAATTCAGAATAAGCCACATCAATAATTACTCTGGTCCGTTCCGTAAAGTTCTCTCTTAATTCCGGCATTATAATACCAAAACATAGTTCTTCCAGAATTGCTTTTAATTTTTCCGCTACTTCCTGTACGACAGAATTTTTAATGGAAAAAACGTCAATAGCGGAATATAGAGACAGATAATCATATTGTGGGGAATCAATTTCAATATGAAGATCCTTTAATCTCAGAATAAATTCTTTCGTTTTTTCCCGCTTTGGTGAATGAAATACTTCCTGAGGAGTTCCCTCTTCATAAATCTCTCCGTCACAAAGGAAAAATACCCGATTGGAAACCCGTTCCGCAAAATTCATGTCATGGGTAACCAGAATCATGGTGCGGCCTTCATCTGCCATTTTTTTAATTGCTTCCTGAACCTCACTGATCATAGTAGGGTCCAGAGCAGAAGTCGGCTCATCAAGAAGCGTGATTTCCGGGTCCATTGCCAATGCTCTTGCAATGGCGACTCTTTGCTTTTGTCCTCCAGAGAGTCTCTCCGGATAAGAATAAGCATATTTAGCAAGTCCAACGCTTTCTAACAGTTTCATGCCATATTCATAAGCTTCGGAAGGTGCAATTCCTTTCACGTATATCGGTCCAAAGCAAACGTTTTCAATGGAGGTCATATGGTTAAATAGATTGTAATTCTGAAAAACCATACCAACTTTCTGTCGCAGGTTATCTAATGATTTACTGGTCGTGATATCCTCTCCATCAATCCTTATGGTTCCGGAGGTTGGTTCTTCCAACATATTGATCATACGCAATAATGTTGACTTTCCGGTTCCGGAAGGCCCGATGATGGAAATTACATCTCCCTGATTAATTGTTGCATTGATGCATTTAATGGGAGTGGATTCCGCATATTCTTTTTTTAGATTAATTAATTCAATCATTTTTGAAACCTTTTCATGACTTGTGTCCTGGACCTCTGCTTCGAGTCAAATTTAAATTCAATTCGTTTCAGAATCAAAGATATCAACCAACATAAAAACAGATAGATTAACGCAGTAGAAATTAATGGGAAGAAGGCATCGAACGTCCTTCCACGTATGATATCCGAAATTTTAGTCAAGTCTTCTACTGCGATATATCCGACAATTGCTGTTCCTTGCAAAAGAGAAAGAAGCAATCCTTTATAGGCAGGAAGAAATTGTCCCAAAGCCTGAGGTAAAATAATCATAAAGAAGGCTTTAAGATCACTGCAGCCTAAACTGTACGCCCCTTCTAATTGTCCAAAGTCTACGGATTTCACAGAGGCATCCATTTCTGAATAGAAAGAAAAGGCAACACTTAAAGAAAAAGCAATAACAGAAACCCAGAATCCGGTAATATTCGTATTTCCAAAAATCACATAGAATAAAACAAGAATTAAAACAATTGCCGGTAGACTTCTTAAAACCCAGGATATTCCATTACAGATTTTCGTTAAAATCCCCTTGGTTTTTCTGCATATAATATAAATTAAGAAACCGAAACAACTACCAACCACAGCGCTGATCATCGTAATTAATACCGTGGTAAGGATACCTTTTAAAATCAGTTTGTATCGCTGCTCTACAATAAATGTTTTCCGGAAACTATTCACAATATTTTGAAAGAAAGACCCCTTTTCCTGGGTTTTGCGAATAACAGGATATATATTGCTGTTGGTATATGGCTGACTAAAATTGACGCTTTGCTGAGCTTCATCGGAATAAGCAAAAGAAGAAAGGGCAAAGTCCGCTTTCCCGCCGGTAACCGCAGGAAGAAGTTCCATTAATCCCATAATTTTGATTTCCGGCTGATAACCATACTCTTCACAGAAAGAATAAAAAAGGTCAATTTCAACACCAGCCGGTTCGCCGTCTTTTATATAAGTGTAAGGTGTAGTATCAGCTCCGGTTGCCAATACAAGAATTCCATTTTTGTCTGGAAGATCCGGCTTGTGGAAATCAATGGAATTCCATTCAAACCTCCACTTGGTTCTTAACTTTGTAATGGAACCATTCTGCTTTTGCTTTTTTACATATTCATTAAACTGACGATAGATATTTAAGGATTTTTCTCCAGATTTTGCAAAAATGGCAGATAACTGCTGTTGATAAACTGGTTGATTGATAAAATCAATCCCCTCTATGCTATCCAATAAAGGCTGAAGAACTAACTCATCACAAAAAAGAACATCAATTTTTTCTCCGATTAAAGCAGATATTTCATCGGATATACTATTGTAATAAAAAGGTTGACTATTCGGGAATTTATCCAGAAATACGCTTTCATCGATAGCACCAATAAGCAACCCGATTCGGGTGCTTTCGTTAATGTCATCCAGCGAGTTGATCTGCTGAGCTTTATCGCTATTTGAGTTATCACATCCACTTAAAAACACAGAAATGACAGCAATTATGATAAAAATAAGAAAAATATGTTTTTTTAGTGAGGCCAATTTATATACCGTGGTTTTCCTATGCTTGTATTTTTTGTCTGCTTGATTATACTGTATCCAACAAATAAAAGTCTAATCAAATTTATTTATTATTCTTTCGATTTCAATATAAAATCTTGTCATAATCAAGAAAATTAATCGGAACTTTTAATTCCTTGCAGGATACGCCATGATCCTTTGCATCATTTGGATTCCGTAATTTAATAGCGCCCTCTATTATCATATATCTTCTCGTGTAAGAGATATTGGAAATCTGGCTTATTTCATAACGACACATACCTTTGTCGTTTAAACCCAAACTTAAACCGGTCTTCGAAGGCAACTCGACAATTAAGCATCCTTTGGAATAGTACTGCTGCTGCTGTTTGGATTTGTTTAAGGCACTTAAATAAGAAAAAATCATAAACGGAAGAATAAATATAAAGGAAATGGATACAATAATGACGATAGCAAACATTAGATTGATCATGGTTCTATCATCAATATTCTTAATAAAGTATGCCAAAAGATAAAAAAGAATCAAAATAACACATACGATAACATCTATCCAAATGATATCTAAGTAGATTTTTCCATAATGTTTCTTGAAGATTTTATTATCGAATTCCAAAGTTTCCTCCTCACGTTTACAAGCCATTCATCTATATAGATAAGTGTATTATTTTTTGTTTTCTTTTAGAATTTCATCGAATTTGCTTTCAATGCCATTTGCTTTATCCGCAGGTTTAACAATACATATATATGCAACCGATGCCTTTCAAACTGTTGTTACTTTCTTTTTGTGTTTTGTTTTTTCTTTGCAAGTTTGTTGCAGTCTGGACAATGCCATCCATCCATTAGCAGAACGAATCGTTTGGTATTCTGATGGCAATGTGGACAAGCGATACTCGTTTTTCCTTTTTTTCCATTATATCCTTTTCCACCAACAACTTGTTCCAGATCGTCCTCAGTCAGTTCGGTATTAAGATTTTTGTCAAAATTATCTAACATGTAATTTTTCTCCTTTGCTTTTTAATATATGTTATTATACGATATTTTAAAATAAAAGGATAATTATTAAAGTGTATATAATTAAAATGTTTTTTCATTGAAGCAAAATAAAAGAACTACACACGGTAGTTCTTTTATTTTCCTGGAGCTGGCGGGAGTCGAACCCGCGTCCGAAATTTTTTCCATACAGCTTTCTTCCACTATAGTCATTGAAATTTTAATTCCCCGAAACGAATCCCCAATGACAGACTTCCGTTTAAGGTAGCTTCATGAATGTTCTACACTGGCAAAGCTTACAGTGCAGAGTTCCCCGCAAGGATGACGCCGAAATAATAGCAGCGGGCCTCTATTACCCGACGAGCTGCAGCTTAGGCAGCTAATGCTAATTTATTAGTTTTAGCGTTTAATTTTAATTTGGATTTTTTTAGGTAGTTACCCGCTACCAGTGGCTTACGATACTTCTAAAACCCCGTCGAAACCTTTACAGCCCCGAAAGATATATCAGTCTACTAAAGTAAAACCTTTTTCGATTAATACTTTTTCAACTGTTTCTATTTCTTTAATTTTTAATACGACAGCCTGATGTTTCTCCTCGGTGGAAAGAACATACATATATTCGATGTTTAAATTCGCCGGGAGCGCATCTGTTACATCCTGCAGACCACGGAATCCGTTTGGTAATTCTACAGCAATCACATCCGTAAGTGATGCGGAAAAATCAACATTTCTCAAAGCACTTTTTGCTTTTTCCGGGTCAGAAACAATTAATCTCAATACACCATATTCCGTACTTTCTGCTAAGGAAAAAGATTTAATATCAATGTTGTTTTCACCAAAAACATTAAATAAATCTTCCAAACGACCTTCTCTGTTTTCCAAAAAGACCGACAGCTGTTTTAATGCCATAATTACCTCCTGTTTTAATCAAACTTTCTATTGTCAATAACTCTCTTTGCCTTTCCATCCGTACGCTCGATGGTTTTCGGCTCTACCAATTTAACCTGTGTTGCCAGACCGATCGCCTGCTGAATGGTATGTGCAATCTGTTTTGTTAATTTTTCCAGTTCACGGATTTCGTCAGAGAAGAATTTCTCTTCTACTTCCACGCGAACCTGTAAGGTATCAAGAGCACCTTCTCTATCAACAATAATCTGGTAGTTCGGAGTCGTTCCGTTAATGGATAATAATGCAGTCTCAATCTGAGATGGGAATACATTAACTCCACGGATAATCAGCATATCGTCGCTTCTTCCTTTGAATCTGGAAAGTCTGGCAGTCGTTCTTCCACATTCACAAGGTTCATGAGTCAGACTGGTAAGATCTCTTGTCCGGTATCTTAAAAGAGGCATTCCTTCTTTTGTTAATGAAGTAAAGACTAATTCACCAGTTACATTATCTTCTAAGGATTCACAAGTGTTTGGATCAATGATTTCCGGAAGGAAATGATCTTCAAATACATGCATGCCAGAATGCATAATACAATCGTTGGCAACACCAGGACCCATCATTTCACTTAAACCATATATATCAAACGCCTGAATTCCTAATTTTTGTTCTACTTGTTTCCGCATTTCTTCGGTCCAAGGCTCTGCACCATTTAAAGTAGCTCTCAGCTTAATCTGATCTCTGACACCCATTTCTTCTATCACTTCAGCTATATGCATCAGATAAGAAGGGGTACACATTAAACCGGTAACACCGAAATCAATCATCATATTAACAAGTTTTTTCGTATTTCCAGTAGACATGGGAACAACAGTTGCTCCTAAATGCTCTACACCATAATGCGCACCTAAGCCCCCAGTGAACAATCCATAGCCATAAGCAACCTGAATTACATCGTCCTTACCAAGGCCAGCCATGGTAAGACATCTGGCTACGCATTCACACCAGGTATCAATATCTTTTCTTGTATAGCCTACTACGGTGGATTTACCGGTTGTTCCGGAAGAGGCATGAATACGCACAATCTGAGACTTTGGAACCGCAAATAAACCAAACGGATAATTATCTCTTAAATCCGCTTTCGTTGTGAATGGAAGATTTTTCAAGTCTTCAATACCATTAATATCTCCCGGTTCAATACCGCTTTGCTGCATTTTCTTACGATAAAATTCCACATTATGGTACACGTTATTTACAATCTTTTTTAAACGTGCACTTTGCAATGCGGTCATTTCATCTCTACTCATACATTCTTTTGCTTCATTCCAAATAGCCATTCTGTCACCTGTATCTTAAATATTTTTGATTTTAAATTCTCGTTCCGCTTCTCTTCGCTGATCTTTTTTAGCGATATCTTCGCGTTTGTCATACAACTTTTTACCCTTGCAAACACCTACTTCAACTTTCACAAGACTTCCCTTAAAGTATACTTTTAAAGGAATAACTGTAAAACCCTGTTGGGCAATCTGTTGTGAAATCTTACGAATTTCATTCTTATGTAAAAGCAACTTTCGGATTCTTAAAGGGTCGCGGTTAAAAATATTACCTTTTTCATAAGGAGAAATATTCATGCCATATACCAGAAGTTCTCCATGCTTTTCTTTGATAAAGGACTCTTTTATATTGCATTTCCCCATTCTCAGAGATTTTACTTCCGTACCAATCAGAGAAATTCCTGCTTCGTACGTGTCCTCAATAAAGTAATCATGATAGGCTTTTTTATTATTTGAAATTAATTTAATGCTATCTTTTGCCATACTTGTTTTAACATTTATAATATTTGTAAAAAAGCACTCTCGTTTGAGAGTGCTTGAACGATCAATGACCTGTAAACAATCCTACATTCAGCAGAACCGCTATTACTAAGAAAACAATTGTAACAATAACTGTTACCTTTTCTAACTTGCCTTCTTTGGATCTTCCTTTATTTTTGCTCCAATAGGTATCGGAACCTCCACTGATGGAACCGGAAAGACCTGCAGATTTGCCTTCCTGAAGACAAATGGCAATAATCATTACTACACTCGCTATGGATATAATTATGGTCGCAATTATGTAAAACAAAACCAAACCTCCCTACCAAATTAACAAACGATATATTATCACAAGAATGAATCAATATCAAGAAATATTTATAAAAAACTATTCTTTTATCGGATACGATCTTTTATTTTATCCCCAAATACATTTCTGGCTTTCTGCTGCAGATTACTTAAGGAAAAGTCCTCATTAAAACCACTTAATAAAGTGTCATGAACGTCAGCTAATTCCTGGGTATAGTCAGCAAGATAATACGTTTGTATTACTACCGGATCACCAGTCTTGTCATTATGCGTTACCACTGGAATTACCGATGGATTATCTATAGAAATCTGATCATTTTCTTTTTTGATTTCCATATAAGCCATTCCACCAAGAACGGTATCCGTGTATTGCTGATTCGATACGAAGTTACCAAGGGAATAATAGCATAAGGACTTATTTCCGTTATCGGAAGTAATCCATTCGATATTCTGGATTACATGTGGATGGGTTCCTAAAATCAGGTCTGCTCCGGCTTCCGTAAAAAGTTCTGCCCAATACTTTTGAAAATCGTTTGGAGCACCTAACATATTTTCTTCTCCCCAATGTGGACAAACAATAACAAAATCTGCCGTTTCTGAAGCTCGTTTTACCTGGTCTGTAATAAAATCTTCAGAAGAATCATCCATGATGGTAAGGAGATACTCTTCTCCTTCTGGAAGCTCATATCCATTTAAACCATAAGTGTAATTTAAAACAGCAAATTTAATGCCATGGATGGTCGTTGTAGGAATTGCTTTTTCCTCTTCTGCCGATTCATGCATTCCGACCATTAGAATTTCATTTTTATGATTTTTCCAGAAATTAATGCAATGGTGGATTCCATCTGCTCCGGCATCCATCGAGTGATTGGAGGCCTGCAAAGCAACATCAAAACCGGAATCTATCACCGCCAGACCCATTTCATCCGGTGTATTAAAGGCTGGGTAGCCGATGTACGGACCTCCGCCTAAAGGAGTCTCCACATTTGCAATAGCCAGATCAACCGATGAAATATCATTTTTTAATAAGGCAAATAAACTGGAAAAATCATAGCCATTGTCTGTTTCTGCCAGATTTAATATGGTATCGTGGGCAATAATGTCACCAACTGCCAGTAATTTAACCGAATCATTCTGGACAGCTTCTTCCGTTTTTGTTTCGATTTCTTCCGGGTACGGCTTATTTTTTTTATTACAGGAAACTGCAGATAAAATAAAAGTTACAATTAAAGCAGCAACGATGATATAGGTAATAATCCGAATTAGTCTTTTTTCTCTTTGCTTCTTTTTATAAGCCTTACTTGTAGGCCGTTGGTTCACTTTTTTTCTAATTGGTCTCTTTTGTTGAGTATTCATATCAATAACTAATTATCCATTCTCCAAATATTTCACTGGAAAGTTCATTTAATCTTTCTAAAGAGAAATTATCTCTTCCGTTAACATAAATATCGTGTTCATAAGCAAGGTCTTCCGTATAATCCGAAAGTTTATAGCAGACAACACGGTCTGTGAAATTACCCAGAAACTCATTATGAGTAACTATCGGAACAACTCCTGTGGAAGTCTCATCAATATATGTCTTTCCATTCTCTTTGACGATTTTAACTTTTGCCATTCCACCTAATACTTCTGGTGTTTCTTGCTGATTGGAGGCGTAGTTTCCAATAGAATAATAGCAAAGGGCTTTGTTACCATTGTTTGCATTTATCCACTCGATTTTCTCGCAAACATGTGGGTGGGTTCCGATAATAAGATCTGCACCAGCTTCCGTAAATACCTGGCCCCAATAGTCCTGAAAATCGGTTGTTTCGCCAACAACATCTTCTGAACCCCAATGTGGAAATACGATAACAAAATCCGCCATTTCTTTTGCTCTTTGAATATCGGAAACAATCAGATCATAGTTATAATCATCCAGAATGGTTACCAGATACTGCATATCCTCAGGGAGTTCGAAACCATTCAGACCATAGGTATAATTCAACATTGCAAAGGTGATACCATTCTTTTCATAAGTAAAAATGGTATCTCTTTCTTCTTGAGAAGAATTTGCACCGATCATTTTGATTTTATCCGATTTCGACTTCCAGTAATCAACCGTGTTCAAAACACCATCGGAGCCCATATCATAGGTATGGTTGGAGCTTTGGGTTGCGATGTCAAAACCTGCATTTATTTCTGCATCCACAATTTCCGGAGGTGTATTGAAGATAAAATAGATGCCTCCATCCGGTTCACAGGTTGGATCCACCGGTGTTTCCTGATTACATACAGCAATATCCGCTTTTGAGATATCGTTACGCATTACATCAAAGATACTATTAAAGTCATAAGTTCCGTCACCATTATCTGCATAGTTTAATAATGGTGTATGCATAAGAACATCCCCGACGGCAACTAATTCTACTTCTGAACGCGCTGGTTCTGTTACGGTTTCTTCTATCGTTTCTGGAATAGAAAGACTTTCCACGCCCTCTTTTTCCTTCTTTTTACGATTACAGGAAACTACAATCAAAACAATAACTGCAATTAATATTGCGACCACAACATAAGTCAGAATCCTTATGAGACGGGCTTCCTTTTTCTTTTTTGCTCTTTGCTCATTTATGATTCTTTGTCGATTCGTTGCTTTATTTCTGTTTGTGTTATTCCGATTATCCAAAATATATCCTCCAGTTATTTATATAAGTAAACTTGTTCCTGTCATTTCGATTGGTTTTTCTAAACCTAATAGTTCTAATAAAGTCGGAGCAATGTCACATAATTTACCACCGTCTCTTAGTTTTTTGTCAACCGGACCATTTATCAGGATAAATGGGACTGGATTTGTCGTATGCGCGGTCCATGGTTCATTCGTTTTGAGATTAATCAGCTCTTCTGAATTTCCATGGTCGGCACAAAGGAAAAGTACTCCATCTACTTCTTTAATTGCATCTAAGGTTTTCTGAACACAGCGGTCTACCGTTTCTAAAGCTTTTACAACAGCATCGAAAACGCCGGTATGACCAACCATATCCGGATTGGCAAAGTTTATGATAATACAGTCATATTCTTTTGATTTGATTTTATCAATTAATGTCTCACATACTTTCGGAGCACTCATTTCCGGCTGTAGATCATAGGTAGCTACCTTGGGAGAAGGAATAAGGAATCGGTCTTCTCCCGGTTCCGGAGCTTCGACACCACCATTAAAAAAGAACGTAACATGTGCATATTTTTCAGTTTCTGCAATTCTGGCTTGTTTTAATCCTTTTTGGGATATATATTTTCCGAATGTGTTCGTGATTTCCTCTTCCTGGAAGACCACCTTTTTGTTAAGAATCGCAGAGTCATATTCCGTAAAACAGACGTAAAATGTTTTTATGCGATTTCCTCGTTCAAACCCCTTAAATTCATCCTCACAAAAAGTACGTGTAATTTCCCTGGCACGGTCCGGACGGAAATTATAGAAAATGACAGAATCCTCATCCTTGATAACTGCTATAGGTCTATTATTTTCCGTCATAACCGTAGGTTCAATAAACTCATCGGTAACTTCTCTTTCGTAAGATTTCCGGACAGCTTCTATTGGATCTTTTTCCGAAATTCCCATGCCCTTGGTCAAAGCCATATATGCTTTTTCGATTCTTTCCCAACGATTATCGCGGTCCATCGCATAATATCGGCCGATAATCGTAGCAATTTTACCAATACCGGTCTTGTTCATATATTCCATAAGATTGTTCATGAATTCTACGCCGGAAGTCGGTGAAGTATCTCTTCCATCCATAAAACAATGGATAAAAACTCTGTTAAAATCCATTTGCTTACAGAAATCCAATAATGCAAATAAATGAGAGATATCGCTATGGACGCCTCCATCGGATAACAGTCCCAATAGATGTAAATCCGAATGATGATCTTTACAATTACGAACGGCATTCTGAAGTTCTTTCAATTGAAAGAAATCTCCATCCGATATGGATTTTGAAATACGTGTCAGATCCTGGTAAACAATTCGACCAGCTCCCATATTTAAATGCCCGACTTCAGAATTTCCCATCTGACCTTCTGGAAGACCAACGGCTAACCCACTTGCCAGCCCTTCCGTAAAAGGATATTTTTTCATCAATTCGTTCAGGCAGGGGGTTTTTGCTGCTTTTACCGCATTTCCTTTTATCTCCTTTGAAAGGCCATATCCATCTAAAATCATTAAAACTACAGGTTTTTTCATAGTTTATCTCATTTTCTTTCCTAAATGTTCAACGAAACTAATATCATTAATCCGAAGGATGTTTGTGAATTTTTCAGATTTTCGGATTCGTATTATATCGTCATTTTGAAGAAGAAGTTCGCTTTCTCCATCAAAAGAAACCATTTTATTTAAGTTCTTATCCAGCGCCCTTTCTTTAACAATGATTTCAATTTCGGTATCTGCTGAAAATGCGATGCTTCTGGAATTTAACGTATGGGCACAGATTGGTGTAGCCAAAATGATTTCTGCACTTGGATAAACAACTGGTCCGCCTGCAGAAAGATTATAGCCCGTAGAACCTGTTGGTGTGGATATGATAATTCCGTCCGCACTATAACGGTTCAAAAATTTATGGTTTACATTTACCTCAAAATCGATGATGCTCATAGACTGACAACGATTTAATACAATATCATTTAAAGCAATATCACTATTTATTACTTCTCCATTGCGAATAATTTCTCCGTAAAGAAGAATTCTTTTTTCTACATGAAATTCTCCATCCGAAATATGAATCAGGTCTTTTTCAAAATTATTTGAATCAATTTCCGTCAGATATCCTAAATTTCCAAGGTTTATACCGATAATTGGTCTTTGAATGTCAATTAAGTCTTTTGCAACATGGATAAAAGTACCATCTCCCCCAAGAATAATAATATATTCGGTAACCGTTGGTACTTTTTCCGGATCTGCATAAATATAACCTCCTTCCGGAGTCATCCTGGTCTGAATTTGTCCGGTACAATGCCCACCATGACTTTCCAGAAAAGAAATTATCTGATTCGTATATTGCATTTCCGGATCTTTAATAGAATTTGTAACGACAAAGAAATTTCTCATTTATCTAATTCCTCATGTGCTTTAGATACAATATCTATAATATTTTTTTTATCAAATTGTAAAAATGAACTGCATTTGTTTACATAAATAAGATATTCAATATTTCCTTCCGGGCCTTTTACCGGAGAAAAAGTCAATCCCTCTATATGCAATCCATTCTCCTCAACAAAATCAACTATTTTTTCAATTACTTCCTGATGTATCGCTGGATCCCGGACAACCCCTTTTTTACCTACTTTTTCCTTCCCGGCTTCAAACTGAGGTTTGATCAACATGACCATTTCTTTATGTTCATCCAGTAAAGTTACTGCAACCGGTATTACTAATCTTAATGATATAAAAGATACGTCAACACTGACAAAATTTACGGGGTCCGCAATCTGTTCCGGAGTAACGTAGCGAATATTCGTTTTTTCCATTACGACCACACGGTCATCATTTCGCAGTTTATAGTGGAGCTGGCCTTTTCCAACATCCACAGCATATACTTTCACTGCGCCATTTTGGAGCATACAATCTGTGAAACCACCGGTAGAAGAACCAATATCCATGCAGATTTTTCCAGAAACATTCACACCAAATTCCTTGATTGCTTTTTCAAGTTTTAAACCACCCCTGCTGACATATCGCAAGGATTCTCCCCGGATTTCCACAACTGTATCTTCCGGGAACATGGAACCGGCTTTTAATTCTTTCTGATTATCTACATAAACAACTCCGCTCATGATAATTCTCTGAGCCTGAGATTTCGATAACTCCGGATTTTGTTCACAAACAAGTACATCTAGTCTTTTTTTCATTCTAATTCTGATTCCAGTCTTTTAATTATTGATTCTGCATCAATTTTGCATTCCTTCATTTGCTGGGCTCTTGTTCCTTGCTCAACATAATAATTCGGAATTGCAATATTTATTACCTTAACATCTGCTTTTAGATCTTTTACATATTTTAAAACAGACATTCCGTAGCCACCATTCAGGACATTCTCTTCCATCGTTATCACGATGTTATGAGTCTTTACCAGTCGATTCATCAATTCTTCATCGATAGGTTTTACAAAACGGGCATTTATTAAAGACACGTTATAGCCTTTTTCTTTTAAGGAGTCCCGGACTTTAACCGCCTCTTCTACCATGGAGCCAACCGCTAAAATTGCAATATCTTTTTCTTCAAAAATGATTTCACTTTTGCCCAAAACGATTTGCTCATGATATTCTTCCAATCCGGTATAGGCCGTTCCTCTTCCATAACGAATCGACAAAGGTGCATTAAAACTGGATGCAAAAGTGATAGATGCGTCTAATTCTTTATCATTTTTTGGAGCAAGAATATTCATGTTCGGAATAGCGTTCAGATAGGACAGATCAAAAATCCCCTGATGAGTTTCGCCATCATTACCTACTAATCCTGCACGGTCAATACAGAAAGTTACCGGAAGGTTTTGAATGCAGACATCCTCCATTATCTGATCAAATGCTCTTTGTAAAAAAGAGGAATAGATTGCTACAAAAGGTTTTTCCCCTGCAGAAGCCAAACCAGCACTAAAAGTAACGGCAAATTCTTCTGCAATGCCAACATCGAAAAATCGGTCTGGATATTTTTCCTGGAATTTATCTAATCCGGTTCCATCTGCCATAGCTGCAGTAATGGCGATAATTTTTTTGTTTTTTTCAGCTTCACGAATTAAAGCATCTCTAAAAACAGAGGTATATGACTTTTTGTCACTTTTATTCAATAAAAGACCGGTTCTGGCATCAAAGGGACCGATGCCATGAAAAGCAGACGGATTTTCCATGGCTGGGCCATATCCTTTTCCTTTTTTTGTACAAACATGAATAATAACTGCATGGTCAATGTTCTTAGCTTCATTTATGATCTTAATCAGAGCTGAGGTATTATGGCCATCTACTGGGCCAAGATAAGTTAATCCCATGTTTTCAAACAGCATTCCGGGAACTAAAAGCTGTTTAATACTATGCTTGGTTTTTCGAATGCTTTTTACGATCTTTTCACCAGCTCCTGGAATTTTTTCCAATTTTCTCTGA
The DNA here is from genome assembly GCA_045600845.1 of Lachnospiraceae bacterium. Lineage (GTDB taxonomy): Bacteria > Bacillota > Clostridia > Lachnospirales > Lachnospiraceae > RGIG5612. The sequence goes on along the minus strand of JAZRYR010000015.1, from coordinate 32,296 downwards.
ACGCCGGATTTTAATTCAATATAGGTCTCTCCGGCCCGGGCGTTTGATAGATAGGTAGAAAGCCCCCCTACATTAGGAGAAATGGACATATTATTATCATTCAGAATAATAATAAAATTTCTTTTTAATTTTGAAGCATTGTTAATTGCTTCCTGAGCTAATCCACCGGTTAAAGCACCATCTCCGATTACGGCCACAACCGTTGAGTTTTTATTTTGCATTTCTTCTGCAACAACAATTCCTAAAGCAGCGGCAATACTGGTAGAAGAATGGCCGGTATCAAAAGAATCATATTCACTTTCTCTTCTCTTTGGAAAACCGCTTAACCCACCGTATTGTCTTAAGGTATTAAATTCGTTTTTGCGTCCCGTAAGAATCTTATGAACATAGGACTGATGTCCTACGTCCCATACAATTTTGTCCTTTGGGAGATCCAGGCAGACATGAAGAGCCATGGTAAGCTCTACCGCACCTAAATTTGATGCCAGATGTCCCCCGGTTTTGCTGACATGTTCTACAAGAAATCTTCGGATTTCTCGGGCTAATTCCTCATATTCTTTTGGGTCGATATCTTTAATATCGTTTGCTTTATTAATTCTGTTCAGTATCATTTTTTTAATCTCGGATTCTAATTTTCTCTTTGAATCAGCAAGTGAATGATTTGTTCCAAAGTCTCATTCGTTTTTCCAACAAGTTTTATTTGTTGGATTGCCTCTTTTGAAAGTTGATTAACAAGGCGTTCTGCTTCCTCTAGGCCTATAAAAGAAACCAAAGTCTTTTTTCCATTCTTTTCATCACTATTTATCGGTTTTCCCAATACTTCCTGAGTACTGGTGATATCGAGGATGTCATCTTTTATCTGAAATGCCATTCCTACGTTACGGGCAGCTTTCTCCATAATTTGGACTTCTTCTTCTAAAGCCCCACCAAGAACGGCACCGATCATAACAGCGGCCTCAATTAGTGCAGCAGTTTTATTCTCATAAATAAAATTAATCTGATCCTGTTTTTGATCATACATTTCATGTTTATCAAAAAAAACGTCTAAGGTCTGTCCTCCAACCATTCCTTTATACCCGGATTTTTTGGCCAGAATATTAAAAGCTTTTGCAGCTTTTGTTAATTCGGAAACGTCCAGATCCGTTGCCATGTGCTCAGATATAACTTCAAAAGCATAATTTAATAAACCATCTCCGGCTAGAATTCCGAAAGCTTCTCCAAATTTTGCATGGGTTGTTAATTTTCCCCGACGATATTGATCATTATCCATGGCCGGCAAGTCATCATGGCATAAAGAATAGGTATGTATATATTCAATTGCAGCCATAAAACGGTGAAGGGTTTCCGTTTCTTCCAGATCGGTGAATAATTTATAGGATTCCTGCATGAGAATCGGGCGGATTCTTTTCCCTCCAGCCTGAACGGAATAATTCATGGCATCCGTTATCAGCTGTGTATTCTCATCGTAAATTGGAAGATAATGATAAATGATAGAATTAACTTCCCCGTTTTTTTCTTTAATTGGATTATTCATTATCTGTTACCTTTTTGATGTCGCATTCCACTTTTTCAATTTTTTTATTACAGAATTCGACCAACTGAACCCCTTTTTTATACAGATTAAAAGTATCTTCCAAAGGAAGCGTGTTATTTTCCATCTGTTCAATTACATTGTCCAGTTCTTCAAATGCTTCTTCTAAAGACATTTCTTCATTACCGATATTATTATTGTTCATATGATACCTCATCTATAGATGTCACTTCTGCATTAATGAATCCATCGTAAACACGAATATTCAATTTGTCATTCAATCGGACTTGCCCAATGCGGTTGATTCCTTCTCCTGAATCATTCGTGACAAAGGAATACCCTTCCGAAAGCCTTTTTAAAGGAGACAAGCCCTCCAGATGTTCTGAACAAATAGATAATTGTGCCTTTTTGCTATTCAGCGTATTATTCAGGAGATTTTCCATATAGGTGCTTCTTTCCTGAATATACTGTTTTTTCTGAATCAGCTGATTTTGAACCGATAAAGTTTCCATTTTCAGATGATATTGTCGGGTTAAGATTTTCAGCCGTTCCATCTTATTATTTAAATACAGATTTAATGAGTATTTATAATCGGCTAATTCTTTTTCAAAAAGAAAATAATCAAACACAGCCAATTCCGCAGCTGCACTAGGCGTAGGCGCTCTTAAATCTGCCACAAAGTCTGCAATAGTAAAGTCTGTTTCATGACCAACTGCAGATATAATCGGCTTATCCGAATGAAAAATTGCATTAGCAACAATTTCTTCATTAAAAGCCCATAAATCTTCCATGGAACCACCACCACGTCCAATGATAATCGTATCCACGTCGGTTTGATTCAGGACTTCAATTCCCTTTACAATGGTTTCCGCAGCTCCTTCTCCTTGTACTTGGGCAGGATATAGTAAAATACTGCAATAAGGATTCCGCCTGGATGCTACATTATAAATATCCCGGATGACAGCACCTGTTTCTGCTGTTACAACGCCTATTTTCATGGAGAAACGCGGAATTGTCTTTTTATATTCGTCAGAGAACATTCCCATTTCCGACAGTTTATTTTTCAGCTCTTCAAATTGTTTTGCCAGATCGCCTCTTCCTTCTTCTTCAATGGAACGGGCATAAATCTGGTATTTTCCGCCGGCTTCATATACACTGATCTGGCCGTGAACGATTACCTGCATTCCATCTTCTAAACGAAATCGGAGTTTGGCGGCATCGCTTCTCCACATAACCGCTGCAAGAACACCAGACTCATCTTTTAAGGAAAAATAGATATGTCCGGTGGAATGGTACTTGCAGTTGGATACTTCACCTTTGATATAAATATTGTTTAAAATGAAGTCATCATTAAACAAGTGTTTTATATATAAATTAACCTGTTTTACAGTGTAAATATTCGGATTATTCTTCATTTCGGACTACTTTCGCTAAAATCCCATTAACGAAGGAAGGACTGTTTTCTTCTCCATAGCTTTTGGCAAGTTCCACTGCCTCATTAATCGCAGTAGAAACCGGGACATTCTCATCATATTTTATCTCATAATACGCAAGACGAAGAATGGTCAGGTCCACTTTTGCCATTCTCTTCACTTTCCATCCGATACTTACTTCATTTAATGCAGCGTCAATGGATTCGATGATTCCCGCAATAGATAAAACTTTATTACCGATGAATTCTTTTTCTTGATCAGAAAAAGAATCTTCTCCATCAAAAAAGTTTTTTATTTGCCATTCAAGATACTTCTCCGGATGAAAATCCAAGCGGAATAATAGTAAAAAAGCTGCTTCTCTTAATTCTGTTCTACGGTCTACTCTCATATTTATTTCCTTTTTACACGATAAAAGGGTGCCTTGAAGACACCCTTGATATTCTTTAAGCTCTTATTTGTTGTCAATGTTCACATTAGCAATTTTGATATCTACGGAATCTACTTTAAGACCAGTCATACTTTCAATTGCAGCAATTACTCTTTCCTGAACAATCTTGCAAACTTCTGGTATGTTATACCCTGTTTCTATAACCAGGCTGAGTATTACTTTTACTACATTTTCTACGCAACTGACATTTACTCCGGCAGCCAGATTTTTTCGTCCAAGTTTTGCAACGATCTCGTTGGTAATATTACCAGCCATAGAATAAACACCTTCTACCTCTGTAGCTGCAAGACCGGCAATAATTGCGATTACGTCTTCCGTAACTTCAACTTCACCGATGTTTTCCACATCATATATTTTCAATGTATCCATTTGTTTACCTCCGTAAGTATAAACGCAAAATAATTTTACATCTAGATGGTAACAATGTAAAGTGAACTATTTGTGATAAGGTTCATGTTTTATGATCTTGAAAGAGCGGTAAATCTGTTCTAATAAAATCACACGCATCAATTGATGGGGGAAAGTCATTTCAGAAAAACTTAGTTTAAAATCGGCTCTTTGAGAGACGGATTCATGCAGTCCCAAAGAACCGCCGATAACAAAAGTTATATCAGAATGACCATCAATTCCAAGTTTATTAATATAATCCGCCAAACCTTCGGATGTCATCTTTTTGCCTTTAATTTCTAAAGTGATCACATATTCGGAATCTTTGATGTTTTTTAAGATGCTTTCCGCTTCTTTTTCTTTTGTACGGTCATCGCATTTCTCGTCAGGAACCTGTACAATCGAAATCTTTGTATATGCTCCTAATCGTTTGCAATATTCGTTGATTGCTTTTGTATAAAAATCTTCTTTTATTTTTCCAACGGCAATTATTTTTATCATCAGGCAATTGAAAACTCCATTCCAGATTTATTTAATTTGTAAACACTACCATCCTGGTCATTTACTCCATAATATGTTGTTGCCTGAACTGTAGATCCATCATTGGTAAAATCTACCTGAATAATATAATATTGCTCATTGTCAATTATTGTAATACCTCCATTAATAACTCTTCGTGTACCTCCGCCCGGAACTGGATACTGCTTATTTTCATCCGGTTCTTTACTTTCGATTAAACCTTGATCTAAAAGTTCATCCATGACATAAGACAAAGCCTCATCGTAGGAATAGTTGGATTCTATCTGAAGGTTATAAACACAGGAAGTTACTTCACTCTGAACACCGTTTTTATCAATGGCTATTGCATTTAGAATATTATTTCCCCTTTTCATTTCAATCGGCTCTGTATACAAGGTTGAAAGAACCGATGGCGTGGAGCCGTCATAAGAATAATAAATGTCTGCGCCTTCTGGACCATAAATATTAATATATTCTACTTCATAGTAATCTCCACTTTCCATATCCATATAAGGAGCTTCTAAAACGAAGGTTTTTAAAGTGAAGGTAACCGTGATGGAACCTTTCTTTATGGAGTTATTATAAGATGTCGCTTTTAAAGTGTAGGACGTTCCTTCCTCTGAAGCCGCATCGTTGTCCAGCTTGATCGGCTGTCCATACTTTTCGGATTTTGTGGAAGGTTCCGACCCATCTAATGTATATCGAATTAAATAATCATTTTCAGATTTCAACGATATTTCAAGTGGCGCAGAATAAGCTCCTCCCTCGGTAAGGTTGGAGGTGATAATATCGGCAATTTCATCATCTTTTGATTTATTATTTTTAGATGAGGTCGCAAGAATAATGCCAACGATTGCGCCAACGATTATTACTGCTAAAGCAATAAGGATAATAATTTTTCTTTTTTTCTTTTTCTGACGTTCACGGGCGCGGGCTTTAATCCGATAATATTCTCTGTTTTCCGTTTGACTTGGTTTCTTGTTCCGGTTCACTCGGTTATTTTTGGACCGTTCCAGCGTTGTTGCAGCTACTTCCTCATATTCTTCTTCAAAGTATTCATCTTCGATTTCGAGGTCTTCTTCATAAATCGATAAGGTATCTCTTCCCGGATTGGCTTCTTCCTTCGTGTTGTCCAATTTTCCATCTGCGGCGAAAATACTATCTTTACCATATATCGCCTTCGTAATGGCAATGGTATCATATTCACTGTGCTCATTTCGCGGCTTTTCACCGATAATCGTAATTTCCGGTTCCGGTTCTTTTTTGAGATTGGATGGAATCGCAATGGTTTTTCCATCATAAGATTTTTTTGCCGGACGATAGATATTACGATGTTTTTTCACTGGATAACGATCTTTATTATTCATAAATTCATCCACTTTTCCACCGATTTCTGCCTGAATTAATTCATAGTCGGCAGTAATTCTTAAAGGAGCACCACATTTTGGACAAAAGACTTCTGCACTATTTACTTCGGAACCACATTCTTTACAACGCATAAAAAACCTCTTTCGGGGTATACATATCTAACAAAAATTTTTGATTATATTCACACTAAATTGTGAATATTTTAGCAAATAAACATTGAATTTGCGTTAAGAAACTATTACAAAACTATTACGTGAATATATCATTATAATAGCAAAAAAACAGGACTTATCCGATCTGAGAACAGCTCCTGTTTTTGTGATGAAACATTTAAAATCCATTGATAAACTTTAATCATCGTCTGAATTGGATTGTAATTTAATTATCTTCGATTTGTTTTTAAATTGAATTATAAAGAGGAACACCGATAACAGTAAATTGATAAATACTCCGATCAACCACGGAATTTCTGTCTGAAAAGTAAAATATTCTCTATATAAAGTAATAAAAACAATATCACCTACTATGGAAAGAAAAAACAATGGAGCTAAAAACCAGCTGGAAACCATCAACCTTCGGTAACAAGCATAGAGGTCACGATAAGTCATCTTCTCTTTAATTTTGAAAGCTCCAATCGCCCCTATTACCATGAAAACCATGGGAATAGCAGCGGCATACCAGAATCCACCAACATACAGTACCGTATCACGTCCAAGACACCTGGTTAAAGAGGCTAAAAACCACACCACAACAATCAGTGCAGGAATAACAATAAAAGATAATTTCAGCAATTCAACCTGTTTCGGCGGAAGTTCGAAGCCGTAATAATCATCATTATATTCCCACACGGTACGCCATTTTCCGGATGGAGTGAGCTCTTTACGGCTCATCCATCCATCAAAATACCAGTTGTTTTTTCTGCGATTCATCATAAGTTTGGAAACCTTATTTACAGTAATGTTTTTACTTTTTCAAGGGCTTCATCAATTCCTGATGGATTCTTTCCACCTGCCTGTGCCATGTTTGGACGTCCACCGCCGCCGCCACCAACAATCGGGGCGATTGCCTTAATAATATTACCGGCATGAGCGCCCTTTTTCTGAGCATCTTCTGTTGCAGTTACAATCAGGTTTACTTTTCCATCAATTTCGGATGCAAGAGCAACAACACCCTCACCAATTTTATTTTTAATCTGGTCACCCAATTCACGGAGCTGATTCATATCAACGCCTTGTAATTTTTGAACAACGAGATTCATTCCGTTAACAACTTCTGCCTTAATTTCTCCTAAAGCATCCTTTGCAGAAGCACTCTTCATCTTGTTGATTTCCGCCTGCAATTCTTTTATCTGAGTCTGCATGTCCTCAATCTTCTTTGTTAACTGTTCCGGATCAACTTTTGCTTTTGCAGCAGCTTCATTGAAAGCTTTTTCCATCTTTCCGTAGTAATCTAAAACACCTTTACTTGTAATTGCAGTAATTCTTCTTACACCTGAAGCAACACTTCCTTCGGAGACAATCTTGAACATTCCGATGGTGCCTGTATTATCGACATGAGTACCACCACAAAGTTCTTTGGAGAAGTCTCCCATCTTTACAACACGAACTTTGTCGCCATATTTCTCACCGAATAAAGCCATAGCTCCACTCTTCTTTGCTTCATCCAGATCCATTACATCGGTATTAACATTAAGGAAAGCAGCAATCTTTTCATTTACGATTTCTTCAACCTTCTGAATTTCTTCTGTAGACAATGCTGAGAAATGTGTAAAGTCAAAACGAAGTTCATTATCCGTCACATGAGAACCGGCCTGTTCAACATGGTCTCCCAATACCTGACGTAATGCAGCCTGAAGAAGATGAGTTGCACTATGGTTTTTAGCCGTATTCTTTCGAAGATCTTCATTAATAAGAAGTTCAACTTCATCACCAACGACAAACTGTCCTTTGGTTACGACACCAACATGTCCGGACACACCATTTGCCAATGCAATAACATCTTTTACTTCAAATTCTGCAGTAGCGGTACGGATAATACCTTTATCCGCTTCCTGTCCACCTTTCGTAGCATAGAAAGGTGTTTTCGCAACAATAACAGTTCCAATATCTCCTTCTGCTAAGGTTTCAACAACAGCATCTTCGGAAGTAAGAGCGGTAATATCAGAAACGTCCTGCATAACATCATAACCAGTAAACTCTGTGAAAAGTGTTAAAGGAAGCTCTTCATATACGGTTGCGTCGGCGCCCATATAGTTTGTCGTCTTTCTCGCCTTTCTAGCAGTTTCTCTCTGGTTCTCCATTTCTTTTTCAAAACCTTCTACGTCAACGGTAAGACCAGCATCTTCCATAACATCACTGGTAAGATCCAGAGGGAATCCAAAGGTATCGTAAAGTTTGAAAGCGTCTGCTCCACTAAATTCAGTTCTACCAGCAGCTTTCGTTTCTTCTAACATTTCATTTAATTTTTTCATGCCCTGATCCAGCGTCTTATAGAATCTGTCTTCTTCATCCGCAAGGGTCTTAAGAATCATAGCCTTTTTTTCTTCTAATTCCGGATAAGCATCTTTGGAGTACTCAATAACCGCTTCACTTAAGATTGGCATAAAGTGGTCTGCGATACCTAACATACGGATATGACGAGCTGCTCTACGGATTAAACGACGAAGAACATAGCCACGGCCTTCGTTGGAAGCGTTGATACCGTCAGAAATCATAAATGTAGCACTACGGATATGGTCTGTGATCAGACGAATAGAAATATCTTTCTTCTCATCTGTATGATAAGCAACCCCTGCTGCTTCGCAAACCTTATCGCGAATTGCACAGATCGTATCAACATCGAAAATAGAATCTACGTTCTGGGAAACTACTGCCAGTCTTTCCAGACCCATACCGGTATCGATGTTCTTGTTTTCTAATTCAACATAGTTGCCCTTTCCGTCGCCATCAAACTGGGTAAATACATCATTCCAGATTTCCATATAACGGTCACATTCGCAACCCACTTTACAATCTGGTTTACCACATCCATACTTCTCGCCTCGGTCATAATATACTTCACTACAAGGTCCGCAAGGTCCTGCGCCATGCTCCCAGAAGTTGTCTTCTTTCCCGAATCGGGAAATTCTTTCCGCTGGAACGCCGATTTTCTTATTCCAGATATCAAAAGCTTCATCATCATCTAAATATACAGATGGGTATAATCTATCTGGTTCTAAGCCAACCCATTCGGTTAAGAACTCCCATGTCCAAGTTAACGCTTCTTCTTTAAAGTAATCACCAAAGGAGAAGTTACCTAACATTTCAAAGAAGGTTCCGTGACGAGCAGTCTTACCAACGTTTTCAATGTCACCGGTACGGATACATTTCTGGCAGGTGGAAACTCTTCTCTTTGGAGGAATTTCCTGACCCGTAAAATATGGCTTTAAAGGTGCCATACCAGCGTTAATTAATAATAAACTCTTATCGTTATGTGGTACTAACGAAAAACTTTTCATGATTAAATGATCTTTACTTTCAAAGAAGTCAAGATACATTTTTCTTAATTCATTTACTCCATAAGCTTTATGCATAATATGCCTCCATCTATTTTATCCAATATTATTTACTCAAATATGGCGGCACGATTGGTGCCGCCTTAATTTTTATTTTACAACAACTTTGATGGATTTCTTTTTACCTTTCTTTAAGATGAAAGCTCCATCTGTTAAGTCATTGTCGGAAAGGGTACGTTTTACATCAGTAATCTTTTCATCGTTTACCAATACGCCACCACCTTCAATTAGACGTCTGCCATCCGAACGGGTTCCTGCCAGGCCGGTATCTACCAATGCCTGGATAACATCCGCGGCAGCAAAAGCCTCCTTTGTATATTCATAGGTAGGCATGTCCGCGCTCACACCAGAACCGGAAAATACCTCTCTGGCTGCGTTCTGAGCCTTTGTAGCTTCTTCTTCACCATGAACAATCTTTGTAATTTCAAAAGCGAGTACTTCTTTCGCTTTATTAATTTCTGCACCTTCTAAAGCACCTAATCTTCTTACTTCATCCATAGGAAGGAAGGTTAAAAGACCTAAGCACTCTTCTACTTTAACATCTTCAATATTTCTCCAGTACTGATAGAACTCGTAAGGAGTTGTCCTTGTAGGATCAAGCCATAAAGCACCCTTTACAGTTTTACCCATCTTTATTCCTTCCGATGTAGTTAAAAGGGTAAATGTTAAACCGTAAGCAGGTTTCTGCTCTTTTCTACGGATAAGTTCAACGCCACCGATGATGTTTGACCACTGATCATCACCACCCATTTCCAGGCAGACACCATGCATCTGGTTCAGTTTTAAAAAGTCATAAGACTGCATAATCATGTAGTTGAACTCGAAGAATGTCAAGCCTCTTTCCATTCTTTGTTTATAACACTCTGCCGTAAGCATACGGTTTACAGAAAAATGAACGCCAACTTCTCTTAAGAATTCAACGTAATTTAAACTCAGTAACCAGTCTGCGTTATTTTCAAAAATCATTTTGCCTTCAGATGTGTCTAAGAAACGGCCAATCTGAGAACGGAAGCATTCTACGTTATGATCAATAGTTTCTTTTGTCATCATCTTACGCATATCACTCTTACCAGAAGGGTCACCAACCATAGTGGTTCCACCTCCCATCAGAGCTACTGGAACATGTCCGGCTTTCTGCATATGCATCATCGCCATAATGGTAAGAAAATGACCAGCTGTTAAAGAATCAGCTGTTGCGTCAAATCCAATATAGAATTTTACTTTTTCTTTTCCAAGGAGTTCCCGTAATTCTGCCGGATGAGTACACTGAGCAATAAATCCTCTCTCCTCAAGAATATCATATACATTGTCTGCCACTTTTAATTTCCTCCCTCTGGGTGGTCATGATTATATTTTTCACGCATCCATCGCATAATCTCAGTTCTGGTCAGGATACCAATAAAATTGTCTTCATCATCGACTACTGGAACAAAGTTCTGATCAACTGCCTTTTCCAGAATTCCTTCCATCAAAGTGTTGACTCCAATCGCCTTATAGTCACGAGTTCGGTGTACATTTCGAACTGGAAAACTAGCAGATTCTTTCAGGGATAAATCAAAATTCTCCTTAATACATCCTAAAATATCTGCAGCAGTTATCGTGCCTACATATCTGCCTTTTTTATTAATAATAGGAATGGCAGAATAATTCCTATTCAACATAGTCTGCATCGCCTTAAATAATGTAGCTTCATCATTAATATAATCTACATCGCTTTTCGGCGTTAAACTAGCTAAAATATTCATATAATTAACCTCATGGATATAAAACTTAAGCACCATCGGCAAAACATACGCAACAATTATAAACTAAATTGCCGGATTAAACAACATTAAATCATGCCTGTAAAGCCATAAAAAGCAATTGCCATCAGACCGGCACTGACCAACAGAATGGGAACTCCCTCGAAAGGTTTTGGAATATCGTTATATTGGATTCGTTCACGGATTCCGGTAAGTATAATTACTACTATTCCAAATCCAACTGCTCCGAAAAAACTGTTTACTGTACTTCTTAAAAAACTGTATCCAACGGTAACATTGTTCTGGATGCATCCAAGTACCGCACTATTAACAGCTATCATGGAATACAATGCTTTATATTTTTCAAAGGTTTTTACAGAAATCACTTTCACTAATTTTATAAACAGCCAGACAATAATAGCTTCGATAATCAGGAAGCAGAAAGAATTCAGGAACGAAAGTCCGAATTTCTCAAATATATAGTTTCCGAAAGGCCAGGTAATTAAAGAAGAAACGAGCGTAATAACCAATACTCCCGGACTTAACCGGAGAGACGTTGCCATATTTTTGGATCCGTCAAGGGCCGTGTCGACTCCAAGTCCCTGGCTTAAAACTACATTGTTTACAAAAGCGGAAATAATCGCAACATAAATCAGCTTTGTCATGCTCTTTTACCTCCACCAATTCGATTTGCCAAAGCAATCAGACAAGCCAGAATGAAGAAGGCTCCCGGAGCCAAGGCGGCAATGGAGATCGTAAAGTTATCCGGAATGATACGGATTCCGAAAATAGTTCCCAACCCTATAATCTCACGGATTGCACCAAATATCGTCAAAAAAAATGTGTATCCAATGCCGATGCCAATGCCATCAAATAAGGAAAGTGCCGGATTTTTCTGATATGCATAATTTTCTGCCCGATAATAGATCACACTGTTTACTGATGTTAACGACACAAAAATTCCTAAAGCTTCATTAATGTCCGGATAATAAGCCTTTAAAAAAATCTGGGATACGGCAGTGAAGCTTCCCACAATAATAATATATACAATCAGCCGTTCTTTTTCCGGAATGACTTTCTTTAACACCGAGATAAAGAAATTAGACAAAATCAAAACTACAGCCGTAAATACACCCATAGCCAATCCGTTTTTCGCAGTAACAACAACCGCAATTGCCGGACATAAACCAAGGCATAAAACCAAGACGGGATTTTCTTTAATAATCCCATAATATAATCTTTTAAAGATGGTATCTTTTTCTTCCTTCAACCGAGAAGACCTCCCATACTTTCATCAATAAATGTCAAGGTGTAAATAGCGGAATTAACTCCGTTTACAACCGCATTTGAAGCATCATATGCACCTTTTGCCGAAGAAATCTCATTATCCGCATGAGCTTCTTCATCGGTCAATATAAAAGCTGGTACAATTTTATTAACAAACTGGTTCTTAAATTCCTCGTCCCGAACTTTCAAATCCAGATTTTTTGCTTCTGAAATATTCAGAATATAATATCCGTTAATCATGCCATTATTTTGAATTCCGACGGCCATAGAAATAATACCACCATATTTTTTATAACATTCCTCAAATACGATCAGGCCTTTTACGGCATTCAATTCATTTTTAGCATATACAACTTTCGATACAATAACGTCTGTATATTCGATTCCATGATCCGAAAGATATTCTGTCAGAAAGTGTTTGTTATATTCTGCATCGGTATATTTGGCTGCGTCTGGAAAAACAGATGTTAAAGCTTGTTCTTGTTTTTCGGCTTCTTGTATGGATAACTTACTGCGGGTCATAAAATAACCTCCGGCAATTATGGCGCATGCAATAAGGAAAATTATAAAAATGGGAATTTTTTTCTTCATCCGTTACGCTCCCTTTCCAAAAGATTTTCTTTTTGTGATTTTCTCAAGAATCGGGGCAATAAGATTTCCTAAAATAATGGCATAAGCAGTAAAACCATTGTCTACACCAAACAGCCATAAGGTACAAGTCATTACACCAACAAACGCTCCAAAGATGATTCTGCCAGATGGTGTTACCGGACTGGTAACATAATCGGTGGCCATGAAAAAAGCTGCCAGAAGCATTCCACTTCCCAATATTACCGAAAGAATCAGAGTCCAATCGATTCCCCCTCTGGTCAGCAGGGAATAAACGGACATATATACCACAACGCTTAACAAATAAAAAAGTGGAATACGGAAATCAATGATTCGACGGATAAATAAGTATGCTGCACCAATGATCAGAGCTAAGGCACAGGTTTCTCCAATGCAGCCAGCGGTATTTCCCAGGAATAACTGAAGAAGGTCAACATTACCCCCGGCACGGATGATTTCCATTGTCGTACCAGTAGAAATTCCCTGATATACAAAATTGTTCATCTGTCCGGAAAAAGTGATAAGAAGAAAACACTTTGCGGCTGCAGAAGGATTCATAAAATTTTGTCCAAGACCACCAAATAATAATTTTACAACGATTATGGCAAAAGCAGCTCCAAACGCTGCCATCCATATCGGCGTCGTTGGTGGTAAATTCAAGGAAAAAATCAATCCGGTTACAAATGCACTAAGATCTAGAATGGTTGATCTGGAGCGGGTGCCCAGACACCATAAAAGTTCTAAAAGCACACAAGTGGCAACGCTGACCAGAATGATCCATAAGGAGTAAATACCAAAATTAAATACACCAAAAACAGTAGCCGGAAGTAAAGAAATAATGACATCCAGCATAATTCTCGTTGTAGACGCTTTGTCTCTTATATGAGGAAAAAACGATATTCTTAAACTTTTTTTCTCACTCAATCTATTATCCTCTTCTATAGGTAATCATTTGAAATCATCTGTTTCATTGATACAATAACTTCTGCCAGACTTCTTTTGGCTGGACAGATGTAGGAGCAGGAACCACATTTGATACATTCTGCCCCATCATTTGCAGTAAATAAATCCGTTCTGCCTAAGGCGGCAAAATCCGCTAATTTTGTAGGTATCAAACCGCTTGGACAAACTTCCATGCATCGTCCGCAACGGATACAATTCGTCTGATGTACCCGGATTACCGGGTCTTCCTTCAGACAAACAATCGCATTGGTCGCTTTGGTTATTGGTCTGTTGATATCCATAACCGACTCTCCGGTCATCGGTCCTCCAATAATTACTTTTTCCGGAGGACATACAAAGCCACCAGCCGCCTCAATTAATTCCGCAGCATTCGTTCCGATACGAACACGATAATTACCAGGTTCTTTTATTGCATCTCCGGTAACTGTAACCATTCTGCTGATCAATGGTTTTCCTTCCACTATCGCATTGTAAATTGCATAAATGGTCTCCACATTGATTACGATACAGCCACTATCTGTAATATCTTTACTGGAATTCAGCTGTTTTTTTGTCAATGCATAGATCAACTGTTTTTCGGCTCCTTGCGGATACTTTGTGTAAAGCATTTTCGCACGGATTCGCGACTCTTTGGAAATATAGTTTTTTATTTTAATTACTGCAGCTTTTTTATCATCTTCAATCGCAATAACACCCATGGCATGATCAAATAGTTTTAAAACGATTTTCAGCCCGGTTACAATTTTTTGGGGCTCCTCAATAAGTCTTCGGTAATTGCAGGTAAGATAAGGCTCACATTCACAACCATTAACTATGATATACCGAATCTTATCCGGATCTTCTGGCGAAAGCTTAATATGGGTCGGATAACCGTCTTCCCCACCCATGCCGACAATTCCGGCTTCCCGAATCAAACGGATGATTTCTTTTTTCGATAGTTTTTCGTAAGGTTTATTGATGATTCTCGGTTCTGAATGATTTTCCCCGATATTTTCGATGACAATCGTATCAAAATCAACATACTTCACAATTCCGGCAACAGAGGAATGAACATTTGCGGATACGTAACCTTCTGCTTCTGCAATCAGAGTACCGGCACTAACCCATTCTCCTCCTTTAACAACCGGTTTAGCATGTAATCCATGATGCAGATATAAAGGGAAGCTAAGATCTCCCTTTGGATAATAATCTTTTGCCGGTCTGCTGGCCGTTAATTTTTTGTTTCTTGCCGGATGAACACCACCGCGGAAAGTCAATACTGCCATGAATATACTCCTGAAATAATAATGAAATCTTTTCTTAACAATTTCTTAATAATTTATTATAGCAAGTGCATAGGATTTTAACAATTCTTTATTTTGTATTATATCTGAACAAAGTTCAAAATATGTTCTCTTTTTATCATCGTCGATGAAATAAAAGGGTTCAAAAAGACAACGCTCTTGTGCAAGAAATACACTTTCTTTTTTTGTATAACAATTTTTTTTCGTTGCCTTTTTTCGATGACTTTTATCAACGAACATTGCAACATCTTTATGAATAGCACGATCTTCTTCTGGTAGAAAATAATAATTTTCCACATCTGTGAAATAGAATTTTGCCTCTCCATAGTATATTTTTCGGTTAATCTGAAGAAGATCATTCTCCAGACAGATTATATCAGAATATTCTGTTTCCTTTAAAAAATGGACGGGAACCGGATAAGTTAACCGATAATTAAAAATAGCATAACCATGACATTCTTCATAAGATTCAAATTTAAAATTTCCTTTTAATACATCCTGGTACTTTAATATCGCCAGAATTTTAAACATTCCTTGAATATCATCAAAATTATGAAGCAGGAGCAATTCCTCCAGTTCTTTCTTTCCGGTTCTTTCGTATTCATAGTAATATGGAATTAA
Source organism: Lachnospiraceae bacterium (assembly GCA_045600845.1). Lineage (GTDB taxonomy): Bacteria > Bacillota > Clostridia > Lachnospirales > Lachnospiraceae > RGIG5612. Next base: position 16,552 of record JAZRYR010000015.1, on the reverse strand, counting down.
AAGTCCACCATTTAATTGATCATCTCTATCTATTCCGAGAAATATTTCGATGGCTTTTTGCCCCATTTTCTGCATATTCAAAAATTTTTTCAGACCTTTTGCCTGTCTATAGATATCGAAGCTCAAAAAATTATCAAAAGAAAATGGAAATCCATAATAGTCAACCTTATACTTCATATAAGGAATATCAAATCCGTCCCCATTAAAATGGAGTAAAACTTTATAATTGGATGCCAGTGCTAAAAAGTTCTCAATTACTTCAGCTTCATCCAAGGCACTTTCCGCCAGATACTGACGGATCACCCAACAATCATTTTCATAGTAACTGCAGCCAATCAGGTAAACCTGTGTACTTTCTTTTTTTAAACCTGTTGTTTCAATATCAAAAAGAAGCACATCTCCTTTCGGAGCTATGCTCTCAATGTTATAGTCCGGTATTTCAGTTACAGCTTTGGTAATGATTTTCATGATTGAAGAAAACTTACAATATCGGAAAAATGCATTCGATTTGAAGCTTTTACCAGAATATTGTCATTCTCGTGCAAAAGATCCGGAAGAAACTTAATACAATCTTCAACCGAAGTATAATATTCTACTTGATTATCCGTATTCATTTTTGCACCTAAATAAGTTTTGTTACTAAAATCACCTATACATATGATAAGATTGATTCCTGCTTCTGCCGCATATTTCCCGATGTCATAATGGAATTTTTCCGTATCTTCGCCTAATTCAAACATATCGCCCAAAATAGCGACCTTTCTTCCTTCGGTTTCTTTCAGAACATCAATGGAAGATTTCATTGACGCAGGCGCTGCGTTATAGCAATCATCCAGAATGATATATCGATCTGTATGAATAATGTTATTTCTTCCGTTTAAAGAGGTAACCTCCTCTAACGCAGATTTGATCTGAATTGGAGAAATCCCCATATTAACCCCAACTAAGTAAGCGGCCAGAGCATTATAGATCATCGTACGGCCTGGAAGTGGTATATTCACACGTAAGGACATCCGGCCACCGCCTTCCCGGAAAACGATGTCAAAAGAACTGCCTTTAATGCCTTTCGATACGATATTCTCCGCAGACACATCACAGGTATTGCTGAAACCATAAAACTTCGGCTTTATACCATTTACTATAGAAATCTGGTTCAGTTTATCATCGTCTCCATTCAGGAAAACTTCCCCATCTTGAGCAAGATAAGTAAAAATTTCAGCCTTTGCTTTTAAAATACCATCCCTGCTGCCTAAATATTCCAAATGACTTTGTCCGATATTGGTCATAACTACCGCATCCGGACGAACCATCTTTGCAAGGCGCTCCATTTCACCAAAATGGTTAATTCCCATTTCAATGACCGCAATCTCCGTATCTTCTTTTATATCAAAAATGGTAAAAGGAACCCCCCATTCATTATTCAGGTTCCCTTTTGTTTTGTGCACTCTAAAGCCTTTGCTTAATACCGTGGCAATAAATTCTTTGGTACTGGTTTTTCCCACACTTCCCGTAATGCCGATAAACTTTGTAGTTAATGTAGAACGATATAATTCAGCAATTACTTTTGTTGCTTCAAAAGTAGAATCCACTAAAAGATAAGGACCGTAAAAACCGGGCATTTCCCGTTCCGCAATCACTGCCAGGGCACCATTGGCAATTGCCCCTTCTGCAAAATCATGTCCATCCACATTGTTTCCTTTTATACAGATAAACAGACAACCATCTTTAACTCGACGGCTATCTGAAATAATGCCGGTAATTTCGATATCCATGACAGACTCCGCATTAAAAAGTCTGCCTCTGGTTACTTTCTGAATTTTTCTTAATGTTATATTTCTCATCTTAATTATACTTTCTTAAAGAAATTTCAATTATTTTTTCGCAAAGATCCGGATATTCAATTCCAACAGCGGCAGCTTCTTGCGGAACTAAAGAGGTATCCGTCATTCCCGGCAGGGAATTCGCTTCCAATGCATATAATACGCCATCTTTTGCCAGTAGATAATCTATTCTATAATAAACGCTTAAACCTATCAGATTTCCGAATTTAACGGATTTTTCCGACATTTCTGCAAGGACTTCTTCCGGAATATCTGCTGGGCAAACTTCCTTGGTTTTGCCATTATACTTATTCGTATAATCATACCATTCATCTTTATCCGGACAGATTTCAACCGGAGGATAAGCCACTCCGTCGATAACGGCCTGGGTCAGTTCTCTTCCGTCGATAAACTCTTCTACAAGAACAGTATCGTCGAATTTAAAATCTTCATCTAAGGCAGTTGCAAATTCTTCATCGGTTCTTACAATCATTACGCCAAGACTGGAACCTCCGTTACTCGGCTTAATTACACAAGGAGCCTTAATAGCCGACTCTTTATCTCCTTTATTCAGAACAATCCCTTTTGGCATAAGAATATATGGCGCTACAACAGCTTTCGTCTTCGCTTTACTCATGGCAAGAGCGCTGCTTTTAGGGTCGGAACCGGTATATTTGATTCCTTCTTTCTCAAAAGCGGCCTGAACTTTTCCGTCTTCACCGTTTTTTCCATGAAGTCCGATAAACACGATGTCGGACTGTTTACAGATTTCCAAAACGTTCTTACCAAAAAGACCGGTCTTTTCAATCAACTCATCTGTAATCAGATCATTTTTTGCTCTGTATTCATCAGCTTTCTGTGTAAAATCTATCGAATTGTCAAATGAAGGCATCTCTTCCTCTCCGAAAAAGATGTCAATCATAACAACATGATGTCCTTTTCCTCTTAATGCGTTGGAAACCTTCGTAGAAGTTCTTAAAGAGATCTCTCGTTCTGTACTGATTCCACCACATAAAACTACAATATTCATTTTAAAACCTTCCCATATCTAGTTATGTTTAGTTTACCACAAATTAAAGTAGGATTCCACCTTTGAGTATGGAACAATTTTCTTTTAATCGTTCCATTTCTCTTTCGCTGATGGCATGTTTCCCTGACAGAATATCTTCTACAATTTTTAATGCTTTTTTAGCGATGTTCGCATCCCGGTAAATATCAAAATTTTTAAAAGAAAGAACACCGCTCTGCCGGATTCCCATAAACTCTCCCGGTCCACGGAAGGAAAGATCCTTTTCAGCAATTTCAAATCCGTTATTAGATGCTTTTAAGATTTCCAGACGTTCCATGGCGGTTTCCGATTTATTATTTGCCACAAAAATACAATAACTTTGACTGTCGCCTCTGCCTACACGGCCCCGTAACTGATGAAGCTGTGCAAGTCCAAACCGGTTGGCATCCTCAATCATCATAACAGTAGCATTTGGAACATCCACACCAACCTCGACAACGGTAGTTGATACCAGTACATCTATTTCACCGGAAGCAAATTTCTGCATGATTTCATTCTTTTTTGCCGGACTCATCTGCCCATGGAGCATTCCTATAGAAATATCTTCACTAAGTACATCTTTCAACATTTCACTATAGTCCGTAACATTGTTTGCATCTAAGCCTTCTGAATACTCCACCATCGGACAGATTACATAAGCCTGATGACCTTGATGAACCTCTTTTTCAATAAATTTATAAGCCTTGTCCCGGTAGGACTCATCTACAACAGCATTTTTAATCGACATTCTTCTGGCCGGAACTTCGTCGATTACGGAAACATCCATGTCGCCATACACGATAAGAGCCAGAGTCCTCGGAATCGGAGTTGCACTCATAACGATCATATGCGGTTGATTTCCTTTTAAAGCCAGAGCTTCCCTTTGTTTTATTCCAAAACGATGCTGTTCATCGGTAATCACCAGACCTAAATTCTTATACTGAACTTTATCTTGAAAAATAGCATGAGTGCCAATCAAAATATCAATTTTTCCGTCGATCAGTGCATTATATACGACCTTTTTCTCTAAAGCAGTCATAGACCCGGTCAGTAAGGCTGCATTCAATTTCATATGATTTTCTTTTAATAGTTTCGAAATGGTTTCGTAATGCTGGGAAGCTAAAACTTCCGTCGGAGCCATAAAAGCGCTCTGATAGCCGGAAAATGCCGCATTCATAAGAGCCGTCAAGGCAACGATCGTCTTGCCTGAGCCAACATCTCCTTGAATTAACCGGTTCATGACTTTTCCGGAAGCAAGATCCGTTTCGATTTCTTTGATTACCTTCTGTTGAGCATTTGTGAGCCGGAATGGTAATCTTTCAATAAACTCCTCTGTCTCTTTATGAGCAGAAATGATGTTCTTACTATCCTGACGAACAGAAACTTTATTTAGTTTCATTGCCAGCAAGAATAAAAAGATTTCCTCAAAGGACATTCGGGACGCAGCCTCCTGAAAGGCCTTTTGGCTTTGTGGAAAGTGGAGATTGGAAAAAGCAGAGCTTCTTTTACATAATCCAAGCTCTTCCCGAATGGAGTTTGGAATTAGGTCATCCTCATCTATTTTGTTAAAGCATTCTGTTTCCAGAGCTTGTCGGACAGATTTAACAATCAAAGCATTGGTTATACCTTTGGTCAAAGGATATACCGGCTGCATCTGATGGATCAGTTTCATATATTCTTCCGGTGGATATACTTTCGGCTGGTCTAATTGTAAAACACCGTATTTTCTGCTCACACGGCCTCTTAAAATATATAATTGACCAGGTTTTACAGCATCCTTCATAAAAGGTGCATTAAACCAGGTGACTTTGATTTTGCCACCGATTTCATCATGAAACTGTGCGGAAGTAATGGTCAGATTTTTAACCCTTCTTTGAAATAGACTCTGAGAAAAAATGCCACGGACCGTGGCAAAAGTTTTATAACCGATTTCTCCGATTGTTGTAGGCGGAGAAAAAGTCTCATAATCACGTGGGAAGAACTCTAAGAGTTCTTCCACGGACGTAATTCCTAATTTTTTAAAAGTTTCTTCAGTTTTTTCACCGATTCCTTTAAGAGATTTTAATTCCATTGTGAAAAATTATTCTGCAGAAATAATGTAGTAATATACTGGTTGGCCACCGAAAACCACTTCGATATCAATGTCCTCAAATTCCACATAACCTTCCAGAACTTCAGCAATATTTTCTGCATCATCTTCCGCAACATCTGTACCGTAATAAATGGTTATTAATTCTGTGTCTTCATCCACCATGGCACGGATTGCTTCAACCGTCGTAGCGATTAATTCCTGTCCTACTGCAAGCATATGTCCATCGCCGATACCCATGAAGTCTCCTTTGTGGATAACTTTTCCGTCGATTTCGGTATCTCTCACTGCGTAGGTTATTTCCGTAGTTTTTATTTCAGCTGCGGCTTCCGCCATGGCCTGAGCATTATCATCGATGGAAAGTGCAGGAACATAGTTAATTACCGCTGTAATTCCCTGAGTAACGGTCTTTGTAGGAATGACAATAACATTTTTGTCTTCGCATAAAAACTTCGCCTGGTTTGCAGCCATAATGATATTTCCGTTATTTGGAAGAATAAATACATTCTCTGCATTTACTTTATTTACTGCTTTTACCAGATCTTCCGTACTCGGATTCATGGTCTGGCCACCTTCAATCACTTCGTCAACACTCATGCCCTTAAAGATTTTCGCCATTCCTTCGCCGGCACAGACCGCTACAAATCCCCATTCCTTTCGTGGTACACTGTTGAAAGTCTCTGTAACGTTTTCTTGTTCCTGAGCTAGAACTTTATCTACCTCTTTAATAACTTTTTCATTGTGTTCTTCCCGCATGTTATCAATCTTCAAGCTGGATAAAGAACCCATAGTAAGGGCTTTTTCAATGGCCTGACCTGGATGATTGGTATGAACATGTACCTTAACAATATCATCCATATTTACACAGACAATAGAATCACCTAAAGCAGTAAGGAAATCTTTAAATTCCTGTTCATCCTGCTCCGTAAACTCTTTTTCAAGATTAATAATAAATTCTGTACAATATCCAAATATGATATCCGAAGTTTCAATATTGGAAGTATCAATCGTTCTGGAAGATGGAGCGGTAGTTTCAACAACCAGAGCGGTAAAGGAAAGATCTTCATCCGATACTTTCCCGATAAATGCATCATATGCACCATGTAGAAATTCAACCAGACCCTGTCCACCGGAATCCACAACACCAGCTTCCTTTAAAACAGGAAGCATTTCCGGAGTTTTACTTAAGATAAATTCTGCATATTTGATAATCTGTAAAAAATACTGTTCCAGATCATCATCTTCTGCCAAAAGGTCCTGTGCTTTGGCACTGGCTGCTTTTGCAACGGTAAGAATCGTTCCTTCTTTTGGTTTCATTACCGCCTTATAAGCAGTGGTAACCGCACGGTCCATCGCTAAAGCAATAACCGTTTTATCAATCAGATTTACTTCTTCCAGTTCTTTTGAAAAACCTCGGCAGAGCTGGGAAAGAATAACACCAGAGTTTCCCCTTGCCCCTCTTAAAGTTCCCTGGGCAATGGTTTTTCCAACTTCTGTAATGTTGGCAGTTAGTGGCAATTTTTCCAGTTCCTTAACGGCATTTCTTACGGTAAGCGTCATATTTGTACCGGTATCGCCATCCGGAACCGGGAAAACATTCAGTTCGTTAATCCATTCTTTCTTTGACTCTAAATTTTTTGCTCCTGCCAAAAACATCATTCTCAGTGTTTTGGCATCAATAGAATTTGACATTATGAAATATCCTCCTTAATCAATAACCCGAACACCTTCTACAATGATGTTAATCTTTTTAACCGTAAAACCAGTAGCCTGTTCTAATTGGTATTTCACAGCGTCAACCAGGTTCTGGGATATGGTTGCAATAGAAACTCCATAAGCAACGATCACATGGAAATCTATAAAAAGTTCATTATTTTCAACTTCTACCTTAACACCTTTCGCAATACTGTTTCTGGTAAGAAGTTTTACAATTCCGTCTCTTTTACTTAAAGCAGCCATTCCGACAATACCAAAACATTCAACGGCTGTAAGTCCGGCCATTTTAGCAATAACACTGTTATCAATTACTATTCTTCCGAAATCCGTAGAATAATTACCTTTCATACGAGGCCTCCATTCTTATTGAATTACACCAAAATAAAGACAGAGTCTTTACTGTAATTTATTTGTGAATTATAAACTAAATCCATAAAAATTTAAATAAAAATATCTTATTTCATAAAATGTTCAATATTGTAAATTTTGCTTGCAAAACAGTTTCATATTTGTTAATATATTGGACGTGCTGTAAAGCAACGCATTCTGAAAAGGAGGTGCAATATATATGGCAAAATGTGATATTTGTGGTAAAGGCGTACATTTTGGTAATGCAGTTAGTCACTCACATAGAAGATCAAACAAGATTTGGAAATCAAACATTAAGTCTGTAAAAGTTAAGACAACTGGCGGCAGCGCTAAAACAATGCATGTTTGTACTTCCTGCTTAAGATCTGGTAAAGTAGAAAGAGCTTAATATGAAAGCTGTTGAGAACCGAGAAGTCGGTTCTCTTTTTTTGCGCGAAATGAGCCCAGCGGGTACGTCTGGTTTCAAATTGCAACAACCGTTTACGAGTTAGCCGCAATTTGAAACTAGACGGTTCCCTTTAGCGAAAACGGATAGCGAGCCGAAGGCGAGCTGCCCGCTGTGCGAATATATTCTCTACTTTATTCTAAAATAAGGTGGAATAAAGAAAAAAACTGTATATAATAAGGATTAATATATATAAATCAGGAGGAATTCAATATGCCATTAGTAACATCAAAAGAAATGTTCGAAAAAGCATATAATGGCGGTTATGCCATTGGTGCTTTTAATGTAAACAATATGGAGATCATTCAGGGAATTACGGAAGCAGCAGGAGAATTGAATGCTCCATTGATTCTGCAGGTTTCAAAAGGTGCACGCAGCTATGCCAATCATACATATCTTGTGAAACTGGTTGAAGCAGCACTTATTGAAAACGACATTCCGATCTGCCTTCACTTAGATCACGGAGACAGTTTTGAACTGTGTAAAAGCTGCATTGATGGTGGTTTTACTTCCGTAATGATTGATAAATCCGGTCTTCCACTTTCAGAGAATATCGCTGAAACAAGAAAAGTTGTGGAATATGCTCATGATCATGGCGTTGTTGTAGAAGCAGAACTTGGAACTTTGGCTGGTATTGAAGATGAAGTAAATGTCAGTGCAGAAGATTCCTCCTATACTCGACCGGAAGATGTTCAGGAATTCGTTGAAAAAACAGGCTGTGATTCTTTAGCTATCGCTATTGGAACCAGTCATGGTGCTTATAAATTCAAACCAGGTACAAATCCACAGCTTCGTTTCGACATTCTGGAGGAAGTTGAAAAAAGATTACCAGGCTTCCCTATCGTTCTTCATGGTGCTTCCTCAGTTCCTCAGGACTTTGTAAAAGCAATTAATGAACATGGCGGAAATATGCCGGGTGCTATCGGTGTACCAGAAGACCAGCTTCGAAAAGCGGCTTCTATGGCGGTATGTAAGATAAATATTGACTCCGACTTACGTCTTGCAATGACCGCATGTATCCGTGAATACATGGATGCCCATCCGGATCATTTTGACCCAAGACAATATCTGAAACCTGCAAGAGAAGCAATTAAATCTATGGTTGCACATAAAATTGTTGACGTTTTAGGCTGCAATGGAAAGGCATGACCGGGGGTAAAATTATGGCAGAAAAATTAATAGGAAGCTGTATATTTGCGCAATCCGGCGGACCAACGTCGGTTATCAATTCCAGTGCTTACGGTGTAATCCGCACTGCTTTGGATACTGAGGAAATAACCAATGTATATGGAGCGGAATATGGGATCATCGGTGTTTTGAACGAACGTCTTTTTGATATGTCAAAAGAAGATGCCGATGAATTACTTCTTTTACAGAATACTCCTTCTTCAGAATTAGGTTCCTGTCGCTATAAAATGGCAGATCCGGATAATGATGAAACCGACTATAAAAAAATCTTAAAGATATTCAAAAAATATAACGTTCGCTATTTCTTTTATAATGGCGGAAATGACTCGATGGATACTTGCAATAAAATCCATAAATATATGGCAAAGGTCGGTTATGAATGTCGGGTTATCGGCGTTCCTAAGACCATAGATAACGACTTGACCGGTACCGATCATTGTCCAGGATTTGGCAGTGCTGCCAAGTATATTGCGACTTCCTGTATGGAAGTATATTTAGACAACAAGGTATATTCTACGGATAACATTACAATCATGGAAATCATGGGACGTCATGCCGGATGGCTGACGGCTTCTTCTCTTCTTGCTTCCGCCAAAGGGTGCGGGCCAGACCTGATTTATCTTCCGGAAACCGATTTTGATCTGGATGATTTTTTTGATGATGTGCAAAGAATCCATGAGAAAAAAGGAGATGTCTTTGTAGCTGTATCGGAAGGCATCCACTACGATAATGGTCGTTATGTATCGGATGTTCAGACTTCCTCTACAGACGGTTTTGGACACACTCAATTAGGAGGCGTTGCAAATTATTTAGCAAGCCTTGTTAAAACAAGAACCGGTATTAAAACCAGAGCAATTGAATTAAGTCTTCTTCAGAGAAGTGCAGCTCATATTGCTTCCTTGACCGATATTGAGGAAGCTGTCGAAGCAGGAAAATTTGCGGTAAAATCTGCTTTAGATGGGAAATCCGGAAAAATGGTTGCTTTTAAGAGAAATGATAACAGTCCGGTTTATGATTGCAAATGTGTTTTAGTCCCATTAAGTGAAGCTGCAAATACAGAAAAGAAGATTCCTCGGGAATGGATTAATAAAAAAGGAAACTTTGTAAACAAACAGTTTATTGATTATGCTCTTCCATTAATTCAAGGAGAACCGATAAGATTTTATGAGGATTCCTTGCCGAGATATGCAAAATTAAAGAAGGTTCTTACAGTAGAAGATTAAGCCGAAAGACCTTCCGCTATTCCTAGAATAACAATACCAATTATTACTAAGACGACACAGATATATTGTGATCGTCTTAGTTTTTCTTTTATGAAAATTCTTGAAAGAATGACCGAAATAATACAATAAGAAGCTACCATAGGTGCAGCAAGAACTGGATTTAAAGCCATGGCGTAAATATAGAAGACCTGACCGGCTTCTTCACAACAAGCAGCAATACCTTTATAAATTTCCGATTTTTGGAAAGGATTATATGCCTTTTTATTTTTTACCCATAAATAAAACCAGCAAATGAGTCCGGCAACAAAAAATGTTAATCCGTAAAGAATCAGAACATCAATTTCACTTAAATTCATTCCAGAGTGTTCATCCAGAATAATACCATCTGCCGCTGTTCCGATGGTATCAAAAACACAATATAGAAGTGGAAAGATAATGGCAAGAGCACCATATCGATATTTTTTATTTTCCGTTATTAATTGGTTTTCTTCTTTTGATAAACGATTTTCTACAAAAGCAAGTAAAATAACTCCGGTAATAATCAGGATGGAACCAACAATGTCTAAAACAGAAAATTCCTCGAAAAAATCAGTAATTTTCCCAATCAAGGTAAAATAAATAATCATGCAAACGGCAGATAAGGCTCCGGATGCATTCTGCACCGGTGAAATAATGGATAGCTCCATGTACCTCAAGCCTGCATAACCAACTACCATAGAGATAATATACGATAGGGATGCCGGGAGATATTTTACTATATTCGCAAAAAACTCCGAGGGTGTGATATCTGGTCTGGAAAACAGCAAAAGAACAAGGGAGCAAAAACCCATAACCAAACCAACCCAAACAGCAATTTTTAAATGAGAATAACGGTCGCCTTCATCCGTCCCTTTTTTATAAAAAAGGTCCGCAAAGCCCCAACCAAATGCACAGATTAGCGCAAAAAGAAACCATGCCATGTTTTTATAAATAATCCTCTATTCTTGGCATATCATCATCTTCCGAAGTTGTTTTATCGTTTTTATTTCTGTCCAAAATTTTCGTCATGATGTCCGGAACGATTTCAATGATTTTATTGATAGAATCCCGATCTTTAATATTAACGATTTTTGAAGTTCCATTCTGAATAATTAAAACAGCAGACGGAGAAATATGGGCACCGGCTCCGCCAGCTCCATTATTTTTTGTCTCTTTATTAAAAGCTCCTGCAGCAACGCCAAAGGAAACATCCGCCATCGGAAAAATAACTACATCTTTATATTGTATCGGTTCTCCTACAATCGTCTTTGCAGAAACAAAGTTTTCAAGATTAGTCATCAGGGATGATACTGTCTTATCAAGATTCTCTGCCATTAAATAATCCTCCTGACTGTACGAAACAATCTTTTAACATTTTTGTCCATTAACAGTCTCAAGATACATATTACCACATATCCAATAAAAATGCTTCCATTAATTGATAAATCACAACTCACCCCTTTTTGATAAAATTCCGGGGTGACAATACATTTATTATTTGAAATAATATCCATAACGGAGCCAATCAATCCATATATTATAGCCGTATTTGATGGATCTTCCAATCCAAAATTCAGATTTCCGGAAATTTTTTTTGGTTTTATATGATTTAATATATTAAATAACTGAATTTTTATGAATTTAACGGTTTTTTTCGTTTCTTTCGACTCAAATAGCGTCTTTATTTTTTTATATTTTTCTATCCATGGTTTTATCTTATTCTGAAAATCGGCTTTTTCTTTATTTTCTTTTTCTGATTTTTCCACACTATCTTTTTTTGCTTCATGGATATTAATATATTCAATCTCCGGAATATCTGTTTTTTCTTGTTCCACGTTAAAATTATCTGAATCGTCAACAGGGGTTAAAGATGGAAGTTCCTTTTCGGTCTTCTCTTCTATCTTTTTTTTTGTACTATCCGGAAATATTCCCATTAATATTTTAATTCCGGCGATCTTTAATTTATAACCAAATTTAAAATTCACAAATGCAAACTTTACATTTGCAAGTCCGAAAAGCCATTTCGCAGAACCGGTAATTACCATATCGGTATTCTCTCCATCAGCATTCATTTTGTACGGAATGGGAGTAAACAAAACCAATAAAACCAGTAACAAGACGAAGCCAACGATACAGGCGAGCACGATACCTATGATTTTTAAAACACTTAAGAAAATCATACGTAATAACTCCTTACATCATAATCGCCATTTTCTTCATAAACTCGTAAAATCAGCTTGGCGCAGACTTCAAAAGCTTCTTCCTTTGTGACGCCAACACCAAGAATATCTTTTCCTTGATAAGCATCTTTATAAATCATATAGCCTGGTACAATATCCAACAGGTCTTTTTCACTAGAAGAAAGCATAACGAAATAAACGCCGAATTCCAGTTTATGATTATCCAGCTTGTTGATAATCTTATTCCTTTTTTTTGCAGCCTCTTCACCAAAGACTATTTTCTTATGCTGATTCATAATTGGACAAAAGCACCCAAAAAGAAAAATATGTCTATTTCATGAAATGTAATTTTTTTGCAATCCGGTATATTTTTCCACCACCCGGAAACATTGCCAGCTCGTCCGCATCAATAACTTTCAGAATCATCAAAAGAAGTCCATAAATGACGGCAGCTATGACAATTGTTACGATAACAGAAATGGCGTAGCTCTTAACAACTTTGTAGATGAAAAAACTGATGAAGAAAGCAAAAACACCCATGATAATGGAACATATTGCCGGCATAATAATACTCTTTTTGATTTCCTGTTTATAACCTAAATATTTATTCAATGAGTGGGCATTTAGTATACACACAATCAATGCAAATAAAGCATCACAGATTACTACGCAGAATATATCGATATTGAATAAATAAAGCATACCAATCAAAATTGCTACATGCATTGCTAAAGCGATTGCAGAATGAATGACAGGTACCCGCATTTTATCAATTCCCTGAAGAATGGAGTTCGTAATCGTAGATAAAGAATAAAAAACAATAGAAATACAACCAACGATAAACATTAGGGACACTTTATCCGGATCCGCGCTTGTTGGAAATAAAAAGCCCATAATCTGTCTGGATAAAACACCGATTCCAACGGCGCAAGGAAATGCAACGATCATTGTTACTTTAATGGAAGATTCGATTTTATTAATTACTACTCCCCTATTACCTTCTGTCATAGATTTTACAACACTTGGAATAAGAGAGGATGCTAAAGCACTGGCAAGAGCAATCGGAACGTTAACCAATAAACGGTAATTTCCAGTAAACATACCGGTTAAAACATCAATGGTATCATGATTCATTCCTTTTGCTTCCATAATGTTGCTGAAAAGGCCAGAATCTAAAAGGCCGCTGATGTTATAGATGGTGGTGCTTAAAATTACCGGAATAATCGTCAGAACCAGAACTTTTAGAATACTGCTGAATGGTTCGATATAATCGGAATCATCGTTTTGAATCTGTTTTTTAAGAATTTTTCGGTAAAAACAATATAATATAACAAGGAAAATTAACGCAGCTGCTGCACCACATACCGTACCTAAAGTACCGCCTGCCGCACCATATGCTTCCCGGACATTACTGAAACTGTATTTGGCAATCTGAACATCGGTAACCGATTTGTATAGGGCGGATGCCGCAACAATACTGATAACAGCATTAATAATCTGTTCAATAATATTGGAAGCCGCCGTAGGAACCATGGTTCCAAGCCCCTGAAAATAGCCTCGCATAACGCCCATTATAGAAAGAATGATCAAAGCCGGAGAAAGTACCTTCAAAGCAACTGCACTTTGTGGATAGTTCAATAATTTAGCAAAGAAATCTGCGCCAAAAAACGTAATACAGAAGGCTGCAAGACCACAGATAAACGCAAAAGCAAGCGCAAAAATAAATATTCTTCTGGTATTTTTATATTGTTTTAAGGTTACCCGTTTGGAAACCATTTTAGAAACGGCCAAAGGAAGACTATAAGAAGACAATAGAAGAAGGATTGAGTATACGTCGAAAGCAACGCCGTAATACGCAACACCTTTTTCTCCTAAAATATTATTCAGCGGAACCCGGTAGATAATTCCGATTAATCTTACAACGATGGAGGAAACGCCTAAAATAGCGCCCTGCATCAGGAAATTCCCTTTGCCTTTTTTATTCATGTATCATCTATCTCTTAATGTTAATAATATCCATAAAACGGCGCTCTTCTGCCTGCATCAGTTCCATGTCATTTTCTTCCATATGATCATAACCAATTAAGTGTAACATACTGTGGACAATTAAAAAAGCCAATTCTCTTTTCTGGCTATGCCCGTACTTTTTCGCTTGTTCTTTAATCTTACTGGCACAGATAATAATATCTCCCAGAATATTCTCTTCTTCCTCTGATATCTCTTCAGAAAAGACCCCTGGTTCCTCATAATCATAATATGGAAAAGAAAGAACATCCGTTACACTATCTACACCTCTGTTTTCCTGGTTAATAATCCGGATAGACTTTGGAGTTGTGAGCAATACATTCACATCCAGTTCTTCAGGAAGATTTTTGTCCTGAAATACAGCTTTAATCGCCTTTCTTATAACAGAATCAATATTCTTAAAATCAAATATTACTCTGGATTCATTCTCAATATAAATCGCCATTTATCTGTCCTTATTCCTTTGATTTTGTTTCTTTTCGTATTCTTCGTATGCTAAAACAATTTTCTGTACCACCGGATGTCTTACTACATCCTGGCTGGTCAAGTGTACCTGAACAATATCTTCTTCAATATTAGCCAGTACCTTTACGGCTACTTCCAGACCCGAAATCTGTCCATGAGGAAGGTCTTTCTGTGTAAGATCGCCGGTAACTACAACCTTAGAACCAAAACCGATTCGGGTCAGGAACATTTTCATCTGTGCCGGAGTTGTATTCTGGGCTTCATCTAAAATAATAAAAGCATTATCTAACGTACGGCCTCTCATATAAGCCAAAGGAGCTACTTCAATCAGCCCTTTTTCACTATTGGAGAGATAACTTTCCGCCCCCATAATCTGATAAATCGCATCATAAAGAGGTCTTAAATACGGATCGACTTTGCTTTGCAGATCCCCCGGCAGGAAACCTAAGTTTTCACCCGCCTCAATGGCAGGACGAGTAAGAATAATGCGGTTTACATCGCCTTTTTTGAACGCATCAATGGCCATGGCCATAGCTAGATAAGTCTTACCTGTTCCAGCCGGACCTAAGCCAAAAACAATCATGTTGTCCTTAATCGCATCGACATATTTTTTCTGGTTAAAGGTTTTCGGCTTAATTGGTTTTCCATTTATTGTTCGGCAGATAATTTCATCATCTAAATCCGAAATATGGGTCTGGGTTCCTTCCTGTTCCAGAGAAAGCGCATAATCAACATTCTGTGTCTGGATGGGATTTCCTTTTCTTACCAGCTGAGCAAGATCCTCGATAATTCTTCTGGCTCTTTCCGCACACACCGGCTCACCCACAATCTTAATTCCATCATCTCGGGAAATAATGGATACATGAAGATGACGTTCAATTTTCTTCACATTTTCATCGAACTGTCCGAATATTTCTTTCACTTCCTGTGCCGACAGGCTGGTAATGTTTTCAATTTCGCTCAAAGCTTTTTCTCCTTATGATATATTGTAAATATTATATTCTAATAACAGATTTTCGGCAAATAAAAAGAACCGATTTTTCATCGGTCCTTTAAATTCTTATTAGTTATATTTGCGCTTACGAGCTGCTTCAGACTTTTTCTTACGTCTTACGCTTGGTTTCTCATAATGCTCTCTTTTACGAATCTCCTGCTGGATGCCAGCCTTAGCGCAGTTTCTTTTGAAACGACGTAATGCACTATCTAATGATTCGTTTTCTTTTACGATAACATTTGACATAAGCTTCGAACTTACCTCCCTCCGATTATGGAATCTTTCCGCTTACGCGCCTAATCATTATAACACAATAGTTTCTCTCGTCAATCAAAAAATAATTATTTTACGGCTTACCACGCATTTTTTATATGTGTGATTTCATTTCCGTCAATCAATACCGCGTCAAATCGGTACAAGGCATTTTCAGAAAGATGATGGGAAGAGATATACCACTGCGCTACACGATATATGGTTTTCTTTTTCTTCTCACTTATGGCGAAGCTGGCTCCTCCATATTCTTTATCGGACCGATATTTTACTTCTGCAAAAACCACCGTGTATCCTTCCTTGGCTATGATATCGATCTCACCGATTTTCACCCGGTAATTGGTTTCGAGAACCTTAAGTCCATTCTCTTCCATATAACGAACAGCCATCTGCTCATATTCCGTACCAACGCTTCTTTTATTCATACATCGATGATATCATTTTTTTTATAAGAATAAAATGTAAACATTATACGAAGTCCGGAAAACATTCCTTATTTTTCATTCTGAACTAGAATAATGCATAATAGTAATCATAAAGAACCTTTGCAAACTAAAGTTTTGTCTTTCCTAATTCTTTTATCATCAAATATCGACTTCCCTGTTCTTCTTTAATTGCATAACCAAGTCTTTCGTATAATCGAAACGCAGAAGCATTTGCTTTTTCGACATAGAAAAAAGCGAGAAATCCCAATCTCTTTTG
>JAZRYR010000014.1:0-21843 GCA_045600845.1 Lachnospiraceae bacterium | reverse complement strand
ACGAAATCGCAATGAGACACGGAATCAAGATGGCAGGAAACTTCCTCCAGCAGGAAAATGCACTCCTTACAGGATGCATTGAAGCTATCTGCGTAGACGTTCAGTGTATCTTCCCGAACATCGGACCTCTCTCCGAGTGCTTCCACACAAAGTTCTATACAACATCTCCTATCGCAAGGATTCCGTTCTCCGAATACCTTGAGCTTACATCCGAGAACGCCGGAGACGTAGCAAAGAAGATTCTCATGTCCGCTTGCGAAAACTTCGCAAACAGAGACGAAGCTAAGATCTTTATCCCGGAAAACAGGAATAAGTGCTATGTTGGATACTCATGCGAGGGTATCATCAGCAGACTGGATACAGTAACAAACAGCCATGTAGACGAAATCGGCACATACAAGCCGCTTATCGAGTGCGTTAAGTCCGGTGTTCTCCGCGGCGCAGTAGCCATGGTAGGCTGCAACAACCCGAAGGTTCGTCAGGACGTTTACCATATTGAATTAATGAAGAAGCTGTTAGAAAACGACATTCTGGTTGTTGTAACCGGATGCAGCGCTCAGGCAGCAGCAAAAGTAGGCCTTATGGATAAAGAAGCCGCAAAATATTGTGGCGAAGGATTAAAGAGAGTTTGCCGTCTGGTAGGCATTCCTCCAGTTCTCCACATGGGATCCTGCGTAGATATTTCCCGTATGATGGTTTTAGCTTCGGATATCGCAAAAGACTGGGGTATCGAAATTTCTGAGATTCCACTGGTTGGATGCGCTCCGGAGTGGATGAGTGAGAAAGCTGTTTCCATCGGTAACTATGTTGTAGCAACAGGTATTGATACTTTCTTAGGCGTTGACCCTTATACCAAAGGTTCTGAGCAGGTAAAAGGTTTCTTACAGAGCGGTCTGAAACGTTGGGTAGGAGCGAACTTTATCGTTAATCAGGACCTGGATATGCTGTCAACAATGATGATTGAACACATCGAAGAAAAACGTGAAGCATTAGGAATTTAAGTATGAAAGTTGCGATTACAGGAAAAGGCGGCGTTGGAAAAACGACTTTAGCCAGCACTTTAGCCAGACTGTATGCGAAAGAAGGAAGAACCGTTCTGGCTGCAGATGTGGACCCAGATGCGAATCTGGGACTGGCCTTAGGATTTACGGAGGAAGAAGTTAATTCCATTACTCCAATATCCAAAATGAAAAAGCTGGTAGAGGAAAGAACCGGCGCCAGTGCAGACAATAAATTTTATAAGCTGAACCCACAGGTTTCCGATATTCCGGATACGTATGCGAAAGAAATCAATGGCGTAAAACTTCTGGTGATGGGAACCGTAGAAACGGGAGGAAGTGGCTGCGTCTGTCCGGAACATGTAATGCTGAAGGCCATTCTTTCCAGCCTGGTATTGAGAAAAGATGATGTAGTCATCATGGACATGGAAGCTGGATTGGAGCATTTAGGCAGAGGAACGGCAAGCATCATGGATCAGTTCATCGTGGTAGTAGAGCCGGGAGCCAGAAGCATCCAGACCTACGAACATGTAAAGAAACTGGCAGCGGATATTGGTATTACGAAAGTAAGCGTAGTAGCTAACAAAGTCCGTAGAGAAGACGACAAAGCCTTTATTGAAAGCAAAATTCCGAAAGAAGCAATTTTAGGATATATATCTTACAATTCCGGAGTAATTGACGCGGATCGAAGTGGACTTTCACCATTTGACGTAAGTGAAAGAGCAGTTGAAGAGATAAGACAGATAAAGTCAAACATGGAGAAATAAAATGAAAAGATTATTTGACAGAGTATTAGACGGATCTTCCGAAATGATGGTCAGAGCCGAAAGAAGTATCGACGAAGTTGAAGCGAAATACGGCTTGGACGCACCTGTTTTACTGCCGGAAACAGCCTATAACTGTGCAGTCAATCTGGCATATAAAGGAACTAAAATTTCTACTGTTGCAGATCTGAGAAATGCCCTTGACGTTATTGAAGGCATGATCAAAAAGAGACAGAATACAACAGCTATTTTTAATGCAGGTATTGCGACCGCTATGTCTGCAGAACTTATTGAAGCCTGCAAATATGTAGGCACCGCTACTCCTTATGAAGGCACTCCTTACCACGGACATTTCAGCGATGCAGAAGTTCGTGAATTAGGCGTTCCTCTGGTAACCGGAGACATTCCTGGTTTCGTTGTCATTATTGACGAGGCTCCATCTGATGAAGAAGCTGCAGAATTAATTAAAGGTTATCAGTCCAGAGGAATCTTCGTATTCCTGATCGGTAAGATTATTGACCAGGCCATGAGAATGGGCGTAAACATGGGATTTCCAGTACGTGTAGTAGCCGTAGGTCAGGATATCTGGTCGGTAGCCCATATCATTTCTTTCTGCGACAGAGCAGCCATGATTTTCGGTGCAATCGAGCCAGGTGACTGGGACGGATTCCAGGAGTACACTTTCGTAAGATTAAGAGCGTTTGTTAATGCTTTTAAACCGGTAAGAGATATGACCGTTGCCTGTGGTGGCGGCGCAATCGCTTTAGGTTTTCCAGTTATCACCAATGATACGGAGGACATGTGGCGAGTTCCGAAGTCTTTAATTATTCAGGAGAATACGAAAGACTTTATTGAGACTTCCTTAGAAGCTCGTGACATTAAGATTAAAGTTACCAATATTGATATTCCAATCGCTTATTCTTCTGCATTTGAAGGAGAAATCGTTCGTAAGAAAGATATGCAGGTTGACTTTGATACTTCCAGAGTGGATGGCTTCGAATTAGTAAGAAGCTGTGCAATCAATGAAGTAGAAGACCATAAGATTACCGTTGTAGGTCCGGACATTGATGAAGTAGAGCCGGGCAGCGTAATGAACTTAGGCGTTCTGGTAGAAGTATACGGAAAATCCTTCCAGCCGGATTTCGAGCCGGTTATTGAGCGTAAATTCCATGAATTTATTAACAAAGCGGAAGGCATCATGCATACCGGACAGAGAGATATTATCCGTGTACGTATTAACAAGTCTGCTTTTGAGGCAGGATTCCGTATGAAACATTATGGTGAAATCCTTTACGCAAAAGTTAAGAGCGAATACGAAAAGGTTGTGGATAAATGTCAGGTTACAATTTTCACGGATCCTGCTCAGTGTAAAGAATTAAGAGCTGCGGCAAACGTAAAATACGATGAGCGTGACGCTCGTCTTGCAAACCTTACCGATGAGAGCGTTGACCAGTTCTATACCTGTATTTTATGCCAGGCATTCTCTCCATCGCATGTTTGTATCGTAACCCCGGAACGTTTGGGACTTTGCGGTGCTGTTTCATGGCTGGATGCAAAAGCAACCAACGAATTAGACCCAACGGGTCCTTGCCAGATTGTTACAAAAGAAAGAATCATTGACGAAAGAGTTGGCGCTTACGAAGACGTTAACGAGGCAGTAAGAGAGTACTCTCACGGTGCTTTAGAGCAGGTAACTTTATATTCTATCTTAGAAGACCCGATGACAAGCTGTGGCTGCTTTGAATGTATTTGTGGTATCGAGCCGATGACCAGTGGCTTTGCCATTGTTAACCGTGAGCATACGGGCATGACTCCTTTAGGCATGACCTTCTCCGAGATGGCTTCCATGACGGGTGGCGGTATCCAGACTCCTGGATACATGGGACACGGCAAGCATTTTATTGCTTCTAAGAAGTTCCTGAAAGCAGAAGGCGGCGTAGCAAGAATCGTATGGATGCCAAAAGCACTGAAAGATGTGGTAAGGAATAAACTGGATAAGACCGCGATGGATCTTTACGGAATTGAAAACTTCACCGACATGATTGCGGACGAAACCGTAATGAACGATCCAGGTGATCCTGCAGAACTTATGGATTACCTTGCAGGCGTAGGCCATCCGGTATTAGAACTGGAGCCATTGCTGTAATTAAGGGATGTTTTTTCGATAATAAAGACTTTATATGATTAATAAAAGACTGCTGTACTTAATTACAGCAGTCTTTTTTCGTACAATTTTGTGGAAGAAAATTATTCCGTCTGCAGATGTTGTGCCACTTTTTTTGTCCATTTCTTTAGCTTGTTCTGAGAGGTGAGGGCAAATATAATACTGAGGATGATTTCCGCAGCAATGGCAATCACCGCACCCATTTCCGGAAATGCATCTGGCTGAATTTGGCAGATGCCCATACAGATGATGCCGATGATAAATTCCATAAAGAAAAGGAGAACACAGTTGACGCCACAGGCATTTTTTAACATTAAGGCTTCACTTTCCCATATCAGGTTTGGCTTTTTTAAATCCCGAACCATATTGGAATTGAGCGGAAACAAGAGAAAACCGAAAATGACGATGAAGGAAAAAAGAATTCCCCAGATCTGCATATGATGAAAGATCATCATGATGATGCCACCTAATAGAATACATATTCCACACGGAATGGCAGAAACATAAAAAGCAGTCTTTTGTTTTCCTTTGATAATCTGGTCAAAGGCTATCGGCAATTGCCGGGTCACTTCAAAGCTGGTGCCTTCCCTGGAAATTGGCGTACAACTTAATACATTCAAGGACGCAGAAATAGACGCAATCAGTGGAGCCAGAACGGAGCAGACCTGAGCAGTTCCCTGAAAAGAGGATATGTCGGCATTTCCGATCATGTTTGGTAACATAAACCACATGGCGATGCTCATGATCAATGGCAACAGACCGGGAATCAGATAGCCAGGCATCAGATAAGCAGGATTTCTCCGCGTCAGATTAAGGTCCCGGATCATAATTGATTTTGAGACGGTGTTTTTCTTGATTGCTTTGGAAAAAGCCTCATCATTTAAGGTACCCTGTCCGCTTGAGGTATCCTGCATGGATAAAGCACCATTCAGATAGAATATTTTTACAATCAGGATGGCCACCAGAACAAAGGCGGCGGTTATTCCAATGGCTTCCAAAAGTGGAATCCATAGGTTTCCCTCTAACATAGCGCCCAATGCGAAGTTCACTGGGAAAATACCGGTAAATCTGCCTAAGGCATTTGTAATTACCGTAACGGTTTCTTTGGAAATGTCCTGGCCGGAATAAATGAAAATAATCCAGAGAATCAGAAGAATCATTCCGATGATGGCACCGATAATTTTGAGATGGTCTTTGTTCCGGAATCCTTTTATCAGATAGATGATCAGAACCATAAGGGAAACATCAAAGCTCATGGACACAAGAACGATGCTGATAAAAGCAAAAATCAATGCAAGGATAAAGGAAATTCCTACCGAATTTGATGTAATAAAACCGATTCCGGCAGGAAAGGAAACGGTTGCAGCAATTAAAATCGGCAGATGGGACAGATTTATGACTTTTGCAAAGACAATCTCAAGAGGAGAGTAAGGAAGCAAAAGAATCTGAAATAAATCATCCGACATATAGAGACTTCCTAAAACGGAAGGAATCAATAAGACAACACTTAATACCGTCCCTAACATAAAAAGAGTCTGGAACAGAGATGTTGGGGTACCCAAAAGAACTTCCAAAGAGGTCATGGATTTTCCCAGAAAAAAAAGACCGACAGCAGCAAGTCCGAGAAGAACGTAAAAAACAATCTGAACCGCCTTACGGTTTCCCGTGGTCAGATTTTCCATATCCTCATTATTGCCACATTTTTTCAGGACAGAAGCCAGATAAAATACTCTATTCATTTGTTTTCCTCTCATTTGAATTGATTTCCAGGAAGATTTCTTCCAGCGATTTATCTTCTGCGTAATTTTTTCGCAGTTCTTCTAATGTCCCGGTGAAAATAATAGCTCCTTTTTTTATGATAATGATCTCATCACAGAGTTTTTCTGCAACTTCAAGAACATGTGTGGAGAAGAGGACCGAATTGCCTTTTTGAGCATGCTCCTTCATCATCTGCTTCAGTTCATAAGCCGATTGAGGGTCAAGGCCGGTTAAAGGTTCATCCAGAAGCCAGATGGAAGGTTCATGGATCAAGGCTCCCATGATCATAATTTTTTGGCGCATTCCATGTGAATAGGAATAAATGGTCTGTCCCAAGGCTTCTTCCATGTCGAAACGCTGGGCATATTCTTTAATGAATTGGATACGTTTTTCTTCCGGTACCCCAAAAACATCGGCCATGAATGTAAGATATTCAATACCTTTTAAACGGAGGTAATGGTCCGGGCTGTCGGAAACATAACCAAATTGTTGTTTCGCCTTAATCGGTTCTTTAGCAATATCGACGCCATTTAATAAAGTGATTCCGCTGGTAGGCTTCAAGACGCCGGTCAGCATTTTTAGAGTTGTTGTTTTTCCGGCTCCGTTATGTCCGATAAATCCGGTAATGGAGCCATCTTTTGCCGTCCAGGAGTTATGATCCACGACGGTATGGGCAGTTTCTCCGTGCCCGTATATTTTTGTCAGATTTTCAACCTGTATCATATTAATCTCCGATTTTTCTTATTGTATTTTGGCATTCGTAATAACGTTGCATAATATTTCTGCCCCTTGCTATATGCAAAGGGCAGTTTTCAATCAGTCATCACCGTAACCACTGATATTTCCGGAAGGATGCTTGCCACTGGAAGAGGATTTTGACTTCTTTTTCAAAAGAATAAAATAAAGGATGACGCCGATAAGGAAAACCCCAAGAGCAATCAGAGAAGGCAAAAGATTCTCCAGCCATCCCATGACTCTTCCCAACTGGTTAATGAAAAATACAAGACCGGCAAGGAAAGTAAAAACTCCCAATACCTTATTTGCTGTTTTATAAGATTTTGGCTCATACTTTTCTGCAGATTTTTTTGTGGAAGGGGATGAACTCATCGGTTTTCCGTTAAGAAAGGAATAGATTCCCTCCACCATAAGAAGCGCAGAAACTGCAAAGAAAACAATAATATCAACACTGATTTCCATAGTAATTCTCCCTAAATTAAAATTTGCCAATAAAAAGGCAACAATGATGGAAGGATTATAACAAAATGTGAGAACAAAAACAAACAGAAAAACGGAAATTCTTTTTTGAGTGGCATAAGAGCGATGAATAGTATAAAATAAATCCCATGGAAAGAGAACTTGAATTATATATCCACATACCGTTTTGTGTACGCAAATGCAACTACTGCGACTTTGTATCCTTTGCCGGAAAAGAAGACGCTTATGAAAGTTATGTACAAGCACTCTGTAACGAAATTGCTATGTACCAGTCCGTTTATAAAGACTATAAAATAAGATCTTTATATATCGGTGGTGGAACACCGACCGTTCTGACAGAGGAACAGATGGAGCGGATTGTGAAAAGTCTGGAAGACAGTTTTACGATTATCGGAACAAAACATAAAAGAAAAAATATTTTCTCCAAGAAAATATTACGTCCAACCACGGAATTCTCCATGGAATGCAATCCGGGAGCAGTAACGAAAGAAAAATTAAAAGCTTTTAAAGGCATGGGCATCAACCGAATGAGCTTCGGTCTTCAGTCCATTCATGCGAACGAACTGAAAATGTTAGGACGGATCCATACCTACGAAGACTTCATTAAGAGCTTTGAAGATGCCAGGGAAGCTGGATTTGACAATATCAATGTAGATTTAATGCAGGCACTTCCCGGTCAGACTTTAGCCAGCTGGGAACTGACCTTAAGTCAGGTGGCCATGTGGCATCCGGAACATATCAGCGCGTATTCTTTGATTATTGAAGAAGGAACGAACTTCCATAAATGGCTGAAAAAAGGAAAAACGATTACCGGCGAGGAACAGCTGGGAATCAAGATGCCGGATGGACCGATGGGACTCCTTCCGGCGGAAAGCGAAGAAAGAGAAATTTATTACTTTACGAAAGACTTCCTGGAAAAATCAAAATATAAAAGATATGAGATTTCCAACTATACAATCGAAGGCTTTGACTGCGTTCATAATCTGGGATATTGGCAGAGAAAGAATTATCTGGGATTAGGATTGAATGCGTCCAGCATGGTGGATAATGTGCGCTGGAAAAATACGGCGGACCTGAATAAATATATTGCCGGTTACGCGAATATAAATGAACTTAGAAAGAATGCAGCAGAAGGTATCGTGGCAACCGAAGCAGAAAACGTTGCAACGACAAAAATAAATGAAATTCTGTGCTCTCAAGGTCTTATGGAAGACTACCACAAGCTTTCCCGAAAAGAACAGATGGAAGAGCATATGTTCTTAGGCCTGCGACAGGCCAAAGGCATCAGCATGACGGAATTTATTGATATTTTCCATCAGGACATGACCATGGTTTACGGAGAAACCTTGGACAAATTGTATGCGGAGGGTCTGCTCGAGCTATCCGGAGATAACATCCGTCTGACCAATCGGGGAATTGATGTAAGTAATGTGGTGCTGTCGGAATTCTTACTGGATTCAGAGGAGAAATAATAAAAAAGTCATAAAGAACTCTGTCCGCTTACAAAAACCTTGAAAATGCCGAAAAATAAAGAAAAAAACCTTGCAAAGGAAGGCACGCTATGATAAACTAATCGGGCTGTGAAACAGATGGTCCGCTTTTACCAGGTGCTCATGTGGGTGCCGGAGACGTATTAAGAACATCGAAATTTGAATTAGGAGGTCACACACATGAACGAAATCATTAAAAAGATCGAGGCAGGTCAGCTGAAAGAGAAAGTTGACGACTTCAGAGTAGGTGATACCGTCAGAGTATCAGCCAAGATCAAAGAAGGCAACAGAGAAAGAATCCAGGTTTTTGAGGGAGTAGTTCTCAAGAGACAGAATGGCGGAGCCAGAGAAACCTTCACAGTTAGAAAAACTTCTAACGGTATCGGTGTTGAAAAGACATGGCCATTACATTCACCAACCATCGAAAAAATCGAAGTAGTAAGAAGAGGTAAGATTCGTCGTGCAAAATTGAACTACTTAAGAGACCGTGTTGGTAAAGCTGCTAAGGTTAAAGAAGTTTTAAGATAATTTAACCGTGAGAATGATTTGAAAAATTGCGTTATGTATGATTTCATACGTAACGCTTTTTTTGCTTAAGTGACGAGGAAAATGCATTTGAGCATGCGTGCATCCCCTGTGCGTGAAAAAGCCAGCGTGCTTGCGCAAACTGACTTTTTCACCCATAGGGGCAAGCCTATGGCTTGGCTCAAATGCATTTGACGACCATAGTGCAATCCCGAAATGCCGCCTTGTGCGGCTTTCGGGATTTATTCACCCTTCATTGAAATAAACCAATTATTTTGGTACAATAAGCTATTATGAATTTTCAATGGTATCCTGGTCATATGACCAAAGCAAAAAGACAGATGATGGAGGATATAAAGCTGATTGACCTGGTCATTGAGCTTTTAGACGCGAGGGTTCCTTTAAGCTCGCGGAATCCAGACATTGACGAGATTGCAGGAAGCAAGGCTCGTCTGATTTTGTTGAATAAAACCGATCTGGCAGATAAGAAGGAAACAGAAAAATGGTTCCGTTACTTTGAGGAAAAGAATTTGAATGTCTGTAGGATCAATTCGAAAAATATTGGCGACATGAAGCAGATTAATGCCGTTGTCCAGAAAGCCTGTGCGGCAAAAATTGAACGGGACCGGAAAAGGGGAATTAAGAATCGACCGGTTCGTGCCATGGTTGTGGGTATTCCGAATGTGGGCAAGTCGACGTTTATTAATACCTATGCGAAGAAGGCAGTGGCAAAGACGGGAAATAAACCGGGCGTTACTACGGGAAAACAATGGATTCGTTTAAGTTCCACTTTGGAGCTTTTAGATACGCCGGGTATTTTATGGCCGAAATTTGAAGACCAGAGCGTAGGCCTGAAACTGGCCCTGATCGGCTCCATTAAAGACGAAATCATGAATATCGAAGAATTGGCCATGGAGCTGATAAAAGTCCTGGAAAAGCGATATCCGGGACTGATTTCTAATTCTTATGGACTGGAAAATATCGATTATGATAAATACCCGGTGAAACCGGAAGCTGCAGTATTAGAAGCGATTGGAACGATCCGTGGCTGTGTTGCCAAGGGCGGTGAAATCGACTTTTTAAAGGCAGCCAATCTTCTGCTGGAGAATTTCCGGAATGGAAAACTGGGACAGCTTTCTTTGGAAAGCCCGGAGGAATACTAATTTACAATACCGGAGGAATATATGGGATTTTTTTCAAGATTATTTAATAGCGGAGCAAAAATAGATGATGATTATTATGAAGAGGTAGAAGAAACCTTATTCATGGGAGATATGGGCGTAACGGCGACGGAAGAACTGGTGGAAAGCCTAAAATTAAACGTTCTTTACCGAGAAGTAAAAAACCAGGACGATGCCAAGGCTTTCATGATTTCAAAGATTACGGAAATCATGACTCAGCCGGAAGGCCTTTATGATTTTGAAAATCAAAAGAGTGCCGTTCTTGTCATCGGTGTTAATGGGGTCGGAAAAACTACCAGCATCGGAAAACTGGCGAAGCGTTATTCTGATGAAGGAAAAAAAGTTATTTTAGCCGGTGCGGATACGTTCCGCGCAGCGGCTGCAGACCAGCTGAAAATCTGGTCGGAAAGAACCGGTTGTTTTATGGTGACTGGTAACGAAGGGTCGGATCCAGGCTCTGTTGTATTTGATGCTGCCCGTGCAGCAAAAGCCAGAGACGCAGATTTGATGCTCTGTGATACCGCCGGACGCCTTCATAATAAGAAAAACCTGATGAATGAGCTGGCAAAAATTGACAAAATACTGGCAGCAGAATTTGGCGAAGCAAGTCGTACCAATATTATCGTTCTGGATGCGACTACGGGTCAGAACGCTCTCCAGCAGGCGAAAGAATTTAAAGAAATCATGAAAGTAGACGGAGTAATTCTTACAAAAATGGATGGCACTGCAAAGGGCGGTATCGCGGTTGCCATAACGAAAGAATTGGGAATTCCAGTGATGTACACAGGCGTAGGAGAAGGGGCTGCGGATTTAGTACGCTTTAACCCAAAAGAATACGCGGAGGGATTATTTAATGAGTGATAAGTATGAAGTTGTATTTGAGAAGGAAGTAAAAGACCTGAACAGTCAGGCATTCTTGCTGAAACATAAAAAGACGGGCGCCAGGATATTTCTTCTCTCCAATGACGATGATAACAAGGTGTTTTATGTTGGCTTCCGTACACCACCAAAGGATGATACCGGAGTGGCGCATATTATGGAGCATTCTGTTCTCTGTGGCAGTGAAAAGTATCCGTTGAAAGATCCTTTCGTAGAACTGGTAAAAGGGTCCTTAAATACGTTCCTGAATGCCATGACTTACCCGGACAAAACGGTTTATCCCGTAGCCAGCCGAAATGATAAGGATTTTCAGAATTTAATGGATGTTTATTTGGATGCTGTTTTCCATCCGAATATTTATCATCATCCGGAAATCCTGAAGCAGGAAGGCTGGAGCTACAAGATTGAAAGTGCAGAAGACCCGATTATTTATAATGGCGTTGTTTATAACGAGATGAAAGGGGCTTTTTCATCTCCGGAAGGTGTTCTGGAACGAGAAACCATGAACATGTTATTCCCGGACACGACCTATGGGGTAGAGTCCGGTGGTGACCCGGAATTCATTCCAACGCTGACTTATGATGCTTTTCTGGATTTTCATAGAAAATATTACCATCCATCCAACAGTTTTATTTATCTGTATGGGGATATGGATATGGAAGAACGTCTGGAATATCTGGACGAGCATTATCTGGGACAGTTTGAGGCCCTTGACGTAGATTCTACCATCCAGATGCAGCCGGCCTTTGAAAAGATGCATTGGGATAAAAAATACTATCCAATCGCGGAAGATGAGGAAGAGAAGGACAATACCTATCTTTCCTATAGTCTTGTCTGCGGAGATAATCTGAATCCTGCCGGTTATTATGCGATGCAGATGATCCTTTATGCCCTTGTGGATACGCAGGGAGCTCCGGTACGGGACCGGCTCCTGAAGGAAGGTATCGGTAAAGATATTCTCTCGTCCTATGAAAACGGAATCCTGCAGCCTTATTTTAATATTGTTGCGAAAAATGCCAATGAAGAACAAGCGGACCGGTTCCTGGCAATAATCAACGAAGAGTTTGAAAAGGCAATCAACGAAGGCATCAATAAAAGTTCTTTGATCGCCAGTCTGAATTCTTTGGAATTTAAGTATAAAGAAGCGGACTTTGGCGGTTATCCAAAGGGACTTATATATGGATTGAACTGTCTGGACAGCTGGCTTTATGAAGGCTCGCCTTTAATGCACATCGAATGCAGTGAAACCTTCCGGTTCCTAAGAGAAAATATTGAAACCGGTTATTTTGAAAATCTGGTCTGGAAGTATCTTCAGAATAATCCGCATTCTTCATTACTGTCTCTGGTACCGAAAAAAGGACTTATGGCAGAAAAAGAAGAAAAGCTAGCAAAGAGATTAGAAGAATTTAAGAATAGTTTATCTGCGGAGGAACTGCAAAGCCTCATCGACGATACGAAAGCTTTAGCCGAGTATCAGGAAGCTGAAGAAAATCCGGAAAATTTAACCTGCATTCCGCTTCTTTCCAGAGAAGATATTAAGCGGGAAAGCGAACCTTTCCTGAATGAAGAATTCGAAGTGAAGGGGATTCCGGTTATTTTCCATAATTATTTTACCAATGGAATCGGTTATGCCAGCATTATTTTCGATGCCAATAAGATTCCGATGGATCAGTTGCCGTATCTTAGCCTGTTGAAATCTATTTTCAGCTTTGTAGATACCGCTGAGCACACCTATGCAGAGTTAAATAACGACATTAATAGTTTTACCGGAGGCCTTTCTTTGGAAGCCGGCGTTTATACCGATAAAAAAGATCCGAAGCATTTTTCTGTTCTGGCGGATGTTTCCACCAGAGCTTTATATGGGAATATGGATAAAGCTTTCGACCTTATTGAGGAGGTGCTTTTCCGCAGTTCCTACGAGGACACAACCCGTCTTTATGAGCTGATTGCCGAATTAAAGAGCAAGCTGCAGATGTCCTTGAATCAGAGTGGCCATATCGGGGCCGTTGTAAGAGCTTTGTCTTATTTCTCAAAACCGGATGCGGTAAAAGAATTAATGAACGGTATTGAGTTTTATAAGTTCGTAGAAAATCTGGAAAAGAATTTTGACAGGGAAAAAGAAAACCTGATTGAAAATATCAAAGATGTTATGGATCAGCTGACCAAAGGACGTTGCATTATCAGCTTTACCGGCGATAAGGAGGGGCTGGATATTTTCATGAACCGTCTGGAGAAAATGGCGGACCGGCTTCCAGAAGCGATGCCGAAACTCCGGCAGAATGGTTATGCTTATGCAGATGAGGTCCTTCCGGAAAAGAAAAACGAAGGCTTTAAGACGTCTGCAGGAATCCAATATGTAGCCAGAGCCGGACGTTATTCGGAGGGAGGTTTTGATTTTACAGGACCATTGAGAGTTTTGAAGACGATTATGAGCTATGAATACCTGTGGTTCAATATCCGTGTTCAGGGCGGGGCTTATGGATGCATGTGCTCCTTTACCAGTCTGGGGACCTGTGTCTTTGTAACTTATCGGGATCCGAATCTGGCTAGGTCCAACGAAATTTTTGAAGGCGTTCCGGAATATATTGAAAATTTCTCCGTGGAGGAAAGGGAAATGACCAAATATGTGATCGGAACGATGAGTAATGTTGATACTCCGATGTCCCCGGCATCGAAAGGATCCCGGGATATGATGTCCTATCTTATGGATCTGACGGAAGAGGAAGCCCTTAAAAACCGGTTAGCAACCATTGACTGCACGCAGGAAGATATCCGTGCTTTAGCACCTCTTATGAGAAAAGCCTTCGAAGGCGGATATATCTGTGTAGTAGGAAATGAAAAGAAAATAGAAGAAGATAAAGAATTATTTGTCACCACAAAGAATTTATTTGAGTAAAGTAAGCAGAATATGGAAAATTATCAGACAAAATCGGGTTATGTAGCAATTATCGGAAGACCGAATGTAGGAAAATCTACATTAATGAACCGCCTCATCGGCCAGAAGATTGCCATTACTTCCAATAAGCCCCAGACTACCAGAAACCGTATCCAAACGGTCTATACCGATGATCGGGGCCAAATCGTTTTCCTGGATACGCCGGGAATCAATAAGGCGAAGAATAAATTAGGAGAATATATGCTGGATGCTGCCTTAAGTACCATTGCCGATGCAGATGTCATCATGATGCTGGTAGAACCTTCCAACTTTATCGGAAAAGGGGAGCAATATATTCTGGAAGAACTGAAAAAGGTAAATCTTCCGGTTCTTTTGGTTATGAATAAGATCGACAGTGTGGACAAGGATGATGTGTTTGAGTTTATTGATACCTATCGGAAGACCTTTGATTTTGCCGAGATCATTCCAATTTCCGCAAGAGAAAATAAGAATGTAGATACTCTTTTAGAACAGCTTTATAAATACCTGCCTTTTGGACCTTACTTCTACGATGAAGATACCTTAACGGATCAGCCGATGAAACAGATTGTGGCAGAAACCATCCGGGAAAAGGCCTTATATTGCTTAAGTGATGAAGTGCCACATGGTATCGCGGTAGTAATTGATAAATATCATGAAAGGGTAAAAACCATAAAGAATGGAGCGGGTTCTGTTTATAAGGAGCCGATTGTAGATATCGAGGCAACCATTATCTGCGAAAAAGATTCCCATAAAGGAATCGTTATCGGAAAGGGTGGTGAAATGCTGAAGAAAATCGGAACCATCGCCCGCAGGGATATTGAACAGCTGACCGAAACGAAAGTTAATCTGAAACTTTGGGTTAAGGTAAGGAAAGAATGGCGTGACAGCGATGCCATGCTGAAGAATTTCGGATACGAGACGAAGAAATAGTATAGGAGCTAAGTTGAACACGATTAAAGTCAGGGGTATGGTGATATCGGTCATGCCAATAGGGGAATACGACCGACGCATAGAGATTCTTACCGATTCCTTAGGTAAGATTTCGGCTTTTGCCCATGGTGCAAGGAAGCCATCATCTCCTCTCGTGGCCCCTACCAGAATTTTTGCCTTTGGAGAGTTTGAACTGTATGAAGGAAGAAATTCTTATAGCCTGAATTCAGCAAAAATTGCCAACTACTTTGAACAACTGACAACCGATGTAGAACATACTTATTACGGCTTCTACTTTCTGGAATTAGCTTCTTATTTTACCAAAGAAGGATTAGATGCCACTCCGACCTTAAAACTGGTATATCAGTCTTTACGGGCTCTGGGCCTTGAAAGTTTGGATAACCGGCTGGTGCGGGGAATCTACGAGTTAAAAATACTGGAAATCAACGGCATTTGCCCGGATATCGAGAATATAAAAAGCCGGTTTGAACTGGATCCATCGACGGCTTACGCGATCCGCTTTGTTAAGACCATGCCGATAGAAAAACTGTATACCTTCCGTCTGACGGAACCGGTTCTGGCGGAGTTTACCGATATCGTAAAGACCCTGTTGAACCGGTATGTAGATAAAACTTTTAAATCTTTGGTAATGTTGGAAGAATTACCTTGAAACACGTTAGGATTCCGTGTACTATGTGAGTTAAAATTCGCCGCAAACCCATGGCAAACAGATGCCATAAACCAACGACGAAAATATAAAACAGGAGAGAAAAACTATGGAAAAGACAATGGACAAAATCGTAGCACTTTGTAAAGCAAGAGGATTCGTTTATCCAGGTTCTGAAATCTACGGTGGTTTAGCCAACACTTGGGATTATGGTAACCTTGGAGTAGAACTGAAAAACAACGTAAAAAGAGCATGGTGGCAGAAATTCATTCAGGAAAGCCCTTACAACGTTGGTTTGGACTGTGCAATCTTAATGAATCCTAAGACATGGGAAGCTTCCGGACATATCGGTGGTTTTACGGATCCTTTGATGGACTGCAGAGAATGTCATGAAAGATTCCGTGCAGATAAGCTGATTGAAGACTTCGCACAGGAAAACGGAATTACATTAGATTCCTCTGTTGATGGGTGGACCGACGAAGAAATGGAAGCATTTATTAAAGAACATCAGGTTCCTTGCCCATCCTGCGGAAAGAGCGATTTTACTCCGATCCGTCATTTCAATTTAATGTTTAAAACCTTCCAGGGCGTTACCGAAGATGCAAAAGATGTTGTATATCTTCGTCCGGAAACCGCTCAGGGTATTTTTGTAAACTTCAAGAACGTACAGAGAACTTCCCGAAAGAAAATCCCATTCGGCATTGGCCAGATCGGTAAATCCTTCCGTAATGAGATTACCCCAGGTAACTTTACCTTCCGTACCAGAGAATTTGAACAGATGGAATTAGAATTCTTCTGTGAGCCGGATACCGACCTCGAATGGTTCAGTTACTGGAGAAGCTTCTGTGTGAACTGGCTGAAGAGCTTAGGCCTGAAGGATGAAGAGTTAAGACTCCGTGATCATGATCCGGAAGAGCTTTCCTTCTACTCAAAAGCTACAACCGATATCGAATTCACCTTCCCGTTCGGCTGGGGTGAGCTTTGGGGAATCGCTGACCGGACCAATTACGACTTAAGCCAGCATCAGGAATTTTCCGGGGAGCCAATGGAATACTTTGATGATGAAAAGAACATTAAATACATCCCTTACGTAGTTGAGCCTTCGCTGGGCGCAGACCGTGTGGTTCTTGCCTTCCTTTGCAATGCTTATGATGAAGAAGAATTAGAAGGAGGAGATGTTCGTACCGTTATGCATTTCCATCCAGCTTTAGCACCAGTTAAGATTGCTGTCCTTCCTCTTTCTAAGAAACTGAATGAGCCTGCAGAAAAAGTATATGCTCAGTTATCCAAATACTATAACTGTGATTACGATG
The DNA here is from genome assembly GCA_045600845.1 of Lachnospiraceae bacterium. Lineage (GTDB taxonomy): Bacteria > Bacillota > Clostridia > Lachnospirales > Lachnospiraceae > RGIG5612. The sequence continues at coordinate 5,042 of JAZRYR010000014.1, read as the reverse complement.
ATAGAGGAACTATCGGCAAGAGATACAGAAGAGAAGACGAAATCGGAACTCCTTTCTGCATCACTTATGACTTTGATTCGGAAGAAGATGGCTGTGTAACCGTTCGTGACCGTGATACCATGCAGCAGGAACGTGTTGCTATCGCAGATCTGGAAGAATACTTCCGTCATAAATTTGAATTCTAATGTTTCGGTGAACAAATTGGACTGAAATGAGGCACAAGACAGCTTTTTATGCTGTCTTGTGTTATCGTATAGTATTAGGGGATTGGGAATGAAATTTGTTATTCAGAGAGTAAAAGAAGCATCTGTTACAATTGATGGGAAAGTGGCAGGCGAAATCGGAACCGGCTTTATGGTTTTGATCGGCGTTGGCAGTTCGGATACGAAAGAAACCGCAGATAAGCTGGTAAAGAAAATGTTAGGTCTGCGGATATTTGAAGACGAAGAAGGGAAGACCAATCTTTCTTTGGATAGTGTGAAGGGAGATGTTCTTTTAGTATCCCAATTTACCCTTTATGCAGATTGTAAAAAAGGAAATCGTCCGAGCTTTATTGATGCCGGAGATCCGGCTCAGGCAGAGGTTCTGTATGACTATATAGTTGCTTCTGTTAAGGCACAAAAGCCGGACATGAAAGTGGCGACGGGACAGTTCGGAGCCGATATGCTGGTGCATATTGAGAATGACGGCCCGTTCACTATTATCTTAGATTCCAGAGATTTATAAGAAATGGAAAGTACAGATTTAGCGTTCCCTGTGAAGGAGCTTTGGAAGCCAATATAAAAGAATTTAAGGAGAGGGGAACCATTGTTTATCTGGCAAATTATCCCCTTTATCCGGACAGCAGGTTTTATGAAGATTTTTCCAGTGCAAATGATTACATTAAGAAGTCTGCACAAAAAACTTCTGTTCCATTGATGAATATCGATAAATACTTCTCTGAACTGGTAAAGGACGGAACCTATGAAAGAGACGAACTTTTCAGCCAGGACCTTGTCCATCTCACCCCTTTGGGCTATCAGATTTTAGGAGAAAGAGTATCTGATCTTATTTTTAACGATATTACAAAATAAATGTAAGGGGTATTTCTATTGCTCGGATTAAACTTAATCCGTGACAAAAAGATATCGGTTGCCAATATGCTGCCGGCAATTCTTTTTGCCGTCGGTTTTTCATTTATCCCGGGATTGAATTAATATACGATTTTTCTATAAGTTTTTTTGAAAAAATGAGGGTAAAACCCTTACATTTTCTAGAAAAAAGTGATACAATACCTCTTGGGTAAAGGCATTTTAGGAGAAAGAGAGGATATTGTGTTTCAAGTTGGTCAATTAATCGTGTACGGCAACACCGGAGTATGCAGGGTGGAGAAAATAGGTCCTCCTGATTTGGTTGGTGCTGAAAAAGGCGTTGATTATTACACATTATCTCCATATTATTCTCAAAATAGCCGAATCTTTACTCCTTGTGACAACAACAAGGTAGTTATGCGTCCTGTTATTTCAAAACGAGAAGCCAGAAAACTGGTAGACGACATCCCTTATATTGAACTTCTCTGCATCGTCGATGAGAAAACTCGTGAGAAACGTTATAAGGAAACAATGAAAAGCTGCGATTGCAGAGAATTCATCAGTATCATTAAAACAATCCATGAAAGAAAACTGAAACGTTTAGCGGAAGGTAAAAAAGTCACGGCTAGCGACGAAAAATATTTCAGTATGGCGGAAGATAAACTATACGGAGAATTGGCAATCGCTCTTGAGATGGATAAGATCAAGGTAAAAGCATACATTAAAGAAAAAGTGGAAGGATAGTTTCCGTAACCATATTTGTCTTGACATGTACGGTCGTGAGTGATAAACTTCGTGAAAATTAAATAAGATAAACCTATGAAGTGGAAGAAAAACCAATAGCGCACCGATAGAGAGCAGAGGACGGTGGAAGCTTTGCGGAAAGCGGGTCGGACATATGGGCCACGGAGGGCGAGGGGAAAAAACTTGTAGTTTTAGTATCTGAGACGTATGGCGGCGTTAACGCCAGAAAATGTGTTGGCATTTTCGATTTGAGTGGGTCTTTTTAGGCCAATTAAGGTGGTACCGCAGATTATGTCTGTCCTTATGTTTATAGGGGCAGACTTTTTTTATCAAAGCGAGATCAGCGGCCGCGGATAGCGGATGGTTGTAGCGACCGGCAGTTGGCTGAAAATAAATTATCCTAAGGGAGGAAAAGAATATGATAAACGATGGAAGTAAACAAAGAGAAATCGATAAGAGGACGATTCCTTATAAGCTGATACTAGAAGAAAGAGAACTCCCTAAATACTGGTATAATGTCCGTGCGGACATGACAAAGAAACCGGCTCCGTTGCTGGATCCGGAAACTATGAAACCGATTACGGAAGAAGCTTTGAGAAAAGTATTCTGTGAGGAGCTGGTAAAACAGGAACTGGATGACACTACAAGACTGGTTCCGATTCCTAGGGATATTTTGGATTTCTATAAAATGTATCGTCCGGCTCCGTTGATTCGTGCATACTGTCTGGAAGAAAAATTAGGTACTCCAGCTAAGATTTACTATAAGTTTGAAGGAAATAATACCAGTGGCAGCCATAAATTAAATTCTGCTATTGCCCAGGCTTATTACGCTAAGAACCAGGGACTGAAAGGTGTTACCACAGAGACGGGTGCCGGTCAGTGGGGAACAGCCCTCGCCATGGCTTGTTCTTATCTGGATCTGGAGTGTCAGGTATATATGGTGAAATGTTCTTATGAACAGAAACCATTCCGTCGGGAAGTTATGAGAACTTTCGGCGCTTCTGTTACACCATCCCCATCTATGACTACCGATATTGGACAGAAAATTTTAGCAGCGCATCCAGACACCAGTGGCAGCTTGGGCTGTGCCATTTCTGAGGCAGTTGAAGTTGCAACAAAGACCGAAGGCTACCGTTACGTTTTAGGAAGCGTTTTATCTCAGGTACTTCTTCATCAGACCATCGTTGGTCTGGAATGCCAGGCTGCTTTTGAAAAATATGGCGTAGAACCGGACGTAATTATCGGATGCGCCGGCGGCGGTTCTAATGTAGGGGGATTGATTTCTCCATTTATGGGCGAGAAATTAAGAGGAGAAAAGGACTATCAGTTTATCGCAGTTGAACCGAGGAGCTGTCCTTCTCTTACCAGAGGTACCTATGCCTATGATTACTGTGATACCGGTAATATCTGTCCTCTGCAGAAGATGTATACTTTAGGCAGTAACTTTATTCCTTCTCCAAGTCATTCCGGCGGTTTAAGATATCATGGAATGAGCTCCATTATTTCTGAATTGTATGATCAGAAACTGATTGATGCCGTCAGCGTAGAGCAGACCGAAGTATTTGCGGCAGCGGAAGAATTTGCAAGAGTAGAAGGCATTCTCCCTGCACCGGAAAGCAGTCATGCCATCAAGGTTGCGATGGATATTGCGAAAGAGTGCAAAGAAACCGGTGAAGAAAAGACCATCTTGTTCTGTCTTACAGGTACAGGCTATTTCGATATGTATGCATATGAAAAATTCAATAACGATCAGATGGAAGATTATATTCCAACGGATGAAGAACTTCAGGCTAGTTTTGCAACATTACCGGAAATTAAATAAAATTAAAAAAACAACAAAATATAAAAAAGTGTCCGTTGTATAAGGCGGGCACCTTTTTTATAATTAATTCGTATTATTATGCTAACAAAAGAAGATTCTATAGACACGGAGGAAACAACATGGCTGATCATGAACCAAAGTACTTTACCGTGAAGGAAATATTCAAAGGGGAAGAAATCGAAGCAATTTACAGAGTTGCTAGAAAACCTGTAGCAAATCAGGAAGACATTGACTTGGCACAGTCTGCAGATCCAATGGCTAGAATGGGACAAGGCTTCTGTCCGGCGTTTAACCAGAGAACCTACGAGGCAGCGCCTGGTATTATTTGTCATCAGGATGTTGAAGTTGTTATGAGAGATGGATGCAAAATTTATACGGATATCTTCCTTCCAAAGAACTTAAAAGAAAAGATACCGGTAATCGTTTCCTGGAGCTGGTTTGGAAAGAGACCTGGGGATGGAATGAGTGAATGGCAGATTATGGGTGTTCCTCCTCACACCGTATCCCGACTGGCAAAATTTGAATCCGCAGATCCTGCTTACTGGGTATATCAGGGATATGCGGTAGCAAACGTAGATGTTCGTGGTGCAGGACATTCAGAGGGTAACGTTCATATGTTTACCTATCAGGACCGTTTAGATGGTTATGATTTTGTAGAATGGATTGCTCAGCAGGATTGGTGTAATGGTAAGGTTGGTATGACCGGGAACTCCGGTGTTGCAATGCACCAGTGGGGAATCGCTGCAGAGTGTCCTCCGCACTTAGCATGTATTGCTCCTTGGGAAAGCACTACAGACCTTTATGGAGATTCTCTCTTTGAAGGTGGTATTCCGGCACTTTCCTTTAATGAATTTATTGCAGCTCAGGTTACCGGACCAGGCGGTGTGGATGACCAGGTTGCCATGGCTCGTAAATATCCATTCCGTAACGGATATTGGAATGATAAAGTAGCAGAATTTGAAAAAGTAAGAATTCCTGTTTACCAGACGGCAGGATGGTCTCATTTCCATCTTCCTGGATCCTCCAGAGCTTATATCCGTTGCAAATCCAGACTGAAATGGTTCCGTGCCCACAGAGATTTTGAGTGGCCGGATACTTATTCACCGGAGAATCTGGAAGATCTGAAGAAGTTCTATGACCGTTATCTGAAAGATATTCATAATGGCTGGGAAATGACTCCGAAGGTACGGATTGACGTTATGGACGTTATGGACCATGACTTCCAGGGAAGAAGAGCAGAAAACGAATGGCCTCTGAAGAGAACGGAATACAGAAAATATTATCTGGATGCAGCAAACCTGACCATGCAGGAAGAACCAGTAGCAGTAGAATCCAGCGTATCTTATGTTGGTGAAACCGCTGCGGATGGAACCATCGACCGCGTAGAATTCGATATGGAATTCAAA
>JAZRYR010000013.1:0-4607 GCA_045600845.1 Lachnospiraceae bacterium | reverse complement strand
CTTTTGTTGCAATACATTGTTCCGGGCATTCCGTTACGTCCCTCAGATATTGATCCGGCGCAGACTGTGCCACATTCCATGAATTCCATCCGTCTTTTTCTGTAAAGTAGGATTCATAAAGCGTAAATGTATTTCCTTCCTTCTCCAGATAATGATCCGGGTCGGTATAGGATAATTCAACTTTTGCCAGGTCCGCTTCAAAGGCCTGGGCAGCTGCCGTCATGGAGGCCTCTTTCAAAGGGTCTTCTACCACTTCAAAAGCGTCTTCCATAAACATGGTGTTATTGTAGGAATACGCTTCTTCTACAGACATGTCCGGATTTACGGTCAGTTTTACACTGTATGTTCCTGGAGTCAGCTTTCCAATTTTTGCAAATGCAGAAAATCTCTGGCTGCCATAGAATTCACAACTAAATGGAGCAGGAGCTGTCGTTTCATGATACACTTGTGATCCTTCCGAATCCAATACGATTACTTCCATGGTTAATTGATCGGAAGAAAAATCTATTTCACTTAAATTTTTGATTTCCGGGCTAATACAGATTTCCTGTCCCGTTGTAAAGCTTTTCGATGACTTCGATGCCAGCTCGTCTGCGGTCGTATAAATTTCCGATAAAACCAGGTCCGGAGTCGTATGTTTATTTCTTATTGCTGCCGGATTTTCTTCTTTTTCCAGAGAGGTGCTGAATGGCATCAGAGCTTCTGTAGAACGTAGTACCGCATTGGATCCATCCAGTTCAAACACCCAGCTATCGTAATCCCCTTCCTGATAATCCGGGAATATCCAGGCAACATGCATGACATTCACAACAGCTCTTCTGTCCTCATATACACCCCAATCCGATTCCGAAGAGGAAAACACCAGCGCCTGATATCTTAATTTTTCATCCAGTGGCTCGCTCGTATCCAAAACATAACCCCAAAGGGTAAGAGAAAAAGGGGTCTCTTTCAGCTGCGCATCTACGGTAAAATTAATCCCATAGCCTTGATTTAATTTCTCAAAATCTGCCCTCAGTTTTTCGGTAGGGTCCCCTTCTGTATCATATTTTGTCCGGGAGATCAACTTGTCATAGGCATAATCGTTATGAGCCGGGATATATGCATCCGGGTCCAGAAGATACACACCCAGTGCAGAATCCGAATAAGTTTTATAATCCCAGCAAAGAGCTCCGTTCAAAAGCCATGCAATTCCTACACTAGGATGTGTTGCTTTATTCCGGAAATTTGCTGCAAACATGTCCATCATATCATCGCAATCTCCAAGTCCGTATGCTTCTGCCCAACCGGTATATTGCATGACATTGGAAGCTGCTGCCGCCCAGCTCATCTGAGCCTCTGGCAAAGGCATGGAAAGCAGCTTTTCCGCATCAATAAAATCCAGAGACTGAATGGCGATGGGAACACCTGATTTCAGATACTCCAGCAAAAGCTCCTGAACAGCTTCCACATTTTCTTCCGTGAGACCGGTAAGGAACATTTCCAAATGATCCTCTACCGAAAGGGGAAAGGTGATCGAATAGTAACCATTCAAAATCTTGGAAGCTCCCAAAAGGTTTGCATTGCTGCTGAGAATATCATTTAAAACAACGTGAAAGAATTCGGTATCGTTTGAATAAATCGTGTATTCCGCTATTTTCTCAACACATGGGTACTCTTCCAGATAGGTGGCATCCAAGAACCCGGGGAAAGTGTGGATTTCCCCTTCTGTATCCAGGATTTCTGTATATACGTTTTCCTGGTCAATAAAATCGAGGTAGGAAAATGTACTGTCGGAATATGCATATACCGAAAATACAGGTACTAGTAATAGCAGTGAAAAAATCACACTTGCCAGAAACAATTTATGCTTCAATATGTGAAACCTCCTTTATACGCTCTTTCAGTTTTGAATAGCGTTTCATTTCTCTTACATTACGGATCATTTTCTGAACCGTTTCCTCGCTGCCCACAATGCAGACGCAAGTTTTTGCCCGGGTTACCGCCGTATATAAAATATTCCGGTTCATTAAAAGTTCCGGACCGGAAAGCAGGGGTAATACAACTGCCGGATATTCGCTTCCCTGAGATTTATGGATTGTGGCCGCATAGGCCAGCACCAGCTCTTCCAGTTGTTCAAAATCATAAATGACGTGCTTTCCATCGTCAAATCTGACACCCACGGTTCTTGTATGTTCATTTATTTTTTCAATAACACCGATATCTCCATTGAAGATTCCCTTCCCTGTATCGTAGACAAATCCTGTCTTTGTATGCATTTCCCATTCCAAATTATAGTTATTCTTGATATGCATTACTTTATCTCCCTCCCGGAAGACGTCATTGCCCACCAGAAGTTCGTCCTTGTTTTTGTCCTCCGGATTCAGGTTCTCCTGGAGGAATTTATTAATGAATTCTACTCCCAGGGAGCTTTTCTTCGCCGGAGCTAATACCTGAATTTCGCTTCGGTCCGCCTGAACATAGGATGGCAGTTTATCTTTTACCAGCCCCAACACTGCCGAAAGGACTGCCTGGGCGGATTCTCTTTTTATAAAAATGAAATCCTTGCTGTTGGTTTTCAGTTCAATCGGTTCACCCCGGTTGATTTTATGGGCATTCACGACGATATCGCTTTCTTCCGCCTGCCGAAAGATTTTCGTCAGCTTTACCGTGTTGAAGCATTCACTGTCGATAATATCCCGAAGCACGTTTCCTGCTCCGACGGATGGCAGCTGGTCCACGTCACCCACCAGAATCAATCGGGTTCCCGGCTCAATGGCCCTTAGCAAAGCGCTCATCAGGAACATATCCACCATAGACATTTCATCGATAATAATAACATCGGCTTCCAGCGGATTATCTTCATTCCGGTCAAAGCGGGCACCGGCGGAAGTATCGGTCAGTTCGCCGGAAAGGTCCAGCATACGATGGATGGTCTTCGCTTCACATCCGGTAGCTTCCGTCATTCGTTTTGCTGCTCGTCCTGTCGGTGCTGCCAGAAGAATTTCTTTATAATCCTGCTCAAAATATTTAATGATCGAATTTATAGTCGTCGTTTTTCCCGTTCCCGGGCCACCGGTAATTATCAACACTCCGGAATTGACTGCCTGTTTGACCGCATCTTTCTGCAGCTGGTCTAACGTAATGTGTTCACTTTCTTCAACTTTCTTTATGCGTTCCTCGATCTGTTCTTCCGGTACTTGGCCCTTAAGATTCAACTGACACAACATATTAGCTATGCCCAGTTCGGTATAATAATATGCAGAGTAATAGATTTCTCCGGTTCCTTTTGCAATGATTTTCCGTTCAATGGACAGATCCATCAGATTCCGCTCAATATCTGCTTCCGTAATCTGAGGAATATCCTCCACAAGAGCAGGCTGGAGAGTTTCCAACGTGCGGCGGATCAGTACCTCTTTCGGTAAATACACATGGCCTTCGGTAGAAGATGCTTCCATCAATACATGAACGATACAACTGCGGATCCGGAAATCCGAATCCGGCGCAATGCCTGCCTTGAAAGCGATTTCATCCGCCTTCCGAAAACCGATTCCTAAAATATCGTCCGCTAACTGATATGGGTTTTCCCGGATGATCTGGTAGACCATGTCCTCGTATTGGTTATAGATTTTTACCGCCAGCGCGTTGCTGATTCCCAGTTCTCCTAAAAAAATCAATGCATTTCTTAAATCCTTCTTTTCTTCTTGCTGGGCTGCAATCTCCTGCGCCTTGCTCATGGAAATTCCCTTTACTTCGGAGAGGCGTTCCGGTTCTTCGTCCAAGATTCTTAAAGTGTCTTCGCCAAATCGTTCCACAATGCGGTGGGCCGTTACCTGGCCGATGCCTTTGATGGCTCCGCTTCCCAAGTAACGCTCGATAGCGTAGATATCCTGAGGCATAATGCTCTCGTAGGAAGAGACTTTGAATTGCTCTCCATAAGTCGGATGGAAGACAAATTCACCGGTCAGTTCCAAATACTCGCCCTCGTCTAAAAAACGGAAAACACCGACACAGACGGTCTCGCATCCATTCTCTTCCGTATTCAGCACGGTATAGCCATTTTCTTCGTTTCGATATATGATTTTATCCACATAGGCCTTGAATTTTTCCATACGTAGTGATTATAAAATGCCCTCTTGTTTTTTTCAATCGATGAGGGCGTTTACTTTTTTACAATTGTTTTACAACCAGTAATAAAAGAGGACAAAGGGGCTTCAGGAACCGCCTTTGTCGGTTCCTGTATTCTTTTTTCCCAATAAAACAATAAGAAAAATATACTTATTGTCCTTTTTCCAAAACTGAACTCGGAACTTCTAAAATGAAAAGCAGGAGGGCAAGTTTTACACTTTAAAAGTTCTCGCTTTATTTGAGGACAAAAAAAATGGCACTTAATGCCACTTTTTATTCTCCTAAACGCATCTATTGTTTCAATAAGAAGAAACTCTTTAAAAATTTATGTTATTAACTAAAACTTCCCATACCCCCAATTTATGCCTTTAAAATTGCCAATTTTATTGAGTTTTCAAGGTTCAATACACCTTTTCGGTGTGGGAAGTTTTAGTCACTTAATAAAAAAACAACTATTATTAATCTTGCCAATCTTATTTCAGGTCATTGGTCATTTCTTTTAT
>JAZRYR010000012.1:0-30157 GCA_045600845.1 Lachnospiraceae bacterium | reverse complement strand
AGTTACTAATGCAACTTTGCCTTCTACTGAATACATGTTTTCTACAAAACTCTTATCTAACTTTACCATTTCGTTTCCTCCTTCGTTTAATTCCTGACATAACCTGCCAGGTAATTATGGTAAAAAAGTTCCGTTACCGGTACGCTGAATTGTATTATTTAAACACACCAAAAAAATCAGCGCACAATACGCTAAGGTCATCATACTCTTTTCATTTGTAAAAATCAACCAAGTGAATGGGATTTTTTCATTGAAAAGTATCAAATCATCATAGATTCATACCATATTTTTTCTTAAGACGGTTCAGAATTGCTGTCATAGGTTTCAACAACAGAAATACCGCAAATGAGGAAGAAATGGCATTCAGTATATTCGGAATAAGACCTGCAAGATAAATGGTGAGCGCAGAGCCTAAAGTAACAGATGTGGACATCATTAAAACAGAGGATGTATCAAGAATAAGTCCGCTTAAAATAAAAGTCATAAAGAAGGAAAGCACAGAAGTACGGATTACATGACGTTCACCTATTATTTTTCCGTTTGCGAGAAGTCCGGCCACAAAGCCAACCATTCCGTAGCAGAACATCTGCCACGGAGTCCATGGTCCCTGACCGAACAAAATATTACTTACGATCATCGATAGCGAGCCACACAGGAAACCAGACTGTGGGCCGAAAGCAATGGCAGTCATTACGATAAACCCTGCCATTGGTTTAAAGGATGGGGCCCAGATAAAAGCCACACGGCTCACAACTGTTATTGCAGTCATGACAGCTAAGGTGGCAAGGAGCCTTGCATCCGGTTTATTTCCTTCAAAGCTGACAAAGAACGGAACCATGGCAAGAATCATAATGATTACACTGGCAATATACAGTTTACGGTCTCCAAAAAGATAAGAAAGAGCCACCGTTGCCGGAATCGCAAGGGCGATAACGATAATACTTATGATTAAACCTTTTTTACTATTCTTGTTCATGGGCCTTTTTTCTCATTAATTTAAAATTTGCAAGACAAAGCTGAATCAGGTCTTCGTCGGTAATGGCGTCTTTAAAAATATGCCGACTCATACGGTTCGCTGAAGTAGTATAAAAACTGTTTTCGGCAAAGAATTTACTTGGGATATTGGCTGTGATCATTCCTCCATCAAAGAACATTCCTACCGTATCTGCATATTTTGCACAGAACTCCACATCATGGGAAACCATCAGGACCGTTACCCCTGCTGATTTTAATTTCTTTAAAATTTCTGCAAACTGAAGTTTAAAGAAATTATCAATACCTTTGGTCGGTTCATCCAGAAGCAGTATTTTCGGATTCGTCAGCAGAACTTTTGCAAGAGCAGCTCTCTGTTGTTCGCCACCGGAAATGTCATATGGATGAGAAAGAAGCAGATATTCGATATCACAGATTTTTGCAACTTCAGCGATTCTTTCATCCAACGGAACATTCTCAAATCCGTTCTTTTCTTCTAACATTTCCAGACGTCTGGATTCTTTCTTTCCTAACATCTCTTCCAGGTCTTCCCGGACCGTCTGTTTCACAAAGAGACTTTTCGGGTCCTGTGGAAGCATTGCAAGATTATGATCAAACAATTCTCCCTGCTTATAGCTGGATATTTTCCTGCCATTTATCTGAACCGCTCCTCTATACGGCTTCAGCATATTACAGATTGTTTTTAAAGTTGTACTTTTTCCGGTTCCGTTTCCTCCTACAATAGCAAAAATACTCCCCTTTTCCACGTTAAAAGAAGTACCTTTTAAAACATCCGGAAGATCCCGTTCATAACGGAACCATACATCTTTCAATGAAATTGCCGGAGTTTCTTTTTCATTTTCTTTATATGGATTCACCGGTAACGTATTGATTTCTGCCTTTTGTCCCTCAAATATGGAGGTCAGCCAGCTTCTCCCCTCTCTTACGGTCAAAGGCACATCCCCTAAATCTTTTTTTATTTTATCCGCAACACCATAATACACTTTTACCGGAGTCGGCATCGCAGCAAACATATCACTACTCTGTTCTTTTAAATAGGCACCGACTTTCTTCGGCTCATCACAGGCAATGACTTTTCCTTTTTCCATCACGACAACCATATCGGAAGCATGGAAAATATCTTCCAGACGATGTTCTGTAATAATGATGGTGGTTCCTAATTCCAGATTTATTTTTTTTACCGTATTCAGGAAATCGCTGGCTGCGATTGGATCCAGCTGACTAGTCGGTTCATCTAAAATAAGGACGCTTGGCTGCATTGCCATAATAGCTGCCAGATTCAAAAGCTGTTTCTGTCCACCGGAAAGTTCGTTCACATCCCGATGAAACCACGTCTGAATACCGAAATAACTGGCCATTTCGGCAACTCTGGTACGAATGGTTCTCTGGTCAAAACCTAAGTTCTCCAATCCAAATGCCAATTCATGCCATACCTTATCCGTAACGATCTGACTATCCGGATCCTGCATAACATACCCGATAGTAGAACTCTGTGTTCTTAAATCTACGTCTTCTAATAAAACACCGTCTAAATATACACCGCCTTCTTTATTCCCATTCGGTGCAAGTACGGTTTTCAGCTGGTTCAGAAGCGTACTCTTTCCAGAACCACTCCGTCCACATAGCGTCACATACTGCCCTTCTTCAATTGTCAGCGATACATCTTTTAAAGCAAATCTGCCGTCGCTTGTGGGATAAGAAAAACTCAGATTTCTGATCTCAATACGCGCCATTTTATTATCTCCTTCAAGTTAAGAAATGTCGGAAGAAACAGGAAGATTGCATATGCAATGGCTCCTCCAAACATATAGATATTTCCAAACCAGGTCATTTCAATATTCGGAATAAAGGTTGCCTGAGAACCGCCCATGATTGCGGTAAAAATCACTCCCGCTAAAAGCACCCCCATTACACAAATAAGAATGATGTTTCGTTTTTCAAAGGTATAAATTGCAAAATTCGTTTTCTTTCCGGAACCATATCCACGGGCACGCATACTGTCTGCTGTAACGATGCCTCCTTCTAAAGCCCAGCTGGTCATGGTAGAAAGAACCGTTGCCCCGTTCCGTAATTTTTCCATCTTACTTTCTGACGAACTCCCCGCCATTCCGATACACATCCTGGCCTGAGTAATCTGTTTCGTCTTTTTAATAAAATTCGGAATCAGTCGAAGAATCATGGAAAGAATCAAGGAAACGGAAGGAATTGATTTTCCAAAGATATAGAGGAATTTATCACTGGTCATGACGGCATTATAGCAGGCGAACCAGCAAAGGATGGAAACTAACATTCCACCTAAGGAAATTCCATAAATTAAAGCCTCCAAGGTAAACGGTCTCCCCAGATAACGGAATAACACCGTTGCGCCCATTCGGTTAAAAATGGGATTAATCAGAGACATCAATACAAAAAGAATTCCCATAAAGGCCAGTTCCTTAAAAGCTTTCCTTCCCTTGATCAAAAAGAGATAGGTCATTCCCATGACCATGGAAACGACAACATAAACCGGATGCACAAGAAACATTCCTAAGATAATTGCTCCCAGGAAAAAAAGAATATTCGTAATTGGATGATAAGTTGTAAATTCTTCTTTTTGCATTAAATTACTTCGTGTTCCTTCAGCCAGATAACAGACTGTTCCGTATCGTCTATGTTTTCAATGGTGATACTCGCTTCCGGTGCCAATTCATCTGCAAGGATAAGCAGCTCTTCCACAGGAATATTTCCATCACCTAAATTCTTATGCCAATCCCAGGAACCGTCATTATTATGCAGATGCAGATGTCCCAGATATGGTCCCACCGTTTCCATCCATTTCACCTGAGGAATCTGACTAACTCCACCGGCGTTGGCATGACCACAGTCAAAGCATAATCTGCATCTTGGGTCATTGATTTCTTTTACGATATCTCTTAAATATTCCGGCTCCGGCTCCATTACATTTTCCAGATAAAGGACAAAATCCTCCGGCTTGTCGGAAAGAAATTCCTTCCAGAAGTGGATGGATTGTTCAATATACCATACGGGAAAATAAACCAGCGGAACAAAACCTCCATGAAGAATCATTCGCTTCAATCCATAGTTCCACATAATCTGAAAAGCCTGATTATATCGTTCCATGGAAATATCTTTTATTTTGGGATCGATGGCACAGGGAGAAAGTTCATTGAAAGGTCCATGAAAAGTCCTGGCACGACTCATATACTTTTTCACGTCCTGGTCCCATTTTTCGAACTCCGGAGGATCCATATACATCCCGGTACAAAATTGGTCCAACTCTATCCCAAGATCGTATTTTTCCGCGATTTCCATGGCATGTTCATCAATAGTTGCTAAATATACTTCTCTCCTTATCATCTTTATACCTGATCTACCAATTTAATTTCTTTTCCATCCCATTCCACAACATAGCCATGGCCGTTTTCAACATACCATTGGTAATATTGTTTATCAGATTTGCAGAAAACATCCATAACCGCCATGATGGTACCTCCATGAACAAGAAAATAAGCCGTATCCTCTTCATAATCTTTCAGACATTCCACGAAAGCATCACAGCATCGCTTCGTAAAATCCACTTTTTTTTCGCCTTCCGGGACATCTCCCTCACAATGAGTTTTCAACCAGGCGTTATATTCTTTACTATCCGCAAGATCCTGATAATTTTTTTCTTCGAAGATACCAAAATCCATTTCCCTTAAATCTTTCACAACAATCTGCTCTGCATTGGGATAAAGAATCTGTGCCGTCTGACGGCATCGGATCATGGGACTAACAAAAATCTTACGGACATTTATATTATCCGTTTTATCTATAAAATCCGGAGAGGCGCCAATTTTCTTTATTGCCTCAATTCCTTCTTCACATAAAGGCTGATCCGTTCTTCCAATATATTGTTTCACCTTATTTCCAGCAGTGATTCCATGACGTACGAAAATAACTTTCATAATTCCCTCATTTCAGTTTCTGTCCAATGCCACAGCAGACCCGAATAACACAATCGCTGACTTCTGCTAAAATGCATAGACATCTTCCTGTCTGTTCCCTCCAAAGACGTTCTTCTCGGTCCAAAGGATGGATGCCATAGCCGATTTCATTGCAGACGATAACAACGTCTGGATTCTTTTCTACCAGTTTTCTGGTGTATTCCTGCGCATCTTCCCCTTTTTTCACCAGTTCTCTTACCAGATCTTCAAAATTATTAATCGCTTTCGCCGTTAAAGCCACTTCGCAATTTACGTTTTCCGGCTTAAGGCCTATTTCTTTTTCTGCAAGGACGTCTTGTCCATGTCCTAAACCGCCAAAATACAGTTTCATAAAAATCTCCTAAATGATAAAACCAAACAGACTGATTGCAGCAACTGTTCCCAGTTCTGCCAGCTGCAAAAACCACCCTGCCAAGTCTCCGGTAATGCCACCAAATTTTTTATATGATAAGTAACGATAGTATCCAAAAATCAGGCCATTCACAACTACTGCCAGCACTCCCAACCAGCCACCAAAAAAAATCATAAATACCACACAGATTACGATATATGCCAGCATGGTAATGGTCACCGTGCTTTTCTTTGCAGGGCCTGCAAAGCCTGCCAACATTCCGTTGGTTCTGGCTCCTTTAAAATTTGCAATGGCAAGGCCACTTAAAGCTCTGGATAATATAAATCCAAAGCAGACGGTAAATAAGATATTCCAGCCATTGCCATGCATCATATTGACATTCGGAATGTTCGTCCAGAAGCCAAAATAACAAAGCAGCCATACGCCACAAAAGATAATTGCAAACGCTCCGGCATGGGAATCCTTTAAAATTTCCAGCATCCGTTCCCTGGACTGATGAGAGGAAAGAGCATCCACCGTGTCACAGAAGCCATCCATATGGATTGCTCCTGTCACAAGAAGGGGGATTACCGCTGCAACAGCTCCGTAAATCCATACGGTAAGACATAGTAACTGAGCCAGAAAATACCAAAGAATTTCGAAGCCCCCGACAAAAGCCCCAACCAATGGAAAGAAACAAAAAACATATTTCATGGATTTGTCATCCCATTCCACCTGTGGCATCGGTATTCTGGAATAAGTCTGTAAGGCAATCACTAAACTTTTTATCATATCATTCCCTCTTACTCATTCATGAAATCCAGAGAACCTTTATGAACAACCGGAATTCCGCAGACTACTTCCACAAAAATATCTGCTTCTTCCGCTAATTTATTATTTATATGGGCAAGAACCAAACGGTAATCGTTGGTTTCCGGATCATACTCAAATCCATCTTTGGCAGATTCTGCAGAAACAATGATCGTAGAACCATTTCTGTTAAAAAAAGGTTTCACTTCATCCCAGATTTCCTGTTCCCAATCCATTTCCTTGTTTTTCTTCAATTCTTCAAAACCATCGCCAAACATCATATTTGCTACATGAGTAGACATGCATTCCAAGAGGATGGTTTCGTTATTATCTGGAATATCTTCCAACCGTTTTGGACGTTCTAAGGTTTCAAAGCCTCTGCCGGCGCGTAGTTTATGATGTCTTTCAACAACTTTCCAATCGTCATCACTGTAAATTGGCATCGTAGCAATATAAATCATCTTTCCGCCGATCTTTGACGCTATTCTTTCTGCATATGCACTTTTTCCGTTTCCGCTTCCACCAACAACAAAAATTTTCATTTTTTACTTCTGTTCCACATAGGCATCAATACCAATGTTATCAAAACTATGAGTTCCTTTATAAAGGGCAAGAGCCATGTCCAAAAGAGGAAGTAACGCTACTCCTCCCGTTCCTTCTCCTAAAGCCATATCGGCACTGATTGGTCCGGAGAGATTTAAGGCATTCAATATTACATTTCCACCAGGTTCCTTACTCACATGAGAAGGAATCATATAATCTACTGTCCGTTCATCAATTTTATACGCCACCAAAGCCGCTGCTCCGGAAATTAAGCCATCCAGAATGACCGGAAGCTTTATGGCCGCTCCACCTAAAATTACCCCGCACATGGCCGCTATATCAAATCCGCCAGCTTTCGCCAGAACGTCAATGGGATTCTCTTTATCCGGCTGATTTATTTCGATGCATTTTTTGATCGCATTTATTTTCTTTTGTAACCCTTCATCGGAAAGTCCAGAGCCTCGTCCAGTGATTTCTTCTGGATCCAGTCCTAACAAGATGGAAATAATGGCTGCGGAAGTTGTGGTATTTCCAATACCCATTTCTCCAATTACAACAATTTGGATTCCATCTTTCTTCGCTTTTTCTGCGGCTTTAATACCTGTTTCGATTGCCTTAAGGGCATCTCCCAGGCTCATGGCAGGGCCTTTGGCGAGATTTTCCGTTCCGTTCTTCGTTTTATCTACAACCAATCCCGGCATGTGAAGATCCTCTACCATTCCTACGTCATATACTTCAACATCGGCCTTTGCCATTTTTGCAAAAATATTCACATTGGAACTTCCTTCGGCTAAAGCCTTCGCAACTGCGGTCGTCACGGTATGGTCCGATTGACTGACACCTTCTTCCACAACGCCGTTGTCTGCACAAAAAACCAGAACCCGTCTTTTATTAATATTAATATCGCTCGTTCCGGAAGCCGCTCCGATTTTTGCCGTCAATGTCTCCAATTTTCCCAGACTGTTTAAAGGTTTCGCCACCGTATCCCATTTTTCTTTACACTGACCCAGAATCTTCGCGTCTACTTTATTGATTTTTTCTAATGTTTCTTGATAATTCATCACTCTGTAAAATCACCAAAAGCCGCAAAAGGCGGCGTTACAGGATTATCTTGCGGTCGTCAAGTGTATTCGTGCAAGCACAATACACTTTCCTCGTTGCTAAAACAAAAAAGCACTCTGTTTCCAGAGTGCACAAATAAAAACGAAAGCTTTGCCTTTTATTCTACCTCAGAAAACTCTTGGCAGATATATTCTCCTCCCGGCTTAAGAAGTACTATCACGGTTGCTGAGACACAGTGCCAGATTTTCACTGGACTTTCGGAAATAATATATCTATTTCTATTAAATTATTAAGGATTATATCAAAATGCTCTATAAGTTTCTATAAAAATATTAAATCTCTTATGGTTGATATTTTGATAAAAGTTCTGAATAAATCCAACCATAATGATCGTAATATCTTACATAAGTCCATTCTCCTTTTGTGCCCATGGCATTCACAAGAATTCCAGGCGCAAGAACCGTTACCTGATCATATTCTTTGGATGGACCGGAACGCATGACAACATTACTGTCACTGTCCGTTAACATTTCAATCTCTTCCGCAAAAGTCTCATCCGGAATAAGATTCTTATCTTCAACAATCAGATTATATTGATGGGAGCTATGGGTAAATAAGGTCCAATATTCTTTCCCGTCGATATCTTCCTTCGTTATTACAGCATAATACTCTTTCTGATAAGCGGTACCGTCGGTGCGTGGATCATCATGATTTCTCCGGTATTTTATATAATAATAAACACCATCAAATTCTGCCTTCTGAATTGTAAAATCCGAATAATACCACTCTACGCCATTTTCATCTACCGATGTAATACCGGAAAAACTGCCGCCATCAAAACTGCTGCAGGTTCTTTCATAATCTGCGATGGTATTCGAAGGAACATGAAAAATATTACGAGCTACCCAGCTGACACTTTCCCCGGAAATTGACATAGAGTCCCCATGATCCACAACCTGTTCTACCGGATATAAGGAATACTCAATGCAGCATCTCTGTCCAAACATGCATTCTAAAAGACGACGGTTAGAAATCTCATTCCGGTAATCATATTCCATGCTTCCCGGTTCTCCCCCATCCGTGTATTTATCGAACTTTCGCAGCATGATTCTTAAATTTTCATCTTTTGCGATTTCCATGGTCACATTGACTTTTTCCCCAGGAAGAACTTCCGGTGCTATCGTTGTCGGTTCCGGTTCTTCCTGTTTCTGTCCACAGCCGGCTATCATCAACCCAGTCAGTACACAAATACATAATAATGCAGCAATTTCTTTAAATTTTCTTTTCATTTTTATCTCCAATTATTTCAGCTTATTACTGATTTCTTTCCAGTTTGGCATGAAACGATATAATTCTTTTTTAAAATCCTCTCCGTGTCCGGAACATTTTAAATGTATCAGTTCATGAAGAATTACATATTCCAGACACTCCTCCGGTTTATCGATCAGTTGCAGATTAAAACAAACTCTTCCCTTCGATGGGATACAACTTCCCCAACGGCTGGTCATATAACGGGTATGCCAGGAAGAGCTTTTCAATCCTGTTATCTCCTCCCATTTGGGAAGCAGAATTTTTATTTTTTCGTCCAGTTCCGGTTTTCTACGAATATAATAATCTTTGGACGGCTTCTCTCCATATTTTTTCTGTTGGTTAAGAATCCAGTCCATATTAGCTGTTGCAAATCGTTCTGCCTCGGCTAAAGTAACATATTTGGGCATGGAAATATAGGCTTTTCCATCCGTTTTAACATGCAGATGCATATTTTTTACATTCTTTTTCTGCACCTCTATTTCAATACCATTTATTTTAATAATACTCATCTTCAGAATCGTCAAAATTTTCTAATAAATAGGCTCTGTAATGTTCATTTCTCTTCGCTTTATCCAGTTCTGCATAGCGTCCGGCTTTTTCCAGACTTTGATATAATCGGTTGACCCGAAAATCCATACCACCTTCACCACCGAATCCAGGAGCACCAAAAGGACGCCCGCCGAATCCAACGGGGCCACCAAATCCGTCACCGCTGAATCCTTCGTCGGAATTTCCGTATAAACCTGAAATATGTGGATCGATCATTTCTTTTTTCCTTATCGTTTTATATTTCAAAAACGATTCTAACAGAATTTCGGAAAATAATAAAGAATAGAATAAGGCCTTACCATAAAGGTAAGGTCTCGTTCTAATTTATAAATGTCTGTATGGGAGGTGTATTCTAATCTAAATCGTCAAAGAAAATATCATCCAGATCATCTTTTTCTTTGACAGAATTTACAGTATCTTCGTAATCTATAGAGTCATTGAAATCCAGATCGTTTTCTTTGTCGTAATAATCCTGTGAATTATAATGGGTTGCATCGTAATATGCATCATAATTATCTTCCATAGCTTCTTTGTATTTCTTTCTGCTGATGATAAGCAGAATCAACAGTAAGATAAAGATTGCTAACATAACGCCTGCACCGATCAGAACATATATATTGTCAAAAATGGAGACTTTCTTGGCTTCCAACAATTTCTCATGATCGCCTAATGGAATTAAAAACTGTTCCATTCTCTGAATCGTATTCTCCTTCAGGTCGATACAGTAAAAATTTTCTCCTCCATCACTTACTGCATATACAAAACAATAATCTTCCATTCCGGAGTAATCTGATATTAACGCCGTAATCTTTTTCCCATTAATGGAAACCTCTTTTTTCTGATAACCCTTGATATCGGTATCCGCAGGAATATCTAAAAAATAATAGGTTTTCTTCCCTTGTGTCATGGCCAACGGCTGTTTGAATTGCTTTGTCGTTTCGTCATACGCAAAGAAAAGAACCGTTTTATCGGATTTATTCTTTAAGGCATACAGCTTTAATACATCTTTATACTGAAGTACCTTTACCTTTTCTCCCTCAAAAGTATCATCTTTTTCTGCAAATCCTTTTGGAATATCAATTCCCTTAAGGTCGGTTAAAATGGTATATTCTTTATTATCGATTTTAACATTCAGCTTATCCGATTTCGTTCCGGTCTTATTCTCATTCGTTTTGGAATCATCATTTGTTTCGTCCGGAGCATTTTCATCCTGCCCCTTTCCATAGTCGGTGTCTCCATTCGAAGGCTCTGTAACATTAACTTCAATAATGATTTCCCCTTCAATTGGCTTTTCATCGTAGTCTGCAACATCATCCAGATAAATCGTTACCGTGCCAGAACCCACTCCGGTAGTTGAAATACCGATTGCGTAAGAATCATTATCAAGAAAATCATCCTCATTTGCATAAACACAGCCACTGGAACTAACAGAAAAACGACCAGCTGCATCCTCAAAAACTAAGGTGATATAGGTAGATTCCCCTGCTTCCATCTCCAGATAGTCATCCGACACATAGACCTCACCTGCAAAGACGGTGCCAACTAGCAGCACAGACAAAAGTAATGTAATTAATATCCCAATAAATACTTTTTTTATTTTCATTTCTAATATCTTCCCATGATGATATTTTTAATTCTTACATAGTCCAAAGCAGAAATTTTACCATCTCCATTGGCATCCGCTGCATTCAGTTTACTTTCATCGGAAATCAACTTATTGCCCATAATATGGTTTTTAACAGCAACATAATCTAGAGCTGTAATCTTTCCGTCACCATTGGCATCTCCTTTTTCATAGGTTTTTGTCTTTGGCTCTTCCGGAGTCTCAATGACAACCGGCACTGGATCGGATGTTGTGGAGTCATCTTTTGGATTCGTTACGGTAGATGTTTTTCTGGCAATCGTAGAACCATCTTTGTTATAACGAGGGTTCAATCCTCCATTTTCTTCCGGATATCCTTGTGGAGTTTCCGGCATATCGGTATAAACCGGAATTCTTAAAGTAACAACAGCACTATGATCAAAACCAATGGCATCTCTTAAGAATGCCGCATTCCCGATCTGATCATAAACACTCTGAGCATACTGATGATCAAAATTCAGATTGATAACATTGAAATCTTTGTAGAAATAAGTATCCTGACCAGCTTTCAGGTAGCCATTATAGTAGGATTTTGCACCGCCTAAAATGGATTTGTAAACGGTATCCCAACCCTGACTTTTCGCATAAGAGATACCATTGCCAACCACATCACTTCCACTGGCACCAAAATTAAAGAAATTATAATAAGAATAACTGCCGTCAATCAAAGGCGAATCCCCCCAGGTAGGCTGTTCCTGACGAAGGGTAGCCGCAATCACATATGGGCTGACTTTGGATTCTGCTGCAACTTGCAGAATGGTATCAATATAGCTATGGGTTCCCGTGGAATCCGTATAAAAGCCATCCAGGAAAGAGCCTTCACAAATCGATTCGACACCGCTCCGATTCTCCGCTCCGGTATAAGTCTGCTGAGCAAAAATGAACATATTCCTTGTTGACAGGAAGTTTCTCGGATCCATGTAATATTCGATTACATCAATACCGGCATCGGTCCAGTCACCGGAGAAGGTGTCCCACTGACCGTAAGCACTGTTATAACAATCCGGACTTAAGGATCTCCAGGAAACACCATCGGAATACATGTTGACCAGTTTTCTATGGCCTAAAGTTTCCTCATAAACGGCATCGTCAAAACCGATATCCACATAATTCGCTTCAAAAATATAATTTGGATAACTCTCGTGAATTTTACGAAGATAAGATTTATAGCTGGAAGGGAAACTGTCAAGCTGTTCTTCAAAAGAACCGGTGTTGGAAGATACGTTCCTCTCTTCCTCATTATACAAAGATACATATTCTCCGTAAACATAATATTCTCCGCCCAGATAACTGATCCGATACCACAGGTCGCCATCGGCGTCCGTATCAGATCCTAAAATCGCAACGTCTCTGTATGAAATGGTTCCAACAACAGGAGCCCACGTTCCAGGATAAGTCCGGACATTTAAATCTTCTGCATTGATATATCCATACTGACTGGCATGAACTTTAGAAGGGAAAAAGATAAATACAAAAAGCAACGCTATTAAAAAGAGCGTTCCTAGAAAAATTTTATTCTGTTTATTAGGGATGGTGAATGTATTCTTCATCTGTTTAAACCACATGTCGCTGGGAGGCAAGATGTGATTGAGGATGAATACCATGTAATTATAAAAAATATGCATGTAATTTTCAATTACATGCATATTAATTATTTATTTCAATTTTGTTAAGTTTATCTGTCTAGCAGAATAAGGTTGCAATGTGAGGAACCATAATCTTAAGATCCATATTTGTTGTATTAAAGCAGATATCGTAGTTGGATTTGTCTCCCCATTTTCTCAGAGTGTAGTTTGTGTAGTAACTTGCCCGGTCTTTATCTACACGTTTAATCTGTTTTTCCATTTCTTTTTCTGTTACGTTCGCTTCTGCTTCCGTTCTTCTTTCCATGCAGCGTTTTACACGGCTTTCCATGCTGGCATGAATAAAAAGTTTGAATAACTGGATGTCACCCTTCTCTCCGGTTTCTTCCAAAATATAGTCTGCGCAACGGCCGACGATAACGCAGTCCGATTTCATTGCCATTTCTTTGATAACTTCGGTCTGTGCCTTAACAATAGACTGCATCTGCTGAATCTGAAAATCCACATCTATATCCAGGGATCTTCCGATGCTGATCGGAATAATCTTTGTGAAATCACCTTCTACTACTTCTTTAACATAGTTTTCGGTAAATTCTGTATGATTAACGATGCCTGTGATGATTTCCTTATCGTAATAGGCAATACCTAATTCCTTTGCAAGACGGACACCGATTTCTCTTCCACCAGAGCCAAACTCTCTACCAATTGTAATTATTCTATTCATGCGTCTCCTCCTTGTACCACTGGTACATTATCTTCTTTCAATTCCATTTTGGCTTTCACCTTCTTCAGTATAGCAAAATACGCAATAAAAAGGAATATATTAGACAGTCCCCAGCTAATTGGATACATCGCTGTCAGTAAGCCAAAGGATGGATGAGACTGGAACACAGTAAATATCAAACCGAGTCGCGTACCACAAATACATACGCAGGAAATAATCGCCGGCATAATCGTGTAACCATACACACGCATTGCTCCACTAAATACCTGATCCGTTCCGTTCAGGAAAGCAAACATGGTTGCAAAGGTCAGACGGAAACATGCCAGACGAACGACTTCCGGATCTGTAGTATAAAGTCCAGCCCAGAATTTACCGAATACGCAGAAAATTGTCGACATCAGGAGCGCGCTACACATACCTAATACAAGGGCTTTTCTAGCAGCTTCTCTGCATCGTTTGAAGTTTCCTGCACCATAGTTCTGTCCAACGAACGTCAAGGACGCCTGACCAAAGGAGCCACAGAAGAAGAAACAGAAGTTTTCATAGGTCTGGGCAACGGTGTTGGCTGCAATAGCAATCGGTCCTAAGCTGTTCATTGCGGACTGAATAATAACATTGGAAATACTGAACATACTGCCCTGAAGTCCACCAGGAATACCGATGGAAAGCATTCTCTTGAAAATCTGCCAGTTGATTCCAAGGTCTTTGATGCGGAATCCTAATTCCCCCTTATCTTTTGCCATCAGGCTCAGAAGTACGATGGCAGAAGCGCCGTTACTTACAACCGTAGCAATGGCAACACCGGCTACATCCATATGGAAAACGATAACGAATAAAAGGTTTAAGCCTACATTTAAGACACCTGCGCCTAATAAAATAAGCAACGGGGTTCTTGTATCGCCCTTACTTCTGTAAATGGAAGATACAAAGTTATATAACATAATAAACGGCATGCCGGCAAAGTATACGCGGAAATAAGTAACCGCCATATCCATGATTTCAACCGGAGTACCCATGATACTCAGGGCCGGCTTAGCAATAAATTGCCCTACAATTGCAAGAAAAACGCCACTTACTACTGCAAAAGTAATTGAGGTGTGGATGGTTTTAGCAATTCCTTCTTTATTTTTTTGACCGATAAATGTAGATACTAAGACATTAGTTCCTCCACTTAAACCAACAAATAAGTTGATCAGTAAGTGGATAATCGCACCATTGGCTCCTACTGCTGCCAAAGCGTTTGAATTTGCGAATTGTCCTACTACCAATAAATCGGCAGAATTAAAAAGCTGCTGTAGCATACTCGTAGCAGCCAGAGGAAGCGCGAATAAAAATAATTGCTTCCAAATGTTTCCTTCTACTAAATTCATATTCTTTCTTTTCATAACTTTAAGATTCTATCACTAGATATAGTGGAAAAAAAGAAGAAAACTACACAAAAAGTATAGTTTTCTTGGAAAGAAAAATAGAACTTCTATATAAAAATATTAACAATACCGATAATCAGGCCTAAAAGTCCGCCTAAATATACCAGATAATTCATTTCTTTTTTAATGGCTTCATTTACCAGACGTTCAATATCTGCCGGGTTCAGTTCCATTATTTTATTATAGATAAATTCTTTGATATGGAAAGTTTCTGCGATAGTCGATTTGGCGTGGCTCATAAAATCCAGATAGCCGCCTTTAATTACTTTATGGACCATCTCTTTATCAATGCCGATGTTTTCCGCCAGCTCTCCTGCATCCGCCCGTTTCAGTTCCTCCGCCTGTTGCTCCAGGATCGGAGCAATAATCTCCAGGTCATGATCCCGGATATATTTCGCTACTTCGTTTCCGATAATGCCGGCAATCAGCGATATGCGGCTGTCGTTTAAAAGTTTCCCGGCAATTCGTCCATTCTGGGTCTTATTCTTTATGATAGTTTCCGCCTGGTCCGCAACGATACCGGAAATATCTGCACTCACAATGGCCCGGTGGACTTTGTTATATACTCCCTCTTTTATTTTCAATTTCGACTCTTCGCTTAAAGAAGAAGCGATTTTGTCAAGATTCACATTACTTAACAGGTTACAGATACCATCAGAAAAAGCATCCGCCATTTCGTCGGACATGAAAATTCCTTCAATATCACTGTTGGTAAAGAAGTTCTGATATACTGTCTTCGATAAAGCCTCCGCCAGCTCTTCCTGATGTTTTGGAATAACGCCGGGCGTAAAAGGCAACTTAAACTTACCGATCTTTACTTCTTTTAAAGGCCGGAACAGCATTTTAATTGCTATGAAATTCGTAAACGCTCCAATAACTGCACCAATGACAGGTCCTGAAACGATATGCAAAACATCAATAAACATCATAATCTAAGTTTCAGTCCGGAAAGAATGGTGTCGGGCTTCAAATGCATTACGCAATACATCTCTCCCGCCATGCAGAATCCACAATCATCACAAATTCCCAAAGTCTCTCCCGGACAGGTTTTAAACCGGGTTCCGTTGGTAATGATGAAATTGCTGACCCAACAGTTTTTCTTAAAGCCTTTCTGTTTCATCATTTTTAATCCGCTGACACTATTCTGAATCGGATAATGCTGCTTTTTCAAAGCGATAACTTGATCGATTACTTCGCATTTATCTTTCTCTTCCAGCATCATATGCTCCGTTCCCGGATATGGTGTATGGAAGTTTACTGCAATATTTTGAATATAAGGTGAATTCTTAACATATTCCAAAGTGTCGGTTACGGAATCTTTGTTAATTTTATTGACCGCAATATTGGCTCCTAAGGTACAGGTCTTTAAGCCTTTTTTCTTTTTCTCCTTCTGAGTCTCGGCAAACAATTTTGCATTTCGGTCCAACTTTTCAAAAGCGCCCTCTCCACGAATGGCATCATGGTATTCTTTATAACCGTCCAGACTGATCCATATTAAGTCTGCATTAACCCAGGAGATATCCATCTGGGCGTTGGTAGTAACGGTACAGGAGAAAAATCCGATTTTCCTCGCCAGCTGGATTAAATCATTAATGTCTTTCCCATTCTCCCGCCACAAGGTCGGCTCTCCGCCTTCAAAATCTACGATACGGCTGCCTAACTTATAAGAATACTCCAGCTCTTCTTTAATATTTTCGTAGGTTTTCTGCATGGTACAGGCATGACCCATTTCAAAGCAATGCTTACATTTTAAATAACAGTAATCCGTCACGAACAAAACCGTCTGCAGCGGATTGTGACCTTTGAATATTACGTTTTTCAAATACCAAAACGGCAAATAAATAAGCTGAGTAATTTTCATGAGATTTTTATAAGCTCATCATTTTCACAATCATATCGATGATGGCTGAAAGAATGCAAAGAATGGAAAAAACGGTACTGATTTTCTGTGCCAGATACCAGCGTAGCATAAACCAGTCGATTTTATTTTCTACGATCTGATCCCAAAGAGGGAAATTTCCATACCACCACTTCTTCTCCACCGGTCCAAATGGATTGATTTTAAACATCCACATAGAAGTATAAAGCGCAACGGTCCATGGAAGGGCTAAGATGCAGATAATATATTGCGCAGAAACTCCTGCAAAAATGATTCCTGCAATAACTATCAGATATGGCAGGAAATTAATGATTCCTAAGGCAACATACCGGCCATCCGCCTTTTTCTTTGGTTCTTCTCCCTCTACCTCAGTCTCGCTGCTGGCTTCTTCCTTTTTCGGGCCTACCAGCCAGGCAAAGGTTTTCTTTCCGGCTTTTTGGTCCGCTGCATAATCCATTACGGAATGAACATACAGAATATTAATTACAAGAATGCCGATAGCAGAAGAAATAAAAACTTCCGAAGCATGGAATTCCCCTGCGGCCGCAATACTCATGCCGATTCCTAAAGCTGGTCCAAAAATAATGCCGATAATGATTTCTCCCAGACCATGATACCCAAGTTTCAACGGCGGGGCGGAATAAAAAATTCCGATTACAGCAACCGCTAATACGATATATAAGATTCTTATGCCACGAATTATCAGAATCGGAAGCCCAAAGGCACAGGCAATCAGGCCAAAAATAATGCAGGCAAGAAGCCATTGTTTCGAAGTTACCGTTCCATTCTGAAGTTCCGGACATTTCACCGTTCTGGCCCGGAATCCTTCTCGTTCCAAAGCCCCCCGTTCTCCCTGCTGTGCATTTTTATAATCAAAATAGTCATCAAATAAATTCAGACTTAAATGCGCAAAAGCCACTCCAATCATCGCCAGGAGCGCTAAATACCATCTGAAGTCTGAATATTTCGTTGCTAAAAAAGCCGCAACTAACGCCGGCATCATGCTCTGTGGGAGCGATACCGACCTTGCGTTTAAAAACCAATACTTTATAGTTTTCACTTTTTATTATTTAATTCTGTCTAACTGTCTGCTGGCAGCTGCTTTAATTTTATCAGCAAAGCTTTCTTCTTTTGCCGCTGCATCATCATAATCAAAGCCGGAATCCGCCAGATCGTCAAAATCTTCCTCTACCTTTGGCTGTTTTACATATTTCTTATACAGATAATATCCACCATAAGTTGCGCCTGCTAACAGAGCTAATTTTGTTAATGCTTTCATACAAATCCTCCTTGAATTCTTCTATGGTATTATACCACAGATAACATTATTATTTCATTTATTTTTCATCCGGAAGTTCCTCTAATTCTGCCAGGGTAAAAACCGGTCCGTCCAAGCATACATACTTACTTCCAATATTGCATCTTCCGCATTTTCCTATGCCGCATTTCATTCTCATTTCCAGCGTTGTAATAACGTCTTCTTTCGCAAATCCCATCTTGATCAGGCTTTCACTGCACAATTTGATCATTATCGGAGGTCCGCAAAGAATAACTTTTTTTTCTTCTGGTTGAAAACCTAATTCTTCCAAGTAGGAAGGAACAAATCCTACATGTCCGTCCCAGTCCTCTGTGGAAATATCTGTCGTAATATACACATTGGTATCGGGCTCTTTGCTCCAGTTTTCCAGACAATCTTCTTTAAAACAGATATCACTTTTCGAACGGGCGCCATACAGAATATCGATATGACCATACTCACTTCTATGTTCTAAACAATAACGAATCAGGGAGCGTACGGGTGCGATTCCGATTCCACCGCCGATGAACAGAAGGTCTTTTTCTTTTATGTCATCCATTGGGAAAGAATTCCCATAAGGTCCCCGTATACCAATGACCTGTCCTGGAAGCATTTCATGGAACGCTTCCGTCAAAAGGCCGGTGCGCTTAATGGCACACTGGATATAATCTTCGCCATGAGCGGTTATGGAAAACATAGCCTCTCCCACTCCTAACAGGCTGACCATAGCCAGCTGCCCCGGTAATGGAGAAAACGGCTTTTTCCCGTCCATGGTCTGAATGGTATAAGTCTGAACATCACCCGTTTCCTGTTTTACATCGATTACCTGACAAAGGAAAGGTACGAACGGGTTCTTATTACAAGAACATTCATGATCAATGGCCATAACTACATCCTCCCTTCTGACAGGCATGAGGCTACGGAGTCCTGATGCCTATTCTGCGAAGCGGAATGATTCCTTGTGAAGTCAGCTTCGCTGAAACTGCTTGCATCAATTTCCACTAGACTGGCTTTTTCAATAAAATCAGAAATATCCAGGTGCGCCGGGCAGCTTTCGATACATCTTCCACAGCCCACGCATAAAGTTTCGCCGTATCTTTCGTTAAAGAACTCCAGTTTATGCAGATAGCGGTTTCTTAAACGTTCCTTCTTGGTCGGTCGTGGGTTGGCTCCACCAGCCATCCGGGAATAATCCGAAAACATACAGCTGTCCCAGCAACGGTATTTGCAGCCTTCTGCACCATGGTTTTCATTATCGATGTCGAAGCAATAACAGGTCGGACATACAAAGGTGCAGGTTCCACAGCCAATACATCCTTTCGTCACTTTATCCCAGATTGGATGCTCGAACATTTTTGATAATTTTTCATCCAAATTTCCTGCTTTCACAACCGTAAGGGAGCATTTGGTGTCTTTATTGCCGTCTCCGCCATCTGTTAAAACATCTTTCAACTGTTCTAAAAGAGCTTTTCCTTTTTCCGTCTGAGGGGTCAGAACATACTTCCCATCCTCGGTAAGGATCTTGGCTCCGCAATCGCTGCAGATCGTAAATTCTGAATCTTCTGCCACATTCATCATAAGGTCCGCCGTTGGTGCCTGATTCGGATCTATGCCCATACTGTCGCAAAAGCAAGTCCGGGAAGGTTCCAGACAGCCAAAGGCAACAATCGTTACGTTTTCCCGGCGTTTTGCGTAGTAAGAATCCACATAATCCTTGGTCAGGAAAACTTTATCCATGGAGTCGATACTCCGCATATCGCATGGACGGATTCCGAAAATAATCTTCTGAGAATCTTCCGGAAGCAGTTCCTTAATATATGCGCCGGCACCGGTTTTATACTTGTACATTTTCTCTACATTCGGAAACAGTACATCCTTTGGAGGCTTCACTGTATTAAAGCCTTCCAAAGCAACTTCTGCTCCGTCAAAATACGGCATGAATTTCTTTTCTTCCGTTTTTTCTCCAGAGACTTTATCTTCTATGGTCTCCAGTATCGGAGCGAATACAACGGCCTTCTGACTTAAGGTCTGTAATGCTTTTTCTAAATCTTTTTTCGCTAAATACATCACACACCTCCTACATAAACTCATCCGGATCCTCCAGTTTATACTCGCCTAAAACAGGCTTTGTATCATCTGGAAGTCCGCACTCATAGTTGCCAAAAAGGTCATTAATATCTCTTAACATTTTCTTTGTCTGACGCATGATTGGAAGATGCATCGGACAAACCCGCTCACATTCCCCACATTCAATGCAACGGTCGCCTACATGAAAGACTCTGGTCAGACCATAGACCTGGTTCTGTTCCCGGTCAGATGCCTTTCCCTGCCATCCTACACGGTATTGGTCCGCATAACATTCTACACAGTTACATGCTGGGCACGCATTCCTGCAAGCATAGCAGTGGATGCATTTATCGTACTGCTTTGCCCAATATTCATATTTTTCATCGGCGGAAAATTTCTCAAAAGCTTCCACCTCCGCAAAACGTTTTTCATTTATAGTTTCTTCTACCGGCTCTCCGACCAAAACGTCATAGGTTAACGGATTCTTATGCGGACAGCCGTCACAGACCGGATTCTCTTTTCCATCACAGACAATGCCGATAATATATAGGTTTTCCCGTTTTAACTGGTTATCCTTCAACATGCGATTCAGCGCCCGGCTATCACAGCCTCTGGTAATCAGGCCGATTTTTTTCTCTGGATAACGGTCATCCAAGGCATACTTCGCCGTACTATTGATACAGTATTCATTCCACACCAAAAGGTCACATTCCTCATCGGTATCGGCGAAAAACGGCTTCATTTTGTCCGGGAACCGGGTCTTCGTCCATCCTACAACACAACTTACTTCTCCCGTTGCCAAAGCCTTCTTAGCTTCTTCACGAATCCGGTCCTGAATCTGTTCTCTGGTTAAATTTCCCATTCTTCATTCCCTCCTCCGTTTTGTGCATAAAAGCCTTCTGCAAACTTGGTATTTGGTCCCAATGCTTTAATTTCCGCACTGACTTTAATTACGGTATCGCGAAATTTTGCTGCTTCACTTCCGCTGATCCATTTCGCTTGAAAACGCTTCGGGTCAATTCCGTTATATTCTAAAAGTCGTTGCATTAACATAAATCGTCTTCTGGTATAGTAGTTTCCTGTAGCATAATGGCAATCTCCCGGATGGCAGCCACATACTAATACACCGTCGGCTCCTTTTTGGAAAGCGCGTAAAATAAACTGCGGATTCACTCTGGAGGAACAAGGAACCCGGATGACACGGACATTTTCCGGATACTTCATCCGGTTCAATCCAGCGGTGTCTGCTCCGGTATAGGTACACCAATTACAGCAAAAAGCCAAAATTACCGGTTCCCAGTTGTTGTCTTTCTTTACAGACACAGAGCATCCACCTCCTTTAAGATCTGCTCGTTGGTAAATCCTTTCAGGTCGATACAACCAGTTCTGCAGATTGCATTACAGCAGCCGCAACCCTGGCACAAGCCTTCGTTTACTTTCGCAACGGTCTTGGTTACTTTTCTTCCATTGTCTCTGCCCGCATACTCCACTAAGGAAATCGCCTTATATGGGCAAAGATCTACGCAGAAACCACAGCCAGAGCACTTGTCCGGATCTACAGAAGAAACCATAGGAGACGTTTCCATCTCATCATGGCTGAATAAGGCCGCAACTTTTACAGCTGCTGCGCTGGCCTGAGCTACCGTATCCGGAATATCCTTCGGGCCCTGACAGGTTCCGCATAAATAGATGCCATTGGTCTGGGTTTCTACCGGACGAAGCTTTGGATGAGCCTCTGTGATCCAGTTGTCGCTATCCACAGCGATTCCTAATTTTCCGGCTAATTCATAAGCGCCGGAAGCAGGCTCCATGGCCGTTGCTAAAATAACCATATCCGCTTCTACCGTTACCGGTTTTGCCAATAAGGAATCCTCTCCCTTTACAATCAACTTGCTGCCTTCTTTATAGATTTTGGAAACACGGCCACGGATATACTGGGTTCCATCTTTCCTTGTATTATCATAAAACTCTTCGTATCCTTTTCCCGGCGTCCTTACGTCCATATAGAATACATAAACTCTGGAATTTGGAATCTTATCTAAAATCTGATGAGCATGCTTTGCGCTGGCCATACAGCAGGCACGGCTGCAATAGCTCTTTCCCTTCTTTGGATCACGGCTTCCCACACATTTAATAATGACTACGTCTCTCGGCTCTTTTCCGTTGGATGGCCGTAAAATATGTCCCTCCGTTGGGCCGGAAGCATTTACCAGACGTTCAAACTGAAGGCCGGTAATTACGTCCTCATATTTTCCTCCGCCATATTCCGGATACATTTCTTCCCAATTCACCAGCTCATAGCCGGTAGCTACAATAATGGCACCGAACTGTTCCGTCGTAAAACGTTCCTTGTCCTTATAATTAATTGCACCGATTGGACATACCTTTTCACACACACCGCATTTCCCGTTTTTTAATTTCAGACAAGCATTGGCATCAATGACCGGTTTGGAAGGAACCGCTTGGGCAAACGGAATATAAATGGCACTTCGTTTGCTCATTCCCTGATCAAACTCGCTGGTTACTTTTGTCGGACATTTGGTCTGGCAAAGTCCGCAGCCGGTACAAAGGTCGTGATTTACGTATTTTGCTTTTTCTTTTATGGTTACTTCGAAATTGCCAACGTAACCGCTGACTTTTTCTACTTCGCAGGAAGTCTTTAGAGTAATATTCGGATGGGCGTTCGCTTCTACCATTTTCGGGGTGGAAATGCATGCAGAACAATCCATGGTAGGGAAGGTCTTATCCAGCATAACCATATGTCCGCCAATGGAAGGCTCTTTTTCCACAATGGTCACATCGTAGCCACAGTCCGCAATATCCAAAGCCGCCTGGATTCCGGCGATACCACCGCCAATGACCAGAGCCTTTTTCGTAATTGGAATGGTTCCCGCCGATAAAGGTTTATTCTTGGCAACTTTCGCAACCGCCATCTGAACTAAACCGATCGCCTTTGCTGTGGCTTTTTCCCGGTCCGTATGTACCCAGGCACATTGCTCCCGGATGTTGGCAATTTCCAACATATAAGGGTTAATGGCCGTACCTTTCAGCATTTTACGGAAAGTCAGCTCATGCATTCGCGGGCTGCAGGATGCAATCACGATCCGGTCTAATTTCTGTTCCAAAATCGCCTCTTTGATCATGGCCTGTCCTGGCTCGGAGCACATATATTTGTAATCCGTTGCAAAAACAACATCCGGCATTTCAAAAGCTGCCTTTGCCACTTTTTCTACATCAACGACAGAAGCAATGTTGGTTCCGCAATGACAGATAAATACACCAATTCTAGCCATATTACTTACCTGCCTTTCCAACAACAATCGGTCCGTCTGCTAACGGATTCTTCTTTGCTTCTTCTTTTGCTTTTCTCTTTTCTTCTTCCCAATTAGTTTTAATTATGTTGTTTATCAAATCAAATGCCGGGAAAAAGTGTTTATGGATTCCGCTTTGCTGTGCGCCGGCACCCATAGCAACCGCTAAGAGCTCAGTAAACTGGAATACCGGAATATTATATTTTTTACTGTACCGTTTATTTATTTCTGCTTCTCTCATATCTAAATTCATATTGCACAGCGGACAAGCGGTAACGATAGCATCTGCACCATTGGCAGCTGCATTGCGGAAAATCTTTTCAATTAACGGTCTTGCTTCCTTTGGCGCATCTACTTGATGGCTGGCACCACAGCATTCCGTTTTAAAATCCCATTCAATGGCTTCGGCACCCGTCATTTCCATAAGGGCATCCATCTTCATCGGATTCTCCGGATTTTCTTCTCCTGTGATCTTCTTTGGACGGCTCATCAGACAGCCATAATAGCAGGCTACTTTCAGGCCTTTCAGACTACGAATCATTTTTTTTCGGCATTTCTCATTTACTTCCGGGTCCGAAAACAGATCCAGGAAGTTTAAGATTTCCGGTTCTGCCTTGAAATTCATTTCAATAATATCTTCGATTTCCTTGCGGGTTTCTTCCGAGTTGCGTGCTGCATAGGTTGAATAAGCAAGACGGGAATAGCAGGCAGCACAAGGAGTAACGATATCCAAACCCGGATTTGCCTCTTCCGAAAGGGCGATATTCCGTGCAGGAAGAGCTAATGCCATCTTTTCATTTTTCGTATGGGCAGCGGTAGAACCACAACAGTTCCAGTCCGGAATTTCCAACAACTCCAAACCGATTTTATCTGCCACATATTCAAAGGATTTTTTGTAGGTGACAGCGGTAGAATCCATGGAACATCCTGGAAAATAAGAATATTTCATCATTTCACTGCACCTCCCTCTTCCGTTTTCTCCATAATTTTCTTTATGGCATCTTTATCTCTTACCGTATTCATTTCCGGCCGAAGAATGCCCTTTTTCAGCATTTTCGGTACATTCTCCATATCTTGAATCAGATGACCGGAAGTGACGTTATATGCGCCTTCTAAGATAACTTCCTGGCTCTTGCCGAAGTAACGGATGGTCTCTGTGAAAATGTCATTAAACAGCTTCACATCTTCCTGTCCGCAGTAACCTTTGGCCTGGGCTTCAATTCTGCATTTTTCCATCAAGGCTGCCACATCGATTTCATGTGGACAACGCTCGGAACAAGTATGGCAGGATGCACAAAGCCAGATGGATCTGGACTTAAAAATCTCCCCCATATCCCCTAACTGTAAACAATGGATTACCTGCCTTGGCATCAGATCAAAGGAATCTGCCATAGGACATCCGGCGGAGCATTTTCCGCACTGGTAGCATTCCCGGACATTCACGCCGGCTTCTTTGGCAATCCGTTCTGCCAGCAGCCTTCCTTCCTCTCTGTTTAATATTTTCTCCATAATGTCTCCTGAATTTACGATTCTCTTTTCGCTAACAGCTTCGCCATCCGGACCAGATCTTTCTTTGCCGAATTTTCTTTTAATCCATCCAGGGCTGCAATTGCTTTCTGAGAATAGTTTTTAACTTCCTGCTCACTTTTTTCTATGCCCAGAATCAGCGGCAGGGTGATAAGACCCCTATTTTTATCTTGAAGAACCGCTTTCCCCAGACGTTCGTCACCGGTAATATCCAGAATGTCGTCCTTAATCTGAAAAGCCATTCCCATATTATATCCATACGTTTCCAAACACTTTATCGTGGTTCTTGACGCTCCTGCGGCCATAGCGCCGCAAGCCGCAGCTGCTTCAATAAATAGGGCAGTTTTCCGCTCGGTGCTGCGTTTGTACTGGTCCACGGTTATTTCTTTGTTGATGTTTTCCAGCTGTTCCAGCTCTCCCAGACACATCTGTTCCGAAACGAAAGCTAATCTTTCGTTAATTCCCATGCCTTTGTAAATCTTTAAAAGGTCCATGGCCCTTCCTAAAAGAAAATCGCCGGCTTTTACCGCCATTTGCTTTCCTCTGGAGGCGTTAATAGTAGGAACTCCTCGTCTTAAAACGCCTTCATCTACCACATCGTCATGAATTAAAGAAACGCTATGCATTAATTCAATCATCAGCATCAGAGGCAGAACCGGCACTGTTTTTTCTCCTTCTTCCGGAAGGTTGTAAGCTGCCCAGCTTAATGCCGGTCTCAGCCGTTTTCCTCCTGCCAGAAGAATCCGCATCAAGTCTTTGCTTAAGCCTTCATTTCCGCTAAAGCAGATAGCCTTCATCCGTTTTTCCAGCTGCGTCTTTGCCTTGGAAAAGGTCTCCAGTTTCTCCGGAAAAGTCATGTTTAAGGACGGACTTTCCATTCCACTTACCTTTTCCCGTAATTCTTTGGCATAGCTTTCCGTGATTTCTACGGAATCTACCGGAATCAAATGCAGAGAAAACTGGCTGAAATAATAATCGCCCTCTAAAGTGTCATAGGCGGTATTGTTTCCGTCCGATAACCTGTGTTTCTTCTGGAACAGGTCAAAATAAAATCTGGCCTGTTCCAATTCCGTCATATTCGGTTTGCAGGTTTCTAATGGAAACATGAATCAATCATTCCTTCATTCGTCTTTTCCGAAAGCTTTTCTTGCAGCTTCTGCATCCTTTGGAATCATATGCTCCAAAGCCTGCTCGTTGGCATGCTCGTTTGGAAGGATAACTGCTGGTTTTCCTTCTCCGCCACCAAGCTTCAGGGCATCTAAAACAACGCTTTCTTCTTTGATTTCAAAGTCCTTAATTAATGGTTCAAAGCCTTCAAAAGTTGCCTTGATCTGCATAGCGCCGGTATTCTTTGGAATACGGTCGATGTAGAATTCGCCTAAGAAATCCGTCTCCGTTTCTGCAACCGGAATGTTATTTACGAGGAGCTGAACTTTCGCGCCAATGGCGGCTTCTTCGATACCGTCTTTATCGAAACAAAGAGCACCTTTTACAAAGCATTTTGTATAGTAGTAAAGGTTTTTGTACATGACACGAGGCTTGTTGGAACCATCGGTAATTGGTTTCAAGCCCTGTTTTTCTACAATCTGCTCCCACTGGGAGTCTTCGCAGAATACGGTCTGAAGAGCTCTTAATGGACAAGCCTGTACACAACGAGGCTCTTTCCAACCGTTATCGATCAGGTGCGCGCAACCGGTACATTTCTGTGCGCATCCGAACTCTTCATTCCAGGAAATCATTCCATAAGGACAAGCGTCCACGATTCCCTGATCATTCGCTTTTTTATAATCAATCAGCATTAAACCGTCGCTTCTCTTTCGAAAAAC
Organism: Lachnospiraceae bacterium; assembly: GCA_045600845.1. Taxonomy (GTDB): domain Bacteria; phylum Bacillota; class Clostridia; order Lachnospirales; family Lachnospiraceae; genus RGIG5612. Next base: position 3,289 of record JAZRYR010000012.1, on the reverse strand, counting down.
GTCCGGATATTTCTTCGCACATGGCGCATTATCGCAATGCTGACACATTCTGGTAACGTAGGTTACTTCGGTAAACGGAGCCGTTCCACGCTCAGTCATGGTCGGGCAGATCCATTTATTATCATGTTTTTGCTGTTCCTCGGTGTAAGGAAGCCACTTGTTTCCAACATGCTCGTCCTTACATGCCAGCATACAGTTAAAACAGCCAACACATTTCTCAAGATCAACGATCATATGAAACTTCTTCATTATTTCAGTTCTCCTTCCCATTTGCGTACTTCAACTAAACATGAGTTAACAGCTAAGCCATGAGCATGCTTGATAATAAATCTACCTGGAGTCAGGTTGTTGATACAGCCCATGATTTCTGTAGTGTCTTCTCCACCCGGGTCATTCTCCAGAGTAATGTAATCTGCACAGCTTTCATAGGAATGGCAGATTCCCTGAGGAACTCGTTCCGTGGTTTCCAGACCGCAGAGAACTTTACCTCTGTCGTTGTATACTTCAATAATATCGCCCTGTTTCAGTCCTCTTTCTTCCGCATCCTTTGTATTCATACGGAATACCCAGTAACGATGTCCATTGATCAGCATACGGTGCTCCTGAATATCGTTAATATTAGTATCCTTTAAATCTCCCATGGTATGGAAGGAGTATTTGGAGTGAGGTGAAATCAGCTGTAATTTATATTTTGCATAAGGCTCGCTGCCGACGCCTTCCCAACTATGAATATAAGTACAGATTGGAAGTCTCTCTTCGTCGTTCGGGTCGTATCTCTTTAAGGTCTGGCATTCGAATTCCAATAAACCGGATGGGGTCTGTAAGCCTTCGCCATAACGTCCATAGTACTCCGATGGCAATGGAGTAAGTTCTGGGGTATCTTTCTTTCTGCCTTCTGCAAACCAGTTGAAGGCAACCGGATCTCTTCTGTTTTCCGGCAGTGGCGGAACTACGTAGTAGCCTTTCTTAATGAATTTACTCCATGGCATAACTCTTGCCATATCTGTAGCTTCGTAGTATCTCTTTGCCCAGTCATACTCGCTGTTTCCTTCGGAGTAAACCTGCCATAAACCTAAGCGGTTTGCGATTTCCTGGAAAATATCAAAGTCTGCTTTACTTTCGCCCAAAGGCTCAATACATTGATGCTGAACGAAAATAACCCGGGAGTTGTTCTGCAGGTAAGATTTATCAATGTAGCCACCACAAGAAGCAAATTCACCGATATCCCAACGTTCAAAGTTGGTGCAGGCCGGAAGGATAATATCTGCAAATCTTGCTTCACCTTCAAACCATACGCTCTGGTTCACAACAAACTCTAAATCGCCGGAACGATACTGTTTCGCATATCTCTTGGAATCCGGCTGTGTTCCCATATGGGATCCGCCGTATTTATAGTACATACGTACTCTTTCATGGCCTGGAGCCGGATAATGAAGTTCGCCAAACTGCTGATGAACGGAATATACACCTAGTCCATGCCAGGTAACTTCCTGTCCGCCAATGGCTTCCGGAAGAAGCAGTCTCGGGATGGCCTGATATTCGGAGTTGACTGAAGGAGTCTGAGGCATTCTGTTGTAAAGAGCTACGCCAGCGCCGGATCCGATAAAGTCACCGGAGAAACCTCCGTCTGCATAACCAGGGAACCAAAATCTGGTATCCAAAGGAGTACCATACTGTAAAGTACCGAAGTTTACGCCAGGTTTTCCCAGACCCTGCATTGCTACTAAGCAGACGCATACTCTGGCCCATTCGGTACCGAAAGCTGCACGTCCTGCAGAACCGAAGCTAGTCATGGAGCCACATGCCAAGTAGGTCTTATGAGTTCCCCAATATCGAGCTAAAGCTCTTACCGTTCTAGCCGGAACGCCGGTAATGTCTTCCTGCCATTCCGGGGTTTTATCGATACCATCGGTCTTTCCTAAAACGTATTCTTCCCATTTTTCAAAACCGAAAGTTCTCTTTTTTACATAATCTTTATCGTAAAGTCCTTCATGCATCCAAACGTTGGCAATGGCAATACCTAAGGCAGAATCTGTTGCCGGACGTGGACAGATCCAACGGCCTCTTACGAAAGCAGCCGTTGCATTCTGGTAAGGATCAATATGTACGACAGGAATTCCCAGCTTGTTAATCCATTCCCTACGGATGGTTCCTTCCTGTCCCGCATAGTTTCCGGAAGTGGATTCCGGATCCGATGACCAGAATACGATAAATTCCGAATTCTTTAAGCAGTCTTCCACGGTTCCGTAAGGCTCAGTTCCACCGTTACGGGCACTACCGCCAAAGTGATGCTGTCCGCCCCATGCCCAGCCTTCCCAGCTGTCCGGGTTATGCATGCACATGGTTGCACCAATACAGTTAAAGAATCTCTTTGCACAGGATAAGTAATATCCGATGCTTCCCCAGTTATGATGAGAACCAGTGGAAGCGAAAATGGTACCAGGTCCATAAGTCTTACGGATACGAATCATTTCTTTGGATACGATATCTAAAGCTTCGTCCCAGCTGATACGTTCATATCCGGAAACGCCACGGTTTTCATAATGACGGTCTCCATCTGGATCAAAGTCCACTCTCTTCATTGGATAGAGGCATCTGTCCGGAGAATATACCATCTGCTTCCAGCCCTGAGCGTAAGGAGCTACGGTAGTTCTTCTCGGAGGAGTCAGCTTCTTTCCTTTCGCGGTAATGGTCCACATGTCCGGATCTTCTTCATCAAAATCAATCGGAGTTACGCGAACGATTTTGTCATCTTTTACATATACGAATAAAGGGCCACCGTTGGTGCCTGTGGTATATCGCACCTCTCCATTCGGCATTTTGGTTCCATAATTTCCTAAATATAAAACATCAAAAGCAAATACTTTCAGAAGCAATGAGGAAAACCACATGGTTTCTGCATCCGGACCGTTTAAGGATAACTGTCCCTGTTTTGCTGCATTAACAAAATCGGACTGATTACGTATTAAAGCAGTAACTCTCTTAGCAGTTGCCTCATCTTCAAATACCATAGATACGGTACAATCCGGATTAATTCCGTCATAGCCAAATACCTGGCCATCTTTAAATTTAAACCAGCGTCCATAACTGTTATCACGAAGTTTCAACTGAACTGTAATGTCATATTTACACAATTCCTTCCGGAACTTTGGAGAAATTGCGGCAAGAAGATTCAGGAGCTTATCCAAAGTGAATAAAGTTCCTCCTACAATTGCTTTGTTGAAAATCTTCAATGACTTTTCTAATGCTTCCTGGGATAAAGTCGTCATTTGATTTCCTTCCTTTCATT
>JAZRYR010000011.1:0-144191 GCA_045600845.1 Lachnospiraceae bacterium | reverse complement strand
ATAAGGAGAAATCCGTCGACGATTCATGCCAAAACGAAAAAATCTTGTCAATTTTTAAAAATAATATTTATTTGGAGGAAATTTTTTCACTAATTCCTGTTTGGATGGATAGAATTTTGCTAATTTCTGATTTTTCGAGTTAATACCATCTCAACAACTTCCAGTTTGCATAATTCTGCAGTGTTAAATACAGAAACATGAAACAAGGCTGTGGAATAAACCCACAGCCTTTCGTTATTTCTTAAATTATAAAACAAACGCGAGTTATGCTTCTTCTGAAATAATAGTACGTTTGTTGTAAGAGCCACAGCTCTTGCATACTCTATGTGGCATTACTAATTCACCGCATGTTGGGCATTTTGCAAGACTTGGAACACTCATTTTCCAATTAGCTCTTCTTTTATCTCTTCTAGCCTTAGAAGTTTTATTTTTTGGGCAAATAGACATATCGTACACCTCCCTTAATAATCAGTCATAAATGTCGACCTGCAAAGTCGTACCTTGAAATTATACTCATGCAAATACCTTTTGTCAACGAAATTATTTGGAAATTCCTTTGATTTTTTTGCATGCCATACAGGTAAGAACTTTACGGCAGATTACAGGTTGTTAATAATCGCTTCTGTTTCCTGCGCAATCTTTAATTCTTCATTCGTAGGAACAAGAAGAACCTTAACTTTCGACTCGTCTGCAGAAAGAATAGCTTCCTTTCTACGTGCTTTATTTCTTTCCGGATCCATAACAACGCCCATGTAGCCAAACTGATCCATAATCTGCTGTCTTCCCTCCGGGTCGTTTTCGCCAACGCCAGCAGTAAAAGCAATTGCATCTACTCCATTCATTGCTGCAATATAAGCACCAATGTAAAGAACGATTCGATGAATGTAAGCAGCTTTTGCCACGGTTGCCTGAGGATTTCCATCCGCAACAGCATCATCAATATCACGGAAATCGGAAGATACACCAGACATACCTAAGATGCCGGATCTCTTATTCAACATATCAATAACTTCATCCAGATTCATGTTTTCTTTCTTTGCAATGTACTCCAAAGCACCTGGGTCGATTTCACCGGAACGGGTTCCCATGATCAGACCCATTAAAGGAGTAAGACCCATGGAAGTCTCTACCGATTTTCCACCATCAACTGCACAGATAGAAGCACCGCTTCCAAGGTGGCAGACAATAATCTTTGCCTTGCTATAATCCAGGCCAAGAATTTCAGCGGTTCTCTTGGAAACATAAGAATGGGAAGTTCCGTGGAAGCCGTATTTTCTTACGCCATATTTTGTATAGTATTCATAAGGAACGCCGTAAAGATAAACTTCCGGAGCCATGGTCTGATGAAAAGCCGTATCAAATACACCTACCATCGGAGTATCTGGCATCAGTTCCTTACATGCATTAACGCCGATAATGTTTGCAGGGTTATGAAGAGGAGCAAGGTCATTGCAGGATTCAACAACTTTGATCATCTCGTCCGTAATAAGCGCGGAACCGGCAAATTTTTCACCGCCATGTACCATACGATGTCCAATAGCTCCAACCTCAGAAAGGTTTTCGATTACACCGTTTTCTTTATCTGTTAAAGCATCAATAACCAGCTGTACGCTTACTTTATGATCTGGCTGTTCTACATGGTTAATGATTTTATCTCCACCATTTTTCTGGTAAGTAATGGTTCCACCTTCAATACCGATTCTTTCGCAGATACCTTTTGCGATAACAGCTTCTGTTTCAGAATCGATCAGCTGATATTTCAATGAAGAACTACCACAGTTAATTACTAAAATTTTCATGATTCTCTCTCCTATACTTCTAATCTATACTTCTAATCTATTTTGCTGCAATCTGTGCCTGAACGGCAGTAATTGCTACTGTTCCAACGATATCATCCGCAAAGCATCCTCTGCTCAGGTCGTTTACAGGAAGAGAAAGTCCCTGAAGGATAGGACCATAAGCATTCGCTTTTGCTAATCTCTGAACTAATTTATATCCAATATTTCCGGATTCAAGGTCTGGGAATACTAAAGTGTTTGCATTACCCGCTACCTTGGATTCCGGAGCTTTCAGCTGACCAACTTCCGGAATAATTGCGGCATCTAACTGAAGTTCGCCATCGATCATGTACTGTGGGAAACGTTCCTGAGCCTTTGCAGCCGCATTTGCAACCATAGTAACACGGTCATTGGAAGCACTGCCCTTTGTAGAGAAGCTGAGCAGGGCAACCTTTGCCTGAGGACCGACGAAAGCTTCAAAGCTTTCTGCACTTAAGCCGGCAATTTCTGCCATCTTATCTTCATCCATATCCGGATTAACCGCACAGTCTGCAAAAAGGAACAATCCATTTTCACCTAAAGTACAATCCGGAACTTCCATTACGAAGAATCCGGATACACCGCTGATTCCAGGTTTTGTCTTTAATAACTGAAGCGCCGGACGAATGGTATTGCCGGTAGAATGGCAAGCCCCACTGACTGCACCGTCTGCATCGCCGCATTTGCACATCAGGCATGCATAGTACATATAGTCCTTTTCCATCTGCTCTTTCGCACTTTCGGCAGTAACGCCTTTTTTACCTCTTAATTCAACGAATTTGTCAATGTACTTCTGTTTATTCGGGTCATTGAACGGATCAACAAACGTAATGCCGGTAAGGTCAAATCCAGCACCATTCTTTTCAACTTCTTCAGGAGTACCAATGATAACAACATTCGCAATATCTAATTTCACGATTTTTTCTGCTGCTTCATAAGTTCTTTTGTCCATTGGCTCAGGCAGCACGATCGTCTTCTTGTCTTTTCTTGCCTGATCAAACATTTTCTCAATAAAGCTCATTTTTTTACCTCCATAACGGCACATTGCCACACATTAAATTTATTATAGTCCCATAAAATCGATTTACAATAAGGAAATGCTTTAAATATTGAACTTTTTTAAAGACAAGGATTATAATGGAGAAAAACAAGGAAAGAGGCACCACCATGAGTGAAAAAGACGAATTATTTGAACAACAGATTTCATCCAAAGAAGCATACAAAGGCCACCTTTTATGGATTTTTGAAGACCAGGTAACTTTGCCCAACGGCAATACCGCATCCCGGGAAATCATGAAACATCCCGGTGCTGCTGCCATCGTACCTCTGACCGACGATGGGAAAGTAATCATGGAGCGCCAGTTCCGTTATCCTTTAGGCAAAGTAATTACGGAGGTTCCTGCAGGAAAATTGGATGGCCCGGAGGAAGACCGTTTAGAAGCTGCAAAACGGGAGTTAGAAGAAGAAACCGGACTCACCGCCGATAATTGGATCAGCCTGGGCAACTACTATCCTTCTCCGGCCTACACTACCGAATGCATCTCTTTATTTTTAGCTTCCGGCCTCCATCAGGGAGAACGCAAATTAGATGAAGACGAATTCCTGAACATTGAAGCCGTTCCTCTAGAGAGCGTGGTTCAGGACATCATGGACGGAAAAATCGCCGATGGAAAAACCATTGCGGCGATTTTAAAGGCGGATAAGTATCTATCGACCCGTCCTCTTTAAATTTCAAAAAAAGCACAATTTTTAAAGCAGACCCGTTGCTCATGATGCCGGCTGCATAGATTCCCGCATTAGCAGGAAGGATTTTAAGTCAAAATCTCCTGCCACCTGATTCAAAATTTCTTTATATTGTTCCAGGCTCATTTCCACAGAAGGGACATCGCCGCAGTTGCTTCCACAATGTAGACAGTGTTCGTTGCACCGTAATGTCAGCTGCAGAAACAGATATTTCAGAACCGGATTTTTATAAAGCTGCTCCCTGTATTCAGAAAGCAGCTTTAATTGTTCTCGCTTTAAATTGTATAAAGTCTCGTTCGTCATTATGGTAAATCTTCAAAAATCACCAAATCGTTTATTCCCAATACTCTGGCGGACCATATACGTCTTCATTAATTTCGATAGATGGGTCAAATTCTCCGCTGATTTCCGGAGTTGCAATACCCGACGGATCATATTCCCCACATCTTTTTTATAACTTTATTATATCAAAACAATCTCTTCTGTAAACGGATTCTTCAGGTCCGAATTAAACTTGTTCATGGCAATCATACGGTACATTTCATCTGCTGCCACATTCTGCATCAGCATCTTATCTTTCTTACCGTCGCCACGGACAACATCGGCCAGTTTGGTTACCAGGAACAGGTCGGAATTCCGCTTAATTTCACCCAGCAGGTTTTCTGACCCTTTTCGGAAGCCCAAGACTTTTACGTATTTGATAGCTTCTGCGCAATACAGTTCCCGCATGTCTGCATCGGTAATGCCCAAAGCGATGTGCATTAAGGCACGGCTGACCGTCGCTCGGGTAATGCTCTTGGTAGCTACATCTTCCCGGAACTGGATAAAAGATTTGTAATCGTTCTTCAGATTCAGAATCCGGTTTGCCAGGTCTTCCGAAATTCCGAAATATTTTGTCAGGTCCGCCGTCTCATTTGCCTTCAGCAGCTCTGCACCTAAGATCATGGAAAAATCATCCCGGAAAATCGGGAAGTTTACCAGATACCTATCGGTCAGAATGTCTACCGCGTACTGAGGTAAGGTGGACGACAGGGAGTTCATGTCATATTTGTTGTAAATCGCATTCCGGATGGCCGTTGCTGAAGAAAATCCCTCACTGACTGCCATATCGTTATGAGCCGTCAGTCGCCTTGCAATCGGGTCTGGTTTGATATTGCTGCCCAGTTTCTTCAGAGCCTTCATGTATTCCACTCCCAGAATATTGTTGGAAGTTTCCATGACGGTTACATATTCTTCGCCTAAAATTTCTCCAACAGCTTTGGATCGGGCGGCTGCATGGGAAAGGCCTTCCTTCAGTCCCTTACGCAGAATCTCTTTAAATTCTTCCGGCTCGTCTACTAAAAGATCTGCAATTTTTCCAAACTGGTCCGTAATATCCCTTACTGCAACTTTGATACCTTCTTTGGATTCTGCCGGATCCAAGGTATCCAGACTTTCGGTACCGAAGCATAAATCGTCTACGATGTTCAGTTTATCTAAAATCGCTACTCCGCCGTAGGCAAAGTACTCTGCACTTGCTGTTGCAAAGCAGGTTGGAAGTTCTAAGACTAAATCTGCGCCGGCTTTCAAAGCCATTTCCGCTCTGGAATATTTATCGATAATTGTCGGAGCGCCTCTTTGCACATAATTGCCACTCATTACAACAATAATATAATCGCTTTTCAATCTTTTTCTGGTTTCGGATAAATGGTATTCATGACCATTGTGAAACGGATTGTATTCTGCGATGATTCCTGTAACTTTCATTCTTCTACCTCAATTAAACTTTTGTTTCGGATGATGGTTTTATAATTCTATCAAATCTAAAAACCGGTCGTATCTCGCTGTCAGTATCTCAAAATCTCCTGCTTTATACGGAGTATCGGATGTGTTGATTTCTTCTTCCACGGACCATCTTGCCAGATCCTGGGTGTTATTTTCCCGGCTGATATGGCCCAAGATTACTTTTACCATATCATCGTGAAGTAATTGTGATAAAAAACGGCCGCTGTCTTCGTTAGATAAATGGCCGAATTCTCCCAGAATTCTCCGCTTTAAAGGATATGGATATGGGCCCACTTCCAGCATCCGTTTATCGTGATTGGACTCCAGCATCAACAGGTCCAGCTCCTTTAAGTTTTCGGCCAGATAATCGTTGTAAACGCCTAAATCCGTCACGATGGCGCCCGTACGGTCATTGTTCCAGAACCGGTAACAAACGGGCTCTTTTCCATCATGAGAGGTCCGTAAAGCGCGGAATTTCAGATCTTTCACATAAAAATCCTGATCCGTGGCAATCGGGACAAACATATCCATAGGAAAGTTTCCCAAGCTTTTGCACCTTTTAATTTCTTCAATGGTTCCGGCAGTAGCATAAATAGGAATCTCCCGCTTTCTTTCCAGAACCCCAAGGCTGGAAATATGGTCCGTATGTTCATGAGTGATCAGAATGCCATCAATATCATTAAGGGACAGCTGAGCCTCGGCCAGGCCCTCTTCTATTCTCTTTTTGCTCAGTCCGCAGTCAATCAGCACATGGGTATTTTCCGTTCCCACATAAGTGGAATTTCCCGTGCTGCCACTGGCTATATTCAAAAACCGCATTTGTTCTGTTATTTGAAACGCCAGGTTTTACCTGGCGTTTTATTTTTTATTTAAAATCACTAATATCTAAATTGAAATCCGTAATGTTTCCTTCGGATTCCTGCCTATATTTATTTCTCAGAGTATCATCCGTAGACATTCTCGTCGGATTATGCTGTCCATATACCGGCTCTTCGTAATACTTTTCTTCCTCGTCGTACTCCTCATAGCCTTCATACTCTTCATACTCATCATAGTCATTGTAATCTTCCGGTGCTTCTTCCGGTTCCGTTGCTTCCAGTTCCTCCCGTTCCTTCGCTTCAACTTTCTGTGCATAAGTAGAAGCCGGCATCGGAGTTGATCTCAATTCCATCCGGTTCTGTGTTGTAATATCCAGGCTGGACTCTAACGAACGGATCAAGGCATCATGCTTTACCGTCATATCTTCAATTGAAGAAGAAAGGATTTCCTGAATGGAAGCCAGCGAGCTGTCGGTATACTGCATCGCAGCCCTTTTCATTTCATTGGCTTCGGTTGTAGCACGATCTAAAATCCTGCCTGCTTTTTCCGTAGCGTCTTCGATAATCTGATTTGCCTCTTTGTAGGCCTGCTGCATAATTTCATGCTCGGAAACCAGATTAGAGGTCATTTCATTGGCCTTTTGGATAATCACTTCGGATTTATCCTGAGCATCTCTCATCATGTCCTCAGCTCTTTCCTGAGCATCTTTTAAAATAGCATCTCTATTCGCAATAATTCTTTGATACTGTTTAATTTCTTCCGGAATCGCATCCTTCAGTTCTTCGATGAATTCTCCCAGTTCATTTCTGTTTACAATAATCTTCGTATTGGAAAGAGTCTGGTACTTACAGTCATCAATATATACTTCTATATCTTCAATAATCTGCTCAATTTTGCTCATCTTATCTTTCCTCCATGCTATTGTCCCTTTTTCCCCTGGTACTTTTCGATTACTCTTTTCTGCACTTTTTTCGTGACAAACTGACCGATGTCTCCACCAAAAGCAGCAATTTCCCGAACAGCACTCGAGCTGATATTTTCATATTTTGTAGACGGAGTAAGGAGAATCGTATCGATTTCCGGTTCCATGGTCCGGTTAATCTGGGCCCATGTGAACTCATATTCAAAATCGGCTATCGTTCTTACCCCCCGTACAACAATAGTTGCATTCTGCTGTTTTACAAAATCAAGGAGCAATCCTCCAAACGCTTCTACTTTTACATTTGGTATTTTTTTTACTGCATCCTGAATCATTTCCACTCTTTCCTCCGGAGTGAATAAAGGAGTTTTGGAATTATTATGAAGAACACCTACTACCAAAAGGTCTACCATTTTAGCAGCGCGCTCGATTAAATCAATATGGCCTAAAGTTACCGGGTCAAAGGTTCCCGGATATACGGCGATTCTTTTTGTCATAGTGCATCACCATGTTTAATAAAATAATGTTTGTTGGTTTTATAGATTTTCTCCCTTTCAATGTGAAAGTTCATATGTTCTAAAAAATCCAGATTGTTATGCTTGTCTGCCTCAATAATAATCAATGTATCCTCATCGATTATGGAAGACATTTCCAAAGCTTTTAAAGTTTCTTCTTCCAGTCCGGCCTGATATGGCGGATCCATATACACAATGTCGAACTTATATTTTTTTAAAGACAGTTCATGGATCGCGCTTGCCGCATTCTTCTGAAGAACGACTGCATCATCTGCAAGTCTGGTAAAAGCCAGATTTTCGTTAATGCATTTCACTGCCTTCGGATTATTCTCTACAAAAACAGAAAGCCGAGCCCCCCTGCTTAATGCTTCTATGCCTATGCTGCCAGAACCACTAAACAGATCCAGAAAGAAGGAACCCGGTACATAAGGACTAAGAATGTTAAATAACGTCTCTTTGATCCTGTCTATTGTTGGTCTTGTATCTAAGCCAGGGATTGACTTTAAAGTCAATCTCCTGGCTTTTCCTGCGATTACTCTCATTAATTAGTACGTTGCTCAGTCGAGTTTTTCTTTGATTTCCTCAACTTTTTCTTCAACTTTTTCCTTAAGTTCTTCGAATACTTCTTCTGCTTTTTCGGAAACTTCTTCTGCGATAGCTTCAAATTTTTCCTTTACTTCTTCTGCAGCGTCTTCGATTTTATCTTTTAAAGACTCTTCTTCAGCAGCTGGTTCATCTGGAACAAGATCATCTTCAAAATCTCTTCTGCTGAGGCTGATCTTCTTTTCTTCTTCTTTGAAATCAACAACCTTTGCATCGATTTCCTGTCCAACTTTCAGAACGTCAGAAGGTTTCTTAACATGTTTCTTGGAAATCTGGGAAACATGAAGTAATGCATCAATTCCTGGTTCCAGCTCGATGAATGCACCAAAGTCAGCCATTCTGGCAACTTTACCGGTTACGATATTTCCAGGAGCATATTTTTCTTTTGCAATAACCCATGGATTCTGATCCGGGAATTTGCAGCTAAGAGCGATCTTTCCATCTTCGATAGATTTAATGAATACTCTTACTTTATCGCCAACAGCTACGATAGCCTTAGGAGAATCTACACGGCCCCAGCTCATTTCGGAAATATGAAGAAGTCCGTCAACTCCGCCTAAATCTACGAAAGCACCAAAGCTTGTAACGGATTTAACTTCACCTTCTACAATATCATTTACCTGAAGGGATGCTAACAGTTCTTTTGCTCTTTCGTTCTTAGCAGCCTGAACTAATTTTCTTCTGTTACCAATAACTCTTCTCTTGCGAGGGTTAAATTCTGTTACGATAATATCAATGTCCTGATCAAGATATTTGTTCAGGTCTTTTTCAAATACGTCGGATACAAGACTTGCAGGAACGAAAATCTTAGCTCCTTCAAAAGCTGTGATAAGTCCGCCGGTTGTAACCTTTTCAACTTTAACAGTGAGAACTTCTTTGTTTTCGAAAGCTTCTTCCACTCTCTTGTTCGCTTTTTCTTCGCTGATTCTCTTGTATGAAAGAGCAACCTGTCCATCACCATCATTAACTTTCAGGATTTTCACCTGAAGTGGATCACCTACAGAAACTACTGTTGTAAGATCAAGGCTGGCATCATTTGTGAATTCTTCTTTTGTAATGATACCGTCTGATTTATAGCCAATGTTGAGAACGATCTCATCTGGCTTAACAGATATAACAGTGCCGTCTACAATCTCCCCCGTATGTATTGTTTTGATTGATTCATCAATCATTTGCTCAAAGCTTTTTTCCTCTGACATTAAGAAAAACCTCCTGGATAATATTATTTGGGGTTGATGCCCCTGCTGTAATACCTACGTTCTTAGCGTCTTGCAGATTGGCAATGTCCAAATCCTTAAGTGTCTGAATATAGTAAGTATCCGTACAAAGTTCTTTGCATATGCTATACAGCTTTTGAGTATTGGAACTGTGTCGATCCCCAATAACTATCATCTTATCGACACACGCCGCAATACGCCCCGCTTCTTCCTGCCGGGCCTGCGTAGCGTTACAAATCGTCTTTATAACACATGTATCATAACCTTTTTTCATTATTATTTCAACTACATATTGAAACTTTAATAAGTTAAAAGTTGTTTGGGAAACAACGCATATTTTTGCGTTTTTATCGGTCTGAAAATCCTCGGCTTCCTGTTCATCGGCGATAACCGTAACCTTCCCTGAAGCCCATCCGATAATGCCTTTTACTTCCGGATGATCTTTATCTCCGATAATTACGATTTCCTTTCCGTTTTTACTTTCTTCTTCAACAATTTTATGAATTTTCTTTACAAACGGGCAGGTGGCATCAACAATTTCCAGATTCCATTTTTCTGCTTCTTCATAGACGGATTTTGGAATTCCATGAGAGCGGATTACCAGAACATTTCCGGCAATCTCTTTTAACTGCTCGGTCGAATCAATTGGGCATACCCCTTTTTCTTCCAACACCTTTACTACTTCGGCATTATTGATAATCGGCCCGAAAGTATAAATATTTCTTCCGTCCTTTATTTTTTCAATCTGTTCATATACCAGATTGATTGCCCTTTCTACGCCAAAGCAGAAACCTGCTGTTTTTGCTAAAGTTACTTCCATAATCCTGCTATTTTTTCTACGACTTCCTCAATATCCATATCAGAAGTATCTACCTCAATCGCATCTTCTGCTTTGCACAGAGGAGAAATTTCGCGGGTCATATCCTGATGATCTCTCGCTGCAATATCCGCCATGATTTCTTCCAGATTGCATTCCTGGCCTTTTCCCATATATTCCTTATATCTTCTTTCCGCTCTTACCCGGACAGAAGCGGTAAGATAGATTTTAAGATCCGCATCCGGAAGTACCTGGGTACCGATATCGCGTCCATCCATGACCACATCATACTCTTCCGATAAATCCCGCTGCATCTTTACCAGTCGTTCTCTTACTATCCGGAACTTGGAGGTCGTAGAAGCAGCGGCGCTTACCTGCTCGGTTCGGATTGTCTCGCTAACATCCTCTCCATCCAGATACATTTTCTGTATACCATCAATATATTTGATGACGATTGGCGCATTCGTACATACTTCACTTACAGCAGCCTCATCCTCCAGATCAATACCCTCCCGTAGGCAGGCCAGACCTAACGTACGGTACATGGCTCCGGTATCCACATACATAAAGCCCATTTTTTTAGATAAAATTTTTGCAATGGTGCTTTTTCCTGCACCAGCCGGTCCGTCAATTGCTAATTTTTTCATTCTGTTCCTTTCGCTGCAGCTTTTCCTGCTGCCCAACCCGTGGAGAAAGCAATCTGAAGATTAAAACCGCCGGTATAGGCATCCACATCCAGCACTTCTCCCGCAAAATATAAATCTTTCTTTATTTTCGATTCCATTGTCTTTGGATCTATTTTCTTTACGCTGACTCCGCCACTGGTAATTACTGCCTGGTTCACATCGGCACAACGATCGATCTGCAACGGAAAATCCTTCAGCAGTTCCGTTAACGCGGTTCTTTCCTGTTTTGTTATGACATTTACCTTTTTATAAGGATCGATGCCACTTAACTTCACAACAACCGGAACCAGCTTCGACGGCAATAATTTATTCAGAGAATTTTTGAACTCTTTGTTCTTCTGTTCCTCAAAATCCCTTAAAATTCTGGCATTCAATGTTTCTTTATCCAATGCCGGTTTTAAATCGATATGAAGGATAAAATCCGTATTGTCTTTCTTCAGCCTTCGGGTAATGACGCTGGAGGCAGAAAGGATAATCGGTCCGGAAACCCCATCCTTTGTAAACAGCATTTCTCCGAAGCCGTCATATAATTCTTTTCCTTTGGAAGTAATGGATACATTTACATTGCGCAGGGAAAGTCCTTCCAGTTCTTTAATAAAAGAATCTTTACACACTAAGGGAACCAAGGCGGTAACCGGTTCCACGATTTCATGTCCTGCTTTTTCTGCAAAAATATATCCATCTCCCGTAGATCCTGTAGACGGATAGGTAATGCCACCGGTCGCAACAACTACCGCATCTGCCTTCACGGAATTCAGATCCGTAATTTTTGTCCGGAGTTTTACATGGATTTTTTCTTCTTTTATGACTTTTTCCAGGGTTTTGATTACATCCGAAGATTTATCAGATGCCGGAAACATACGGTTTCCCCGCTCTTCTTTTAATTTCAGGCCTGCGCCGGTAAAGAAGTCACATAAATCTTTATTGGTAAACGAATAAACAGCGCTATATAAAAATTTGCTGTTATTCACAACATTGGAAAAAAAATCGGAAACATCGCAGGAATTGGTCAGATTACATCTCCCTTTTCCTGTGATATACAGTTTTTTTCCCAGTTTTTCATTTTGTTCAATCAATGTGACGTCGGCCCCTTCTTTTGCTGCAGCAATGGCAGCCATCATTCCGGCAGGTCCTCCGCCAATAACGGTTACTTTTCGCATAGAATATTGAGATTAAACTCCTACATCAATGATTTCTTCCGGATCAATATCTTCTATATCGAACTTTTCAAAGGCATCTTCTTCCTTCGGTCCTAAATTCATGGAAATCTGACCTTCTACATCTTCCATTTCATCATGAACTACTTCCGGATGATATCCTAACTCTTCCTCTGCTTCCAGCTTAAAGGATTCTACCCGTTCCGCTTCTATGTTTGGAAGTTCCTCGCAGCTGGAAAGGCCGAAGCGCCGAAGAAACTCTTCCGTTGTTCCTAAAATAATCGGACGGCCCGGCGTCGCCAGACGGCCTTTTTCTTCTACTAATCCAGCCTCAATCAAACGGTTGATCGCATGGTCGGAAGTAACACCTCGGATTTTTTCTACTTCAATTTTTGTAATCGGCTGCTTATACGCAATAATGGAAAGAGTCTCCAGCTGCGTATCGGTCAGCCGGTAAGACTTTGGAATAGAAACGATCTTTATCAGATACTCATAAGCAAATTCCCGGGTGCACATCTGATAAGATTCTTCTATCTCGATTATTTTCAATCCGCTTTCCTTCGCGTCATACTCTTCTTTTAATTCTTTCATTACGGCTTTTACCGTCTTTTTATCCGCATCTAAAGCAGTACACAATTTACCAATTTCAACGGCCTCGCCCATGGTAAAAAGGATTGCTTCAACTATCGCTTTCATCTTGTTCGTTTCCAATTCTTTCCTCCAAATGTTCTGTATAAAGGATAATGTCGTTATCGTTCCCATCCTGTTCTGCCCAGATTTCTCCGGTTTTCATTAATTCCAGAATTGCCAGGAAGGAGACGATGATATTCATTCTTGTCTGCTGTTTTTCAATAAAATCCCGGAAGCTGAACTGCTTGTGATTCCCGATAAAACTTCTAAGTTCCGTAATCTTATCCGGAATACTGATAGCCTCTCTCTGAATTCTGCCATAACGCATGGCTTCTACATTGACCAGTTCGCTGTTCCGCTTTATTACATCGTCAAATACGGCCTTCAGCTTTTCAACGGTTACATTTCCAATAAAAACATCCAAGTCAATCGGTGGTTCGTATTTTGCCACTTCTTCCGGAATAGAAGCTTCCTTATACATGGCTTTCGATGCAATGATCGCCTTATCTTTCAGCTCCACAGACATATACTTGTACATTTTGTATTCCATCAGTTTCTGTACCAGTTCTGCTCTCGGATCTTCTTCATTGCCTTCGGCATCCACTTCTTTCGGCAGAAGCATTCTTGCCTTGATATCCAACAATGTTGCCGCCATAACCAGAAATTCACTGGTTACTTCGGCATCATGCTTATCCATTTCCGCCAGATATTCCAGATACTGATCCGTAATCATGGAAATCGGTATATCATATATATCTACTTTATTCTTTTCGATCAAATGCAGGAGAAGATCCAGCGGACCTTCAAAAGCATTCAGTTTAAATGCAATGTCCATTTATCTCTACTACCATCACTTCCGGTTTATTAAATAATCTTAAATTAACTTTATGGGAACCGCAACCGGAAGATACCAGCATTGTGGTTTTTTCCAAAACATACTTTCCTTTGCTGTATTTCGGGAACGGTACGAATTGCGGAGAAATGACCCCTCCGATTCCCGGAAGCCTTACTGCCCCGCCGTGGTAATGCCCGGAAAGAACCAGATCATACCCTGCTTCTGCATAAGCCGGAAAAAATTTTGGCGAATGCGCCATCAGAATATTATAGCTGCTTTGATCCGGATTCCCAAGATTTCTCTGTATGTCGGAAACACTGCAACGCGGAGGACGATGTTTTTTATAAAATTCAAAATCAATATCCAGGCCAGACAGGACCGTATGTTCATCCAGTAGTACGCTCTTATTATCCAGGTATTTCACTTGTGTCTGTTCCAGACTTTTTGGGAAAACCGTCGCCATTTCCGGAAATTCATTCGGCTCTTCTGCAATTCTTTTTTCATGGTTGCCCGGAGAATAATAAACCGGAGCAACCTTGCATAATTCCGTAAGCAGATTCATCACCGTCTGGATTTCTTTCCGGTTCGACGCCGTAATCAGATCTCCTGCTGCCAGAATATAATCTGGTTTTGTCTCTTTGATCATCTCAATCAGCTGGCAGTTTTTTTCTCCATACTGGCGATTATGCAGATCAGAAATAACAGCAAGACGGAGCTGCTTGCCTTCTTGTATTTTGTCCGTGTGGATTATATAATCCGTCCGCTGCAAAGTCCGAAGTTCATAACAGACCCGGATGGTTATCATTACGGCCAAAATCACCAATATTCCGATTACGATGATCCAAACTTTCATAAAATGTTGCCCAATAAATGCTTTTCATTAACATAGGAATGCCTGACTTAATGTCAGGCATCCGTCAAATAATCCGATTTTCTCTCCTTTAATTCAGGCTTTCCAGTTTTTTAAGGTAATCATATCGGCTCTTTGCTTCTTGCTCCGATTTTGCAAATAATTCTTTTGCTTTTTCCGGATTCTGAAGTTCCAACGCGCTGTATCTTACCTCGTTATGAAGGAAGTCCACATAATCAGTTGATGGTTCTTTACTGTCGAGCATGAAAGGATTCTTGCCTTCCTCTTTCCGGCGTGGGTCGTACCGGAGTAAATTCCAGTATCCGCTGGTTACAGCCAGTTTTTCTTCTGCCTGTGCCGTGCTCATTCCACCTTTAATTCCATGGTTGATACATGGTGCATATGCAATAATCAGAGAAGGTCCCGGATAGCTTTCTGCTTCCGTAAAGGCCTTAATACACTGATTCATATCTGCTCCCATTGCGATCTGGGCTACATAAACATAGCCGTAACTCATGGCAATCTGGGCAAGATCTTTCTTCTTCACTTCCTTACCGCCTGCAGCAAACTGTGCCGTAGCGCCGGTAGGAGTAGCTTTTGAGGATTGTCCGCCGGTATTTGAGTATACCTCGGTATCAAAAACTAATATATTAACATCTTTTCCACTTGCGATGACATGATCCAGACCGCCGAAGCCAATGTCATAACCCCAGCCATCACCGCCGAAGACCCACTGACTCTTCTTGGATAAGTACTCCTTTTGATTCAGAATTTCCTTCGAATTCTCACATCCGCAGGCTTCGAGAGCTGCTATCAGTTTTTCCGAAGCCGGTCCATTTAAAGCCCCGCTTCCAAAAGTCTCCAGCCAAGCTTTTCCAGCTTCGACCACATCTGCATTCTTTCCATCTATAACGATTTTCTCGATTTTTTCCTTTAAAGCAACCCGGATTGCATTGCTGGCAAGAACCATTCCATAACCGAATTCTGCAGCATCCTCAAACAGCGAATTGCTCCAAGCCGGTCCAAAGCCTTTCTTACTTAAAGTGTAAGGAGTCGATGGTGAGGAATTTCCCCAGATAGAGCTGCATCCAGTTGCATTGGCAATCATTGCCCGTTCTCCGAATAACTGTGTAACCAATTTTGCATATGGCGTCTCCCCACAGCCGGCACAAGCGCCTGAGAACTCAAGTAAAGGTTGTTTAAACTGGCTTCCCTTCACGGAAGTTTCTTTAAATTTCTCCAATACCTCCGGTTTATCGGAAACGGTTAAGCCGTAAGTAAATCCGGCTTGTTCGCCAAACTGGTCTTCCAATGGTTTCAGTACAAGAGTTTCCGCTTTTTTATTTCCAGGACATACATTTACACAAGATCCACATCCGGTACAATCTAAAACGGATACGGTCATTGCAAATTTAAATCCGGTAAGACCGGTAGCATCTTTTGCTTTCATTCCTTCCGGTGCATTAGCAATTTCTTCTTCGTTCAGAATAACCGGACGGATTGCCGCATGAGGACATACATACGCACACTGGTTACACTGAATACAGTTCTCCGGATTCCAGCAAGGAACATCCACTGCAATTCCTCTCTTTTCATATGCCGAAGTGCCTCCTGGTGTATAGCCATTTGCATAATCCATAAAGGCAGAAACCGGAATGCTGTTTCCGTTCATGGCATTTACCGGAGTTTGGATGGTATTTACAAACTTAAGAACAGCATCTGATCCTTCCGTATGAACAGTTCCAAGAATTTCATCTGCAGCATCCTTCCACTCGAACGGAATTTCCACCTTAACTGCCTGCTGGGCACCGGCATCAATTGCGGCATAGTTCATATTAACAATGTCTTCGCCTTTACGTCCGTAAGACTTCTTTGCAGCTTCCTTCATCAGACGGAGGGCTTCTTCTTCCGGAATGATTCCGGAAAGTTTAAAGAAAGCTGACTGGAGAACCGTATTAATCTTGCCGCCTAAACCGATTTCTTTTCCAATCTTGAATCCGTCAATGGTGTATAAATTAATATTATGCTCTGCAATATATCTTTTTGCCTGTCCAGGAAGATTTTCAGAAAGCGCATTCTCATCCCAGGAACAATTCAACAGGAAGGTTCCTCCATCCTTCAGATCCTGAACCATATTATATTTTCGTACATAAGATGGATTATGACAAGCAACGAAATCTGCCTGATCGATCAGGTAGGTGGATTTGATTTTCGTTTTACCAAATCTCAGATGAGATACGGTAACGCCACCGGACTTCTTTGAATCATAATCAAAATAAGCCTGTGCATATCGATCGGTGTTATCGCCAATGATCTTGATGGAGTTCTTATTGGCTCCAACAGTACCATCGGAACCCAGTCCCCAGAATTTGCAACAGATAACCGAATCTGGGACCGTAACCGGTTTTTCTTTGATTTCAAGAGAAAGATTTGTTACGTCGTCTACAATACCTACCGTAAATCTCTCTTTTTCCGTATTCTTAAATACTGCGATGATATGGGCGGAATTCGTATCTTTGGAAGACAATCCATATCTTCCGGAGAAAACCGGAGTGTTATGGAATTTGGAGCCTCTTAAAGCAGCCACAACATCCATGTATAACGGCTCTCCTATGCTTCCAGGTTCTTTCGTCCGGTCAAGAACAGAAATCTGTTTTACCGAATCCGGAATGCACGAAACCAAATGTGCAGCGCTGAAAGGACGGTATAGTCTTACTTTCACAACACCGTATTTTCCACCCAGGCCGTTTAAGTAATCGACCGTTTCTTCAATAGTTTCGCAGACCGAACCCATGGCAATGATTACATGTTCTGCATCCTCTGCTCCGTAATAGTTGAAAAGCCCGTAATTCGTTCCGATCTTTTCGTTTACTTTATTCATATATGCTTCGACTACTGCCGGAAGCTGTTCGTATGCTTTGTTGCTGGCTTCTCTGACCTGGAAGAAAATGTCTGGATTCTGTGCCGAGCCGGACTGTCCGCCTCGATATGGATTCAAACTTCTGCCTTTGAAGCATTCAATCGCTTCCTCATCTACCATTTCTTTTAAATCTTCATAATCCCACACTTCTATTTTCTGAATTTCATGTGAGGTGCGGAATCCGTCAAAGAAATTGACAAAAGGAACTCTTCCTTTAATCGCTGCGCAATGTGCAATGGGAGTTAAGTCCATAACCTCCTGTACACTACTGGAACATAAAAAAGCAAAACCAGTCTGACGGCATGCATAAATATCCGAATGATCGCCAAAAATAGAAAGCGCATGCGTTGCAAGCGTTCTGGCGGATACATCAATAACTGCCGGAAGCTGTTCGCCTGCTATTTTGTACATATTAGGAATCATCAAAAGCAATCCCTGAGATGCGGTAAACGTAGTAGTCAGTGCGCCTGCAGCTAAAGAACCATGTACAGCGCCTGCAGCGCCTGCTTCGGACTGCATTTCCGTAACAGCGACTTCTCGTCCAAATATATTTTTCAGTCCTTCTGTTGCCCATTTATCGGCCAATTCTGCCATAACGGAAGATGGGGTAATCGGGTAAATTGCTGCAACTTCTGAATAAGCATAAGAAACATGAGCAGCTGCCGTATTACCATCCATCGTCTTCATTTTTCTCGTCATAATGCTATCCCCTCCGATGAAACGATTTGCAAGAAAAAGTGCTTAATTTTTTCTAAAATTTTCCATCAAAAATTATAGCATTTCAATTTGGATTGTACAATAAAAAATACATTTGATAATTGGAAAATATATATGTTTTTATACAATTCTTTTGAAAAAAAAGAATTGATATGTTATAATTCTAATATATGCACTCATAGCTCAATGGATCGAGCGCAGGCCTCCGGAGCCTGAAATGGCGGTTCGATTCCGCCTGGGTGTATTTTTTTTATAAGGTGATTTTGTTCAGATCTCTGCGATAGAAATAAGAATGGTCCGAAAGGACATCCTGAGGTTTGATCTCCTCTTTATTGATAGTATGGATAATCTGGTCCAGTTCTTCTCGGGAAACATCTGGCTTTGCCGGAACCAGAATGATTTCATGAACCGTTGATGGAATAATATATAAATCCGAGTCCACCGCGTCTGCCAGCTTTTTCATAAATCTCAGATTCAGCATGTTGACCGCCCCATTTACTCTTGGTTTATTCGACACAACAAACATGGGCATCTGCTCTTCTTTCACCATAAGCTCCATCATTTCATCTTCCAGGAGACAATCGCCAGGCCTTTGATTGTACATATCCCATAAGACAGAGGATAAAGGTGAAACATATTCTCCCAAAAGATTTTTTGTATTTTCCATCGCTTCCTCTATCAGTTTTTCTTCCGAAATCCCCCATTTTTTCAGGCAATCATAGTTGATCATTACCGTAGAAAAATCACCATCGTTTTCCTCCAAAAGATAATACACAACAATTGCCAGGTCTAAAAAAGATTTATACGGCATATTCAATAACAGTTTCCGGTTTTTTTCACTATTAATCAGCTTACATGCCAGATGCTTCCTCGCCCTGTCATAATCTTCCAAAGCTTCATAGTCTATGTTCTTGTTCTTTGAATAAGTTGTGGAAATAAACAAAACTTCCTCCACGATTTCGTCAATCGTCGCACCATTTTCGTACTCTTCATAAAGATAATTCAAGTATAAGGTCGGCACCAGATTTGAGGAATCATCATCAATCGTCAACGCATCCAGTTCCAGATCATTATTCTTCAGTATCTTTTTTACATTCACCTCCTTTCCTTTTGACACCTTTTCTTTCAGGTGTTCAATTACAGAATCCTTAAAAAAAGTATATTCCATATACACCATCCTTTCCGCCTTTTCTCGGCATTTATATTAAATTGTTTTCAAATAAGGGATTTTCGTATCTCGAACGAGATACAAAAAGAAATCCTGTAAGATTATATTACCCTACAGGATTTTTGCAGTCAAACGTTTACAATATTAAATCTTTTTTAATTGATTAAGCTCTTGATAAGTATTCACCGGTACGGGTATCTACTTTAATCATTTCGCCCTGTTCAATGAACAACGGAACCATGATCTGAGCGCCAGTCTCAACGATTGCAGGTTTTGTAGCGCCAGTAGCTGTATTACCTTTGAATCCAGGTTCTGTTTCTGTTACCTGAAGTTCAACAGCTGTTGGAGGCTCAATTGAGAATACTTTTCCTTTGTAGGAGCAAACTTTAACCATTTCGTTTTCTTTAACGAATTTCATGGAATCGCCAGCGTCTTCATGGCTAACCTGAATCTGCTCATAGGATTCATTGTCCATATAATTATACATATCTCCATCATCATAGAGATACTGCATTTCTACTCTGTCAATATGTGCTGTATCAAAAGTATCTGTAGGTCGGAAAGTTCTTTCTACTACACCACCGGAAATGATGTTTTTAATTTTGGTTCTGACAAATGCAGCACCTTTACCTGGTTTTACATGCTGGAACTCAATAATCTGATAAACGTCTCCCTCAATTTCTACGGTAAGGCCGTTTTTTATTTTGCCAGCTTGTACAACGTCGCCCATAATAGTTCCTCCTTAATTAACTCTTCACGTCAGTATTTCTTGTTCTTTTTAATACTCAACTAAGTTATTTTAATTTAAAAATCCCAAACTTTCAACTATTTCCTTGCAAATTTGGTCGATTGATTTATTGTCTGTATCAATAATTACGTCTGCTACCTGATGATATGCTTCTTCCCTGCTGCTCATCAGCTGTTTCACATATTCCAGATCAAAGTTTTCTCCCAGGAGAGGACGCGTCTTATCATTTCTGACCCGTTCTTCAATGGTTTCCGGAGAAGCGGTCAATAAAACAATTTCTCCTTTTTCTTTTATCATATCAATGTTCTCTTTTCGGAGAATAATGCCTCCCCCCAGAGAAATAACTTGATAATCTTTTCTCAGAACATGTCTTAAATGTTTTGTTTCTTTATCCCGGAATACTTCCTCGGACTGAGTTTCGAAAATATCGAAAATGCTCATATTTTCTTTCTGTTCAATATAAGCATCCAGATCAATTTTCTTTAATCCATACTTATTTGCAAGAGCATTCGCAACAGTTGTTTTCCCGGTGCCCATAAAGCCAATAAGAAATACTTTTTTATAATTTGTGTGGATGATTTCCAGCACGCTTTCTAACTGTTCAACCGGAATCTGTCCCGGAGCCGAGCTTTTTGACATGGAGCAGAAAGTAATGGCACTTTCTGTAAATTCTCCGATGATTCTGGTTACCACTCCCAAGTGCCCCATGGAAATAGCAACAAGTGGACAGAAATCATATTCATTTGTCATATTGACGGATGCATTAATAAGATTTAATACATCTCTCTTGTTATTCGGCATATAGGCGGTTTTTACGATATCCGCGCCCATATCTCTCATCTCGTAAAAGTTCTCAATAATCTCTTCAAAACTTGGGGTCTTGTTGAAATCATGTTTTGAGATAATGACATAAGATCCATTATCTTTTAATTCTTCCACGAAGTTCCGATCATCTCCGATGGCAGAAGCTTCTACATCAATCAGCTCTGCATAATAACACATGGAAACCATCTTTAAGAGTTTTTTGTAGTACTCCAGAGAGATTTCTCTCTTGCCGCCTTCTTCTTTCCTTCTGCAGGTAAAGATAATCGGCTTTTTACAGGTATTTCTGACTTTGGAAGCAATTTCTTTTGCAGAGTCCAAATCCAGAATGCCCTCAAAATAATCCGCACGGAATTCCACCATATCGCAGTTATTCTCGTTGGCCTCCTGCGCTAAAGAAATAATTTCATCTGCGCTATCGCCGATGACGATAGCGCAGATTTTTGGTTTTCCTTGTCCGATATCTACATTTTTAACCTTAATAACTTTTCCCATGTCTATACTCCGAACAAACGGATGTAAGCATTACATTAGTCAATCTGATCAAACTGGCTGTTGTACAGATCTGCATAGAATCCACCAAGAGCAATCAGTTCATCGTGGCTACCCTGCTCGATAATGTCGCCTTCTTTCATAACCAGAATAAGATCCGCGTTCTTAATTGTTGAAAGTCTATGAGCAATAATGAAGGAGGTACGTCCAGCCATTAAGCGGTCCATAGCGTCCTGAATTAACTGCTCTGTACGAGTATCAACAGATGAAGTAGCTTCGTCTAAAATCAGGAACGGAGCGTCTGCAACCATGGCCCGGGCAATGGTAATTAACTGCTTCTGGCCAGCAGAAACGTTTGCTTCTTCATCCAGAATCGTATCATAGCCCTGAGGCATTGTCATGATGAAGTGGTGGATACCAGCCATCTTCGCTGCTTTCTCAATCTGTTCATCTGTTGCATCAATATTGTATTTAATATTGTCTTTGAATGTGCCTTCAAATAACCATGTATCCTGAAGAACCATTCCAAATAAGGAGTGAACCTCTGCACGGCTCATTTCCTTTGTGTCGTGACCATCAATAAAGATGGAGCCTTCGTTGGTCTCGTAGAATCTCATCAGCAAGTTAACCATCGTAGTCTTACCAGCACCGGTAGGTCCAACGATAGCAACCTTCTTGCCGGCTTCTGCTTTTGCGGAGAAGTTCTTGATAATGATCTTGTCTTCGTTATAGCCGAACTTAACATTACGGAATTCGATATCGCCTTTTGCTGTTCCTTCTGGAATCAGTCTTGGCTTATCTGCATCATATTCAAGTTCTGTTTCTTCTAAGAAGGCAAATACACGCTTAGAAGCAGCTGCGCAGCTCTGAAGCTGTGTGAATACCTGGCCAAACTGCTGCAGTGGCTGTGAGAACATTCTGATGTAGATCATAAATGCAACAACAACACCGAAAGTAATCTGTCCGCTGGCAACCATAGCTGCACCTACGATACATACTGCAACATAACCTAAGTTTCCTGCAAATCCCATGATAGGCTGCATGATGCCACCGAAGAAATGAGCTCTGAAGTTTACATATTTGAAACGAGCATTGATCTCGTCAAATCTGTGGCCTTCATACTCTTCTGCGTTATAAGCCTTAACTACGTTATGTCCAGCATAGATTTCTTCATCATGACCATTTAATGCACCAAGTTCCTTCTGCATACGGGAGAAGTATTTCTGGGAGAATCTGGTCAGCAGAATCATCAGTACAAAACCAAGAACTGCAGATGCTAAAGCAACTAATGTCAGAATCGGGTTTGTAACAAACATTAAAATTAAGCAACCGATAAACTGTGTTCCTGCGTGGAACAGGTTACCTACACTCTGGTGCATCGTGTTCGCAATAGAATCGACATCGTTTACGATTCTGGAAAGGATATCACCGATTAAGTTGCTGTCGAAGAATTTCAGTGGCAGCACGTTAATTTTTCTACTGATCTGATCTCTCAGGCCAAAGGATGTTCTCTGTGTAACGATGTTCATCAGGTATGCCTGGAAATAAGACAGGATCCATGCGGTAATGTAGAAACATACCAGCATGATACCGATTTTTGTAATTTTTGCTAAATCAATGTCCCCGGTAAATCCTGCAGAAATAAGGTCTGCAATCTGGCTTGTGAATCTAGGTCCGATAATTGTGAAAATAGTTCCGCAAATTGAGAACAGGATTGCAAACAACAGTGGAACCTTATTGTTTCCTAAATATTTAATCAAAGGCTTTAAGTATTTGAAATCAGCCTTCTCATGTCTTCCTCCACCTCTACGCATTGGCCAATTCCTCCTCTGATAACTGTGAATAAGCAATCTGCTGGTAAACTTCACAGGACTTCATAAGTTCTGCATGAGTTCCTTCACCAACAACTTTGCCTTCATCCAAAACAACAATTAAATCTGCATCTTTAACGGTACCGATACGCTGCGCTACGATTAATGTTGTGGCACCGTTAGTTTCTTTCTTCAGTTCACTTCTCAGGACCTTATCAGTCTTATAGTCCAAAGCTGAGAAAGAATCGTCGAAAATAAAAATTTCAGGACGTTTGCAGATTGCTCTTGCAATAGAAATACGCTGTTTCTGGCCACCGGAGAAGTTTGTACCACCCTGTGCAACTTCCTGGTTAATGCCATCTTCTGTCTTCGTAATAATATCTTTACCCTGAGCAACGGTTAACGCATGAATAACTCTTTCGTCATCAACTACTTCATCACCATAATCACCATAAGCAACGTTGGAGCGAAGAGTTCCCTTGAACAGAGTTGCCTTCTGTGAAATATAACCGATTCTGGAACGGAGATCATGCTGCGTGTATTCTCTTACATCTACTCCGTCTACTAAAACCTGACCTTCTGTAACATCGAAGAATCTTGGAACCAGGTTAATCAGTGTACTCTTTCCTGATCCGGTTGATCCGATAAATGCTACTGTATCTCCAGCATTTGCTGTAAAGGAAACATCTTTAAGAACAGGTTCTTCTGCATCTGGATATGTGAATCCAACATTCTTGAATTCAACAGTGCCTTTTCCTTTTGGAATATTCAGGTTTGTACCATCTTTAACTTTAGCATCTGTTGAAAGCACTTCATTAACACGGCCTGCTGCAACCAGACATCTTGGAATCATGAGGAATGTAAAGGAAATCATCATGAAAGCACCGATAATCTGCATAGCATATGCCATGAATGTAACAAGCTCACTGAACATACCGATCTTCATCATTGGATCTGCCATGTTCTGGATCAGACGAGAACCTACCCAATAAATGCACAGGGAAGTTGTACTCATAACGAACTGCATGGATGGTGGCAGGTAAGCCATAACCTTTCCTGTATACAAGTGGTTATCGTATAAATCTTTATTGGCAATGTTGAATTTTTCCTGCTGGTAATCTTCAGCATTGTATGCTCTAACAACACGAACACCGGTTAAGTTCTCACGAGATACCGCATTCAGGTTATCCGTCAACTTCTGAATCAAACGGAATTTTGGAACAACCAGTTTGAAGTTTGTCAGAATAACAACAACCAGAATAGCAACAGCAACACCTAATACGATCAGATACTGATAAGCTCTGCCTAAAATCTTAATGAAAGCCCAGACAGCCATGATCGGTGCTCTTAACAGAGACTGCATACAGTTGGTAATCATGATTGCAATCTGTGTAATATCGTTTGTTGATCTTGTCAATAAACTGGATGTTGAGAATAAGCTGATCTCTTCCATGGAGAAGCTTACTACTTTGTTGTAAACAGCAGCACGAAGGGATGCAGAGAAATCTGCTGCAACCTTGGATGAGAAGTATCCCATCAGGATAGTACAGAATGCATCACCAACTGCACATAACAGCATCCAAAGACCGGCACTCCATACCTCTTCTACGGAGCCGCCAGTTTCAACTAACTGGGTAACGTTTGTCATGTAGTCCGGCAGCTTCAGTGAAAGGAATACACCGCAGCATACGAATACCACTACAAAGAAGACATACACCCAGTCTTTCTTGTTGAGGAATCTTAATAATTTTAACATTTCTACTCCTATTTCTTCTTCTAACTACAATTGCTACCGCTTTCTTCACGCTTTTCTACGCACAGGCTCGACTTCGTCTCGCTGTACGTTTTCGCCCAATGTCCGCTCGCAAGCGGCGGCCGCTGGGCTCATTTTACGCACAAAAAAGCATCGTGAAAAAAGCAAAAATTCACTGATGGTCTAATTGTATTATTTTTGCAATACCAATACAACAACAATTTGAAAGTTGGTTGTTTACATACAAAAATCAATAAATATTACTAAATAATTTTGGGTATATTGTATAGAAATATTAAGAAATTTTTACGCCATGCCAGATGTGAAATGACAGGTTCGCCTGTTCATATAACATAGCCATTCCATTCATGAATCTGAGACCTTTTTTTTCTGCCATTTCCAACAGTTTTGTAGTCTCTGGTTTATAGATCAGATCTGCTATAAACAGATCTTTTTTCACATTATTTAAATGCTCAATAGGAGCAGAAATTCCATCCATTCCTACCGGGGAAGCATTAATAAAAATATCGCACTCTATTAATTTTGAATGCAATTCTTCTTTTTCCGGCCGGTGAAGAATTTCCACCTTTGCGCCTTCTCTCTCCAGTTCGTAAGCAACTGCCTTTGCTGCCCCTCCTGCGCCAAAAATAAGAATCTTCTTTTCTTTTATCGTCACGCCATGTTTCTTCAGGGCTTCCACAAATCCTTTGCCATCCGTATTGTATCCGGTTAATTTTCCATTTTGGATTTTAACCGTATTCACGGCGCCAATAGCTTCCGCTTCTTCCGAAAGCTTATCTAAGTATTTCATGATTTCCAATTTATCCGGCATGGTGACATTAAAGCCAATAAATCTTTCATCCATGTGGGATAAGATTATATCCAGGCTGGTTTCTGCGGAATCCATAAGTATATAGTCATAGCCTTCCATTCCGTTCTTTCGAAAGCCCTCTTTATGGATGGAGGGAGAAAGACTATGAGAAACAGGACTCCCAATGAGTCCTGTGAGCACTTTTATATCTTTTTCATATCTTTTATCTATCATTTTTATAAGCTCTTAGGATGCCGTTTCGCATAAGCGAAATAAAAAGGCAGGACGATTTTTTCCCCCTGTCGTTTCAGGCGGATCAAAAACTGTGGGTCTATTTTTATCGGTTTCACAAGGATAGACTTAATGCCGGTTCGGTTGGCCCCATAAATATCGGTAAACAGCTGATCTCCCATAAAAAGAGTATTGCTTTTATTTCCACCCAGTTTTTTCATGGCTTTTTCATAGCCAGAGCGTTTTGGCTTACCAGCGTCAAAAATATAATCGCTTTTCACAGCGTCCGCAAAAGGCTTTATTCTTGGTTCAGAATTATTGGAAAGAATGCATGTTTTCAGACCCAGGTCGTGAACATACTCAAAAAAAGCAACTGCTTTTTCATCTGCCGGTGCTCCGTGTTCCACCAGAGTATTATCCACATCCAGAATAAGTACCCGGTATCCTTTATTATAAATTTCAGAAAAATCAACTGTGTATGCGCTTAACACATACACAGTTGGATAGAATTTTTTAAACATTACTCGTTCAATTTTTTAATTTCATCTATGAAGGTGTTAACATCTTTGAACTCACGGTAAACAGATGCAAATCGAACATATGCAACCTGATCAACTTCTTTTAAAGCATCCATGACAATCTCACCAATGGCGGTGCTTTTCACTTCGGAAGTCTCGAGAGAATAAATCGATGTTTCAATATCATCAATAAGTTGTTCTAATCTGGCTGCAGAAACCGGCCGTTTATAGCAGGCACGAAGAACACCTTTTTCAATCTTGGTACGGTCATATGCTTCCCGGTTATTATCTTTTTTAATAACGATCAAAGGGATAGTTTCAATCTTTTCATAAGTTGTAAACCGTTTATTACATTGGTCACAGACACGCCGACGTCGAATCGCCGTTCGATCTTCATTCGGCCTGGAATCCAATACCTTCGTTTCAATACAGCCACAAAAAGGACACTTCATACGAAAAAGACCTCCATTTATTCATAATTTTTTTGATTTTACCATATTTAGTAGTATATAGCAAACAAAAGCCACAATTTATAGCAGATTACTATAAATTGTGGCAAAAAAAGCGTTTTTTCTTCCGAATCAGAGTAATTGACAGATTTTTTCTTTTATTTCTTTCAGTTCTTCTTCCCCAATTCCAAGATTTTCAATACAATCCAATGGTTCTGCCAGGACTTTTCTGTCTGCATTTTTTATCGTTTCCATCAGTTCCGGCCGGATTTCCTCAATAATATCTATGGAATCCTGATACTTCAGGAGATCCCCAATGGTGCTGTTTTCATTAAAAAGGTGAATATAGTCCTTTGTCGGCATATACTCAAAATCATACACACCGCCCGCCAGATTCTGAACAGCGATGTTTTCATCCTCACAGGCAGGAAGAATCACTTTTGCCTCTGCTCCTTCCGGAATTTCGAAATGCAGCTGAATGGTTCCATCTTCCAAAACTTCCCATCCGGAAACAATTTTCCCTACCGGTGATTGATATTCGCCATTCGCATAAACAAGATTAGAATTTGGGACTGGTGCCAATTCGATTTTTTGGAAGCCTGGCTCCAAAGGTTTAATTCCTAAAATATACGCATAAAGGAATTCAGCAACCGCACCATATTCCATGCTGTCATCCGCTTCCAGAATCTCTTTGTCAATCGTTCCGTCTTCCAGAATTGAATCCGGGCTGGTCCAGATTGTGGTATCCGATTCTTCCACGCCATATAACCATCCATAATTATCAATATCCAGGAGGAATCGATATGCCAGATCTTCCAGACCGTTATCTGCCAAAGTCTTGCACAGCTGCGGAGTTTCTTCAAAACCACAGGTAATCTGATAGCAATTCTCTTTAAAGTTCGTCTTAAGATCTGTTATCAGGCGTTCTCTATTGTTGAACATACCGGTTCTTAAAGCTGTAACCAATTCTTCCTGGGTGGAAAGGAAGTTTCTTCCGGTAGGTGTAAAATATTCATCCAGGACAGCAGATTTTACATCTGCAGCCAATTTTCCGTATGTTGCTTCATCCTCTTCTTTTCCCAGCACCTTTGCAGCTTTTTCAACAATATCTGCCACTTCAAAATAATTTGCAGAAGCAATGAATGCCGGGTCTGAGAACTCATCATATGGAAGAAACTCTTCGGACTCTTTCAGATAGCCTTCTATTTCATCTTTTGACTCATCCACATAAGCCTTCATAGCATCGTACTGATTTTCCAGGCCTTCCTTATCGCCATACATACAATACAAAGCCCATGGGACAGTAACAAGACATTTCCCGTTCTGGCCTTCCAGCATTGTTTCAATATATTCTTTTACATCCATGTTGTAGCAGGCTGCTGTCGCAAATTTATTGACTGCTTCTGTTACACCGTCCGGAATTTCTTCGGAATCGATATCGGCAAAAAGAATATCCTGTCTCGTGAAAATATTATCAAATAGACGGTTCAGGTTTTCGTCGGAAGTCTCAATATATCCGGTCTGAAGAATTGCTTCCAGTTCCTCTTCTGCAATTACTTCTTCTGGCTCTTCCACTACTTCCGGTTCTTCCGGCAGCACAACGATTGCCTTAAAGATTTCTGGATTCAGTTCGCCGTTCCATCCACTGACCTTTACATACCTTCCCTGGAAATAGGTAAAATGAGCGCTGACTACTTCCGGAACGCCATCGGCAATATAGGTAAAGCCCGGCTGTCCGATTTCTTCCTCCGGATCTTTCACAAAATCAAAAACAATCTTCGAGCCCTCCGGGCAATTTGATGTAAAGGATACATAACCGGTAAAAGGTTTTCCAAAATCCAAAAATACTTCGCCGGCAGCATTCTTCACGATTTCCTCTGCTTTCAGCTCTTCCAGAATGGAAATCGGTTCTGCATAACGTTCCACTAAAGGAAGGTCCAGATCCAGAACCTCTACCGTTCTATCCGGATTGTCCTTATCGGCCCAGAGCAGACGGTTAAACACTTCTCCTTTTCCAATACCGCAGGTTTCAATATCTGAAGCATAATAGCCCCAGGTTTCATCGGTTGTGATGACGATAACATTTTCCGGAAGTGTTGTCCCATCTTCCGTTTCTTTCCGGATATCAGATTTCGATTCCTCAACAGCTTCGGTTTCCTCCGCAGCTTCGGTCTCAGCGTCTACTGCTGTTTCAGCTACTACTGCTAAGCCAGCAAGTCCAGCTACGGAAACAGCATCTGCAATACCTTCGGTTGCTTCTTCTGTTTCTTCTATAATTTCAGCTTCATCTACTGTTTCGATTTCTTCTTCTGTCTCTTCTTCTACTTCTTCTGCCTCTTCCATGAGCTCTTCCGTGATTTCTTCTGCTTCTTCCTCGATAACTTCGGCGCTTTCTGTCCCGGCAATTGCTTCTTCTACCGTTTCTTCGCTCTCCTCTGCTAACTCTTCTTCCACGGGTTCTTCTTCCTCAGCTTCAAGTTCTTCTTCCGGATTCTCTTTCTCGTTTTCATCAAAGCCTGCTTTGCTGATTAACTCAGCAGAAATATCGAAACCCATCTCTTCTGCGGCTGCCGTTTTTTCTGTGATTTCTTCTGCAAACGGTTCTGCCTCTTCCAATAACTCTTCTACATCAAAAACTTCTTCCGTTTCTGTTTTTTCCACCGGCGGGTTTGTCTTTTTTTCTTCAATAATTTCATCGATAAATTCATCAAATAAATCATCATTAAATAAATTGTCTAAATCATTCATTTCTGAACCATCTACAAACAGTTCATCCAGGTCGATAATATCTTCTAATTCCTCTTTTTTCTTCGTCTCCTCGGAAAAAGTTCCCGGTTCAACCAGAACTTCTTCAAATTCCATAGACAGATATTCTGCCTTTTCCTCGGTTTTCTCCACTTCAATAACGATCTCTGCTTTCAAAGCAAAACGTTCGGTATTCTCCTCTTCCCAACCGGATCCTAAGAAAACATCCAGGGAATTCGCTTCCGAATCTGGTCCGTAATTTAACTCGTCGGTTATATCAAATTCATAATACGGAACACCTTTTTCCGGATCTTGTTTATATGGAGACAGATATTCGTTACCTATTCTGGTTCCATTGATATATGCTTCAAACAGTCCTAAGCTTGCGATAAAAAGAGTGGCCTTTTTCACTTCATCATCAATAAAGAAGTCTTTATAAATTACTGGATTAAATTTATCGTTTTCCTGTGGGCCTATCCATTTTGCAGTCCATTCTCTGTTCATATTCTCGCTCCTATTCAAAATTATATGATTAATTTTTTTCTTTTTCTATTTGTTTCGCCACTATCCCTCTCTATAAAGACAGTTGTAATATTATACTACATATAATCTACAAATGGTATTGTAATTTAAAAACTTTTCCAGGACATATTAATTGAGCAGGCTTTTCAGCCTGCCCAAAAGGAAGTATCTATATAACTCTTAGTTCTTCTGTTTTAAATTACATCATGCCGCCCATGCCTGGAGCTGCTGGAGCTGCTGGAGCAACTGGCTCTTTTATGTCCGCAACAACTGCTTCTGTGGTAAGGTAGGTAGAAGCAACACTGGTTGCATTCTGAAGAGCAGAACGAGTAACCTTAACTGGGTCAAGGATACCAGCTTTAACCATCTCAACGTATTTGCCGTTCAGGGCGTCGAAGCCTTCGCCGTCTTTCATTTCTCTTACCTTGTTAACGATAACGCTGCCTTCCAGACCTGCGTTCTCAGCAATAACATATAATGGAGCTTCCAGAGCTTTCAGAACAATGTTCGCACCAGTCTTCTCGTCGCCTTCTAATCCGGCAACTGCCTTTTCTACCTTAGGAATAGCGTGAATGTATGCACTGCCGCCGCCTGCGATAATGCCTTCTTCAACTGCTGCTCTTGTTGCTGCTAAAGCATCTTCCATACGGAGTTTCTTTTCTCTCATTTCAGCTTCTGTTGCAGCACCAACACGGATAACAGCTACACCACCGGATAACTTAGCAAGTCTTTCCTGCATTTTCTCTCTGTCATATTCAGAAGTTGTTGTTTCAATCTGGGATTTGATCAGAGCGATTCTGCCAGCGATTTCTTTCTTGCTTCCAACACCATCAACAATGATTGTATGCTCTTTGTCAACGCGAACGGTCTTAGCACGTCCTAACATGGAAAGGTCCGTATCTTTCAGTTCCAGACCAACTTCTTCCGAAATAAGCTGTCCGCCTGTAAGAACTGCCATATCTTTTAACATTTCTTTTCTTCTGTCGCCATAGCCAGGAGCCTTAACAGCTACTACGTTGAAAGTTCCACGAAGTTTGTTAACGATTAATGTTGTAAGAGCTTCGCCTTCGATATCTTCAGCGATGATTAACAGCTTAGCGCCTGTTTTAACGATCTGCTCAAGAAGAGGAAGGATGTCCTGGATAACGGTGATCTTCTTATCTGTCAGAAGAATGTATGGGTTATCAAGAACTGCTTCCATTTTCTCTAAATCTGTGCAAAGGTATGGAGAAATATATCCACGGTCGAACTGCATACCTTCTACCAGGTCCAGTTCTGTCTGCATTGTCTTGGATTCTTCAATAGTGATAACACCATCGTTTGTAACTTTTTCCATAGCGTCAGCAACCATTTCGCCAACGTTGTCATCACCTGCGGAAATAGCAGCAACGCGAGCAATCTGCTCTTTGCCTTTAACTTTTCTTCCCATTTTAAGAAGAGCTGTTACTGCTGCTTCACAAGCTGCGCTCATACCTTTACGAAGGATGATTGGGTTAGCGCCAGCTGCCAGGTTCTTTGCGCCTTCATTGATCATAGCCTGAGCTAATACAGTAGCGGTTGTTGTACCATCACCAGCAACATCATTTGTCTTAGATGCAGCTTCACGAACAAGCTGCGCGCCCATGTTTTCGAAAGAATCCGGGAATTCGATTTCT
This sequence comes from Lachnospiraceae bacterium, assembly GCA_045600845.1. GTDB lineage: Bacteria > Bacillota > Clostridia > Lachnospirales > Lachnospiraceae > RGIG5612. Next base: position 112,457 of record JAZRYR010000011.1, on the reverse strand, counting down.
TTCGCGATAGTAACACCATCGTTTGTGATCAATGGATTGCCATAAGGTTTGTAAAGAACAACGTTTCTTCCTTTAGGTCCTAATGTAACTTTAACTGTATCGGCTAACTGATTAACGCCTCTGCCAAGAGCTTCTCTAGCTTCTGCGCCATGTTTGATTTCTTTTGCCATTTATTTGCCTCCTATTATTTAACGATTGCAAGAATATCGTCATGACGAACAACAACGTATTCTTTGTCGTCTAATTTCACTTCTGTTCCAGCATATTTTGAGTAGATAACTGCGTCGCCTACCTTAACCTGCATTTTAACTTCTTCTGTGCCAGGGCCTACAGCAACAACTTTTGCCTGCTGAGGTTTTTCCTGAGCCTGTCCTGGTAATACGATACCGGATGCTGTTGTTTCTTCAGCTGCTAATTGTTCAAGAACAACTCTGTCTCCTAATGGAACTAATTTCATCTTAATACGTCCTCCTTCGTTTTATTAGCACTCTTACTCAATGAGTGCTAAACTTTGTTTTTATAATACAGCAGCAGCATGTGTTTTGCAACAATTATTTTTATTTTTTGCTGCTGATCAGGGTCTTTTTCTTTTTGCCTTTTTCATAAGAAAAGGCCGGCTGTTAGCCGGCCTAGCCTTGCTTTCAAATACTTATCTTCTCTTCAGGAAGTCTGGAATTGTAATATCCTGCTCCTGAACGGTGGTCTTTGGCTGTCTTGGAACATTAAAGCTTAATGGACGTTTCGGCTGTGGCTGAACTGGTTCTGGTTCTTCTACAGCTTCCTGTACCGGCTGCTCTTCTGGTTCTGATTTAACAACGAAAGGTTTTTCTTCCTGTGGCTGTGCAGGCTGCTGAGGCATCTGCGGTCTTACAGGTCTTGTTATTGGAGTATTTCCGCCTGCCATACGGATGGTATTATCATTAATGCCGGTAGCAATAACGGTAATTGTGCAGGTATCGGAAGGTTCTTCTTCATATCTGGCACCAAAGATGATGTTTGCTCCGTCTCCGGCAAGATCCTGAACGTAGGAAGCAGCATCGTTTGCTTCGATAAGGGAAATATCACCGGAAATGTTAATAATAACATGGGAAGCGCCACGGATGTTTGTCTCCAGAAGAGGAGAAGTAACAGCATATTTAACAGCTTCTTCTGCCTTGTCATCACCAGTGCCTGTACCGATACCGATATGTGCGATACCTTTATCATGCATAACGGTTCTTACATCTGCAAAGTCCAGATTAATAAGAGCAGGTACGTTAATCAGGTCCGTAATACCTCTTACCGACTGCTGGAGAACTTCATCTGCCTTCTTGAATGCATCCTGAATAGAAGTTCGTCTATCAACAATTTCAAGAAGTTTATCGTTTGGAATAACGATTAATGTATCAACAACTTCTTTTAATCTTTCAATACCCATAATAGCGTTGTTCATACGGGTTTTATTTTCAAACTTAAAAGGCTTTGTAACGATTGCAACAGTAAGGATATCCATATCTTTTGCAATTTTCGCGATAACCGGAGTAGCACCTGTTCCAGTTCCGCCACCCATACCGCAGGTCAGGAATACCATATCTGCACCAGCAATAGCCTTCTGGATCATTTCCATACTCTCTTCTGCCGCCTTCTGTCCAACTTCAGGCTGAGCTCCGGCACCAAGACCCTTTGTAATCTTTTCTCCGATCTGTATCGTAACAGGCGCTTTACAAGTCTGTAAAATCTGACGGTCTGTATTGACTGCAAGGAACTCTACCATCTGCATACCGTCATCCATCATTCTGTTTACTGCGTTATTTCCAGCTCCGCCGACGCCAATAACAACGATTCTGGCACCACGTACGGAATCACCATATTCAAATTCTGACATGAGTCTAATCCTCTCTGTTTATTTTTTTACAGATATATAATACTTTTATTTATTGCAAATTTCAACTTTTTTATTCTTTGTTCTGCCGAAAGGAATATCCGATATTATTTTTACTCAGTTCCTGCATATCCAAAGTTCCGTTCAGCTGGACCAGATCATCATAAAAATCTCTCAGATCGTTGATTTTTTCTTCTGTGTTTACATCTGATCCCATCAGGATTTTTACATTTCCCACATAAACAGAGGCTTTCAAATCATCTGCCACATATACTTCGGACACATTTAACGAGTTCTTTTTGAGGCAGTCGACTAATTTCAGGGCATATTTATAGGCTTCTTCATCTTTTGGTTCAAATTTTTTGCCCACAATAATATGGTCAAAGGATACACCGGAGATTTCCGGAAGGTTTTCCGGACATTCCGTTGCGCTTCCGGTTACAACATTATTTTTATCGATCAGCATATATGTATCCAGATATTTCACATAACACAATGCCTTTCCTTTTTCCAGTTCCTCATTTCCGGATTTCATTGGAATCACTCCGGTCAGCAAAAGAACGCTGGCCGTGATCACCACGACTGCCGCTATGGAGATAATAACGAGATTTTTCTTTTTCATAAAATACTTTCCGGTCCTCGTTCTTTATCCCTTTGGTAATAGGTGCGCCGTTTTTCGTCAGTTGTCTGCTCCCGGATTCGGCTGACGGATAGTACCAGACCGATTTCCATGAGCAGGAAGATAACTGCGGATCCCCCATAACTAACAAATGGGAGCGGTACTCCGGTATTCGGCAGAAGATTTGAGACTACCGCAATATTAATAAAGGTCTGGATTGCAATATGGGCAGCGACTCCGGCAACCAGTACCCGGCTAAAGGTATCCGTTGCTTTCTCACAGATTATTTTCATTCTCCAAATCAACACGGCAAATAAAGCGATCAGGAGGATTCCTCCTAAAATCCCTAATTCTTCACAGATGATCGAAAAAATCATGTCATTTTCCGATTCTGGGATAAATCCCAGTTTCTGTGTGCTCTTTCCTAATCCTTTTCCCATAAATCCCCCAGAGCCGATAGCATATAATGCCTGCGTAATCTGATAGCCTTTATCATCTGCATACTGATCAATGTGCAGCCAGGCTTCGATTCGAACTCGTTTCGTAGAACGAAGCAGCATATAAGAAACTCCGGCAACGGCGATGCCCGCATAAGTAATCAGCAGCCAACGGATTTTTTCACTGGAGATGAAAAGCATAACAAAACCGATTCCCAGAATGATTATTCCAGTTCCCAGATCATCCGATAAGAAAACGGTTAAAATAGCACCTAAAGCGCAAAAAGCAAATACGAAATAAAACATTTTTACATCGTACAGATACTGGGCATATTTTCCGATCAGATAAGCCAAAGCTAAAATTACGCCGATTTTAACGATTTCCGAAGGCTGAATAGAGGTGATTTTAAGGTTCAGCCATCGAGTAGCCCCATTGTATTCTTCCCCTAATGAGGAGAGCAAAAGGAACATGGCAACAACCGATGCCCCATATATAATAAAAGTTGTTTTCTTTATGTATTTTTGTGGAATAAAAGTTATGATAAACATCACTGCCAAACCGATTGCGGTATTTCGCAGCTGATTATTCACATAAAAGGCCGGATTCCCAAATTTTATTTGGGCGTTGTAAGAGCTGGCACTATATAACATCAGAAGTCCGAAAACCAATAAAAGACACACCACAAGAACAAGAGGCCAATCCAGACTTCCTCGGAACATGTTTTTCTCTTTATTCACTTTGATCAGCTTCATTTCCGGCTGGTTCGGCGTTCTCTTCATGTTTATAACTGGTTTGCAAACTCCTTGAACATTTTTCCTCTTTGTTCATAGTTTTTGAACTGGCCCCAGCTTGCACATGCCGGGGATAAAAGAACCGCATCTCCCGGTTCTGCCAACTGGGCACACATTGTTACGGCTGCTTTTAAATCTTCACACATATGAATCTTTGTAAAACCGCATTTCAAGGCAGTTTCTTTGATTTTTTCAGCAGTCTGGCCGATTAATACCATATCTTTTACTTTACCGTTGAATCCCTCGATCCATTCTGTAAAATCGGCTCCTTTATCATAGCCTCCGGCAATCAGCACGGTAGGTGCAACCATGGAAGAAACTGCTTTAGCCGCCGCATCCGTATTGGTTCCTTTGGAATCGTTATAGTAAGCAACTCCATTTTTTGTACATACATATTCAATCCGATGTTCTACTGCCTTAAAATTTCTTACCACATCAGCAATGGTTTCAATATCTACTCCCATGGAAATTGCGATTCCACAAGCTGCCATAACATTCTCTGTATTATGATCTCCAAGAAGAGTCATGTCATTTTTTTCAATGATCGGGATTTCTGTCGTTCCGTCATTATAGGTAATCCAATTGTCAACAAGACAAATTCCCTTATTCAGCCTATCTTTTCTTGAAAAATAAAGAACTTCCGGTATCAGCTCATGAGATAATTCCCGGAGATATTCATCATCGTAGTTAATGATGCACTTCTCTTCTTTTGTCTGTTTTTTTGCAATCTGCATTTTCGTTTTTGCGTAGTTTTCAAAAGTTCCATGACGGTCTAAATGATCCGGAGTTAGGTTTAAAACAGCCGTTACTTCCGGATGGAATTCATCCATGGACTCTAACTGAAAGCTGGAGATTTCCGCTACGATGACACAATCGTCCGTTGTCTGGGTAGCAACAGATGCAAAGCTTGTTCCAATATTTCCAACAACAAAAACTTTTTCAAAGGCCGCCTTCATGATTTCTCCGGTAAGAGCGGTTGTCGTCGTCTTTCCATTGGTTCCGGTAATGGCAGCCATTCTTCCTTTGGAAATTTCATAAGCAATTTCCACTTCCCCAAGAATCTTTACGCCTTTTTCTGCAGCCATTTTTACATATGGAGCATTAACAGAAATACCAGGACTTAAAGCCAAAATGTCGATGTCCTCAAAGGAGTCTTCCGTCAGACTTCCTGTAATTACTTCTGCTTTTCCATCCAGGTCCAGTTCTTTTAATAAAGCTTCTTTATCCAGTTCTTCATTTCCATCATAAAGAACCATGTCCGATCCCTGGCTTTTCAGTAATCTGGCAACACCTTTTCCACTGACTCCCATCCCAAAAATCATGATTTTCTTATTACATAATTCCATTTTTTCTACCTTCTATTATCGAATACCGAATACGGCTATTATTGACAAAACTAATGTAATAACCGTGAACATAAATACGATTTTTTTCTCGGACCATCCACCCAACTCAAAATGATGATGGATCGGAGCCATTCGGAACAACCGTTTTCCATGAGTAAGTTTAAAATAACCAACCTGCAGAATTACGGAAATTATTTCGACCAGATAAATGAATGCCACTAAGATCAGCATAATCGGCATTTTTAAAAGAAAAGCTTCTGCTGCTACATAGCCACCCAAAGCTAAAGAGCCGGTATCGCCCATAAAGATTTTGGCTGGATAACGGTTGAAAACCAAAAAAGCAGCTAAAGCACCCACCATTGCTAAGGATGCCGGATCCAGAAAGCCGGAGAGCATCGCAGTGGCAATAGTAAAAAATAAAGCAATCACAATGGTTACACTGCTTGCCAGCCCGTCCAGTCCATCCGTAAAGTTTGCTCCATTTACCGTTCCTAAAATAGCAACTACCGCAATCGGATAAAACCAGCCTTTCAGGTCTACCATTCCATAAAATGGTATCATTGTAGCCGTGCCATTTTCGGTTCCCAGTGCAACATACAACATGAGTGCAACCATTAAAATGATCTGAAGAGCCATTTTCTGCCAAGCTTTTAAGCCTTCCGATTGTGCTTTTTTTATTTTTAAAAAATCATCCAGAAATCCAATCAAAGCAAACAGAACCGTGCAGATTGCAACTGGAACCGTGTGAGCAGCTGTCTGCGGAATAAATATTGCCATTCCTACAATCATGGCAATAACGATGCAGATGCCTCCCATAGTTGGAACTCCGGATTTTTTCAGGTGAGCCTGTGGCCCGTCTTCACGGACCTGTTGTCCAAATTTCATCTTTTTCAATACCGGAATAAAAACCCGGGCCAGAACAACACCTATTATAAAAGCGATTCCTGCTGCAATTAAAGTCAACCAATTCATATTATGTCCTCTTTGCTATCCCACGTCATCTGGCGCTATATTCATATATGACAAAACTTCTGTCATTATATTACTAAATAATTCCGAAGAAAACCGGCTTGCGTCACCTGTTGCCGGCTCGTCAATTGCTACATAGCATACGACTTCCGGATTATCATAAGGTGCAAAGCCTTCGAAGGAAATTACATAATAATCTCCCTCTTTATCATATTTCTGGGCAGTACCGGTTTTGCCGGCGATTTTGTATCCTTCTACTGCGGCCGGTCCGCCCGTACCTTCTGTGATAACTGCACGCAGGCATTCTTTCACATAATTGCTGGTGCTTTGAGATATCGTCTGGGAAACCAATACTTTCTCATTGGTTTTTACCAGTTCATTCTTTGAATTGAAAATATCTTTTACAATAAATGGCCTGTATAAATACCCTCCGTTAATCAGAGAACAGAACGCGGTACTCATCTGAATCATGGTCGTGTTGAAGTTCTGACCGAAGGCGTTTGTTCCCAAGTCCAGAACCGTCATATTCCCTTCGTTATAAAGCAAAGTCTGACAACTCATTTCATTAGGAAGGTCGATTCCGGTATATTGTCCATAACCAAATTTTCTCTGATATTTGCAGAAAAGATCTACACCTATTTTCTCTGACATCTGTGCCAAGGAAATATTGCAGGACTGGGCGATAGCACCCTTTACATCCAAAGTACCGCATCCATCCCGATTATGACACCAAATATCTTTTTCCCATGGTGTTTCCGGGAAGAACGTTTCGTAGCCATAGCAGTCAAAGGTATCGGTCGGTTTTAAAATGTTTTCTTCAATTCCTATTGCAACGGTAAACGGTTTAAACGTGGAGCCTGGTTCATAACTCTGGGTAACACAGAAATTCCTCCAGACCTGGCTTAAAGCATCGGTTACCTCCTGATCGCTCATGGCATCAATCTGCTCTTGCGTATAACAATAAGTCAGATCTCTTGGATTATTTGGATTGAAATTCCCGGAGTCCGCCATTGCCAGAACTTCTCCCGTATTTGGGTTTTGAATAATACAGCCGACATTTTTTGCTTCTGTTTCCTCCTGACTTGCCGCGATCCATTTCTCAACAATGGCCTGAATATTGTAATCCATTGTTATCCGGACCGTGTATCCATCTTCCGGGTCTTTCCGCACCGTCTGCAAATTATTTTCGCTGTCCAAATAGGTATATTCCATACCGTCGTTTCCGGTCAGTTCGTCATCGTACTGGCTTTCAATTCCATAAATGCCGGTATTGTCCTGAGTAAAACCAAGAACAGAAGAAGCCAACGTACCATAGGTGTAATTTCTCCGGAAGGAATCCTCCAGCCATACGCCACGAACATTCCGGTCCGCTTCTTTTTCATTCAGGAATTCTTCGACTTCGGAAAAGGTCAGGCCTTTCGTCAAAACAATATAACTGCTTCTCGGATTATCCGCTATCTTTCCTCTCAGTTCTTCGGTTGAAATGCCAAAGTGTTTATTGATCAGTGCAACCGTCGGCTCGAGATACTTATCCTCTTTTGACAGAATAACTTTCGGATCCAGAATCAGATTGTACACCTTGGTACTGGTTACCAGCTGTACATTGTTCCGGTCAATAATATCCCCTCGTTTGGAGGACAATGTTGTGGTTTCCGTTTCTGACTGTGCCTGCGCTGCTTTTGAATATTTTTCTCCGTCAAAAGCCACAATCCATATCAGACGGGCAACCAAAACAGACAGCAGTATCAGAAAAACGATTGTAGCTTTACTAAATCGTTTTTTCATCATCTGCTTGCCATTTTCTGTTTTTTTCTCTTTTTTTGTCGGTTTTCGGGTCATAAAAACAAACCTGTATACATAACGAAATACCAACTTCAATCAGTTGGTATTTCGGCTACTTGTTGTACATATTCAGAAGCTGATGAATTATAAGTTCGTATTTGTCCCGAGGAGCTTCTTACCATTCCCATGTCCCCGGTAGCGACCTGCACAATATAGTTTAAATCCACGGAGCAGTTCAGGTCATATTCTTTTGAATCGTTCTGGCTTTTCAATTCCGATATGGAGCTTTCCAAAACGCTGATTTCTTTTTTCAATCCGTTGTTCTCGCCGGATATGTTGAGCATAACCACGCACAAAGCTACGAGTAAGACCATTGCGGCCAGCCCTAAGGCGAATGCCAGCAAGACTTTTTGTCTATGTACTTTCCGGCTGACTTGCTTTTGTCTTTCTGTTCTTTCACGAGGAAGCCGGATTACTTCTGGTTCGCTGATCACTTCGACCCTTACCGTATTTCCCTCAGTAAAAATTCTTTCAACATTATTCAGTTGTGAATCATTTCTGGTTCTGACTCCCATGTTATACTTTCTCGAACACTCTTAGCTTTGCGCTGCTTGCTCTTTTATTTCTTTGACATTCCTCCTCGGAAGGAATGACAGGCCTCTTAGTTAATACTTTTCCCTTGCTTACCGCTCCACAGGTGCATACCGGAAAATTTGGAGGGCAGGTGCAGGGATTTTCTGCTTTTCGGAACTCGTTTTTTACGATTCGGTCCTCCAGAGAATGGAAGGTGATAATGCAAAGTCTGCCGCCGGGATTCAATAAATCAAGCATCGTCTGAATAGAATCTTTTAATACATCCAATTCCGAATTGACTTCAATTCTCAAAGCCTGGAAGGTTTTCTTTGCAAAACCTTTCTTTCCTTTTCTGACCGATTGTGGAATTGCCTGCTCTACAATTCTGGAAAGCTGGCCGGTCGTAACGATTTCCTGCTTTTCTCTTTCGTTTACAATGTGCTTTGCGATATTATTCGCGAAGTTGTCTTCTCCATAATCCCGGATGATTCTTGCCAGCTCTTCTTTCGAGTACGTGTTTACAATATTTCTGGCGGATATCGGTCTTTCCCGGTCCATTCGCATATCCAGGACCGCATCTTCCCGATAAGAGAATCCTCTCTCTGGATTGTCAATCTGGTAAGAAGAAACACCAATGTCAAGGAGTATCCCGTCTACTCCATCAATACCCAAAGAATTTAAAACGCTCTGGATATTCACAAAATTACTTTTTATCAGGGAAACTTTATCAGAGAAGGGAGAAAGTCTGCTTTCTGCTGCTTTTAATGCTTCTGCGTCCTGATCGATGCCGATCAGCCTTCCGCTTGTCAGCTGTTCCGCAATATGGTAAGAATGTCCGCCTCCGCCTAAAGTGCCGTCAACGTAAATTCCTTCGGGATTTATATTTAAACTCTCAATGGTTTCTGTGAGAAGTACCGATTCGTGTTTAAATTCCAAATCCCCAATCTCCCATATGTTCTGCTACATCATCCATATTGTCGTAGGTTGCTCCTTCTTCCCAGGCTTTTTTATCCCAGATTTCAATTCTGGAGCCAATACCTACCATTGTGATATCTTTATCTAATCCCGCACTTTCTCTTAAATTCTGCGGCAGTAAAATTCGTCCCTGCTTATCCAGTTCTGCATTCATGGCGCCAGCCATAAAATGTCTTACGAACTTTCTGGCATCTTTATTGGCAACAGGCAGGCTGCGGAGTTTCCCTGCGAAATCATCCCATTCTTCGTTTGGAAAAACCCACAAGCAGCCGTCTAAACCCTTCGTAACCACGAAATTTTCACCAAGCAATTCCCTGAATTTCGAAGGAATGATTATTCTGCCCTTGGCATCTATGGAATGGTTGTATTCACCCATAAACATAGTGCTCACCTGTTACCTCCCAGCGACATTTTGTCAAATTTATACTTAAGCGTGAATCACGCATTGTATATAACTTAAGGAGCGCCGTGCCCTTTACTCTTGAGCAATCGCAAAAAATAAAATAAATAAAAGAAGTTGCCGGCTCGGAGTATTTCCCACTTTGCTCCACTAAGTACCACTTTTCTCTACTTTTATGGTGATTTTACTATTTTATATCAAAAAAAGCAACTATTTTTTTTAATTTTTTTAAAAAAATATGGAAGAAAGCCTTGAAAAATAAAGGTTTTTTAAGTTTTTCAAAAAAAGGGGGAAGAAAGTGGAGGGATTTTATTAAAAAAGGGGAAAAAATAAAAGGACCAAGGTTCGGTCCTTTTATAATTGTTACTTTTTGACTAAAAATCCGATAAAAAATCTACATTTTTACCTGTATCAAAATTTTTAAAGCTCCCGTCGGACAAGCATCTGCACAAAGAAGGCATTCTTTGCATTCGGCAATGATTTCCGGTTTCTGAAATTCCGGTTTGATAACCGTTGTAAAACCTCTTCCAACCAAGCCTAAAATACTTTTTTTCACTTTTTCTTCGCAAATTCTCACACAAAGATTGCAGGAAATACATTTCTTCTGGTTTCTTTCAATAACGACCAGATTCGTTTCAACAAAGCCTGGGTGATACTCTCCTTTCCAGCGTTCCGGACAGATTTCCTGACAGTTTGCACACTGAATCAGAGTGCACTTTTCATAATCATGACAACCGCACTCCAGGCATCGCTTTGCCTCTTCCTGAATCATCTTTTCCTCCGGGAGAAGGGTAATATCTTTAAAGTCGAGTTTCCTCTCCTCTGCCGGCCGTTTCAGAGTCTTAATCCGGGAAATCTTTTCTTTTTCCTCCAGTTCTTTCTTTACAGTTTCCAAATCTCGTTCTGAAGTGAATGGAGTTTTATAAGAAAACTTCTGGCCTTTCAGGTAGCGGTCAATGGCAATAGCCGCTTTCCCAGCTTCTGCAATCGCAGCAATTGCAATGCCTGCGCCTTTATTAACTGCATCGCCCGCTGCAAATACGCCTTCCTGGCTGGTACAGAAGGAATTTTCCTCCGCTTGAATAATACCTTTCCTGTTCCGTTCCAGATCAAACCCCTCTGGATTTACTTTCTGGCCAATGGCAGAAATAATACAATCTACCGGAAGGATTTCAAATTTCCCTTCTACAGGAACCGGCTTTCTTCTGCCACTGGCATCTGCTTCGCCCAATTCCATCTTTTGAAGTTTTATCGCTGTTACCCGGCCGTTTTCTGAAATAATTTCATCCGGTGAAGACAGAAATTTGAAAATCACGCCTTCTTCCTTTGCTTCTTCTATTTCTTCCGGTTCCGCCGGCATTTCATCCTGCGTGCGTCGGTAAATGACAAAAACTTTTTTTGCGCCCAGTCGGACAGCACTTCTGCACGCATCCATGGCAGAGTTTCCACCACCAACGATGGCAACGTTCTCTCCGATATCATATGGCTGTCCGAGAATATTTCCCCTTAAGAATTCAATGGCTCCGATAACGCCTTCAGCTTCTTCTCCTTTGCAGCCAATCTTCTGGGAACTCCAGGCCCCGATCGTAACTAAAGTTGCATCGGCACTTTCTCTGATTTCTTCGAAAGAAATATCTTTTCCGATTTTCACGTTGTTCACCATTACAACGCCGAGCTTTTCGATTTCTTTTACCTCTGCATCTACAACAGCTTTTGGCAGACGGTATTCCGGAATTCCGTAGCGCAACATTCCGCCCATATGCTCCATTGCATCATAAACCGTAATATCATGTCCATTTCTTCTTAAAAGAAATGCAGCCGTCAACCCCGCCGGTCCGCCACCGATAATGGCAACCTTCTTTCCAGTTGATTCCGGAATTTCCGGCGTCCAGGTATCTTTTTCCAAATCCCTTAAACCGGCATATTTTTTCATTAATGCGATGGAAATCGGTTCTTCCACATATTGCCTTCTGCAGGCTTTTTCGCAAGGATGCGGGCAAACATAGCCAATGCTGGCCGGAAATGGAAATTTATCTTTTATTATTTCAACCGCTTTATGGTAATCGCCCCGGGCTACTTCCTTCACATAGCCCATGCAGTCGGTTCCTGCCGGGCAGTTCAGGGTACAAGGGCCTTTACAATCGCCATCATGGTCACTCATTAAAAGTTCCAGGGCTACTTTTCTTGCCTTTAGAACCCTATCCGAATCCGTATGAAGTACCCAGCCATCGACTGCTTCCGTAGAACAGCTTCTCATCAGCTTCGGAAGTCCTTCTCCTTCAACCAGGCACACACCACATGCTCCATAATGAGCAACTCTTTCGTCATTACATAATGTAGGAATCGAAATGCCTGCTCTCTGTGCGATCTCCAGAATCGTATCTCCAGACTGGCCGATGCATTCTTTTCCATCAATAATAATTTTAATCTCACTCATGGCCGCCTCCTACTCCATACTTACAGCATTAAATTTACATACCGTAAAGCATTGGCCACATTTTATACATTGATTCAGGTCAATCACATGGGCGTTCTTCAATTCTCCCTGGATAGCCCCTACCGGACATTTTTTAGCGCAAAGAGTACATCCTTTACATTTATCCGGATCAATACGATAGCTCAAAAGATTTACGCACTCCTTTGCCGGACATCTCCTCTCCTGAATATGGGCTTCATATTCCTCACGAAAATATTTAATGGTCGTAAGTACAGGATTTGGGGCAGTCTGACCCAGGCCGCAAAGAGCTCCGTCCTTGATTGCTGTACAAAGTTCTTCCAGAAGTTCGATATCGCCCGCCTGACCGTTTCCGTCTGCAATCCGGGTGAGAATTTCCAGCATTCTTTTTGTCCCGATTCTGCAGTGGACACATTTACCACAGGATTCTTTGGATGTGAAATCCAGGAAAAATTTTGCCATGCCGACCATACAGGTATTTTCATCCATTACAACCATTCCGCCGGACCCCATAATAGCTCCGGTAGCGCTTAAGGCCTTGTAATCAATTACCGTATCCAAGAGTTTTTCCGGAATACATCCGCCGGATGGTCCTCCCAACTGAACGGCTTTGACTTTTTTCTCTTCTCGTATACCGCCACCGATATCGAAAACAACATGTCTTAAAGTCTGGCCCATTGGAATTTCGACCAACCCGCCTCGTTTGATTTTTCCCGTAAGTGCGAACACCTTTGTTCCTTTACTATCCTCGGTTCCCATGGATGCAAAGGCCTCGCCTCCGTTATTTATGATCCATGCAACATTTGCAAAGGTTTCTACGTTGTTGATATTGGAAGGCTTCAACCGATATCCTGCAACCGCCGGAAACGGAGGTTTCAGACGAGGCATGCCCCTCTTTCCTTCCAGGGATTCTATTAAAGCAGTTTCTTCTCCGCAGACAAAAGCTCCTGCTCCTGCCATATAACGAATGGTGCAGCTAAAGCTGCTGCCAAGGATATTCTCCCCAAGGAATCCAGCCGCTTCCGCCTGATGGATAGCCTTTTCCAGCCGCACGATTGCTAACGGATATTCCGCCCGGACATATACAATTGCCTGAGACGCTCCGATAGCGTAAGCTGCAATCAGCATGCCTTCCAGCAGATTATGCGGATCACTTTCGATTACCGCACGATCCATAAAAGCTCCCGGATCGCCCTCATCTGCATTGCAGATCAGGTATTTTTCTTTTCCTTCCGAGTTTTTCGCGGCATTCCATTTAAACCAGGTCGGAAATCCGGCTCCACCTCTTCCCGCAAGTCCGGAGGTTTTGATTTCTTCGATAACCTCTTCTGGTGTCATGGTCGTTAAGACTTTTTCCAGAGCCTTATAACCCCCTCTTGCTTTATAGCTTTCAATATTCTCCGGATCGATTACTCCACAATTTCTTAATGCAATTCGGGTCTGTTGAGCTAGGAAAGTTTCCTCCTCTGCAGATACTTTGAACGACTCTACTTTCTTCAGGTCGCCACTTCTTACCGCATCCACGATTGTCTGCACTTGATTTTCTTCTACATGAACCAGGCGCACTTCCAATTTATGTCCATCATAAATATCTACAATAGGCTCTAAAAAACACATGCCGACGCAACCGGTAATGCCTAATTCAAAAGAATCTTCTGCGGTCTGCAGAGACTCAATGGCACTATAAATCTTTCCGGCGCCAGCAGCTAATCCACAACTTCCTTTCCCTACGACAATTCTCATATTCAGACCTCCCTTCCCTCTTTCAGACCATCTAAGATATGAATAGCCTTTTCCGGAGTAAGCGTTCCGTATGTTTTGTCGTTGATCATCATTACCGGTGACAGGCTGCAGCAGCCAAGACAGGCTACGGTTTTCAAGGAAAACAATCCATCCTTCGTAGTTTCCCCGTTCCGGATACCCAGTTCAGAAGTAATTGCATTCTCAATCCGGTCTGCTCCATTTACATGACAGGCCGTTCCTTTACAAAGCAGGATCAGGTATTTTCCTACTGGTTCCAAACGGAACTGTGTATAAAAAGTTGCAACACCCATAACGCGGGAAGGAGTAATGCCCGTTGCCGCTGCCACATAATATATGATGTCCGAAGGTAAATATCCGTAAATATCCTGAGTTTTCTGTAAGATACTGATCAGATTCCCGCTGTCTCTTCCGAAACGATCCAGCACTTTATCCAGAGCTTCTTTTTTCTCATCTTTACAATTACACATTCCTTCCGAATCTCCTTAAATAATTTGGTTTATTTTATATTATAAAAAGCCATCTTTACAATATACTGAATGAATAGAATTTTTCCATAACATACATTTGTTTTTTTGTACTATGCATAATTTATTGTTGACATTCCTCTTTTTTATACCCAAAATTGTTTTATGAACACTGAGAAAGAGAAGGAATTTTTCATAAAAAGGATTTATGACCTGGCAGACATTTCTCTTGCCCGCCAGGCCTATACCTATACCAACTTTCTTTCTCCTTTAGAACAGGATTATTTTTTAAGCTGTTGTAATGACTTTTCTTCCATCGGCTATCAACTGTGGGGAGGCTGTCGTTCCTGTCTTCGAAAGCTGGTCATTTTCGGGTCTGAGTCCAATATCGGATATCCGTTATCTTCTCCGATCCGCATCCTTCACATTGCTCCCAAAGCCCCCAAATTTGCAGAAGAGCTTTCACACCGGGATTTTTTAGGTTCTCTGATGGCCCTGGGCATAGATCGGGGATTGACCGGAGATATTATCATCCGCGGTCAGGAAGCCTGGGTTTATGTCCTGGATAATGCAGCAGACTTTATTGTAGAAAATCTGTCTTTGGTGCGCCACACCACGGTTGTCTGCAATGAAGTAGAAGGAGAAATCCCGGAACTGGAAATAAAATACCAGACCCTTTCTGCAAATCTTGCATCGGAACGATTGGATCTGATCATCAGCGCCATTACCGGGGAAAAACGGGAAGATGCAAAGCGTCTTTTAGCTGACCAAAAAGTCTTTGTGAATGGAAGGCTGGCGGAAAACTCCGGAAAATCTTTAAAAGCAGGCGACGAAATTACGATCCGTGGATTTGGGAAATTCATCTATGACGGAATTCATTCTGAAAGCCGGAAGGGCCGTTTAAATATAAAAATTCGTAAATACGTATGAAAAAAATCACGATGGGAATAATTGCACATGTTGACTCCGGTAAAACCACTTTGTCTGAAGCGGTTCTTTTCCGTACCGGTGCAATCCGTAATTTTGGTCGAGTGGATAAAGGAGCTTCCTTTTTTGACAACAATCAGTTAGAACGAGCCCGCGGCATTACCATCTACAATAAACAGACAACTTTTCAATACGGACAAACAACCTTTAACATGATCGACACCCCGGGCCATGCAGACTTTTCTTCCGAAATGGAACGTTCTCTCCAGGTTCTGGATTATGCCGTTCTTTTAATCAGTGCAAGTGACGGCGTCAAAGGACAGACACAGACCATCTGGCGTCTCCTTTCCGAATATAATATTCCGACCTTTATTTTCTTTAATAAAATGGACCAGGACCGTGCGGATAAGCCGGTTCTCTTAAAAGAAATCCGGGAATTATCTTCCGACCTGGCTGTGGATTTTTCCGATGACGGAACCGACGAGTTTTATGACCGGGTTGCCATGAGTTCGGAAGACGCCATGGAAGAATATTTAACAAATGGCTTTCTGACAGAGGAAACCATTTCCGCTCTTATTGCGAACCGACAGATTTTTCCATGCTATTTCGGCTCCGCGCTCCAGATTCAAGGGGTTGATGAATTTTTGTCCGGTCTGGACAAATACACCGTAGATTTTTACCCGGAGGAATTGTCCGAAGAAGAATTCGGCGCCCGGGTTTACAAGATTGATCACGCCGACGACGGCAGCCGCCTGACTTTCATTAAAGTTACCTGCGGCACATTGAATAATAAAACTTTACTGACCGACGGAGAAGACTCTTCAAAAATCAACCAGATCCGTCTCTATTCCGGAAACAAATATCAGTTGGCAGAAAAAGTATCGGCCGGCGATATCTGTGCGTTAACGGGACTCAAGGAAAGCTTCTCCGGACAAGGCTATGGATGCGAATCCGAAATTGCTCTGCCCCTGCTGATGCCGATTCTGGATTACCGCGTAAGAATATTAAGCAATGTGGATGCGGTCTCTGCTCTTCCTTATTTCCGTTCCCTGGAAGAAGAGAATCCGGAACTGTCCATCCGCTGGGATGAGGACAAAAATGAAATATCCGTCTGTGTCATGGGTGAAGTCCAGCTGGAAATCCTGAAATCCTTGCTGAAAGATAAATTCAATTTAGAGGTTGCCTTTGATTCCGGCTCTGTTATGTATAAAGAAACCTTAACGAAACCTACCATCGGTGTCGGCCATTTTGAACCTTTGCGTCATTACGCGGAAGTTCATCTGTTAATGGAACCTTTGCCGCTAGGAAGCGGTCTGATTTTTGAAACCCAGGCAAAGACGGATTATCTGGCGAAAAACTGGCAACGTCTGATTCTGACCCATTTATCCGAACGTCAACATCGCGGTGTTCGGATCGGCGCGCCGATTACCGATATGAAAATTACGTTAATCAATGGCAGGGCGCATTTAAAACACACCGAAGGTGGGGATTTCCGTCAGGCCACTTACCGTGCCGTCCGTCAGGGCCTGATGATGGCAGAAAGCTGCATTTTAGAGCCTTTCTATAAATTCACTATCGAAGTTCCTTCTGAAAATGTAGGCCGTGCCCTGACAGATTTAGGCATGATGAATGCAGAATTTTCCATGCCGGATATGAATGTAGAAAAAGGAACTTCCATCATTAACGGACGAGGCCCTGTTGCCGCCATAAAGGATTATCCGAAGACTCTTACCTCTTATACCAAAGGACTGGGCACAATCAGTTTTATGGTGGATGGCTATGGTCCATGTCACAACCCGGAAGAAGTCATGGCGGAGAAAGCTTATGATCCATTAAGAGATCTTCGCAATACTCCGGATTCGGTCTTCTGCTCCCATGGAGCCGGTGTCATTGTTCCTTATAACGATGTTTATAATCACATGCATTTAGCTTTTGATGGTTCCGTACGGGTTCGTTCCGGGGACGATTTTGATGTGACCAAAAGCAGCCGGACGGTTTCGGATACCCCTTTGGGAACAGAAGAAATCAATGCAATTATCAATAAGTTTTCCCGTTCCAATGCAAAAGATAAATCCCAGGGAAATAACTGGAAAAAATCTTTCGGTGGAAAGAAGGTAGAACCTACTGCTCCGAAGATTTCCATTACGCCTCCATTCCCAATGGAAGAAGCGGACATTGTCATTGTTGATGGATATAACGTTATTTTTGCGTGGAAAGAACTAAACGAACTTGCCAGGGAAAATATTGATGCCGCCAGAGATTCTCTGCTGGATACCTTAAGTAAGTTTAAATCCATGACGAAAGCGGAAGTTATGGCCGTTTTTGATGCTTACCGGGTCAAAGGTCATGGTATTGAAAGCAACCGTTTCCAGGATGTTCAGACCATCTACACACGGGAAGATGAAACCGCGGATCAATATATCGAACGGTTCACCAATGATCTTGGAAAAAAGAAGAAAATCGTCGTTGTGACTTCTGATGGTGCAGAACAGTTGATTACCCGAGGACAGGGCTGTAAGCTCATCTCCTCCCGGGAATTTAAGCTTCGGATGGAAGAACTGACAAAAATGACCAATGAAAAATATAACATAAAATAAGCCCCCGACAGTTGTAATTCTACATCCATCGGGGGACATTTTTTTATTATGAAAGTCCCGATATTACATCCGGACACTTTTATCCGTCTCCGTCTTTTAGAAGAAAGTAATCAGTCCATAAATCCAAAGCGCGAATACAATAATCGGAGTAATGTACTTGAAGAAGACTTTCATCCAAGATTTAACTTTCAAGCCTTTACCGGTATTTGCTTCCAACTCAAATTCATCCCAGCCCCACAGCTTGTCGCTGCAGCAAACTACTAAGAATAAAACGGAACCGATCGGCTGAATAACGGTTTCAACCAGGAAGTCCCAAAGATCCAGAAAACCAGTGCCCTCACCCAAAGGATGGACATTGGAAAGCACATTTCCCGTGAGTGCCATAGGCATGCACAGAATCAACATCATAATACAGCAGATTACACAGCCTTTTTTACGGCTCCAACCAGTTAACTCTCTCATCATCGCAAGAATATTTTCAAATACCGCTACCACCGTACTCATTGCTGCGAAAATCATAAAGATAAAGAACAGAGAACCCCAGACACGCCCACCGCTCATATTCTGGAATACCGTTACCATCGTGGTAAACAGAAGTGGAGGGCCTGCGTCCGGATTAATATTAAAGGTGAAGCAAGCCGGGAAAATAATAAATCCAGCCAGCAAAGCGACCAAAGTATCCAAAGTACAAACATTTACAGCTTCTCCAAGAAGAGAACGGCTCTTATCGGTATAACTTCCGAAAATCGCCATGGATCCCATACCAAGAGATAAGCTGAAGAATGCCTGACACATTGCCGCAATGATTACACTTGGCGTAATTAAAGAGAAGTCTGGTTTCAGATAGAAGCTGATGCCTTCCCCAAATCCAGAAAGCGTGCAGCTGTGAATTGCCAATACAATCATCAAAGCAAACAGAGCCAGCATCATCCATTTCGTAACTTTTTCCAGTCCTTTTTGAATATCAAAAGACAGAATCAAAAAACCTAAAACAACGACCAGAATCATGAAACCAACATTGACTCCTGTGTTGGAAATCGTATCTCCCCAGTTCAGGTTCTCCATATTTCCGGAAACGAAACCAATAAAATAATGGAAGAAGTAACCTGCGATAGTAGTATAGAACATCATCAGGAAAAAGTTTCCTGCTAAACTAAGCCAACCTTGCAAATGGAATGGACTCTTTTCATTCTTAAGAAGAGGCCGATACATATTTACCGGGCTCTTACGAGATGAACGTCCCATAGCAAACTCTGTAGTCATAATCGGAACACCGAGCAGTAAAACGCAAAGGATATATACAAATACGAATGCGCCGCCACCATTATGACCAACTTTGTACGGGAATCCCCATACATTACCAAGTCCTATGGCACATCCTGCGGAAAGTAAAATAAACCCGAGCCGGCTGCCAAGGCTTTCGCGTTTTTCTTCCATAAAGTTCCCTCCTAAATTATACAATGTCCGTATTGTAGCATTGTAAAAAATGAATGTCTATATAATAGTACCATTGCTTCCGAAATCGCGTCTTTTTCCTTTACTTCTTGAAAAGAGAATCAATTGCGGAGCCAAGGAAATCTCCTACCGCATCGGCTACACCCGTTCCCTTTAATACAGACATGGCCTGCTTCTTGGTATCCGAATCTGCCTTCCGGTACAGTTCCACTAAACGTTTTTCCGTTGCTGTTAATTTCATCGAAGTTTTCGAGGAAGAAGAGCTTGAAGAAGAACTGCTTGACGGCTTCGAGGAACTGGAAGAACTG
Source organism: Lachnospiraceae bacterium (assembly GCA_045600845.1). GTDB lineage: Bacteria > Bacillota > Clostridia > Lachnospirales > Lachnospiraceae > RGIG5612. The sequence goes on along the minus strand of JAZRYR010000011.1, from coordinate 92,733 downwards.
CTGCTGTAGGAACTGGAAGCAGCTGCTTCAATCAAGGATTTCTGGGTCACTCCAGTAGCTTTTGCAATCTGTTTCAGCTGGTCATTGGTCAGCTTCAGCTGTCCTCTTTCCGCTTTGCTGATGTCGGAGGCATCTGCACCTTTTACTTTGCGTGCCAATTGTTCCTGGGTAAGTCCCGCGTCCGTACGAGCCTGCTTGATTAATTTGCCAACCTTATTTGCCATAACCTTCTCCTTTCGGTTTTGCAGATATGCCGATTATTGTTTTTAACGATTATACCATACTGCCCCTAAAAAAATTCATAAAATGTTCAGACCTGTGTAGTTTTCCCTTTAAAATCCGTAGTATATAATTGAGGCGGAAAGGTGGAACCATGGACGATAAAAAAATCATCGATTTATTTTTTGAACGATCCGAGAAAGCAATTGAAGAGCTCTCTGTAAAATACGGAAAGCTCTGTCATAAAATTGCTCAAAATATCCTAAATAATCATTCCGACGCAGAAGAATGTGTCAATGACACCTATCTGGGAGTATGGAACAGTATTCCCCCGAACCATCCTGAATCGCTGGTTTCTTATGTATGTAAGATTGCCCGCAACATAGCCTGCAAGCGATACAACTACAATACTGCCTCTAAGCGGAACAGTGTCTATGATGTGGCTCTTGAAGAACTGGAAGAAACGCTATCCTCCATGAAAGATGTGGAAAGTGAAATTGAATCCAGCCAGCTGACTGAAACCATTGAACAATTCCTCGATACATTAGACCAAAAAGATCGTGTGATTTTCATGCGCAGATATTACTTTTCAGATTCCTATGGGGAAATATCTGAGCGGACCGGTCTGACGGAAAAAAATGTATCTGTTCGCCTTACCCGTCTGCGCAGCAAACTTAGGGGTTATCTTACAGAAAGGGATTACATCATATGAAAACAGAACAATTTTCAAATGCTTTAAATAATATAAATGATAAATACGTAGAAGAAGCCGCAAATTACCAAGCAGAAGCTGCAACCGATGCAATGGTTTTGAAAACGAAAAAAGAGAGAAAAAAAGCTCCGAAAGAACTGAGAATCTGGAGAGGTATCGCCATTGCGGCCTGCGCGGTACTGGTAGCAGGCATCGGTCTGGTGGTGATTGCAGCCAATCTATCCATGGGTGGTGCTCATAAGGATGCAGCCTATGAATATGCATACGAGTCCGCTGCCGGTGCTTATGCCGATAACGGGATGGAGGGAGCCTATTCTGAAGCCGCAGCTGCTCCGGATGCCGTCTATTACAATGAGGAAAAATCCGAAGATCTGGCTGTTTCCGACGTTCCGGAAATCCTTGCCAATAACAAAATCATCTACAGCGCTTACATCAGCATGGAAACCAAAGAATTCGAAAAAGCAGCTTCTGAACTGGAACTGTTAGTAAATTCCATGGGCGGATACTTTGAATGGGCGGAGGTGAACAGCAATTCCTCCGATTACCGCTATGGCTCTTACACCATTCGTATTCCTTCAGAACGACTGAACGAATTCTTAGAACAGGTGGGTTCCGTATGTACGGTTAAAAGCAGCAACAAGAGCGCCGAAGACGTTTCCGAATACTACTATGATACGGAATCTCGTCTGGAAACCGCGAAAACGAAACTGAAACGATTACAGGAGCTTTTGGCTCAGGCGGCAACTATGGAAGACATTATCGAACTGGAGCGCGAAATTTCCGATACAGAACTTCTTATCGATAGCTATACCGGAACTTTAAAGCAGTACGATTCCTTAATCGACTTTGCAAAAGTAAATATTGATTTAAGAGAAGTTTATCGAGACTCTTCAGGAAATCAGCCTCTGACCTTTGGGCAGCGACTTGCTGATTCTTTCAAGGGCGGTCTGGAAGGCTTCGGCTGGTTCTTAGAAAACCTCCTTGTATGGTTTGCTTCCAACTGGATCTGGCTTCTCATCCTCGTAGCCATCGTAGTCGTTGTTGTTATCGTTATTAAGAAAAAAGTTAACAAAAAGAAAAACAACCATAACGGACAGAATTAATCTCAGAAATCCGGTAACAAAGGGTTTTGCTTGACGAAAAAGTAAGCCCTTTGCTATAATCGGCTCACAATTAAACAGATTGTTTCCAAGCTGTTTCATCCTACGGCCCAGCTATGGTGGACAGCCCAGCTTTTAAAAAGAAAGCGCAGAGTTATGCGGGAAACGGCATAGCTTTCCGATATTTGAGAAGGAGACAGACCGAATCTTACCTTGAACTTTCAGGGAGGACTGTCTTTTGAGACAGTCCTTTTTATTCGGCATCGATTATGAAAAAGCACTACAAACTGACAATTCTGGTCATGGCAATTCTTCTGGTGATTCTGATCATCGGCTCGGTAGCCCTGGGCAGATTTCCTATTTCCATCAAAGAACTCTTTGGAATTCTTGGGTCCAAAATATTCCATATCCAACCATTCTGGACCCCTTCCCAGGAATCTTTACTTTTGTATAGCCGATTGCCCCGGATCTTAATGGCTTGTCTGGTAGGGTGTTCTCTTTCTACTGCAGGTGCCTCCTATCAAGGCGTTTTCCAGAATCCCATGGCAGCGCCAGACCTTTTAGGCGCATCCAGCGGCGCAGCCTTCGGAGCGGCTCTTGCCATCCTCTTAAATTTAGGTAATTCCTTTACCATGATTTTTGCTTTCATTTTTGGCATCCTCACGGTGCTGATCGTCGTGCTGATCGGAAACAATATCCGAGGAAAAAAAGCTTTAAGTTTCATATTAGCCGGAATCATGGTCAGCTCCTTAGCTTCCTCCGGTGTTTCTTTTATTAAACTAGTAGCCGATCCCAGCGACGAATTGCCGGCGATTACCTACTGGCTTATGGGAAGTCTGAACGGAATTCTTCCAAAAGACCTTTTGTTTGCCATTATTCCGATGGCTCTTGGTCTTATTGTCCTGCTTCTGCTGCGTTGGAGAATCAATATTCTGACCTTAGGAGAGGAAGAAGCCCGTACTATCGGCGTCAATACCAAAGCTCTCCGGATGGTTGTTATTACTGCAGCGACCTTAATCACTTCCGCCTGCGTTGCCGTCAGTGGCATTATTGGATGGGTCGGACTGGTAATTCCGCACATAGCACGAAAAATCGTAGGCGATGATTACAAGAAAATGTTTCCTGCATCCATGTTGATCGGTGCCTTGTTCCTTTTAGCCGTAGATGACCTTTCCCGCTGCCTGTTTACCAGTGAAATACCGATTGGAATTCTGACCTCTCTGGTAGGAGCTCCGTTCTTTATTTATTTAATCATAAAGGATGGTAACCGCTCATGAGTCTTCAGATAAAAGATATTTATTTTTCTTATAAAAACACTTCCGTATTGAAAGGACTTTCGTTCGAGGCGCAGAAGGGAGAGCTGATTTCCGTACTCGGGCCGAATGGTGTAGGCAAAAGTACGTTATTCAAATGTATTCTGAGACTCCTAGAGCCGGAAAAAGGCGATATTCTCCTCAATGGTAAATCCCTGAAGGAAATGAGTCCAAGTGCAATAGCGAAAGAAATCGCATATATTCCACAGTTTCATAATCCGGTATTCAATTACTCTGTTTTTGATATGGTGCTTATGGGCACTACCGCCCAGATGGGAAAAATGTCCGTACCCAAAGAAATACAGTTCAAACATACCGAGGACGCACTGAAAATACTGGATATTTATCATTTAAAAGACCGGAATTATGCCAATATTTCCGGTGGCGAACGCCAGATGACTTTAATTGCCAGAGCTCTTGCCCAACAAGCAAAAATTCTGATCATGGATGAACCTTCGGCCAGCCTGGATTTCGGCAATAAGATTCGTTTAATGAAGACAATCCGGACCTTGACCAATAACGGTTACACGGTGATTCAGTCCACTCATGATCCAGAGCAGGCATGCTTTTATTCCACAAAAGTTCTTGCAATGCTGGATGGAAAAGTCCTGGCTTTTGGAAGACCGTCTGAGGTGGTAGACAGTAACCTGGTTTCCCAATTATATGGAATGGAGATTGATGTCATTCCACTGGATCGTCAGGTAATCTCCTGCGTTCCTAAAGACTTGCACCGGATGAACAAAGCATTGACAGAATTCATGGAGGAAAAACATGAGTAAAAAAATATTATCGGTATTACTGATTCTCACAATCTGCCTGTCCCTGACTGCCTGCGGGGATGTCATGGACGGAGACGGGATGGAACGACCGGTTACCGCATCCGGATATCTGGATTCCGGTTCGGAAGATGCTGCTTCTTTTCTTTGGAAAGACGATGCCGGACGAGATGTGGAAATTCCATCAAAAGTTTCCCGAGTTGTCCCATCCGGTCCTTCCGCCCAGATGATTCTCTATGCCCTGGCTCCGGAAATGCTGGTCGGCCTTTCCGACCCATGGAAGGATTATGCGGCGGAAATTATTCCGGAAAAATACCGGAATCTTCCATACTTTGGCCAATTCTTCAGTTCCAAAGAAATGAATATCGAAGCCTTGGTGGCTGCAGAGCCTCAACTGGTCATCGATATTGGGGAATACAAAAAAGGCATGGAACAAGACCTGGACAACTTTACCTTGCAGACAGGCATCCCCATTGTATTTGTCCAGACAGAACTGGCCGATACAGACCAGACATTTGAAAAACTAGGTTCTATTTTAGGCAAAGAAGAAGATGCAAAAGCCCTTTCTGATTACTGTAAGGAAGTTTATTCCCGTACTGAAAACATCATGAAAAAGGTTGGTGACAAGAAGGTAAAGACACTGTATGTCCAGGGAAGCAATGGATTAAACGTCCTTGCCAAAGGCTCTTTCCAGTCTCAGCTGTTGGACTTACTGACAGATAATGTCGCCGTTGTAGAAACCATATCCGGTAAAGGTCTGGGGAATGAAGTCGGCCTGGAACAGATTGCTCTATGGAATCCGGATTTTGTAATTTTTGGAAATGGAAGTATATATGATACGGTAAAAGACATTCCCGGCTGGAGAGAGGTAAATGCCATTGTTCATGACAATTACGTGGAAACTCCTTATAATCCATACAACTGGATGGGCACGCCTCCATCGGTACAACGCTATCTGGCTATGAGCTGGTTACCGGCAATTTTATATCCGGAATCCTGTAAATATGATGTGAAAGAAGAAATCATCCGATATTATCAGCTGTTTTATCATCACAATCTGACCGATGATCAATACGATAAGTTAACCAAAAAATCCTTTTAAAATCCAACAGCAGCTTTCGGTCAGAAGCTGCTGTTTTTTAATTCCTCGTAATCTTCAGGATTATTTATATTTTTAAAGCATGACGCAAAATTTACCTCTTTCAGCACTGGATTCCTTTGAATAAGTTCCTCTGCGGAAAAGGTCTGAAATCCATTGATTTCCAAAGGTTTTCGAATCGGGTATTCCTGCTTTTCCAAACAGTTTTTAAATACCCTCAGACAGTTCTTATCGTAAACACCGATCAGCGGTTCCAGAAAGCCGTTGTCCCGTCGGAAAATACAAGGTTTTCCGTTGCATTGCTGAAAAAGAGTATCCAGCACTCTCATATCCGCAAGAGGAACATCCGTTGGAACAATGGCAAAACGGTCTGCATCCGTTTTTTCAAATACAGATACAATACCTCCCAGAGGTCCACAATCCGGATACTGGTCGGTAATGATATGATGGTTATCGATATTCTTCAGTTCCGGCAGACGTAGAATTTCAAAAGCATGTTCCTCTGTGTCGGTAGAGATATAAACATTGTCAAAAAACGCTGTTCCTCTTTTATATAATCGTTCCAAAAAGGTTTCCCCATGGATTCCAAGAAAAACCTTATCACTTCCCATGCGACGGCTTTTCCCTCCTGCCAGGATTACCAGATTTTTCATTTTAAAACCTCCTCGTTATGCTCATAAATCATAATATATTATGTGGCGCTTTTCCAGATTTCCTTATTGATCCGGTTTAAAACGCTCTTTTTATCACCGCTCCACGAAGGTGCAAGAAGTATTTTTTTCGGTCCATCTCCAGTCAGCCGGTGCACTACCATGTTCTCGGGGATTTCCCGTACACAGGCTTTCAGGATGTCAATGTATTCATCCAGAGTCAGAACTTCAAACTTGCCGGCTTCATAGTCTGCTGCCAGATCGGTTCCTTTTAATACATGAAGCAGCTGCAGTTTTATTCCTTTACTTCCCTGCTCGACTACATATTTTACCGTATCAACCATTTCTTCTTTCGTTTCTCCGGGAAGTCCCAGAATCACATGGGTTACGGTATGAATTCCAAGTTCATTCAGTTTTCGGACGGCACTCTCATACTCCTGATTATCGTAAGCACGGCGGATATACGAAATCGTTTTCTCATGGATGGTCTGAAGTCCCAGTTCTACGATTACCGGCTTGATTTCCTTCAGTTCTTTCAGAATTTCCAGGATTTCATTTCCCAGGCAATCCGGTCGGGTCGCAATATCAATTGCGGCAATATCTTCCCTTTCTGCCACTGAAAAAAATATATCGCGTAATCTTTCCGGACTGCCATAAGTATTGGTAAAAGCCTGAAAATATGCAATGTAACGATTCCCTTTATATTTCTTTGCAACTTGTTTTTTTGCCTCTTCTATCTGTTCATGAATAGAAAAACAAGGCGTCTGAGCGAAATCACCGCTGCCTCCTTCGGAACAGAATATACAGCCTCGATTACCTTTCGTCCCATCTCTGTTGGGGCAGGTAAATCCGGCATCCAGACTGATTTTATAAAGTTTTTCGCCGAACGTACTCCGGCAATAGTCATTAAAAGAAATCATAAAATCCGTAAGTCACGAACAAGTACAGAAATACATGTGCTGTTACTTAAAAGGACCGGATAGGTTTCCGGTCCTTTTCCTTCGTTAATAATCTGACTGAAATTTTAATCAATTACAGACCCAGATATTTCTTTCTTGAGTATTCGTATAACTCCTCACGGAATACTCTGCAGTCTAATGCTTCTCTGAAGCCCATGCCCAGTAAGGATGGTTTTCCAGGTTTGCAGAAGAAATCAAAGAATTCTCTAGCTGCTTCTACTGCTGCAGCATCATCGTTTACATCAAATGGATGTGGCCATGCCTGGAAGCAAAGCTTATCGCCAAACTCGGTGTAAAGCTTACGAACATCGTTAATGTTCATCATTTCCCAACCATCAATACCAGCTTCTACAAAGATATGCACTCTGTCTTCAATCTTGCCGCAAGAATGGATGGTAATATATCTGCCTTTGCTATGAATATGATCTACGAAATCTTTCATGAATGGGAAGAACATTTCATAAGCTGTGCTCTCTGCGAAGAACGGAGCCTTCTGTGCACCCCAGTCATCATGTACGGTAAAGCCATCGATTCCAGGGAAGTATTCACAAATCTTATCAACTAACTTGATACCCATGTTTGTCATTTCGCCAAACAGGTCTTTAACAGCATCCTGCTGATCTGGGTCAATCAGAGCCATAGCAGCATTTTCGAAATCCATGAGAGAAATCAGTCTCTCAAACCAGAAGCCGTTTAAGAAAGTAAAGATTCTTGAGAATCTAGGGTCCATCTTATAATCTTTTGCAGCTGCTTCCCAATCCCATTTGTCAACATCCGGAATAGAGATTTTGTCTCTCCACTCGTTGGCATCGGTGAATGTAGGATTTCCTCCAGGAGTGATAGATCCGCCAGCACTCTCAACCCATTTCCATGGTACGCCGAAGAAGTCAACTGCGTCATGGCCATGAGGTCTGGAAAGATTCTCGTTGTAATCTTTCAGCTGAAGGCTTGTAGTATCACGAATAGAAGCTGTGAACCAAGGGTCTTTGTCGAAGTAATGAGCATTCATGTTTTCTCTGTAAGAAACAGGAGTGTCCATAAGCGGGATATCTCCAGAGCCAAAAAAGCCAGGTTTGGTATCCACAGTCAGTAATTCTCTTTTACTGTATGCAGGTTTTTTCTGTAAACCGTTCATAAAATAAAATCCTCCTCTATGTTTATGTTAATTATTTATCCAAGATAGCTCTGTACTTCCTTCAAAAGAGCTGGTATTTCCAGATGCTGTGGGCAAATATCCATACAAGCACCGCACTCGATGCAATCACCGATATTTGCGCAGGATCTGTCATAGTTTCTCTTCTGGGAAGCAGGGTTGCGATATTTCTTTCCAGCGTTATACAGGCTGAAAGCAGAAGGAATGGCAATATTCTGTGGACATCCAGCTACGCAGTAACGGCAGGAAGTACAAGGAATGTTTTCTGTTTTTTCCAGAATCTGGCGGATTTCTTCCACGCATTTTTCCATATCTTCGGTAAACATGCCTTCGCTGCTTCTGTCCGCGATTTCGATATTGTCCTTAACCATTTCCATAGTTCCCATACCACTTAATACAGTAAGGATACCTGGTTTGTCATAAACATAATCGAAAGCCAGCTCTACGTTCTTCATGTCGCCCAAGCCATATTTTTCTTTCGCTGCGTCAATTTCCGGATAGTCTGGGAAGGTCAGCATGCCGCCCTTTAAAGGTTCCATAATTGCCAGTGGAACGTTCTTTTCTACTGCATATGCAAGACCTTTGTCACCAGCCTGAATTTCATGATCCATATAGTTGTACTGAATCTGTCCGAAATCCCATGCGTCAAAGTCGTCTAAAATAGTCTTGAACATTTCATAATCATCATGGAAAGAAAAACCAATGTAACGTAAAACTCCCTGGCTCTTCATATCCTGCAGATAATCACAGATGTTCAGTTTGTCACGAAGGGTTCCCCAAGATCTGGAGCTCAGGCCATGCAGCAGATAGAAATCGATATGATCTGTTTTCAATCTTTCTAACTGCTCATCTAACATTTTTCGTGGATCAAAGTCTGGAGAATCAATTCCGAAAGTGAACATTTTCGTAGCAACATTCATTTTATCTCTCAGTTTGTTATTTTCCATAATCTGACCCAGAACCTGCTCTGAGAAACCATTATGATATACATAAGCGGTATCAAAATAGTTTACGCCATTCTCCACTGCGTAAAGAACCATTTCTTCTACTTTATCGTAATCAATTTTCGACTGGTCATCATCGATAACCGGAAGTCTCATAAGACCAAAGCCTAAACGGGAAATTTTCTCTCCCTTATAATCTGTATATTTCATTTATTCTTCCTCAATTTTATTCAAAATCTGTATCGCCATAGAATCTATGTCCATAGTAATGAGCTTCTTCTCGAACAATCTTGTTCGCTTTCTTAGAAGCTTCATCTTTTCCAGGAATACCACCGGAGAAGGAGTATCCGCCGTCTTTGCCGTATTTGTCGATAGAATCTCTTACGCCCTGGCGAAGTTCTTCTTCATCATATCCATCCGGCCATCCCTTCGGCATCTTGGAATCCCAATCCCAGCATCCTACTAAGCAGATTTTGCCTTTATATTTTTCTTTGATTCCTAACAGGTCGTTCATTTCCTGTGCAGGATCCCAATATTTAACACCGAAATCAATCATATCTTCCACGAAAATTTCGCATTTTCCACAGTTATGGAACTGAATTGGAATACCTCTTTCCACAGCAGGTTTTGCAAGTCTCTTGTAGATTGGAACGAAAATATCACGGTAGGTGTCTAATGAGAAGAATGGAGTGTGTTTTGCGGCGGTATCGTCTAACATGTACCAGATATCCGGCTTGTAAGCATCGATAACACGATACATAACAGGCTCAATCCAGTCTACCATTGCATTTAACATATCTTTTACAACATCCGGATCAGTTGCTAAAGAGCAAAGTCCCTCGGTAAATCCCATTAATGCAACTAACTGCTGGAAAGGCATAAATCCAGCATGAGCAATTGTTGCGGATTTATTTCTGTCGATGCCGGTTCTTTCCAGATCCTGTCTGTACATCATTTCCAGATCATATTCTTCATGTCTGTTCGGGAATTTAATAACTTTTTCCCAATCATTAATATCTTCCAGTAAGAAGTTATTCGGTTCAGGAAGAGTTGCGCCGGTGTTTTCATCTGCAGCATAGCGAACGCCCCACATATCATATCCGCCAGGCTGGAAATGATTTTCATCAAATATTCTTGGAGATAAAGTCTTAACACAAGCTTCTCCATTAAACTCTGTTCCCATCATAGTATAGAAAGGAACGTACTCCGGCATTTCGCCACGACCGAGCATCAAATAATTCTCTTTTGGTGTTAATTTCATAGTATCCTTCTCCTTTATTATATGATTATAGTTTTACCTGTTTTAAGCCCCATAATTTTGTGAATTTAATAATTTATTATATAACATTTTCAACAAAAAAGTATAGAAACTTCGTCGCTAAAATGTTAAAAATCGACATTATTTTGTGCCCAGCAATTTCTGGTCATATTCATAAAGCGCCTCATTGATTTCATCAATATCATATTTCTGGTTTTTGATGAAATATTCTACGATTACATCGAACTTATAGCTATGGGAAAGGGCGTATCCGGCCCGTTCCAGGAGCTGTTTTGTCTCCTCTAAATTCATTTCCAGAGCAATCGCAAAAGCCAGTGCCGTGGTTTTGGAAGGAACATAATTATTACTGCTGCGGATGTTGGAAAAAACCTGCTTACTTACATTTGCACGCTTATACACTACCGAATCTTTCATCCCGCTTTCATCAATCTTTCGAAGGAGCATTTCAGAAAAGCTCTCGTCCAGGTCCATAGAAATATCCATGTTGCAATAAGTTTCCGTTTTAAAGCAGGTTTCATCCGTCATTTCATTTCTCGGTGCAGACTGCTTTGCATAAGCACCTAAGGAAAGTCTAGGCCGGGCACTAAGAAAAACTTGAGAAGGCTTCTCTTCATCTGGAAGAAAGATTTCCTCTTCCAGGTTTTCTGCAATATATTGTTTTAATTCTTCCAGTAAATTTTGATCAATCATATTATTTCCACCTTTTCCCGATAAGTATAACATATTATTTCAAATACATTAAAGCGTTAAAATGCCGAGAATATCGGCATTTTTTGCTTGCGGAAAAGTCAGGGACGCGGCACGATTTAGACAATATAAAAACTTCAAAGTTGAGGATAAAAATGTATTTGAAAAATAAAAGTAAAAATATATAATGCAGTTAACCGAAATAAATTTCGGTTAAATTGTTTCTGGCTCGTAAGGTTACATCGAGGAAATAATAATGGAAAAAGTATTCATTGGAAGAAATCGAGAGTAAATGGATCTCAAAAAAAGATATGAAAAAGATTAATTCCAGATTGTTGTTCTGTATGGACGCAGACGAATCGGAAAAACAGAATTGATCAACAAATTCTGCAAGGATAACGCTTGTAAGAACATTTCTTTCATTGCAGTCGAAAGGAATGAAGCAGAACTGTTAGATAGAATGACAGAGGCCGTCCTTATAGAAACCGCACCGTAAATGGTGGGGAACATACATTTTGACAGCTTTGAAAAGCTTTTTGATTACATAACAGCGATTGCCAAAAAGGAGAAAATCGTTTTTTTCATTTTTTTCATTGATGAATATCCATACCTTTCTAAAGAATGCAGATATATGAATTCGCTTATTCAAAAATATGTGGACCATGATTGGAAAGAAACCAAAATGCTGTTTATACTTTGAGGATCATTGGTTCATTTTATGCGAGAAGATGTTCTTTCGGAGAATGCGCCTTTATATGGCAGAAGAGATCTGATCATTCATCTTCAACCATTTGATTATCTGGATACGGCAAAATTTGTTCCTCAATATAACAATCGTGAACAAGCAATTGTTTACGGGTTAACTCAACGGTAGCTGAATTATTGCCAAAGAATTACGGCGCATTTATTCTTGATGCTTCCGAAGAACTGTATGAGGGACTCGCTTATCGTGATCTTAAGGTAGCAAATTATATGTTTGATAAACTTGTCTGGATTGGCGGATGTAATGGACATGCAATCCTTAAAGTACAGAGCATATCTGATAAAGAGCACGAGGGGTATTGCGAGTATTGTAATATGGCAGTAGTTTTACCTCATGAATTTGGCGAAGGCGGAACCTGCATAATATGCGGAGGTGGTGCAGGCGAAGGAGGTCCTGATAGTGATAACCCAGAAACAGGAGATAACTTGGCAGGGAATATCATCCGGTATGTGATTATGTTCGGCGCAGCTACAGTGGTAATCCTGGGAGTGCTTCTGTATTTGAGAAAAAAAGATAAAATAAAATGAAAAAGTAGGAAAAGGGGTAGATATTTATGTCAATAAAAAAATCACTAATGAAAATGACTATACTGGCGATTGCGGTGATGTGCCTCGGATTTACATTTGCAGGCACTGCTAATGCGGAGGAACCAGAATGTAATCATATTGTTTACTGCGATGACTACAAGTTATGTATCTTATGCGGTAAGAATGACCTTGAGGAAGAAGAAATTTCTGAGAAAAGACACCCATATGCATATTGTTATGATCCTACAAAATGCGGAGTATGCAATGAACCATTTAAGGACGGCGAAGTACCTGAGATAAGACATAACCTTGACTTCCAAGAAAAGTATGTCCCGGCAGGAAGAGGACATAGGGCTGTTTGTGCATGCGGAAAGGAAATGGGTAATGATATCTACAGACATGTTGTTCTTTGTACACAGGAGGACAAATCCAAATGTGCAGTATGTAGGGCGGAGGTTGGAGAAATTGCCTATACACATTTAATTCAAGACGTACATCGCACCAGTGAAAATCACTGGTTAGTATGTCGTGATTGCGGGCAGCAAACATCTCCTCTGCTTGACCACTACTCATTATGCACGCACCCAGACGACCCCTGTGATTTTTGCGAAATGAAGCGTGATGAATGCATCATCAAAAAAGAATTTATCGGCATGCATCCAATCGTTGACCAGATACTTGAAGAGGATGGGAAATTGTACCATATCGCTAAATGTACAGAATGTGATGATGTGAGAATTCGACACGAGGGTCTATTATACGAGGACTTTGGGGATGACGAGACCCATGCAGTATACTGCCGGGAATGCGAGTACCAGTTTGATGATGAGATGCATGGAGATGAGGTTCTTATTGACAAATTTGAGGCAACATGCACGACAGACGGATATACCGGAGACCTTGTATGTGAGGATTGTGGACATAAATTTGAAGAAGGTACCATAATAAAAGCGCTTGGCCATGAATACAAAAATGGTGTATGCATCCGTTGCGGACAAGAGGAAACACCTGCAACGGGTGATGAGAATCATATGATGACATGGATTTTCGTAATGAGTGCAGCTGTTGTGGTAATCTCGGGAGTGCTTCTGTATTTGAGAAAAAAGACAGTATAAATTAATGACCTGACGGGTTACAGTATTTTTTGAAAAGAACTGAAGATTTTGTAAATGATTCCAGTTATAGGGTTTCAAAACTACCTTGTAACTGGATTTTTTTTGCAAAAAGTGGGCCATGTTTATTTGCACTGGCAAGCATCTAAACTCTACTTATATGACTTAAAAAATTTTTTTGATAAAAGGATTCAGGTACGACGATGTCTGAAATGTTTAAAAATAGCCATATGCGGTTAAAGTGATGTCTGAAATGCTTCAAAAGCATCGATATACGGGTGCACACCCGTATATTGGCATTTTTATAAAAGTTAGACATCACTTTAACCGTATATCAAGGGTAGGAAGCAGTTTGCGGCACCGTAACACCCGTAAATGACCGTTATCAGAAGAGTTGCGGTTATTTTAAGCAAAAAAAGATGTCTGAAATCCTTCAAAAGTGTCGATTTGCGGGTGTCTCTAATGTGTACACCCGTATATCGGCATTTTTATAAAAGTCAGACATCAGTTTAACCGTATATCGGGGATCTGAGGCAATTTGTGGCACCCTAACACCCGTAAACCGTATATCAAGGGTCGGAAGCAGTTTGCGACATCCATGATCCAGATAAGCAATAACCTTACGGATGCGCAGCACTTGCAGTACTTGCAGCAATTACCTTACTGGGACTTGGAATCAGAAAAATCAGACGCGAGAAATAAACAACTAAAGACGATAAAATAAAAAATAACAAAAAGGCGCACTGCATGAGTGTGAGCCTATTAAATATCTGCCTGCTATTTTATCCTCTCATTGATTGCGTCTATCATATCATTTACCTGCTTCTCGTTTATCTCCGAATGCTGCTTCTTTTGTCATCCCATTGGAAATTGACTTTTCTTAGGTGCAAAAAAGCCGGCCCCAAAGGACCGGCTTTCGCTTTATTTATTATTCAGTTCTCTCTCCCAGACCTTACTCTGTCCAAGGCCCCAGAGTTCGAATAAACGATTATAAAATGACGGACGTTCAAAGTCGTATTCCATCATCGGCTGCATATCATGATAGCCGATATGATGAGACATGTTAAACTTACATCCTTCTACAAGTTCGCCCATTTTCTCTACCGGAACCCCCAGAATCATTTCATTGCTCTGGGCCAATGCTCTTTCCTGATCTCCCGGATCCGGAACTGCCAGCGTATATTCACGGGTAATCATACTCTTAACCAGTGTATAAACACAGGAGTCAATCATTTCCAGAGAAACATCCAGCATTTTTCCTGTCTGTGCTTTTATTGCACCAATCAGCGTTCTCAGCTGGAAATTGTTATCACAGTTTATCAGCAAAACATCCGGTTCAAAATCCGCAGTACGGGCCGGGGCAATCAGAAGGCCTTTGTATTTTCCGTATGGAAGTTTCGGAAAATGATCCAGGAAAGCTTTTGCCTTGTCCGGATTCGGAATTCCGATAAACATACTCACTTCTTCAAACCCAGGTGTACCAGGAGCACATTCTACATATCCCAAGGAAATCACCGGTGCCCAGCACCACTCTGCTTCCTTGCAGGTATATACGGTCTTTCCCTGACGTTTTGTCAGCGCCATCGCCTGACAAAGAGCTAAATGGCCTAAGGATTCTGTCGCCCGGACAGCATTTCCCGGAATCTGGGATTCCTCTTCAATAAATTTTACTGCCTGAATTTCCAACAGAAGATCCAGGTTTTCCTTCAGGAACTGAGCCTGTTCATTTAATATACTCATAACCGTCTCCTCTATTCCGTCATTTCTGTATTATCGTTTTTTATTTCTTTCCGTTCTGTTTTTTATTCTTTACAAGAACAATGATCAGAACAATAACTACGATTAATGCAACCGCTGCGATTGCTGCGATAATCCATACCAATGGTGAGGTTGTTGGTGCCGGAACTGGTGTCGGGTCATCTTTTCCAGAACCATCGTCAATGATGAACTGGGTGCTTACCGAGCCATTTGTAAACTTTAAGGTAACAGTATGTATATCATCGGTTAAGGTTTCCAGATACTCACTTGAAATTGTTACTACCAAAGTTCCTGCGACTTCATCTGTGGACAGACCATATTTTGCCTGTTCTACAGTTTTCTCATCAACCAATAATTCTTTAAAATCAGTAGCTTTTCCATCGCAAGTCAGTACCAGGGCTTCTGTTGAACCTTTTTCCCAATAAGCATCATTTCCGGATAAAATCTTATACTGTTTTGTATTGCTCATATCGAACTTGCAGACATCGCATTTTCCATCTTTATCTGCATCCACATGTTCTGCTTTATTTAAGATTTTTCCGCATTCGCACATCTGCCAATGGTTGCTGGAATCGGATTTCCAATCTTTTCCAGGAACATGGTTAACGGTATAGGAAACAACATCTGATTTTACTTTTCCAGCTTTGTTGGAAACAACGCAATAGAACTGGTCACCGGTATATTCGCAGTCATGCTCTCCGGTCTTCATGTTATTAACGGATTTAATAACGATGGTGTCTGTTCCCTGTCCGATAAAGTATTTTGAATCCTTCTCAATTACTTTTTCTTTCTGTTTCTTGAAATCGATGTAATGCCATTCATAAGTAAGGCCTTCGCCTTCTGCTTTGGTAATATACATTACTTCACTGCCGGTATCTAATACTTCGCTTGTTGGCTGAGCAGTAATCTTTGGAAGCGCCGCTTTGCCCTCTGCAATAGATACAGTAACGGAACCAGATGCAAGTGTATTTCCGTTTGCTTTTGTACGTACATAATATTTTCCTGAAGTAAGTCCTGTTACTGTATTACCAGAAATGGATTTGAATTCTTTTTCTCCGTCTTTCCGGTATTCGCAGCCAGAATCTACGCCAACAATCTTTCCATCATCATTTTTTGAGGAGGTGCAGTTCACACCCGATGCATCTTTCGGCACACCAGCTCTGTAAATCTGAATGGTCTGAACATTTGCGGTGCTGTCGGCATAACGAACCTGAATGGTACCTTCAGAAATACCGCTTAAGCTTAATCTTCCCTCGCTGCAGCCGATCCAATTAACACCATCTAAGGAATACTGCATAGCAGAAGTAATATTTCCTAAATCACCCGTGTCATATCCGGTAGCGGAGAATACGGCCTGTGGCATATCCTTTGCTGTTGGTTTAAACTGCTCTGCAAACAGCATCGTTACACCAGTATGGTCCGCATCTGCAAATCCTTCAAAAACCATATCTTTTCCATTCAGATGGAGTTCGGAACCTGGTCCTAAAATTCCTTTCGTGGAAGATACTTCAAAAAGAACGAGATAACTCTTGTCCTGCTGGAAGGTATCCGAATCTTTCATTGTAGAAACGGATTTTCCATCACATTCCAATCCGTTAATTCCCATCTGGATATTTCCTTTGGTTTCTCCACTAGGAAGTACGGTTGGTAACGGCATATTCGGAACCCAGTAGATTTTTTCTACCTTAAATCCCTCTTTTTCAGACTTCAGTGTCTGATTTACCTCTGTAATCGTCTGTCCAACGATTGGTGGTTTTAAACTGAATTCCGCACCGGATACATCAGGCATGATATCGCCTGCCAATGCCGGTGCCACCGCCAATGCGATTACCATTGCTGCTGCCAAAAGACCAGCAATTGTTTTTTTCAAATGTTTCATCGTGTTCCCCTTTCAAAAAGTGTTATTTATCCTAGAACGTGTTTAAATACTCTGAGAGCATTTTTATAAAACACCATATCTATCTCGTTTTCAGATAAGCCTGCCTGTGCCATCGCATCTGCCAGCTTTGGCATTCCTTCACATCCACCGAATTCCACGGCATTATCAATTCCGTCAAAATCCGTTCCCAGACCGATGCTCTCAATTCCACATACATTTTTGATGTATTGGATATGAGCGATCATATCTTCTCTAGTGCTTAAGTTGTCTCCACGGTCATTCAGGAAATCGGAAGCAAAATTGATTCCGCAGATGCCTCCATGATCTGCGATCTTCCGAAGCATCTCATCCGATAGATTCCGGCAATGACCGGTTACCGTTCTCGCGTTGGAATGACTGGCAATTACCGGCGTATCTTTCTTTACCAAATCTAATATATCATAAATACCTGCATCATTCAAATGGCTTACATCAAGAATTACTCCCATTTCTTCCATCGCAAGTACCATTTCCCGCCCGGTTCCTTTCAGTTTCCGGTCCTTATCCGGTTCCGTCCAAAGACGGGCAATTTCCTTGTTCATTGGAGAAGGCATGCCTTCTTCTGCAGAACAATGCGTCTTTCCATCTTTAGTTTCCCATACAAAATAGTTGGGATAAGCCAGCTCATTCTCATAGTTCCAGGTCAGTGTAGACATTCTGGCTCCTTTATCGTAAAGGGCTTTCATTTTATCGATGCTGCCTTCATAAACAGCGCCTTCCTCCACGGTTTTCAGAGCAGACATAAATCCAGCTTTGTAGTTCTCTTCAATTTCCGTTCCGGAAAGAGCCGGTTTAATCAGATCTGCATTGGCCAGAATTTCTCTGTCCCAGGTATCGTTAAGACGGTTTACGTAATCGAAAGCAGATATGCCCAGTTTTGGAATTATGTCCATTCCTGTAAACATGGCAAAGCACTGGCACATATATCCGGCTTCCTTCATACGAAGCAAATCAATATGAAGAGAGTTTTCCCTTAAAGGAACATTCTCTACCGTATCTTTACCTCTTAATTTTCTGACTGCATCCCATTCTTTGTTTAAGATCATTGCTATGGTGTCGCAATGCATGTCAATTATAGGCATTTATATTTTTCCTCCACATCCACCAGGAAGTTATCCTTAAATTCCGCATATACTTCCGGTAATATTTTTGCTAAATTATGGAACTCTTTCCAGTTGTGAGCCAACAGATTTCTGGCTCTGTCTGCAGGAAACGACCGATTATATTCTTTATTCCATTGTTTTTATTTTACCATAAGGTTTTCCTTTGTCTCAAGGTCTATCTCGCCTTAGATTCTGGCTACGCCGGTAGCTCTGGCAGCTTCTGCAACGGCTTTCGCAACTGCTGCGCCTACTCTTGGATCAAAAGCTTTCGGGATAATATAGTCTTCACTTAATTCATCCTCTGAAATAAGCCCAGCTAAGGCGTTTGCTGCTGCAATCTTCATTTCTTCATTAATCTGGCTTGCCCTTACGTCAAAAGCTCCACGGAAGATTCCCGGAAAAGCTAACACATTATTAATCTGGTTTGGGAAATCGCTTCTGCCGGTAGAGACGATTCTTGCTCCGGCTTCTTTCGCTTCCTCAGGGAAAATTTCCGGAGTTGGGTTTGCACAGGCAAAAATGATTGGATCTGCTGCCATGGATTTCACCATTTCTTTTGTCAGCATGCCAGCTACGGAAAAACCGACAAAAATATCTGCGCCTTTAATCACGTCCTCCAAAGAGCCTTTTGCCATTCTCGGATTGGTGATTTTCGCCATCGCCGCTTTTGCAGAATTTAAGCCTTCTTTTCCGTCATAAATAGCTCCCTTCCGGTCACATAGGATGATGTCCTTGATGCCATAATTCAAAAAGATTTTCGTTACGGCAGTAGCTGCAGCACCAGCGCCGCTGATAACAACCTTTACATCCTCTTTCTTCTTACCGGTTACTTTCAGAGCATTCATAACGCCTGCTAAAGTAATAACCGCTGTTCCATGCTGATCGTCATGGAAAATCGGAATATCGCATTTTGCTTTCAGTTTTTCTTCAATTTCAAAACATCTCGGAGCCGCAATATCTTCCAGATTCACGCCGCCGAAGCTTCCGGAAATCAGATAAACGGTATTAACAAATTCATCTACATCCTGCGTCTTTACACATAAAGGAAAGGCGTCAACATTTCCGAACTCTTTAAACAGGACGCATTTTCCTTCCATAACCGGCATGCCAGCTTCCGGGCCAATGTCGCCAAGACCTAAAACAGCGCTGCCATCCGTTATTACCGCGCACATATTCCATCGTCTGGTCAGTTCATAAGATTTTTCCGGAGCCTTCTGGATTTCCAGACATGGTTGAGCTACGCCCGGAGTATAAGCCAAGGACAGGTCTTCACTGCTTTTTACGCTGACTCTGGATACTACTTCTATTTTTCCTTGTTTTTCATAATGGAGCTTTAAGCTTTCTTCCGCAATTGGAGTCATTTTTCTTACCTCTCGAATAAATTATTACCGTCGCAATCGATTACAACGATTGCCGGAAAATCTTCCACATAAAGTTTCCGAACAGCTTCGGTGCCTAAATCATCATAGGCGATAACTTCCGAGCTTTTTATTTTCTTGGACAGAAGGGCGCCTGCACCGCCTACTGCCGCAAAGTATACGGCCTTATGGTCTTTCATTCCCTGGATAACTTCAACTGACCGACATCCTTTGCCGATCATTCCTTTCAAGCCCTTTTCCAAAAGGGCCGGGGTGTATTTATCCATCCGGGAAGAGGTGGTCGGTCCAGCAGAGCCGATAACCTTTCCTTCTCTTGCAGGAGACGGTCCCAGATAATAAATAACTGCATTCTCCAGTTCAAAAGGAATATTTTCCTCCTTGTTCAACGCTTCCCAGATTCTTAAATGGGCAGCATCCCTGGCTGTATATATTTCGCCGGTAAGACTTACCATATCTCCGGCCTTTAAGCCTAAAACTTTTTCTTCCGTTAAAGGCAATTCAATCTTTTTCATTCTATATCTCCGCACTTTCATGCCGGTTCACATGACAGCAAATATTCACCGCTACCGGAAGACCTGCAATATGGGTAGCATAAGTTTTTATTCGAATTCCAAGACAGGTCGTATTTCCGCCAAGTCCTGCAGGTCCAATATCCAATCCATTGATTTCTTCCAGCAATTCATCTTCCATCTGGGCAATATGGGAAGACAGATGTCTTTCTTCCAAGTTCAAGGTCAACGCTTCTTTTGCCAACTGCGCACACTTTTCAAAAGTACCACCAATACCTACGCCAATCATCATTGGAGGACAAGCATTGGGGCCCGCATCCTTCACGGCCTGAAGAATGGCATCCTTTACGCCCTGAGTGCCATCTGCCGGCTTCAGCATAAATATCCGGCTCATGTTTTCACTTCCAAACCCCTTCGGGGCAACCGTAATTTTAACCTTTCCCCCAGGCACAATACTGTAATGGATTACAGCTGGCGTATTATCACCAGTATTTACCCGTAGCAAAGGATCGCCTACCATGCTTTTTCTTAAATAACCTTCCTGATATCCCTGGCGTACGCCTTCCTGAATGGCGTCTTCCAAAAAGCCTCCGGTAAAATGAACCTCCTGCCCGATTTCCAAAAAGACTACTGCCATTCCTGTATCCTGACAGATCGGAATCATTTCCTCCTTTGCCAGCTGCAGATTTTCCTGAAGCTGGGATAAGATATTTTTCCCAAGTTCATTCTTCTCGGACTCCTGAGCTTTGTTTAAGGCCGCTTTTACATCTTCCGACAGATCATAATTTGTCGCAATGCAAAGCTCTTTTACTTTTTCTGTTATGAGATTTACGTTAATTTCTCTCATTGACAATCCTACATTTTATTAAAACAGCACAGCTGTTTTGTCAGCTGTGCTGCCCTTAACATCTTTTAATTACTATTCCTGATTTGCTGCTCTGACAACGCACATCGCAATATTTCCAACGATTTCAGAAACAGGAGCGGAACGTGAGCAGTCTGAAGCAATCTTCTTGAAGCCCTGAAGGAATGGTCCCGGGGCATCTGCTTTTGCGAAGAACTGAACCAGTTTTACACCGATATTACCAACGTTAATGTCCGGCCAGATAATGATGTTTGCCTTGCCGGCAACTTTGGATTCTCTCTTGACTTTCTTAGCAGCAACCTTTGGATCAATGGCAGCATCCAGCTGGAACTCACCATCAATCGCAAGGTCCGGGCGACGCTCATTTGCGATTCTTACGGATTCTCGAACGTCTTCTACCATTTCACCTTCCATACTTCCGTCGGTAGAGAAGCTGAGCATAGCGCATCTAGGCTCCCAGCCTAAAAGACTCTGAACGGTTTCGCAAGCGGAAATAGCGATAGAAGCTCTTTCTGCAGGGGTCGGTTTTGTGCAAACCGCACTGTCACCAAAAAGGAGGTACTGGCCTTCACTTCCTTCATAACCAGGAATAACAAAAAGTCCGGTAGAAGAAGGAGTATCGATACCGTCCTTCAAACCGATAATCGTAGAAGCTGCCAGAATAACTTCACCGGTGGTATGGGTAAGACCTGCAAAAGTAACATCGAACATGCCTAAACACTGCTGAACCATAGCGGTGTACATCGGGTCTTTGCTCTTTCTTGTCAGGGATTTTACGCTGAACATATCCGAATATTCTGCAACGTATTTTTCAAAAGCAGCTGCATTCTGTTCAGCATCGGTATTGTCGTAAATTTCCATTGTGCTGATGTCTACGCCAAACTGGTCTGCTGCAGCCTTAATTTCCTCTGGATTTCCTACCAGAGTAGCCTTGCAATAGCCATTACTATGAGCTTCGAAAGCTGCCTGAAGCATTTTCTCTTCTGTTGCTTCAGGAAAAGCTACTCTCTGTGGATTCGCTTTTGCCTTCTCGTAAATCATTTCCATTAAATCCATAATTTGAATCTCCTTCTCAATGCATGTTCCTGCCCTAAGGGGTGCTGAAACGGACTCTCCGGGCTCTTTCTACATAAAAAAATCTCCACCCCCACAAAATGTGAGGGTGGCATGAAAACGCTTTATTATTCGTCGCAAAGCTCAGCAATATAATCTGCTGCATCTGCGAAAGTAGCTTTTCTATTGAACTCCATGTATGGAACTTCAATATCAAACTCATCTTCCAAAGATGTTGTGAACTGAACGATATTCGCTGACTTACACTGTAAATCCTCTTTGAAATTTGTGTCAGGACCTAAAGTTGCCGGATCAACGCCGAACATCTTTACAGCCTTTTCAATAAGAATTTTCATTACTTGCTCTCTGAACTCCATTTTGGGTTCTCCTTTCCTATGTTAATTATTTTATTATAAAATACCTATCTTAACGGAATTTTATTGTAACATAAAACTTCAGATTTCTCAAAGTTTTATGCTATTTTTTTAACTTTTTAAAGAATTTAAAGAATAAAGCAACACATATGCCCAAAGTAATGACCATTACCAGAAGATATACCCAGATTGCCGGATACGAAAGGTTCGTATACTGTAAAATTACGGATAACAGGTTGCCTGCAAAATGCAGTAAAATCGGAGCCCACAGGTTCCGGAAAATATCATATACCAGGCAGATTACAATTCCATAAAGGAAAGCATAGACACCCTGCGCCAGATTCATATGATAGAGGCCAAACAAAGCAGAACTTACCAGGGTTGCGGTCCAGAAATTCGTGTAGTTTTTCAAGCGGTTAAAAGTCAGCCCACGGAAAATCAGTTCTTCTGCCAAAGGAGTCAGAAGAACGACCCGGATCAGCACAAAAACAGCACTGGCACCATAAATTTCATTTTCTACATCGCTATAATTTCCAAGTAGACCGTCAATGTTCAAAAGGGAAATGAGAATGCTCAGGCCATGGGCCAGAAGTGCTCCAAAAACAATCAATAAAATAATATTTACCGGTTTCCGGACCTGTTCAAATTCTTTGACCACCATATCATTCCGGTAATAAAAATATTCCACGAATAAGGAAATGACCAGCGCAATACAAGTAATCAGCGCAAAGTTGTCGTTCATGGCAACATCCAAGGTCCATAAATAACCATTGGAAGATAAAATCATCATTCCCAGATAGATAACAATAAAATAAATGGTAAAAAAAGTAAGGACCGGATAAACGACCTTCCATATTTTTTTCGGAACGCTTTCTCTCATCATAAGCCCCTGTCCTCTATTCCATGAAGAAATCCATGCACTCTTTCAAATGTTCATCCCAGAACTGCCAGTCATGCAGGCCTTCGTACTCTACATATTTATGAACAACCTTTTTCTCCTCCAGGTATTGATGAAAAGAACGGTTGGTATCGATCATATAGTCCTGATTTCCGATAAGAATCAAAATATCAGCGAACTGGTCAAAAGACCCTTGCGCATCTTCTAACATTTTAACCAGATCATATTCCGAGCCTTTCTGCTCTTTCCATTTTCCCAGGGTCTGATCCGTATTGACACCGATTTTCCGGATAACTCTGGAAGACCAGGCAATATCTACCACAGGAGACATAATCGCGCATTTAGAGAAAATTTCCGGATGTTTGAATACCGCCTTTAAAGCACCATATCCGCCCATACTTACTCCGCAGACATAATTGTCTTCTTTTCGGTCCGAAAGCGGAAATATCCCCCTTACAAAGCCTGTAAGTTCCTCCAGGATAAAGTCCTCCCATCTCATGCCATCTTTTCCGTTGGCATAAAAAGAATTTCCAACTGAAGGAATGACCACTGCAAAGCCGGCCCTTTGGGCAAGCCGTAAAACGCTGGTGTTTTCCACCCACTGGCTGCCGCGATCCCAGGCTCCATGTAGTAAATACACCGTCTTAAAAGGCGAAAAGGAAAAGTGTTCCTTATAGTCCTTCACGTCCTCCATCATATTTACCTCATGAGGCAGATAAACTTCCACCGGCACCCGGGTATTCAAGATTCTGGAATCAAATTCACATTTAAAATTTATCATTGTTCTTTCCTGATCTATTCTGCAAAATTGGAACGGATAATATCATATTCTTCCAGTTCTGTTCCAAGGTCTACATAGAAAACCTGTTTCGGATGCGGACAACTTTCCATCGGGTTACCATCCTCATCTTCCATAAAGCGGACCGTTGCCTCGATATTCCTTCCATCCGGCTTCATGATTTCCACTTTATCTCCTACGCAGAATTTATTTTTCTGTTCCAGCCGATATAACTTTTCACCATCTTTCTGGCGGAATTCCGTTCCTGCAATTCCTAAGAAAATCCACTCTTTTACATAGGTATTGGCATCGTAAATCTGGGCAGTGTCATCCGGTTTTCCAAAGAAGAAAGCCGTCGTGTATTCCCGATAGGTACACTTGGAAATTTCCTGTTTATAAAAATCCAGACGGCTCTTGTATTTTTCAATATCCTCAAAACAATCATCAATGGCCATTCGATAGGTGCGTGCAACGCTGGCCACATAAAGCGCCGTTTTCATTCTGCCCTCAACCTTAAAACTATTGATGCCGGCATCCATCATTTCCGGAATATGCTCGACCATGCATAAATCCTTTGAGTTGAAGATGAACGTACCCCTTTCATTTTCATAAACCGGCATATATTTTCCCGGTCTGGTTTCTTCCATAACGCTATATTTCCATCGGCATGGATGGGTACAGTCCCCCATGTTTCCGGAACGGCCGGTCATGTAGGCACTTAACAGGCAGCGGCCGGAATAGGAAATACACATGGCACCATGAATAAAGCTTTCTATTTCCATACCTTCCGGAATCTGCTTTCTTAATTCCTTAATCTCCGCAAGACTCAGTTCCCTGGCGCTTACCACACGTTTTGCTCCCAGCTCATGCCAGAAATTATAGGTTCCATAGTTTGTATTGTTCGCCTGGGTGCTGATATGAATATCCACATCCGGAAGAATTCTCTTTGCCAACAGGAAAATTCCCGGATCAGAAATGATCAGTGCGTCGATTCCCACGTCTTTTAATTCTTCAAAATATTTTTCTGCTTCATCCAGATCCTGATTATGCGCCAGAATGTTTGCTGTAACAAAGACTCTTACATTCCGGTCATGGGCAAATTTTACTCCTTCTTTCATGTCCTCAAGGGAAAAATTGTGGGCATGGGCACGAAGAGAAAAGGCCTCTCCTCCGATATATACCGCATCGGCACCATACAAAACTGCAATCTTTAATACCGGAAGACTTCCCGCCGGCATCAGTAATTCCGGTTTGTTTTGTTTCAATCGATCGTTTGTTATCACTTTATCACCGTATCTTTCTGCTTACCGTCACACCATCTCCAATGGTAAGCACCGTTGTTTCCAGATTTTCGTTATGCTTTACTTCCCAGATAAATTCCCGCATCCGCTCATGAATGGTCCTCTGCCGCCTTGGTGTTATGTATCGGGAATCGATAATATCGCCTTCCTGCAGAACATTATCTGCAATCAGCAGGCCTCCCACCATCATCCGTTCTAACAGATCTGGAAGCATATTTATGTATTGTGCCTTAGGGCCGTCCAAAAAAATCAGATCAAACGTCTGGTCTGTTTTTTTTATGCTTTCTGCAGCATCTCCTTCTATCAGGTCGATTTTGAGATTTCGTCTTTTTGTATATTCCGCGATATTCTTTCGGGCCTCAACCAACCGTGGCTCGTAATTTTCCATGGTCACGATTTCTTTCAGGCTTTCAGAATTCTCTGCAAAAAATAAGGTCGAATAAGCAATTCCGGTCCCAATTTCCAACAGCTGTGAGGGATTGGAGAGATGCAGGAGTAACCTTAAGAAGCTTTCCATTTCCCGGCGGATAATCGGAACTTCGTTTTTTTCCGCAAACAGACGCAGTTCTTCCAAAAATGAAGATCCATCCATTTCCAGAGAATGCAGATATTTGGTTAAATTCTCATTTACTATCATGTCTTTCATTATAAACGAAAAGCACCTCTATTTGAAGTGCTTTCCCATCCATTTCTTATGAACTAAGTTCTTATTCTTCCAGGGTTCCATCCGAATAATCATATCCGGAAAGAATGTTGATCAACTTTTCCGTAGTATACGAAGGACTTACTTTATAAGTTCCAGGAACATAATTCGCATCATAGATATATGTCCTGAACTTATACAGCTTCTTGTCTTCAATACAGCCGGCATCATATAAAAGGTCTGCCACTTCCTCATCCGTCACACCTTCGTTAATGGTTATTTCGGTCTTTACCTTACTTTCCGGATCCAAAGCGACATCGTAGAACAATTTAAAAGTCAGCATGAACGCAACTACGCAAAGAGCTACAACGAATACAAGAATAGCCAGCCGTACAACTAACTTTACTCTCTTTCCTTTTCGAGCTTCTGCAATCGCTTTTTTACGGCGGTTGGCTACCTCTTTATTTCTCTGAGCCGTGCTTGCCTGTCTTTTCTTGATTTCAGCAACATCATCGGAGCGATATTTTTCTGAATTTTCACGGATGGTACCAGTAGCGTTTGCCGGTTCCTTATTCATGTTCTGGCCACTCAGTCCATCGTTTCTGATTCTTCTATCGTTTGCCATAAAAATCTCCTACTCAACTTCCAATATGAACGGCAAGATCATCGGCCACTTATGGTTTTGCCTCCGGAGATATTTCTTTACCTCATCGGCAATGATCATTTTTGCCTTTCCTCTATTGTAGTGATTCTTGGTTATATACTCAACCAAGGTATTATAAATGATTGACCGTAGTTCTTCAATAAGTTTTTCGCTTTCTCCGTCGTATACCCACCCTCGGGTAAACACTTCCGGACCGGAAACAACGAACTTATTCTGTACATCCAGGCATACCGAAATCAAAAGCACACCCTTCTCCGAAAGATCCTTCCTATCGTCCAGAATCGTTCTGCCAACGTCTTCTACTCCGGAATTATCCACATAAATTCCTCCGGACGGAACATGATCGGTAACCTGACCCTTCTTTTCGCTTAATTCCAGTACATCTCCGGTGCCAATAAGAAATACATTATTTTTATTATACCCCATATTGTGTGCAATTTGTGCATTCGCAATACGATGTCGGTATTCTCCATGAACCGGAATGATGTATTTCGGTTTCAAAAGTGCATAAACCAGTTTGATTTCCTCCTGACAGGCGTGGCCGGACACGTGTGTCTGCTCAAAAATAACCTTTGCTCCCAGTACCGATAATTCATTCATAACGTTGGAAACTGCCTTCTCATTTCCCGGAATCGGGTTGGAGGAGAAGATGACCACGTCATTGGATTTAATATTTATTTTTTTATGGTTCTGTGCCGCCATCCGAGAAAGAGCAGCCATGCTCTCTCCCTGACTGCCGGTTGTGATAATAACAATTTTATTATCCGGGTAGTTTCCCATTTCGTCGATGGAAATCAACGTGTTTTTCGGCATATTGATATAGCCCAGTTCCGTTGCGGTTTCTATAACATTCAGCATGGAGCGGCCTTCCAGTATCACTTTTCTTTTATATTTGTATGCGGAATTAATTGCTTGCTGGACACGGTCCACATTGGATGCAAAAGTTGCAATGATAATCCGTTCTCTCTGATGTTCTGCAAACAGATTGTCAAACCGTTCTCCCACCGTCGTCTCACTCATGGTGTAACCAGTTCTTTGGGCATTGGTAGAATCACATAAAACCGCCAGAACCCCTTTCTGTCCTAATTCCGCCATTCTCCAAAGGTCAATGGCATCTCCGTAAACGGGGGTGTAATCCACCTTGAAATCACCGGTATGAACAATCAGACCGGCAGGAGTCCGTATTGCAATGGCTGCCGCATCGGAAATACTATGATTGGTACGGATAAATTCAATTTTAAAATCACTGACATAGAATTTCTGTCCATAATCCACAACCTTCAGCTTTGCCTTATCCAGAAGTCCGGCTTCTTTCAGTTTTTTCTGTATAAGTGCAATGGATAATTTCGTTCCATAAATCGGTACATTGATTTCCTTCAGGATATGGGGAATTGCTCCTATATGGTCCTCGTGACCATGGGTAATAAACATTGCTTTTACCTTTGACCGGTGCTGCTTCAGATAAGTGATATCCGGAATGATCATATCAATTCCCAGAAGGGTATCATCTGCAAAAGCCATACCGCAGTCAATAAGCACAATGTTTTCGTTATACTCGACAGCCGTCATATTCATACCGATCTGTTCCAGTCCACCCAGTGGTATGATTCTTAATTTTTCAATTTTTGCCTGTTGTTTTTTTGCAGGCCGTTTTTTTGATATCTGTTTCTTAACGGAATGTGAAACAGCGGGCGTTTTATTTTGCCCGTTTCCTTTACTTCTTGCCATAATCCTCCTTGTGTCATAAGAAAAAGCATATGAAAATGCTTTTATCATACTAAAATAACAGGTTGAGATTCAACCTTGAAAATATATACATCGGAGCGGTCCTGTTCGCCGGTGCCGCATCCAAAAATTAAATCAGTTCCTCATCTTCTAAAAGCTGTTCAAAAATATCTGCTACTGCTTTCAGTTCATTATCGTCTTCTACGAATTCATATACAGCTTCCGGATCTTCCGGTGCCGATAAATCTTTTAAAATAAAGGCATCGGTTTCTTCTTCCATGCTGTCACATACCAGGAGGTATTTTATATTGTTGATCTGAGTCTCCTCAACCACATAAAATTCATCCTGTTCTCCGTCTTCATTTGTAAAAATAATTTTATTATCTTCCATGATGTTCATTTCCTTTGTTCCAATGATACCTGTAAATCCAGCCCTGTGTCAAATTTCTTTTCTTATGTCCGGCCAGAGAGACTCTGGCTATGTAAATAGTCCTCTAATATATGGCAGGCAGCCAGCTGGTCTACATACTTTTTCATTTCGGAACGTTTAATCTGCATTTCTTCCAATTCTTCTTCCGCCGCCGTAGTGGTATAGCGTTCATCTACCAGAACGACTTCCAGTCCCGTTCTTGTTCTCAGTTTTTCCGCAAAATCCATGCAAAGTTTTGCCCGATCGCCAACCGAATCATCGGTCATTAAAGGCAGACCTAAAACAATTTTTTCCACATGATGTTCTTTTATCAATTCCTCAATTCTGGCTAAGGTCTTCCGCAGTTTGTTTTCGCCGGACCGGACAATTGTTTCCACCGGATGAGCCGTCAGGAGCAATTCATCACTGATTGCCACTCCTACTGTTTTTGATCCGTAATCCAGACCCAAAATCCGCATATAATGTCTCCTGCTAATAATACAATGAAATATATAAAAAAGCTCTGCCAGAAATTTTATCACAGCAGAGCCCCTTCGGCAATTATTTCAGTTTGTTGTCGATATAGAATCGTATTGCCTCTTCAATCAGTTCGTCTCTTTCAACTTTGGCAATCAATCCTCTGGCATTATTATGACTGGTAATGTAGGTAGGATCCCCCGACATAATATAGCCGACAATCTGGTTTACCGGATCATACCCCTTCTGTGCTAAAGCTTCATATACTCTTTCGAAAACCTCTTCCACAGTAGGAAGTTCTTCTTTTGGAATTTTATAATGTTGTGTATAATGTAAATTGTTTTCCATAGCCATCACCTTTAGTATATGCTGTAAAACTTATGTAACAATTTTGTAAAATTTTTCTTTTTTTCTTATTTTATACAAGTATTTGCAAAAAATCAAGTAATTATAAGGATTTTTTGCAATTTATGTTTACAGGAGTATCCATTCTCCCTCTGAAAATATTGCAGAATTCGGTGTAAATGTTACGATTTTATTAATTTCTTCTTTTTTTGACCTTAAGGCCGCCTTCACATAATCCTTGGTATAACCAACCTGGTATTTTTCTCCCCGGATAGTTTTTTCCTCTTCCACCAGAATCTCCAGTTCCTGGCCGATATGGTGCCGGATAAACTCTTCCGTAAGTTGATCCGTAGTCTCTATCATTCTTCCTACTCTTTTTGCTTTTTCTGCCTTCGATAGCTGACCTCCCATAAGGTCTGCCCGGGTACCTTTTCGTCTGGAATATGGGAACACATGACTTTCTGCAAAAGCAATTTTCTCTGCGAAGCTTCTCGACTCTTCAAAGTTTTCTTCGCTTTCGCCGGCAAATCCTACAATAATATCCGTCGTAATGGCCGGATTCTCAAAAGCTTTCCGTAACCGTTCTACCGCCTTTGCATACTCCTTTGGCGTATAATGCCGGTTCATCGCTTTTAAAGTTTCTTCACAGCCGCTCTGTAACGACAGATGGAAATGAGGACATATTTTTCTGCAGGCAGCAATCCGGTTTACAAAGTCTTCTGTAATCAGACTGACTTCCAGACTTCCCAAACGAATTCTTTCAATGCCATCTATTTCATTTACTTTTTCAATCAGCGTTGTCAGAGCTCTTGGGCCGTCCTTCTGATAATCGCTGATGTCAATTCCCGTAAGAACAATTTCTTTATACCCATTTCCTGCCAAGATTTTTATTTCTTCGAGAATATCTTCCGGATTCCGGCTTCTGCTCCGCCCCCTTAAGAAAGGAATGATGCAATAGGAACAGAAGCGATTGCATCCATCCTGAATTTTTACATAAGCCCGGACATGACTTCCCTGATTCGTAATGTTCTGATTTTCATAGTCCATACAATGAGTCAGGTCATCTACCAGCACCTTTTTCTGCTGTTTATCGGCAATCAGGCGGATAATCCGGGACTTTTCATTATTTCCTACTACGTAATCTACCGCGCCATCTTCTAACAGTTCTTCTTTTGCTTCCTGTGCAAAGCATCCGCAGGCAATAACGGTCGCCTCCGGATTGATCTTTTTACAGCGGTGCAGCATCTGACGGGATTTTCTGGCCGCCTCTGCCGTCACCGAGCAGGTGTTGACAATATAAACATCACAAAAGTCAGAAAACTGAGCAATCTCAAAATTTTCATTTAAGAACTGCTCAGCTACTGCCTGGCTTTCATAGGAATTAACTTTGCACCCTAAAGTGTGAAACGCTACTTTCATCAGATTTCTATTACTTCCGTAGTTTCTATTGCTCTTTCCATAAGTTCATCCATAATGCTGTCTAATTTATGCTCGCTCTTTATAATCCGGTCCAGTTTCGGTTTTGTTACCGGATGTTTCGCTACGAAAATCGTGCAGCAGTCTTCGTATGGAAGGATAGAGGTCTCATAGGCATCAATCTTCTCAGAAATCGCAACAATATCCAGTTTATCAAAAGCACATAATGGACGATAAACCGGTAAGGTGCAGACCTCATTCGTTACCATCATACTCTGCATGGTCTGACTGGCTACCTGTCCAATGGATTCGCCCGTAACCAGTCCGAGACAATCGTTTTTAATGGCAAAATGCTCTGCCAGACGCATCATGAACCGGCGCATAATAATGGTCAACTCGTCATGCTGACAGATTTCGTATATTTTCATCTGGATTTCCGTAAAGTTTACCACATGCAGGTTTATCGGTCCGGAATACCGGGAAATAATCTTTGCCAGATCCACCACTTTCTGTTTTGCTCTCTCGCTGGTATACGGAGGTGCGTGGAAATAAATGGCATCTACACTGACGCCTCTTTTTGCAACCATGTATCCGGCAACCGGAGAATCAATTCCTCCGGAAAGAAGCAGCATGGCTTTTCCGCTGGAGCCTACCGGCATGCCGCTTAAGCCCGCAATGGCTTTGGAATAAATATTTACGTCATATGGACGGATTTCAATATTAATCATGATTTCCGGGTCATGAACATCTACTTTCATATTCGGGAAAGCATTCAGAACCATTTCCCCAATGGATTCATTGACTTCCACGGAAGTCATTGGAAAGGCCTTATCTGCACGTCGGCAGTTTGCCTTAAAAGTATGTTCATCCGACATATCGTAGGTATTTTCCAGATGTTCATTGACCGCTTTGGCAATATCTTCAAAGCCCATCTTATCATACTGATCCATCGGGCAGATCCACGCAATGCCAAAAACTTTGGTAAGAGCAGAAATCGCCTCATCATAGTCATTTTCATCATAGGTCACATAAACACGCCCCTGGGCCTTGCGGACACTGGCGCCACCCGGAAGCACCTTCAAAGCGCTGTTAATATTTCGAACCAACATATCTTCAAAAATATACCGGTTCTTTCCTTTCACGCCAATCTCGGAATACTTGATTAATAATTTTTTATCCATAAATACCTCTATTTAGAACGATTCTTTTCTTATCTGCTGACAAATTTCGAAAGCATCGGCAGTAAATCCTTCAGCTGTTTCAATGTATATTCCACTTCGCCTGCCGTACTGGTCTCACAGAAGCTAAACCGTAAGGTACAATCTGCTTCTTTTGCACTCAGACCAATGGACTGTAAGGTTCCACTCAGCCCCGGCTTATTGGAAGAGCATGCCGAGCCAGAGGAAACATAAACACCCCTATCCTCTAAGGCATGGAGCAATACTTCACTCTTTACCGGAAAAAAGGTTGTGCTGACAATATGCGGTGCAGAAGCTTCATCTTTGCAACTGTTAATTTTAATTGTCACGCCATCAATCGAAATCTCGGACAATCCGTCAATCATCATGTTCTTCAGTTCTGTCATATGTGCAATGTTTTCTGGTTTGGCTCCATAAGCCTCTGTAGCGGCT
Organism: Lachnospiraceae bacterium; assembly: GCA_045600845.1. GTDB lineage: Bacteria > Bacillota > Clostridia > Lachnospirales > Lachnospiraceae > RGIG5612. The sequence continues at coordinate 60,194 of JAZRYR010000011.1, read as the reverse complement.
ACTGCCATACCTGCAATTCCTGGAACATTGTCCGTGCCGCTTCGCATGCCTTTTTGCTGACCGCCACCTAAAATAAGTGGTTTTACTTTTACTTTATCGTTGATATATAAAAATCCTACACCTTTTGGCCCATGAAATTTATGTGCGCTGACGCTGATCATATCTACATTCATCTTTTTCGGGAAAATATCGTATTTCCCGAAAGCCTGAATAGCATCCACGTGAAAAAGAGTTTTCGGATTCTTTTCTTTTATGATTTTTCCAATCGCCGGAATGTCCTGAACAGCACCAATTTCATTATTGACCATCATAATGGAAACCAGAATGGTATCTTCCCGGATGGCCGCTTTAAGTGCCTCCAAAGAAATATGCCCTTTGGAATCCACGGTCAGATAGGTAATCTCAAAATTCGGTTGGTCCTTTAACTCGTTCAGATACTTTAAAGGTTCCAGAACGCTGGCATGCTCAAAACAAGTCGTAATGATATGCCGACCCTGTCTCTGATTCGCCAAAGCCGCTCCAATCAAAGCCGTATTATTGGATTCTGTTCCACCGGAAGTAAATAAGATTTCTTTCTCATTTACCTTCAGGATTTTCGCAATCGCTTCTCTGGCATCCTTTAAATAGGTTTCACTTTCAAAACCCTTCATATGTTTGCTGGAAGGATTTCCATAATCCAAGTCCATCACCTTGGTAACGGTTTTTATTACATTTTCGCTGGCGCGGGTCGTCGCGCTATTATCCAAATAACATTCCATAACTGAAATAGTATAACAAAATCCCGAAACCTGCACAAGGCGACTTTTTTCGAATTCTATGGGTTGTTCCATGAAACACTTCATAAAAAAAAGAAAACCAGCAAAACGCTGATTTCCCTTTTTCGTATATATATACCCCTTCGACAAAATTCATTTTGAATTTCTTGTAGCATATGCTAAACTATGGTGTAGGACAATACTCAATTATTAATTTTTCACAATATTTGGAGGTGTTTTTTGTGAATGATAACAACAATGATGAGCTTTTTACTATAAACGATTTTGCAAAAGCCTGTAAAACAACGAAAGATACTTTATACCACTATGAAAAAAATGATATCTTACGTCCTACCATTGATGCAACAAATCATTATAGATATTATTCCATTCTGGATTTTCACAGGTTTCAGTTTATTGCCCATCTGAGAAATCTGGGCTTTTCTGTTTCTGAAATACGGGACTATCAAAACCACCGATCCGTAAACGGATATATTGAATTATTAAACCAGGTACGAGAAAAAACTTTGGAAGAAATTGACCGGCTGAATAAAAGATTATCCATCTCTTCGTATACCCAGCAGTCTATGGTCAATTATATGTCCACGCCGATAAATGTACCTTCTATTTTCTCCTTAAAAGAAGGGTATTACTTTATGTCCCCATTCAGTGGAAGCCTTAATTCATTGACTGGAATTCAGGAAATGTCCGAGCATCTGGAGAAATTAATTCAGAAGCCATCCAAAACGGCACCGATTGTTGCCATAAAAATGGAAGTCAATGAAGTTGCTACTGCCGAGACCTCTCCGATTTCTTTTATCTCACACACGACTTCTCCGGAACTTTTCGAAAAAGAAAGCATCTATTATCGGCCGGCAGGTTCTTTTCTGCACGAATTCTTTAATATGGACCTTTTATCCTCCAATCATGAAGATATTACGGATTGTTTCAAAAAAATGGCAGTCTATGCAGAAAAGCACAACTACCATTTTACAACAGATTTATTCTGTATTAATCGCGTAAACCGATTCGTCACCAACGAAGAAAGTGAATTTTTGATGGAACTTTTTATCGGAGTTGAATAAACTTATTCTTCCATCTGGAACATTAAGACACTGAGCAGCATCAACGGTGCTGTTTCAGTTCTTAATATCCGACTTCCTAAAGAAATCTGCACTGCACCGGCCTCCTCTGCAGCCTTCACTTCGGATGGCTCAAACCCGCCTTCCGGGCCTACAAAGAAGCCTGCCTGCATTCCCGGTTTAATTGAAGAAATCAGTTCCTTGGTGGACTTCATGTTTTTGAAATTCTCGTAAGGAATCATAATAAGATCCAGATGTTCTTTCGCATATTCCAAAGCTTTTCCCATACTCATAGGAGCTTTTACTTCCGGAATAATGCCTCTGCGACTCTGCTTTGCTGCGCCTTCTGCGATTTTCTGCCACCGTTCCGTTTTTGTTTTCTGCTTTTTTGCGTCATATTTTACAATGCTTCGTGCCATTTCTACGGGAATGATTTCATATACCCCAAGTTCCACGGCTTTCTGGATAATATGTTCGAATTTATCGGCCTTTGGAAGTCCCTGGAACAGATAAAACTTTACCGTCGGTTCTGCACAACTGGTTTCCGTATCCATAACCTGACAAAGGACTTCGTCATTTTCAAACGCAGAAATACTACAGTGATAATCGGTTCCTTCCCCGTCGCTGATCAGAAGTTCTTCTCCCACTTTCATTCTCAGGACATTCTTAATATGGTTCACATCATCACCGGATACGCTTATCCATCCATCCCGTTCCGATATTCCGCTTACGAAAAAATGCTTCATTGTTATACTCTTTCTGCCGTTACTCTTACCCATTCTCCATCCTGGAAAACTTCGATAAGCTTCAGGTTCTTATTTGCTTCAACACCTTCACGGATCAGCTGTTCTTTTACGTCCAGAATTCCGGAGAGAATCAGATAGCCACCTTTTTTCAGATACTGATCTAAAGTCGGCAGCATCAGCTTAATAACATCGGCTAAAATGTTAACAACAACGACATCATACGGACCATACCCTTCTTCGCATTCATGAAGAGCAATAACTTCATTTTTCAGTGCTTCATTTTCTACTACGTCACCCAAAAAGAAGGCACTGACTTCCGGACAGACCGCATTAATTTCAAAATTCTCTTTTGCTACTTTTACCGCCTGTTCATCAATGTCTACGGAGGTAATCGTAGAAGCACCTAATTTAATGGAGCTGATTCCTAAAATACCGCTGCCGCAGCCTAAATCCAGGACTTTATCGCCCTCTTTCATATATTTACGGAGGCCTCTTAAACAAAGTCTGGTTGTTTCATGGGTACCGGTTCCAAAAGCCATTCCCGGATCAATCCGGATGGTCAGCTTTGGCTCGGTTTCTTCTGCGTCACCAGATCCGCCTTTATTCTCCAAGCCTTCCATATTCTCCGGAACGATTTCCCATGTCGGGGCAATCAGAATATCATCTACACGGAAAGGTTTAAAAAATTCTTTCCAATTGTTTTCCCAGTCCGCAGAATCCTGCTCTTCCACCACAAAATCTACCGGGTCAATTCCGTAAATATCCGGTGCTTCTGCCAGTCCGGTCTTTACATTTTCAATCAGCTGATCCGTTTCTTCTACCTTTTCCTCATCATAATCGATAAAGAAGCTTACGCTACAGCTCCCATCATCTTCCGGAAGGTCCTTGACCATGGCCGCATACAACTGATTTAATTCTTCATCGGTCAGCTGAACATTATTTTCAATCTGAACATCAACAATATCGTAATCCATAAGAAGGGCGCAGACCATGTCCGCGTCCTTCGTTGTCGTTTTTATCGTGTATTTTGTGTATTTCATGAGCCGTCTCTCTTTACTATTTATACATTAAATCTGCAAAAGCTTTTAAGGCTTCTTTCTGCTTTGCATTCATCTTTTCCGGGACCTTGACTACCAGCGTAGTATATTGGTCACCTCGGACATTTTTATCCCTTAAGGAAGGTACGCCTTTGCCTTTCAGACGGATTTTCGTATCTGTCTGAGTTCCTGGTTTGATCGGGAATAAAACATCACCATCAATGGTTTTTACTTTAATATCACCACCCAGAGCAGCTTCTGCAAAGGTGATGGACGCGGTAGAATAAAGGTCCATTCCGTCTCTTACAAAAATTGGATGCCGGCCTGCTACAACTTCTACCAGCAAATCGCCACGGGATCCACCATTGGTTCCTGGTTCACCTAAACCGGAAATACGGATGCTCTGACCGGAACTGATACCTGCCGGAATGCTGACAGATATTTTTTTCTTTATATTCTTATAACCGGAGCCTCGACAGGAAGTACATTTGTCTTTAATCATCTTTCCGGTACCATTGCACTCCGGACATGCAGATACTTCCCGCATGGTACCAAAAAAGCTCTGACGGTTTCTTACCACCTGACCGGAACCATTACAGGTCGTACAGGTTTCCGGTGAAGTTCCCGGTTTAGCCCCCGTTCCATGACAGGTAGCGCATTCTTCTTTATAATTAATCTCAATATCTTTTTCGCAACCGAACACTGCTTCTTCGAAAGTAATGCGGACACCAGCACCTACATTCATTCCTTTCATCGGGCCATTGTAAGCTGCGCCACGGCTTCCGTAACTTCTTCCGCCTCCGCCACCGAAAAGATCGCCGAAAATATCGCCAAAGCCAAAGCCTCTCAGGATATCATCTACATTCATGTCCTGATAAGAAGCTCCGCCTCCGCCCATTCCACCTTGTTCAAAAGCGGCATGGCCGAACTGGTCATACTGTTTTCTCTTCGTTTCGTCGCTTAAGATACCATAGGCTTCGGAAGCTTCTTTAAACTTTGCTTCCGCCTCTTTATCTCCCGGATTCATATCCGGATGATACTGTTTTGCCAGTTTTCTATATGCCTTTTTTATTTCATCCTGTGTGGCAGTTTTTGCAACGCCCAGGACTTCATAATAATCTCTTTTGTCTGCCATTATTTATCCTTTTATGGAAACTTAGGTGAAGGGCCTTCTGCCCCTCACCTTTTCACGTTTCCGTCTATTAAAACCTTAAATTATTATTAGATTTCTTTAAAATCGCCATCTACTACATCGCCTTCTGGATTTGGGTTCGGATCCTGCTCTGGCTGGGAATAATTTGCACCACCATTGAAGTCTCCCATATCCGGACCAGCCTGTCCTGCATTTGCCTGAGCCTGAGCCTGCTCATACATCTTTGTGAACAGCTGCTGGCTGCTTGTCAGTAATTTTTCCTTGGCTGACTTAATAGAGCTTACCTGTTCTGGTGTTAACTCTACGTTTGCATCGGTTCCGATTAAAGCTTTCAAGGTACTTAAATCAGACTCTACGGTTGCTTTATCGGTAGGATCCAGTTTGTCGCCAGCGTCTTTCATAGCCTTTTCAACCTGAGTTGCAAGAGCATCTGCTTCGTTTCTGGTATCAACAGCTTCTTTACGGATTCTATCCTGAGCTTCGAATTCCGCAGCTTCTTTCACAGCTTTCTCGATATCTGCATCGCTCATGCTGGAACCAGAAGTAATCGTGATGTGCTGCTCTTTTCCTGTACCAAGGTCTTTTGCACTTACGTTAACGATACCGTTGGCATCAATATCGAAAGTAACTTCAATCTGTGGAATTCCACGAGGAGCTGGAGCAATACCATCCAGACGGAACTGTCCTAAAGTCTTATTGTCACGAGCAAATTCCCTTTCGCCCTGAACAACGTGGATATCTACTGCGCTCTGGTTATCTGCTGCGGTAGAGAATACCTGGCTCTTCTTTGTAGGAATGGATGTATTTCTTTCAATCAGTCTGGTAGCGATTCCACCTAAGGTCTCAATAGAAAGAGAAAGTGGAGTTACATCCAGAAGAAGGACATCCCCTGCGCCGGCATCGCCTGCTAATTTTCCGCCCTGAATAGCAGCACCGATAGCTACGCACTCATCTGGGTTCAGCGTCTTGGAAGGATCCTGTCCGGTGAGCTGTTTTACCTTTTCCTGAACTGCAGGAATACGGGAAGAACCGCCAACTAAAAGGACTTTTCCAAGTTCACTGGAAGTAAGGCCTGCATCTCTTAAAGCCTGCTGTACAGGGCCTGCAGTTGCTTCAACCAGGTCATGGGTAAGTTCATCAAATTTTGCTCTTGTAAGGTCCATATCTAAATGTTTCGGGCCTTCTGCAGTTGCGGTAATGAAAGGCAGGTTGATATTGGTGCTGGTAGCGCTGGAAAGCTCCTTTTTCGCTTTCTCTGCAGCTTCACGCAATCTCTGAAGAGCCATTTTATCGGTACTTAAGTCCACACCTTCCTGAGCTTTAAACTGGGAAATAAGGTAATTGGTAACTCTCTCATCAAAGTCATCGCCGCCCAAGCGGTTGTTGCCGGCTGTCGCAAGTACTTCGATAACACCATCACCGATTTCGATGATGGAAACATCGAAAGTACCACCACCAAGGTCGTATACCATGATCTTCTGCTCAGATTCATTATCTAATCCATAAGAAAGGGCTGCTGCGGTAGGCTCATTGATGATGCGGTCAACCTTAAGGCCTGCAATCTTACCAGCATCTTTAGTAGCCTGTCTCTGTGCATCGTTAAAGTAAGCAGGAACCGTAATAACCGCTTCGGTTACAGTTTCACCTAAGTGAGCTTCTGCATCTGCTTTTAATTTCTGAAGGATCATTGCAGAAATTTCCTGTGGGGAATAAGTTTTTCCATCAATATTTACTCTGTAGTCCGATCCCATCTGTCTCTTGATGGAAGAGATAGTTCGGTCAGAATTGGTAACTGCCTGACGTTTTGCAGGTTCGCCTACTAATCTTTCTCCGTTCTTTGTGAAAGCAACTACGGAAGGAGTCGTACGGATACCTTCTGCGTTAGCGATAACTGCAGGTTTTCCGCCTTCCATAACAGCTACACATGAATTTGTTGTTCCTAAATCAATTCCGATAATCTTTGACATTTTATTTTCCTCCTGTTTCGGGCCTTTGCCCTCTGGTTTTTTACTTGTTTATATGTTTTCCGCTTTCACGGTTTTCCTCTTAATTTGCTACTTTTACCATGCTGTAACGAACGATGGAGTCTTTATACATATAGCCTTTCTGCAATTCTTCTACTATGATGTTTTCTCCTACGTTCTCATCTTCGACATGCATTACCGCGTTATGGAAGTTCGGATTAAATTCCTGTCCTACCGCATCGATCGGCTTTACGCCGGCATTTTCCAGAACAGTAACGAACTGTTTATGTATTTTTTCCATTCCATCCACAAACGGGGAATCCGCTTCTGCTTCCGGAACATTTTTCAATGCTAATTCAAAAGTATCCAGCACCGGAAGAATCTTCTCAACCATATCTCTAGCTCCCATGTCATAACGCATGCTCTTTTCACGTTCGGATCTTTTACGGAAATTATCAAATTCTGCAAAAAGCCTCTGATATTTTTCCTGAACCTCCGCGATTGCTTTTTCTACGGTATCCTCTTCTTTTGTTTCTTCTTCGGTTTCTTCTACAACTTCACCTTCCAAAACTTCTTCCGCAGCTTCCTCTGTATTTGTTTCTTCCTTAACTTCCTCAGTTTCTTTTTTTAATTCTTCTTCCATTCTCTGCTTTGCCTCTTTCGCCCATTTCATTTCTCTATCTGCCAAAATTAAATGCCTGCCTTTCTCTTATCCTTCGTCTTTCTTTTTCTTAAATGTTTTATCCAGGTTCCCGGTTACGTTTTTCAACGCATCCAGTACCTTTTCATAATCCATTCTCTTCGGTCCGATAATACCGATCTTTCCGTAGACGCCTTTTTCAAATTCATAAGTTGCCGTTACTACGGAACAGCCTTTCATAGAATTTACCGGAGTTTCTTCTCCGATATAAACTTGAATGCCGGTTGTATTTTCACCGATTTCTTCCAGACTGTCGGTAAGGAGTTCGGTAAGCATTTCTTTTTCTTCCAAGGTGGAAATCAGTCTGCTTGCATTCCCGTTATCGCTAAGTTCCGGATATTTGAAAATGTTGGTCGCCCCACTGGTGAAGATTTCAATTCCGTCTGCAGAACCGATGGCCGCTACAATGGCATTAATTATTTCCGTTACGAGAGCTCCATATTCACCGGCCTGGTCCGCCATATTGGCAACCATGTCAAAATTGATTTCCTGAAGGGTCAGACCATTCAATTTATTATTGAAAAGAAGATTCAGACTTAATAAAACCTGTTGGTCTAAGTTCTGGCGGATCTTTATCATTTCGTTTTTAACGATGTTTCCTTCCAGTACTATCGTACAAAGAAGTTTTCCCTCATCCAGCTGAGTTAATTGGACGAATTTCAGCCGTTTCTTGTTCGCCTGAGGCATGGATACCATGGAAGTATAGTTCGTGTTATTCGCCAGCATTTTTGCCATGTCCTTCAGGACTTCCTCTATACGGTCTACCCTTTTGTCCATGATTTCCTGCATGTTCTTCAGGGTTTCTTCCTGTTCTTCCAGTTTCCGATTTTTCTGACTCAGTTCCTCTTGTTTTCCGGAGAGCATATCGTCTACATACAGCCGGTATCCGGCGTCCGTAGGAATTCTTCCAGCAGAAGTATGTGGCTGAAAAATAAATCCTAATTCTTCCAAGTCCGCCATTTCATTTCGGATGGTTGCGGAACTTAAATTCAAATCCGTATATTTCGAAATGGTTCGGGAGCCTACCGGTTCTCCGGTCTCCAGATAGTTCTTGATCACTGCCTGAAGTATTTTCTTTTTTCTCTCATCTAATTCCATTTTTTCACCTTTCGGTCCGCGCGTTTTATGGTTTCGCCTGAGCTCCTTTTAGTTTTGTTAGCACTCAAATCAAAAGAGTGCTAACATCTGGTGTTATATTAGCATTATAACAATTTACTGTCAACTGAATTTCCTTAAAAAACGATGAAAAATCTGTGGAAATTCTTTAGATTTTCCTACCGGGTTTCTACGGCAAAAACAAGAAAAAAAGGGTGCTCGCCGCAATGGACGGTCCAAAAGGGATTTTCCCTTTTTTGTTGTTTTTTCTATGGGATGTTTCTCCAAAAACCTCCTTTTTATAAGAAAAAAATGAATCGATGCCATAAGATATGAATCCAAAAACACACGCAACAAAAAGCATCGAAAGAGACCGGTCCATTCCCAGATACAGAGAAACTGCAAAAATGAGCTTCACATCCCCTCCTCCCAGGCTTTTTCTATTCCGATGCCGTTCAAATACTACTGCAACAACCAGTACAAAACCAGCGGTTACAACTCCGGATAGCAATCCTTCCAAAGTTGAAGACGGCATCTCGCAGATCTGGAAAGCCATCCAGTTTCCGAGAACGGCAACAATATATTTATCCGGGATTATATAATATTGAAAATCAAAGATACTGATGCGAAGTAATAATATTACAAGAAACAAATTCCGCATCAGGAGCACAGACATTGTCAAAAAAGTATTCATGAAAAACCCTGACCTGACAAATTATAGAAAAAGGATACTATACTCTTTTGTAGACAGCAATACGTTTACCGATGATTTCCATATATAAAAAATCTGCCCCAATAGATTCCTATCGGATCAGATTTTTATCTCTTAAAAGTTCTCTTAATTATGTTTTTTACGATAAAGGAGCACAACGGCAATTGCAGCTGCCATCATGGTCATCAAAGCAATCCAGCCTGCCGGATTTGAGGAATCACCGGTATCCACATCATCCCCATGCTTTGGATCTTTTTGGTCCTTGCAGTCCCCGTTTCTCATTTCTCATTTTTCAATAACAAGTCCAGTTTTCCTCAACACCGATATCGTCATGAACGCCCCACCAGGAGCCATCGGAGGTATCAAAAGCGGTTCCATTATTGAACTCAATATAGAACTGATGAGCGGATGTCGTCAACTGTTCTTCCCGGTTTTTCGTATAATTGTTCAGAGCATTTTGGGTAAATGGATTTACCGGATTTTGAATAACCCTTCTGGTCGCCAAGGTCGGAACATCTGCGTTCGTCATAAAAGAATGATCCAGTTTTAAAGGTCCAGTTGCATAAAAATCCTTAACCATCAGGAGAGGATTTATAAACTGTACATCCCGTCCCCCGCTCATCCACAGATGATCAAACTGATAAAGGCTGAATCCATGGTCCGAAGTAATAATGATCCTTGTATTATCATAAACGCCCTGTTCCTTCAGATAAGCAAACCATTGTCCCAAGGACTTAAAAGCTGCAATATTGGTCATGTAATGAGTCTGTTGCTGATAATCATCCATGTACATCAGAACGCCATTCAGACTTCTCGTCGTCAGATTATATCCTGCCGATTCTTCCACATAAGTCGGCCAATGAGTAATATCATTCTGTAAAAATAAAAATGTATTTTCCTGAGAATCGCTGATATTCGTCAACGATGGGAGCGAATCCAGTACCTCTTTTCTCTGATTAAACCAAGTATCAATATTTACCATATTGTAGTATTCCAAAGGGTCGTCATATGGCTGGTATGCGTACTGTACATTGTAAGCATTAATATTTTCATAGCCGTTGTAAATACTCAGATCCGGAATCTGCTGATAGTTCGCAAAAGGTGGATCACATACGGTAACTTTAAAGCCACGGTTGCCAAATAAAACCGGAAGCACCTTTAAAGCCTCATTATGCTTATCTACTAACAGTTCCGAATCTCTTTCATTCATCGCCCAAGGAGTATACTCATATCCGCCATACAAAGCCGGAAGTGCATAGTTCGTGTGGCATCCATAACCCACAGTATTCGGATAATGGGTAAACCCGGAAAATTCCTCTGCAAGAAGAGGCTCATCCTCAAACATGAACGGAACATATCCATTAATCGCACGGTCGAGCATAATGACAATAACATTCATGCCTTTTTTGCTTAAAGGAATAATCTGCTTTCCGGAATAAATATCAAAAGCACCTTCTATTTCCTGTCCATAAGCCGTAAAAGAATACACCGCCGTCAGCAGAAGAACCAGACCGGCCACCGTCACGAATATTCTTTTTGAATTTTTTACGAATCCTGTCATCGTCAATTAACCTCTTCATATCTTGTCCAGTTATTTTCCTCATAAATATTCTCATGGACACCCCACCACTGGCCATCGGAAGTATCAAACACATTTCCATTATTGGTGCTGATGTAGAACATATCAGAAGTAGTCATAATCTGGTCTTTTTCTTTTTTCTTGGCACTGGAATTGATTTCTTTTCCGGTAAACGGATTCTTAGCGTTCGGAATCAATCCATCGACTGCAAAGGTTGGAACATCGGCATTGGTCATAAAAGTCTTATCCGTTTTTACCTCCCCGGATGCATCAAATTCTTTTACCATCAATAGCGGATTACAGAACATAACATCCCTGCCTGCCGACATCCAAAGTTCGTCAAACTGGTATAGGCCATAACCATGGTCCGCTGCAATAATAATCCTTGTATTGTCATAAACACCTTCTTCTTTCAGATAATCCATCCATTTTCCGATTTCCAGAAGAGAGGCCATATTTACCTGATAGTTCTGAACCTGTAAGGATTCATCCATATACATTGTCAGATCTTCGCTGGTTCTTGTCGGCTGAGGTATCCGTATTGTCGTTTCTAAAGCGGTTCCCGGAACATAATCCGGTGTTCTAAGGAATGTAGCTGCATGAGGTGCCTCATTCTGCAACACCAGAAGGGAACCCTCTTTCTCATCCGTTATTTCCGTCATGTTTTTCAGTTCCGTCAAAACAGAATAGCTTTCTAAGAAGACAGGTTCATTTACCGAAAGACTGGATGCTCCAAAATAATTACCATCCAGATAAACAAAATTCCTTAAAGCCAGCGGGAAGGACTTCATTAAGCTATAGGCAAAGAAGTTCTTAGACTGAGCCGTAGACAGCTTCACCCCTCCGATAACAGAATCGTTGGTAATAAAAGTCCCCTTCAGATTATAAGCATCGATGCCTTCATACTCATCGTAAATACTCAAGTCCGGAATCTCCGAATATCCAGCATACGGAGGGTCACAGACCGTTACTTTATAACCGTTGTTTGAAAACAGTACCGGAAGGGTCAGAAGAGCTTCATCATGTTTTTCTGCAAGAGACTTGTCCCCTCTCCGATTCATGGCAATTGGCGTGTAATCATATCCGCCGAAAAGCGCCGGAGCTGCAAAGTTGGTATGGTCTCCGAAAGAAAGCGTATTCGGATAATAGGTAAAACCCGAATACATATCATTTAATTCTTCTTTCTCTTCCAGCATAAACGGAAGATAACCGCTGACAGCACGATCCAGCATAAATACGATGACATTTTTCCCATTTTTGCTTAAAGAAAGGATTTTCTCCGGATTTTCCGTCTTCGTAACATGCTCCGTACTCTTTTTCAAAAGAGAATTCATGTTAGACGAATTTACTACTACTAAGGCGAAAGCGCCAACAATTACGATCAAACCGATATAGGGAACAATCTTCTCAAAAAACTTAAGAATCAGAACCAGCCCGCCTGCGACTGCTACAAATACCACGGAATTGATGACGATTTCTGTTAAACTGAATTTCGGTGTAGAGTCATATACCAGATAAGTGGAAATTGTTCCGGTCTTTGTTCCAAAGAGCATAAAATTAATTATCGCCGTAATACTGAATACCCAGATAATATAGGTGATGATATTCCTTCCTTTTGGTTTGGCAAGATAATAGAATACGCTGATCCATATCATAAAAAATCCACAGGCGATACTTAACGTACTAACCAGAATCGTCGTTGGAGTCGTAGAACCGCTGATGAATTCTGCCGGAGACGCAGATAAAACTGACAACGGAATTAACAGACCCATAATTATGGTGAGAGCTGCTGCGCTTAAGACATAGATTCTTGTCTTAATTGGTTTTACTCCTCTTTCCACTTTTGGAGCCTTTGATTTTCTTCGTTTTAAGATGATCTTCATAACGATGTTTTTACATACAGAGAAGATCTGATTTAATGTCCAGTAGAATACCAGACCGGACGGGCTGTTATATAAGAGTACCAGAAAGATGACAGCAATACCGTAGGTCTGGATTTTATCCCGAAGTGGAAATCCCTTCAAATAGATAAAAGCAGAAGCCACATTGATCAAAGTCATTAAGATCGGCATGAAATTAATGCTGAAAGTTCCCAGATGAATCAGTTGGTCCGGCTGCCCTAAATCTTTCAGGAATAAGAAGGACATCCCTTTTAACAATTGAAGATTCGAAAGAAAATGATAAGCAGAAATAAAGAACGGAATCTGTAAAAGAAGCGATAATGAACTCTTTAAAGCATAAATCGGTTTGTAATGCTGACTCCGGTAATATTCCGTCAGAATCATATATCTTTCATCGCCTTTGAAGGTTTTCTTAATATGGTTCACCCATTTTGCCATGGAGTTCACCTTATCCCGCTCTTCCTCCTGCATTGCATCGGCTCTCTTATACAATGGCAGAACCATAAAGTTCATGACCAGACTGAGGGCCAGAATGGCAATTCCCGGGTTGGAGAAAATCCGGTAGGCTAACGAGAAGACTACCTCGAAGATCATTTCCAACGGCATTATGAAAAGATTGTAAATAACGGTTACAAACATTCAGATTCCTTAAATTACTTCTGTTTTTTATTAAATATACCGGACTTTCTCTGGTCCGTCTTATTTTTCTTCTGCTCTGCTACGAAGACCAGTTCATCATGCTTCTTAATGACAAAATCTACAATATTCTTTGTAGCCTTTCCTCTTTCCGCCCAGGCTTCCTCCCTGGCAGCATCTCTTCCGGCTTTATACTCCTTAGAAACGATGACTTCGTCAATGATTTCTTTCATGTGACCAAAGTCTTCCTGTTTTAACTGCCGGCCGATTTTTGGAAGCGTAGCAAGAAGCCAGGTCGGCCCTTCAAACCATGCGGCATCATATACCTCATACTGGAAGGTCGTATCTGCATACATGATCGGGCCATCAAATACAAAGGCATAATCAAATACAACTCCGGAATAATCGGATATCAGAATATCGGACTCATTCAGACAATCAAAATTATCAATATCAAAATTCCAGCTGAGATTTTCATTCTCCGGGAACTGTTCCATTAAGGATTTCAGCATTTCCGGATCCACGGTTTTGGTCTGTGGATGTGGACGGATGATAATCTTATATCCGGTGTTGACAAGCTGCTGAATGAACTCCGCACCATATTTATTTAAAATACAGGCATCGCCCCAGGAAGGCGCCAGAAGAACCGTTCTCTTCTCGTTATGTTTTCGACCTTCCTTGTTCCGGCGTTCCATCAGACTGTCCAGATTCGTTACGCCTACAATTTCCAGCTCTTTTTCCGGATAATTCCGCATCTGTTCCATGGCGCGAATCTGCTTTCTCTGAAATTCTCCGGTCATAAGAACAACATCGTAATGGTCCAGACCGAACATACGGTATACGGTCGCATCATAAATTCCATGGAAAATATGAATATAGCACCCTACATCCTTCGACCGCTTCCATTGCAACACATCCAAGCCCGGCGTCGTCGAAAGGCAGATGACGGCACTCATCATATTCAATTTGGCAAAGGCCATATTTCCTTCCCCAACAAATTCACATTTTACATGTTCATAATGTTCTTCCAAAGCGGGATCATCTTTGGAAGCCGTCAGGTATTGGCAATCGACACCCCTTCGCTCGAATTCCTCGCATATCGGTTTAAAAACGTTCCAATAGGTCTTACTGTCACTGAAAATAACACAGGTGGATTTCTTTAAATCTTCCTGCTTTCCACGACCACCCTGAAGGAAAAATTTAAATTTAATAAAAAGACCACGGACAACAAAAATTCCTGCTGTTACCACGCCAATAATAATGGCGAACAACATACTTCCTGTTCCCGGGTCTATATAATTCAAAAAATTATGAAATAACATTACTGCCTGTCTTTTATGGCACGGAACCTTTGTTATAAAGATTCATGCCTTGTTAAAATTTTGTATACATAACTTATTTATTTTATCATAAGAAAGTATACCTTGCAATTCAGAGCATGCCCTTATTGCAAAATATGAATACCTTCCAAAATGGACTTTACCATATCGGAATCATATTCATAACCGGTGATTTTCACCTCAACGCAGATGCCACCACTGACGCCCATCAGAATCTGTACCAGACGATCTCCGGACACGTACGAAACACCGGTCCAGGAGAATTCTCCGGCGGAGAATTTACTGATATCCGAGGTATCATAGGCCTCTTTTGCTTCTTTTATGTCTTTTTCTGCCGAAGCTTCATCAGTTTTCGTTATCTGAAGACAATCCAGACTAAATTCCTCTGGCTGAATCCAAAGACTGTTCGGATCTTCAATATCTATCAGACTGCCACCGGTTAAAGTCATTCCTTCTGGAATAAAAACCTGAAAGGCCCCCCAGTTTTTTTGTTCGCCTGATATTTCCACTTCAGATTCCGGTTGTTCTGGTTCAGTTTCGGAATTCCCTTTATTCCCACAGCCGGCGGCTGCCAGAACTGCCATAGCAACAGATACAATAATTACGATTCGAAATAATTTTTTCATTTTTCCTGCCTTAAATGTTTCATCTTTTATACATTTTAACAGAAGATTCTTTTTTTTCCATCCCTTAAGCAAATCTTATTTTCCAAGATGTTCTTTAATTTCAACATTCTGAGTCTTGTTGTAGCAGGAGAAAATCTTTTCAACTTCTACCGGACGGGAACCTGGGGTCAACCAGCTGATGATCGGAACGATAATAAGGCCACCAACCATAGCGAATACTCCGGAGTATAAAGAATTCTTAAACACAAAGCTTAAGAATGGGCTTCCTGCTACGGAGAAAACGCCTAAGGAAATGAACAGCTGAATGATTTCCAGTCCGATACCCCATACGAAGGAAACTGCTACTGCTACACGGCTGATGCGTTTACTGTATAAGCCATAAAGGAACGGAGCCAGGAATGCGCCTGCCAATGCGCCCCAGGATACACCCATCATCTGTGCAATGAATATGCTCTTATTGGACACCTGTTTAATTGCAATGACGGCGGAAATTACGATGAATACAGCGATGAAAATACCCATCAATATCATTTTCTTTTTTTCATCAATGGATTTCTTCTTTGTCATCGGTGCAATAAAATCCAGTGTAATGGTAGAAGCGCTCGTCAGTACCAGAGACGAAAGAGTCGACATGGAAGCGGAAAGTACCAATACGATTACAATACCGATAATAATCGGTGACAGTTTTGAAAGCATCTGTGGGATTACTGCATCAAAGCCTTCTGTTGCAACGTCTACATTGTATAATCTGCCGAAGCCGCCTAAAAAGTAGCATCCACCAGCAACAACGATTGCGAACAAGGTGGAAATAACGGTACCTTTCTTTACTGCATCTTCATTCTTGATAGCGTAAAATTTTCCAACCATCTGAGGAAGTCCCCATGTGCCTAAAGAAGTAAGCAGAATTACGAAAAGGAGGAATACCGGATCTGCGCCGAAGAAGGAGGTGAACTGCCAGCCACCGTTTGGGCCGGTTGCCAGGGATTCGATTGCGGCGCTGAATCCGCCGTTGTCATTTAATACGGCAACAATAACTGCAACAATGCCTACTAACATTAATAAGCCCTGAATAAAGTCGTTGATTGCCGTTGCCATGTATCCGCCGATTACTACGTAGGTTCCTGTTAAGACTGCCATAATAATGACACATACTGCGTAATTTACTCCCGGGAATGCCATAGCGAACAGACGGGAGAGTCCATTGTAAAGAGAAGCTGTGTAAGGAATCAGGAAAATGAAAATAATAACGGATGCCGCAACTTTTAATTTTTTGGATTCAAAACGTGTTCCGAAGAATTCCGGCATAGTTTTACTTTCCATATGATTTGTCATGATTCTGGTCCGTCTTCCTAAAACCAGCCATGCAAGAAGGGAGCCGATAAAAGCATTGCCCAGACCGATCCAGGTGGATGCAAGGCCAAAATTCCATCCAAACTGTCCTGCATATCCAACGAAAATTACTGCGGAGAAATAGGAAGTACCATATGCAAAAGAACTAAGCCATGGTCCTACATTTCTGGAGCCTAAAACAAAACCGGTTACATCCTGGGCGTGGGACTTGGAACGGATTCCAATGATCAGCATTACTGCGAAAAACGCCACTGTCATGATTAAAGTAATTATCATCGTTGCATTCATTTTCTTGACCTCTCTTAAAAAAAATAGCGGACCAGAAGGTCTGGTCCGCTTTAAAAACTTTCTTAATAAAAATTGCTACGCCAAAACCAACCCAATATCAATATCGAAAGTAGGAATAATAATAAGTATAGGTTTTACCGTATTTTTTAAACATTTTAACTCCCTTTTGTTGCTAAAATTGTTATTTATTGAGCTTGATTATAATGACAGTAAGTCCGTAAGTCAAGCAGAAATTTTACCGGTTTAAAGCATTAATGCGTTAATGCTTCAGATAGCAGAATTCCGGCGATAGTTCCGGCTGCTTCTACCTTCAGATAATGCTCTGCGGAGGAATTAAAAAGCACCTTACAAGAGGCAGGGAATTCATCATCTGCAAACCAAAGATTCAGATACATTGGAAAATTCGGCAGAAAAGAGAACTTTGCACAAAGGTCTGCTTTTCCTTCAATCAGTTCGCCTTCTTTAAATTCACTAAGGCCCATCCGAAACATTGAAAAATCAGTCGTTCAATACAAATTTCCATTTGCAGCAGCAGGTATCATCCGTAATATCCGGGAAGCAACTGACGCACTCGCAAGTAAATCTCCGGTCAATGGTTTTCGCAAATCCGCTGTATTCTATGACGCCTACCGATTTACATGGATGGAAAGGCATTCCCTTTCGTAATCTTGCGGTCTGCACGCGACAGTCAATCGCAGTATAGACTAACGTATTACCGTCAATTTCAATGGAGTCTTTATTAATATTTCCATAGAAACGAAGCTGAAGGGCTTTTGCCAGTCCTTCGATGCCTGCCTGCTCTGGTAATTTCAGAAATTCTTTGATTCGTTTCGCTTCAATTACAGTAAAACGTTCCCAGGCCCGCTCATCATGAAACATGGCCTCATCCATGCCCCGTTTTTCTTCGATAGACTGAAACCAGACCCCATCCAATGCCAGCCAGTTTTTGGAATAAATCCCAATTAATTCGATTAATTCTTCTTTTGATAAAGATTCTAATAATTCATTCTGTTTCATATCTTAATACAATCCTAAATATGGTGCCGGGTCTACACGGCAAGAGCAATCAAATCCCCAGTCACATTCAACAACGCCAATATGGAGATGGTAACCGGTAGAGGAACCTGTGGTTCCCACATATCCGATAACCTGTCCCCGGGAAACATAGTCCCCTACTTCAACAGCCCGATAATTCTGATGCATGTACTCCGTATATAATCCACTGCCGTGATAGATAACCGTATAGTTACCACATCCACCGTTCCATCCGTCACTGGAGATAATAACCTGGCCATCAAGTACGGAATAAATTGGGGTATCACAATAAGCACCGATATCCAAGCCTCCATGCCAGGAAGTAAATCCGCCTCCAAACGGATCATCTCTCCAACCATACCAGGAAGTAATCCAGTTCTGATCAAACGGCGCTGCTAAAGGCCAACAGAAAGATCCGTTGGAAGGAATATATCCATGCTCTTTCTCATAATCTTTAATCAGCTGATTCACTACTTCTTTCTGCTCTGTCAGCTGCTGGTTGATGAAAGCATTCTGCTCTGCCTCAATTGCTGCGGCATTTCTGTATTCATCTACTAGCTGTGCTTTTACTTCCAGGACTTCGTCCAGTACTTTTTTCTGGTCCTCCTGACCTTTTTTTAACTCGTCTATCGCCTTTTTTTCTTCTTTTACTTCATCCTGTTTTTCTACAATTGCGTCCTGCAATTCCTGGATTTTTTTCATTTGCCGGCGATCGTAATTATTCAATTCCAAAAGATACTGAATCTTATTCAAAGCATCAGAAAAAGAATCTGAAGTGAAGAATACCTCCACATAAGAATTGCCCATGTTTTCGTACATGAATTTGATTCTCTTACTCATTGCTTCATATTCCGCATCAATCAAGGTCTGGTCGTAATCGATCTCCTTCTGAAGGTCATCAATTTCCGCCTGTTTTTCGTCAGACTGTTTCTGATAACCATCGATAATGGCCTGAATTGCACTGATTTCTTTATCAACTGCAGCAACTTCCTGCTCTGCGGTAGCAACGTTGGCACGCAGTTCTTCCAATCTGGATTCACTGTCTGCCAGTTCCTGTTCGATTTCCCGCTGTCTCTGTTTTGCATCATTAAGATCATCCGCAAAAACCGTCTGCCCTAAAAAGGCTGTAACGATTACGCCGAGAACCATAATGCGGACAACTTTTTTCAGATTTCTTTTTTTCATAAAAATCCTCTTATTTTTTCTGATTCTACCTGTCTTATTCAACGCCACTTAATATTTCAATTGCTTTTTGGAGTTGTGTATCTTCCTCTTCCGTAATCACGCCGTCCTCATAAGCCTCGTCTGGAATAATAACTTCTATGTCTGGCTTCAATCCAACTCCGTCCACGCATCTTCCACTTGGAATGTAGTATTTTTCTGTGGTGAATTTCATGCCGGAATTATCCGGAAGACGGAATATACTTTGAACCACACCTTTTCCGTAGCTTGTTTCCCCAACCAGAGTTGCCAGTCCATAATCCGAAATGGCACCAGAGAAAAGTTCCGCAGCACTGGCAGTATTTCCATTGATTAAAACAACCATCGGAAGAGTCAGCTGATGTTCTTCATCGGACATTTCCTTTTTTTCATTTCCGTTCTTATCTTTCGTCGAAATGATAATTCCTTCCGGAAGCACACGGTCCGACATTGCCACAACCGTAGCGTAATCGCCACCCGGATTATCGCGGACGTCAATGATTAAAGACTGCATCCCCTGTGTTTCCAAAGAATCCAGGGCATTGTTGAACTGCTCCACGGTTACGTTATCAAATTCCGAAATATAAATATATCCGATTCCGTTATCCATTAACTCAAACTCAACGGTCGGCGTCTGTATTTTCGCTCGGGATACCGTAAATGGCAGCTCTTTCTCGTTTCTTCTTACAATCAGATCAACTGTTGTTCCCGGTTCACCACGCACGATGGATACCAGATCGTCCAGTACTTCAAATTTGGTTTCCCCGTCTGCGCTGATAATGATATCCCGGAGCTGGAGACCTACTTCTTCTGCCGGGGTGCCTTCAAATACCTTATAAATTTCTACTTCATTGTCTTCGTTCATGACAACGCTTACGCCGATACCGGCATATTCACCAGAAGAATCCTCCATCAAAGCCTGGAATTCTTCCGGAGTATAGTACATCGCATATTTATCCCCGATACTTGCCAGAAGAGCCTTGCTCAGGCCGGTTTCTATTTCATTTTCATCATATTCCCCGACATAATAAGCATCCAGATACTGCATGATCAGATCCAGTTTATCTTTATAGGTTCCTTCTTCTTCCGTCTGTGCCTGTTTTTTTCTTGCATTGACCCAAGCAGTCCGATTGGCAAACAAACGGTATCCCACGAAAGCTGCCAGAAGAATGGCCACTGCGACTAATACGCCTACAAGAAATCCTGTAAAAAATTTCGGTGATTTTTTATCCGGTTCCGGATTCATTCCGTTATTATTTTCATCCATTTCGCTCATTCCTATCAGACTTTAATATATTTGTTGGTTGCGATGATGCTTCCTACAAAACCAATTCCCATTCCCAAAACGAGGGATACCAAAATCAGTAATGCAAACAGGCTTCCCATAGGGAGCAAGGAAAAGGCACTGGCAAAAGTCTGTAACTGTCCAACCACATAAGAGATGGCGGACTTGTATATAAAGAATAAAATAATCAGCGGGATTACAGCACCGATCAATCCGATAATAATTCCTTCAAATACAAAAGGCGATTTAACGAAGAAATCCGTGGCTCCTACATATTTCATGATTTTTATTTCTTCCGAACGCACGGTAATACCCGTTGTGATTGTATTGCTGATCAGGAAAATGGAAACTGCCAGCAAAACGATGATGATTGCAAGGGAAACAATGCCTGCAATTTTACCAAAATCAGATAATGCACTTGCCGTAACATCCGATTTGTTTACCTGACGGATTTCCGGCATCGAGCTCAACCGCTCTGCAACCTTTGACTGATAAGAAATATCGGTCAGATAAACCGAATAGGAAGCGGAAGTGGCAAGTGGATTATCATTCGCAAAGCCATCCGCCAGTTCCGGGTTGGATGCGAAATAATCTTTTTTAAAAGTCTCCCATGCTTCGTCTGCAGAAGTGTACTCAATGTAGGCAACTTCATCCCATTGTTTGATCCGGTCGCCTAAATCCTGAATATCCGATTCGGTCTGGTCTTCCTTAAAGAAAACGGTAATACAAACCGAATCCTGAGCTTCTTCGATAATATGGGTAACATTTAAGATAATCGAAAGTAAAAGTCCTACCATAAATACGCAGGCCGCAATAGTGGCCACAGATGCCAGGAAGAATACTTTGTTTCTTTTAATCCCTTTAAATCCTTGTCCAAGGCAATAGAAGAATGAATTACCTTTCATCTGGCAAGTCCTCCTTCCTGAATATCATTGACAATCATGCCATTTTTCAGATTAATGACACGTTTATTCATCTGACGTACAATTTCATGGTTATGGGTAACGACCACCACCGTAGTTCCACGACGATTTACTTCTTCTAAAATTCCCATAATAATCTGGGAATTTCCCGGGTCCAGATTTCCGGTAGGCTCGTCCGCCAGAAGAATTTTCGGTCGATTAACGAGAGCTCTTGCAAGAGCAACTCTTTGTTTTTCACCACCGGACAACTGGTCTGGCAGAGATTTATACTTATTGGAAATTTTAACCAGCTTTAAGACATCGGAAACATTCTTCTGTATTTCCCTGTCGGAAGAAATTCCAATCGCTCTCTGGGCAAAGGCTATGTTTTCAAAGACATCCCGGTCTTTTAAAAGTCGGAAGTCCTGGAATACAACTCCAACATTACGTCTCAGCATTGGTATTTTTCTTCTTCGCATACGGACAACCGCTTGGCCGTTAATAAAAATTTCTCCGGAAGTCGGTTCTAATTCCTTTATGAGAAGTTTAAATAAGGTACTCTTTCCTGCTCCGGAATCACCTACGATAAAAACAAATTCTCCCGGATAAATGTGCAGACTGACATTATCAAGAGCGTTTTTATTTTCCCCATATGTTTTTGTGACATTATCAAGTCTTATCATATGAATATAATCCTCCGATTATCAAAATCCGTTTTATTTAAAATCCAAACTTTCAACATACTGCATATAACTGGAAACCATTAAAGCAATCTTGAAAGTAATTGCATCATCAAAAATCCTCAAATCCAGACCAGTAATCTTCTGGATTTTATCCAGACGGTAAACCAAGGTGTTTCTATGAATAAACAACTGTCTGGAAGTTTCCGAAACATTCAGGGAATTTTCAAAGAATTTGTTGATGGTTTCAATCGTCTCTTCGTCAAAATCTTTTAAAGAAACACTGCGAAATATTTCGCTGATGAACAATTTACACAACGGCATCGGCAGCTGATAGATCAATCTTCCGATTCCCAGAGAATTATAAGAATTAATATTTCTTTCCTGGAAGAAAATTTTACCAACTTCTTGCGCCATTTTCGCTTCTTTAAAAGACTTGGAAACATCTTTCAGATCCTCTACTGTCATGCCATAAGCAATAATCGGTTCTTCCCCGATATCGCTGCGGAGGGCGGAAACAATTTTCATTGCAATTTTTTCCAGGTCGGATTCGGTGGTTTTTTCGTCCAGCTGCTTAATGACAACAATGTTCTTTTTATCCAATGCTGTGACAAAATCCTGGCTGTCAAGGAAAAGATTCTTTATAGTTCCGATGGCATCGTCCTGGTTCTTCTTCTGAAGTTCTACCAGATATGCAACCCTTTTTGCTTCCAATTCCACATGCAGCTTCTTGGAACGGTCAAAAATATCCACCAGTAGCAGGTTATCCATTAACAGAGATTTAATGAAATTATCCCGGTCAAATTTTTCCTTGTAAGCGGCCATCAGCGTTTCAATCTGATATTTGGCCATACGTCCGATCAATTCGGTACTGGAGGAATTCCCACAAACCGCCAGAATATACTCATCCTGCGTATCGTCTTTAATTTTGAATAACTGAAAATCAGGGATTTCTTTATATTCCCGGGTGGATTTTGCAAAATCTGCAACTTTTTTTCCGTCAATATCTTTATCCCTGAACGTCCGGACAGCAATCTGTCCATTCAGATCCAATATAGCCAGATCCTCATTCACTATCGTCTTGATTTCATCCAGTGTCTTCTGTAATATTTGATTTGATATCATATTACACCCCATTTATGACCATTCTATGGTCATGTATCAATTTCCATATATAGTAGCTGCCCCAACGATTTTATATTTTCCATATAATAAACAAATTGCACATCAAAATCAGGTAAAATTTGTTTGTTATGCTACTATAATAATACACATTGTACAAAAAATAAAGAAATTTTTCTGCATTTTTCTGTAAACTTTTTTATTATCTTGTAGAAATGTAACAAAAAAAGAGCTACTCTTTTTGCAGCTCTTTTTTTATCGTCCCACT
This sequence comes from Lachnospiraceae bacterium, assembly GCA_045600845.1. Taxonomy (GTDB): domain Bacteria; phylum Bacillota; class Clostridia; order Lachnospirales; family Lachnospiraceae; genus RGIG5612. The sequence goes on along the minus strand of JAZRYR010000011.1, from coordinate 36,738 downwards.
ACATATAGTCGACAATAATTTTATTTTTTATTCTGGCCATAATAAGCATTCGCACCATGTTTTCTATTATAATGTTTATCCAGAATTGCCTGAGATATGCTCTTTGCTTCCGGATTCAACTGAAGTGCATGATATGCCATAAAAGCTACCGACTCCATAACTACAGCATTATGAACGGCGTCGAAGCAGTCTTTTCCCCATACAAAAGGTCCATGGCTATGTACTAAAACCCCTGGAATTCCTTCCGGGTCAATTTTCTTTGTCCGGAAAGTTTCTGCAATAACCAGACCGGTTTCTTTCTCATAGTCTCCGTTAATTTCCCGGGATTTCAGCTGACGGGTACAAGGAATCTCGCCATGGAAATAATCCGCATGGGTCGTTCCTAAAGCCGGCAGGGCCATCCCCGCCTGAGCAAAACTGGTTGCCCACTCAGAATGCGTATGAACAATTCCGCCACACTCCGGAAAAGCTTTGTATAGTTCAATATGTGTCGGCATGTCGCTGGACGGCTTTAATTTTCCTTCTACTACATTTCCATCCAGATCCACAACAACCATATCTTCCGGCTTCATTTCTTTATACGAAACACCGGACGGTTTAATGACAACCAGTCCTTTACTCCGGTCAATTTCCGAAACATTACCCCAGGTAAAAGTAACCAGTCCATATTTTGGAAGCTGTAAGTTCGCTTCGCATACTCTTTCTTTTAATTTTTTCAGCATATCAATCTCTTTTCCTTTAATTTGGCATTCGCCTTTATTTGCTTATTGCAAAGTCCGTATTGCCGCTTTTTCCATCTCCAGACCAGCCTTATAGCTCTCCAGGAATTTTGCAAATCCCTGAACGTCTTCTGCCTCTGCCATAATCGTTTCCGATGGAGCTCCCGCAAATACCTTTTTGTCCAGGAAGTCCGCTAAATCCATTCCGTCTTTATCCAGCATGTAGGCGCAAAGAAGAGCCATTCCATAAGGGCCACCTTCGCCTGCCGTTTCCATTACGGAAACCGGAGCTGCAATTGCCGCGGAAAGCATTTTCTGACCAACAACCGGCGTCTTGAAGAACCCGCCATGTCCATAAAGCTTATCAACAGTTACCTGCTCTTCTCCAACCAGAATATCTAATCCGATTTTCAAAGTAGCCAGGGAAGACATCAGCTGTACGCGCATAAAGTTGGCTAAAGAGAAATCACAGTTCTGCATTCTTGCAAAAACAGGACGCCCTTCGTCCAAATCCGTTACGCCTTCTCCAGAGAAGTAATTGTAATTCATTAAGCCGCCACAATCCTTCGCTCCTTCTAAAGCCTTCTGGAACAACTTCGTATAAAGATCATTTTTATCAATTTTTACGCCGAAGTATTCCGCGAACTCATCAAATAAGCCTATCCAGGCATTAATGTCGGAAGTGCAGTTGTTACAGTGAACCATCGCCACCGGATTTCCATCCGGTGTGGTAACCATATCGATTTCACGATGAACTCCTATTTTCTTATCCGTTACCAGCATTGCGAAATCAGAAGTTCCTGCAGAAACGTTTCCGGTACGTACTCTTACCGAGTTGGTAGCAACCATACCGGTACCAGCATCCCCCTCACAAGGAGCCAGCAGAATACCTGCCTGTAAATCGCCTTCCGGATCCAAGAAAGCTGCACCTTCTGTCGTAAGCTTTCCAGCATACGCTCCAGCGTTAACAGCCTTCGGGAAAATGTCTCTCATTTTCCAAGGCATGCCCATTTCTTCTGCCAGAGCGTCAAACTTAGAAATCATGTCTGCATCATAATCTTTTACCGCACTATCTATTGGGAACATGCCGGAAGCTTCGCCGATTCCCATAAGGTGTTCTCCACTCAGCTGATAATGGATAAATCCTGCCAAAGTTGTTATGCGGTCGATTTTCCGAACCGTTTCTTCCCCATTCAGCATGGCCTGATAAAGATGGGCAACACTCCATCTTTGAGGAATGTTAAATCCAAAGAGACGGGAAAGTTTCTCTGCTGCTTCGCCCGTTGTGGTATTTCTCCAGGTACGGAATTCTTCTAACTGTTTTCCGTCCTTATCGAAAATCAGATATCCGTGCATCATACCGGAAATACCGATAGCGCCTGTGGTTGTCAACGTAAGGCCGAATTTTTCCTTGACATCTTTCTTTAATTCTTTATAGCAATCCTGGATTCCTTTAAAAATTTCTTCCTGAGAATAAGTCCAGTATCCACCCTCGAACTTATTTTCCCAATCGTAGCTTCCGGAAGCTACCGGTTTATATTCTTCATCCAGCATTACGGCTTTGATTCTGGTGGAACCAAATTCAATACCGATTACTGTTTTTTCAAGATTCATCTTTTCGTCCTTTTCGTATCTATTATTTCAGTTTCCAGATTAAGTCTTTAATCATCAATTCTTCTGCTAATTTTGCCGGGCAGGAGCCTTCGCCGATATGAACAAATTCTACATCCATAATAGTTGCCCACTCACGAAGCATTTCTGCTGTTACATCGTAGCTTAATACGCTGTGATGTGCGCCGCCTGCAGTGATCCAGCATTCAATACCGGTTGTAAGGTCCGGAAGAGCTTTCCACATAACACGTGCAACCGGAAGATTTGGCATTTCATAAATCGGTTTTTCTACTTCAATGTCCTGGCAGACTAAACGGAATCTTCCGCCCATGTCGATCAAGGTGCAGACAACAGCTTTGCCCGGTTTTCCTTCAAATACTAATCTTGCCGGGTCTTTTTCGTTCATGCCGATTCCTAAGAAATGAGTTTCAATTCTAGGTTTCTCAGCTGCAAGGCTTGGGCAGACTTCCAACATATGAGCGCCTAAAGAATATTCTTTGCCATCAACTAAGTTATAAGTATAGTCTTCCATGAATGCGCTGGCGCCATTTCCGCCTTCGCCCATAGCTTTCAGAATAGCTGTCATAGCAGCAACTTTCCAGTCGCCTTCTCCGCCGTATCCATAACCTTTGCTCATCAGATGCTGAGAAGCAAGTCCCGGAAGCTGTTCCATTCCGTAAAGGTCCTGGAAAGTATTCGCAAATGCGTGGCAGTCATTTGCTTCCAGCATTTTCTGCATAGCGATTTCTTCTCTTGCCTGATATTTGATAGCGGCAATGTCATCGGTATTGATGTCATATTCTGCTTTGTATTCTTCAAACAGAGCTTCTACTTCTTCGTCTGTTACGGCATTCATCTCTTTTACGAGATCACCAACTGCCCAGGTATTTACCTGCCAGCCGAATTTTCTCTGAGCTTCAATCTTATCGCCTTCGGTTACGGCAACATCTCTCATATTGTCCCCGAACCTCATAACATTCAGATGTTTTGAGAAGTCTGCACCAACAGCTACTTTCATCCAGTCGCCTAAACGTTTTGCAACTTTTTCACCTTTCCAGTAACCAGCGATAATCTTTCTAGGCATGCGGAGACGAGCTGCAATAAATCCATGTTCTCTGTCACCATGAGCAGCCTGATTCAGATTCATAAAGTCCATATCGATTTCTTCATTTGGAATTTCTTCATTGTACTGTGTAGCAACATGGCAGTAAGGTTTCTGAAGCAGTTCAAAACCATTCAGCCACATTTTGCTCGGTGAAAAGGTGTGGCACCAGGTAACGATACCTGCACAGTTGTCATCATAGTTCGCTTCTTTGATCAGCTTGTCTACCTGAGCGCTGGATTTTACGGTGTCTTTATATACCAGAGGATAAGGCAGTTTTTTGGAAAGTTCCGCTGCCATTTCCTGAGATCTTTTTGCAACAATGTCAAGGACTTCCTGACCGTAAAGTTCCTGGCTTCCTACAAGAAACCAAAATTCATAATTTTTCATAACAGCCTCCATAAAAAAATCTATATTAATCTAATTTTGTATTCAGTCGTTTGATGGCTTCTTCAATCTGCCATGTAGGTAAAGCCAGATTTAAGCGGATAGAGTTCGGCGTTCCGAAAGGCTCACCGTTCTGCCACATTACGCCACGCTCCCAGCCAAATCTTAAAGCATCTTTAATGGTGATTCCTTTTTCTGCAACGAAATCGCCTAAATCCAGATACAACATGTAAGTTCCCTGGGACTGATGGAATTTAATACTTGGATAATTTGTGCGGATGTAATCACATACAAATTCCATATTGTGAGCAAGCACCGGAAGAAGCTCGTTAACCCACTGCTGTCCCTCGTCGCTGTAAGCGCCGAGCAGCGCATACTGGCTGAAGATGTTCATGCTGTTGTAATGGGATTTTGCAGCGGTCTCTGCCATTTTCTTCTTCAGATCTTCGTTATAGATAACATGATAAGAAGCAACCATACCGGAAAGACTGAAGGTTTTACTTGGAGCATAGGCAGCAACGGTTCTCATCTTAGCATCTTCGCTTACGGAGTTCGTAGGAACATGTTGAGCGCCATTTAAGATCAGATCGCACCAGATTTCATCAGAGAAAACTTTCAGGTCATATTTTTTCATCAGTTCCATGAATTTTTCTACTTCCCATTTTTCCCATACTCTTCCTGCTGGGTTATGAGGAGAACAGAATACTGCGATTTTCAGATTTTCATCTACGATACGTTTTTCCATATCTTCAAAATCCATACGTAAGATTCCGTTTTCATCTTCTACCAGAGGAGAAATAGACATTGGATGTCCACAGGTCTTAATTACATCCTGAAATCCAATATAGGTAGGTCCATGAATCAACAAAGTCTCGCCCTCTTCCATGAACGCATTCAGGAAGGTCGCAAGAGCTCCCATAACACCGTTTTCATAACCGATGGCTTCTTTGGCAACATCCACACCATATCTTACTTTCTGCCAGTTGATGATGGCATCATAGTATTCTTTACGAGGTGAAAAATAGCCGAAGGAATGATGATCCAATCTTCCCTGAATGGATTCTACTACGGACGGTGCCGTAACAAAGTTCATGTCCGCAACCCACATAGGAATCAAGGAATATCCATTCTTAGGCCCTTCTGGAAAGAATCCTCTTTCACAACATGGATAATCTAAAGCCACCGCATCATGTCCTAATCTGTCTAATACTGTTTCAAAATCATATTTTCCCATTTTGACGCTCCTTTGCTGCTTTATTTTTGCACAATTTTTCATATTATATTTTACTAAATTTAGATGGTAAGGGCAACAAAAAAGATGCGCCCAAGGGACGCATCTTTCCAACTGTATTTTAATACGAAAATCAGATAATCTTCTTAGCTAAGAACCACATTACAGCACCAACTAACATACCGCCGGCGATAATGAAGGTTGTTACCTGGTATCCTGCGTACTGGATTAATACACCCATGAGAAGACCCATAACGATGGAACCGATCTGAGTAATTGTATTACGAACAGAGTTTACAATAGGAATATCGGATGGAACCTCTGCAAGTTCTGCGGAAGTAGCATTTGTAAATCCAGCGATGGAACGAGGAAGAGTTCCCCATAAGCATACGTAAATCCAGATCATGTTTCCAGGAATAACTCCTAAAGTAATGAATGCAACTGCTGCAGCGATGAAGGAAAGAATCGCAATTTTTCTTCTTGTTTTGAACTTATCAGAAATAATACCAAATACGATCATGGAAACCAGACCGATAATTGTTGTTAAGCTGTAGTAGTCAGCAGCCTGCATCTGTGTTAAGCCCTTGGTTGTTAAGAACTTGATGATGTAAGCGGTGAAAGTCATAGAGCCAGCGTTGTAGAAAATAAGAGCGATGGCAACGAACCAAGCGTGTTTGTTCTTGTAAACTTTTCTGGTCTGCTCTTTCGTCGCTTTCTTTGCACTGGCAACACCATGGATTCTTACGCTGAATGGAACCAATGCAATCCAGATAATGATTGCTGCACCGTAAATACCACAAACGATAAGGAAAAGTTTCTGGAAAGTAATTCCAGAGTTAACCATCAATGTTGTTCCACCTTTTGTCATGATAACCTGTGGAAGAACGGTTGCCATTGTCATAAGGCAGCTCCAGAAGCTCATACGTTTTCTATCTACCAGATTCAGAATCAAAGCACCGGTTACCAGACCTGCGAAAGCAGAGCCTGCGCCCTCTAACATTCTGCCTAAAACGAAAACGGTAAAATTTGTTGACATTGCCTGTACAAAAATACCTGCAATAGCAACTAAATAACCGATAACAACGCTGAAATTACAGCGTAATTTTCTTACCAGGAATCCCATAGGGATTGCACATACAACGGATACCCAGCTAGCAGCAGTATTTAAAATACCGTACTGGCTTTCCCCGATGTGGAAGAAATCCATGATTGCACTCTGCATAGGAAGCAGCTTATAAGAACTAAGTCCTGTCAGAATCATACATGTGAAAATAGCAATAATCATTGCTGCAACACGTTTTTTACTATACTCAGGTTCCTGAGGCTGTTGCATGATAGCTTCGTCGCTCATACCAAAATTCTCCAATCTTTTTGTTTTTTCTCCCCTTTATATATACCTATCTAGCGTACAGTATTATCTCATACGGAGCTAAATTCATAAAATAAATGAGTTCATTCGTATCATGTATTATACATTTTCGTTAATCTTCCTTCGTCTGGTTCAGCAGCCAGGACATAATACCATAATCATTCTTGTAAGTAGGAACCCAGCTCCAGTGATTCTGACGGAATAAGGTTTTATATTCCATATTTGGAGTAATGGAAATATCATATTTCTCCAGATCTTCCGGGGAGAACAGGGTCAGATGGGCATCCTTGTTGCCATCATCTTTCAATTTCATAACTGCGTCTACTAAATATTTATGACGATATAAAGTATGGTCAATGTAAGCACTTGTTACCCAAACCGGTCTCTTAATGGATTGCAGGATACGGAAGGTTTCCGGAGTCATGGTCGGGCAGACCGGAATTGCTGCGGCAAACAGGTCGGAACCTACAGACATGGCGCGAATGGTTCCCCCACCACCCATAGACATGCCAGTTACATAGATTCTCTTCGGGTCTACTTTTCCCTCTTGGATCATTCTGCGAATAATATCGCATACCAGGCCAAGATAATATCTGGACCAACCATAGCGAGGATCATTTCCTAAACTGGAATTCTCGAATCCCGCGTTCATGTTTACTTTGCTCATGTCCATTTTCTGTTCTACACACATCGGTGCCATAACATAAATGTCCGGATAATCTTCTGCAAAATTAACTGGTCCATAGTCTGCCATCAACTGTTTCTCGTTGTCTCTTTCGCCTTCGTGGCCACCGTTTCCGCCGCCATGGAGGAATAAGATCATTGGACGAGGAGTGGTTGCATTTTCCGGGCTGTACAGCCGGTACATTACGCGGCCTTCTTCCAATCTATCGAATTTATCATCGGCAGTTCTGGTCTGAACATCGAATTCTTTCTGTTCGATCTTCTTATCACCGATTACTAAAGTCCAAGCAGCTTTATTTGTAGATGGTTCTACGCTGATAGTTAATTTTCCATCCTCTAAAGTAACTTCCGTTACATCGCCAGGAGCATGTCCCCTGGATTCTTTTAAGAATGCAATATGGTCAGTCTCTACTGCCGGTCCTTCCAGATGAATGGATTCTTTTGCAGGAGCTTCGCCTTCCCAATCAAGAATAAAATCGGAAATTTCCTGTCCTGTTAATCCTAAAAATGCTTTTGCTACGTATGCCATATTCTACCTCCTCTACTGTTAAATAAAACTCTGCGTCCAATCGGTTCCGTTCCGCTTTGCGGAACAGGCATCAGGACTCCAGCAGCTTCGCTTCCACCTCATGCCTTAGGCGTCTGATCTTGCGAATCGATTTTTCATTTCCCTGCTGGATGCAAGAAGTACCTGATCTAAAAGATCATAGGTTTCCTTCCTTGCGAAATCGGCGATTTTCCGGTTGCATTCCTCCAGATATGCAGGAACATCTTCTGGTTTTGTTTCCATATATTTTGCATCAAACTCTTTCAGGAACGCATGTCCAGAAGCTTCTGCTGTATTCTGGTATCTTTCGATATGAATTGCGGTCTCGCCAAAATGAGCATCTGCTAATGCGGCAATAATACGGTTTGCCCAATAGAAGCTTTCCGTGGTGACCTGCCCGGTCGTATCTCTTAAATAAGCCGGCGTATCATTAACGTTCCCATAAAATGGAAAAGCTGCATTGAAAGCGTTGGAACCTTCCGCAATCCATTCCACTGCCATGATTTCTGCCGGAACATAAGGCCGTAACTGAGTGATTGCCACGAAATTGTTTCTATTAATACCGATTGGACGGTATTTTCCCCTCTTTGCGGAGTCACTGTGCTTCTCATATGGATTGAATTCCGTTCCTTGATAATAAGAAGAAAGAACGTACTTAATATCTTCCACTGTGATTTTCTTTTCCGGTACAATAGACCAGAAAATGTCGTCGGAGTCCGGTTTGAAATCCGCATCTTCCCCATCCCAGATAAATGTATTTGGATTAAAATATCGTTCCATGAACCACGCTCTCGGAGTGTTATAAACATGGTCCGAATCTGCATGGCTGCCAAAAGCAGCGCGAACGTCAAAATCTTTTACTTCTTCCAAAGGCTCTGCATGATAGCTAAGATCCAGATGGTTTTCTTTAATAAACTCCAACATGTCTTTGGAGCACATGTTTTCTTTTTGGGCACTAAAAGCGTCAGCAAAATCGAAATAATCAATTCCCTGCTGATTCGGTCCTACCACATAAGCTTCGTCCGGAACTCTCTTGGCAATCCAATGATGTCCACCGATGGTTTCTAGCCACCAGATTTCATCCACATCCTGAAAAGCAATTCCGTTCATTTCATAGGTTCCGTATTCTTCCAGGAGGGCGCCCATTCTTTCTACGCCTTCCTTCGCGCTATGAATGTATGGTAGAACGATGGTTACCATGTCTTCCTCACCGATTCCCGCCTCTACCAGAGGGTCTGCGCCTAATACCCGTCCATTGGAAGTAATGGTTTCGGTAGCGCTCATCGCGATATTTTCGACATTAAACCCAGCCTCGCCCCAGATACCTTTATCCAGAAGAGCATTCGGCATCGAGGTATATCTCATTGGATTTTCCGGCAGCGGAATCTCAACTTTTGATATTACTGATTTATAAAGTTTTGGCTGGTCCTCCGGCAAAACGACAACGAACTTCTTCGCTGCGAAATCATCTCCACCGGCGTCTTCGTTACGTGCCATCATGGTGGAACCGTCATAAGAGGCTTTCTTTCCTACTAAAATAGTTGTACAAGGCATGATTTCATCTCCTTTAAAATGATTTCCGATTATAGCACGACAAAGCTTATTCCGCAAAAAAATCCAATAACTGCTGCTTGAAATCCGGAGCTTCATCATATACTCCATGGCCATATTCCGGTCCATACATTTTTATTTTTGCTCCGGTTTTTTTAGCCAAATTTTGGATTTCCTCTTTTGTAAAAATCAAATCCCCTTCGGAGCCGATTACATACACCGGACATTTCACACAATCCGATTTTGAAGTTCCGTCATAGTTTTCGATAGCTTTCACCAGAATAATGAATTTTTTCAATTCCTCTTCCGACACCGGTCCAACATTCTTTACCATGAAATCTCCGAACTGGGAAACCATAGCCTCCGAATAGATATCATCGTTCATCGTCCGGATCAAGGTCTCTAAAGATTCTTCTTTCGCCAACTGAATCCATCTTTCCAACAAAGCAACCGTGTGGGGATATGTTTTCGCGCTGGTAGAAGCCAGAACCATTTTCTTGACCAGATCCGGATGTTCTGCTGCCAGAATCTGGCCTACCATTCCACCCATGGAAGTAGCAAAAACACATGCATCCTTTATCTTCAGGGTTTTCATTAAGGCCGCTACATCTCCAGCCCGATTCACAATCGAATACCCTTCATTCACTCCATCCCGGTCATCAAGAAGGTAAATCGTGTAGTCTTTAAAAGCCGAAAAATGATCGGCTATAACATCTGCTGACCGTACGGTGCTTACCAGAGCAACTCCCGGAAGAATCACCAGAGTTTTTGGTCCGTTTCCAAAACAAGCATAATTCACATGCTCAAACTTTTCCGTAATGTATTTGTTAACACAAACCAGCTTTTCATGGCCCCAGTCTTCATAAAAATTCATTTTACGCATACGGAAGCCACATTTTTCCAAAGCTCTGCAGGAATAAATATTATCCGTCATGGCATGTGCAGTCACCCGTCGGATATCCGTTTTCTCCCAAAGGTAACTCAGCGCAAGCTTCATTGCCTGTTCCGCCAGACCCTTATTCCATAATTTTTTATTCAGACGGACACCGATGGAAGCCTTACTCCATTCTGCATCATAATTATAGATTTCAACCAATCCTGCCATGGTAGATTCCGATTTTGGATATATGCCTAAAAACAAGCCTTTCCGTTCCTGAAACAGATCTTCATACATCGCCCGGATGGCTTCTTTTTTATCCGTAAATCCATACTCAAAGAGATTTGCCGGAAGATATTTATTCACATCATCATCCAACGTCATCTCTATCAGAACATCACTGTCTTTTTCTTCAATTTTCTTTAAAAATATGGTTTCATTTTCCAGATATGGTATTTCATCAAACAGCTTCATTTTGCTCAGATTTCTCCTCTTTTTCATTTTAATAATGACTGCATTCCGTCTTATGATAGCATCTCTTTCCTTCGCTGGCTATCCTAACATTTCTGTCGATTTTTCGATGAAAAACTACAAAAATTTATACATTTTTTACCTTGCGCATTGCACAACGAAAATCCATAATATACCCATAAGATAAGTTATATATTAATAGAGGTAGAAAAATGAAAGCAAAAACGAACACGAAAAAAATGACTGAGGGCACTCCTTGGAAATTGATTCTCTTATTTGCCCTGCCCTTAATGGGAGGTCATGCGTTGCAGCAGCTGTATAACACAGTTGACGGCATTGTAGTAGGTAACTTTGTTTCTCCGGAAGCATTAGGTGCGGTAGGTACCTGCGGAACCCTGGTTATGCTCTTCCTTTGCTTCTCCATGGGTATGTCCACCGGTAGTTCGGTAGTTATTTCCCAACTGTACGGTGCAAACAAAATGGAAGATATGAGAAAAGCAGTATCCACATGTATCATCATGATGGTAGCCCTTGGACTGTTCCTTACTGCAGTTGCCGAATTTACAGCAAAGCCTTTGCTGAAATATGTACTGAATGTTCAAGATATTTATCTGCAAGATGCGACCACCTATTTCATGATATTTGCTATCGGACTGGCTTTCCAGTTCCTGTATAATATCTGTGCAGCTATTTTAAGATCTTTTGGTGATTCCAAAGCAACTCTTTATTTCCTGATTGTTTCCTCTGTTGTCAACATCATTTTGGACCTTCTCTTTGTAGTAGTATTCCATTGGGATGTTGCCGGTGTTGCAATTGCTACCGTTATCGCCCATATCGTATCTGCGATTGTAGCAGTTATCTATATGTTCAAAAAATATGAAGTATTAAGATTTAAGAAAGGTGAATTCCGTTTCCATAAAGAATCTGCAAAAGTTGCCTTAAAGATTTCCATTCCAACAACTCTTCAGCAATGTATTATGTCCTTCGGTTCCTTAGCTCTGCAGAGACTGGTAAACACCTTCGACGCATCTACTCCTGGACTTCTTCCTGGTTACACCGCTGGCCAGAGACTGGAAACTTTCCTTATGATTCCTGCTATGTGCATTAACTCTACCATGGCTACTTACACTGGTCAGAACGTTGGTGCTGGTAAATTTGACCGTATTAAATCCGGAAGAACCGCATCTAGAATCATCACCATCGCCGTTCAGGTAGGTGTTGGTCTGATTGCCTTCTTCTTCAGATATCCTCTGATTCAGTTATTCGGCGTCAGCGGACAGTCGGAAGCTTACGGTCTGGAATACTTGGTAACCATGATTCCTTGCGTAATCATCTTTGCGTTGAACATGTCCACACTTGGATCCTTGCAAGGTGCCGGCGATGTTGTTTTCACCTCTTTCGTTTCCATCAGTGGATTCGTTATAAGAGTTGCCCTTGCCTACATTTTAGGTCTGTTTACACCGATCGGATACCGTATGATCTGGCTCAACCTTCCTATGGGATGGATTTACTCCACTGTTGTTTCTGCAATTCGTTTCTATGGCGGAAAATGGAAAACGAAAGCTATCGTTAAGCATCCGGAAGGCGAACTTGCTACTCCGGAGGGCGCAGTAATTGACGCTGCAGAAGCTGACGTAGAAGAAACTATTGATGCTATTACAAATTCAGAAGACTGAGGGGTGCAAAAATGAAAGAAAAGAAAATCAAAAAAATGACAGAGGGAGCTCCATGGAAGCTGATTATCATGTTTGCCCTTCCTCTTATGGCCGGACAGGCCCTTCAGCAGTTATATAACACGGTTGACGGAATTATCGTTGGTAACTACGTATCCTCCGAAGCCTTAGGCGCTGTAGGAACCTGCGGTTCCTTAGTAATGCTCTTCCTTTGCTTCTCCATTGGTATGTCTACTGGTAGCGCAGTTGTTGTTTCCCAGTATTACGGTGCTAGCAGATATGAAGACATGAGACGTGCGATTTCCACCAGCATGATCATGATGGTGGTCTTAGGACTATTCCTGACTGCAGTTGCAGAGTTTACTGCAAGACCTCTGCTGAAATATGTTTTAAGCGTTTCCGACCTGTACCTGGAAGATGCGGTGGTTTATTTCCGTATATTTGCTATCGGGCTGGCTTTCCAGTTCCTGTACAACATCGTCGCAGCGATTTTAAGATCCTTTGGCGATTCCAAAGCAACCTTATACTTCCTGCTGCTTTCTTCTGTTGTAAATATCATTCTGGATCTTGTATTCGTATGCGCATTCCATTGGGATGTTGCAGGCGCTGCTATTGCTACTGTTATTGCACATATCGCTTCTGCCATTGCTGCTGTAATCTATATGTTCAAGAAATATGAAATTCTCCGGTTCCAGAAAGGGGAATTTAAGTTCCATAGAGAATCTGCTAAGGTTGCCCTGAAGATTGCCATTCCTACCACTCTTCAGCAGTGCATTATCTCCTTCGGTTCCTTAGCTCTCCAGAGACTGGTTAACACCTTTGATTTATCAACTCCTGGATTGCTTCCTGGCTACGTTGCCGGACAGAGACTGGAAACCTTCCTTATGATTCCTGCTATGTGCATGAACTCCACTATGGCTACATACGCTGGACAGAATATCGGCGCCGGAAAACTTGACCGTATCAAAGCCGGTCGTACGGCAGCTCGTATTCTCGCTATTTCCATTCAGGTAATCTTAGGCATTATCGCTTTCGTTCTGAGATACCCATTAATCCGTTTGTTCGGTGTAAGTGGTGTTTCCGAAGCTTATGGTTTGGAATACTTGATCACCATGATTCCTTGCGTAATCATCTTCGCTTTGAACATGTCCACTATCGGAACCTTACAGGGAGCCGGCGATGTTGGTTATACTACCTTCTCATCCATCAGTTCCTTCGGTCTCCGTGTTGCATTAGCTTATCTGTTAGGTCTGTTCACTCCAATCGGATACCGTATGATCTGGCTGAACCTTCCTATGGGATGGGTTTATAGTACAATCATCGCAGCAATCCGTTTCTCCAGAGGAAAATGGAAAACAAAAGCGATTGTTAAACATCCAGAAGGTGAACTTGCAACTCCAGAAGGCGTAGTAGTTGACGCAGCAGAAGTGGAAGAAGCTTCTGTAGAAGCTGTTAATACAATTACTGACGTAGAAGCAACCGTTGAAGAAGTTAACACAAATTCACCAGAATAAATTGTATTCTTAAATATAAATTAAGGCCGGATGAATAATTCTCATCCGGTCTTTTGTGTTATTATGATTACAGGAGGATTGACCTATGACTGATTATAAGAAATATTCTGACCTGCGACCGATTCTGATTCAGGGAGCCATGGAAAATGAAATCGATGTGTTAATTTCCGCCTTGCAGAATCCGGAATCTTTTACGATTCATGGATTTGAATTCTACAGCGGCTTAATATCGGATTCTTCTGTCATTATTTCCCGAACCCATATAGGAAAAATAAATGCTGCAATGGCAACCTTACTTGCAATTGAAAACTTTCATCCAGCATTTATTATCAATCAAGGAACTGCCGGAGCTCACAATATAAAATTAAACACCGGAGACATTGTTTTGGGGAAACGGATTATTAACATGGATGCTCCAGACCTGGATATCGAAGCCCTTCTGGCTGGTATTGATAAAAATACTCCAGAACCAATGAATGTAGAACTGCAGAAGAACGGGAATTGGGGCTGGACATATGCCCTTTCCAGTTCGGAAGAGCTGTCTGCTCTCTTTCTTTCAACACCGTATTCTGCCGGAAAGATTATGGAAGGGGTCATTGCTTCCGGTGACGGATGGACCCAGACAAAGGAAGGCGTTCTGAAACTACGGGAGCGGTACGGAAGCGACTGTGAAGAAATGGAAAGCTTTGCCATTGCCCAAGTCTGTGAGCAAATGGACCTTCCTTATATTGTCCTGCGAATAATAAGCAACAGTAACCTGCAGGGAACAACCTTTGACGAAGGCTCTCCTGCCCTTTGCCAGAATTTCATAATTGACGTCCTGAAACATAAGCCGGCTATGATACAAAAATGATACACCCTCTACTTATGATGCACCTATGAAAAAGATTCTGATTGTAGAAGATGAACTGAATATCGCAGAAATGGTCCGTATGTTCCTGACCAAAAATGGCTTCTCCTGCCAGATTGCTAATGATGGAAACATGGCGGCCGATATGGTGGAAGAAGAAATTTACGACCTGGCTCTTCTCGATGTTATGCTTCCCGGTATTGATGGTTTTGAACTGATTGGCTATGTAAAACAGTATGGCATTCCGGTTATTTTTGTTACGGCGAAAACCAATGTGGACGACCGGGTAAAAGGGCTGAAACTAGGGGCCGATGACTATATCCTGAAGCCTTATGATTTAAAAGAACTTCTGGCCAGGATTGAAACGGTGCTGAAACGGTATCATATTGCAGACGCCATCATTCGTTTTAATAATCTGATAGTAAATGTGCCAGGTCATGTAGTAACGATGGATGGAAAAGCGGTGTCTTTGTCTTCGAAAGAGTTCGACTTGCTGCTCTATTTCATTTCCAACAAAAACATTGCTCTTACTAGAGAAAGTATTTATGAACATGTCTGGAAAGAGCCTTATTACGGAAATACCCGAACAGTGGACCTTCACGTCCAGCGGTTGAAAAAGAAGTTACGGTTGGAAGAAACCATTCATGGCATCTACAAAATCGGATACATTTTCCGCACGGAATAATAGCTTTGATTCGTTCCAGAAAAATTGTGAATTCTGTATATGCCGCAGTTTTTGTAATCATTCTTATTATAGGAGGAATCCTGGCAGGAAATATGAACAAAACTGCATGGGAGGCCCGTAAAGCCTCTTCTTTTCGTTGTGCAGAATTTGCCATTGATAGTTTTATTTCTTATACCAACATGACCACAGAGTCTTTGAGTTCCGACCACCTTTTATATTTATCCAGGCAGATTTCTTCCAGCATGGACGATAATATATCCGATGTGGTAATTCAGACTTCTCGTCCGGAAGGCGAGGACCTTTCGGACCATCAGATTCTCTCTTCTTATGATCGTCTGGATAAGGAACATCTATTCTCAAAGATCATCTGTCGCATTGATTATGCCGGTATTCCTTACTACATCACTTTTTCTTCCGACTATTCCGATGTATCCGCCTCCTGTCTAAAAACTTGGCGGATTTACAGTATTGCAGCCGCAATTCTTATTATTTTTGCGGTAGCTTTAGGGATTATGTTTAATCTGCTTTGGAACGAAACCCTTCGGCGAAAGAAATTCATGGAAAATTTCACCCACGAAATGAAAACTCCGATGACTTCTATTTTAGGTTATACAGAGATGATGAATAGTTTGGAATTGAATGAAGAAGAACGAACGAAGGCGTTAAACGCCCTTTCTTTTGAGGCAAAACGGCTGAACAGTCTGTCGGCCCAGATGCTGGAAATATTTGTTGCCCAAAATGATCATCCGAAAATGATGGACTTAAGTTCTCAGGTGCTTCAGGAAGAACTTATCATTTCCCTTAACGCCTTATCGGAAAAATATCAAGTTCCTTTCTCCATTGACTTTTCGGACTGCGTAATAATCGGAAATAAAGACCTTTTGCTATCCATGCTGACAAACCTTGCTGATAACGCTTTTAAAGCCACAGTAAATGCAAATCGTCAAAACGAAGTTCGGATTTCCGGTATTCTAAAAAATGAGAAATACCGGATTTCCATCCAGGATCATGGAGTTGGGATTTCCAAAGCCCATATTGATAAAATCACAGAGCCTTTCTATCGGGAGGACAAAGCCCGCAGCCGTCAGCAAGGAGGCGCCGGTTTAGGTCTGGCCCTTTGTTCGGAAATTGCAAAAATTCATGGAACAAAGCTCTCCTTTCACAGCAAAAAGAACAAGGGAACTTTCGTGTCCTTTGAATTAAAGGAGGGTGGCCGATGAAAAAGAAAACCCTGCTCCTGATAACTTCCTGTGTTGTCATTTTACTAGTTGCCATCTTTCTTCCAACCATTTGCTGGAATGCTCACTTAAAAAATCTTACCAAAGAGCCAGAACTGCAGACGCTGGAAATATCGGAGAATATGCATGTTACCAGTCCGAGGGAGTTTGCTGATTTATATGTTTCCGGGAAATTCCTTCAGGACAGTATTTATAACGATGTCTCTAACTCCAGAGTAAATGATTTTGAACAACTAAAGGAAATGATTTCAAACGTCTTTCACTATTTGGAACCGGAGTCTAAGGCATTTTATTTTGAGCGATTAAACTCTTCAAATTTTGAATATTCCAACATTCAGCCAATCAGCATTAATACCAATATAGGGCCGGAGTATTTCACTCTGGTCGATGGCCAGCTCAGTTATTATGGTGAAAATGAAATCCTGTACTTTTACGTTCTCTATGAACAAAAAACCAAAACCATCTTTTTCTTCTCTGTTTTTTCGGATTGGTTTGAAAAGGATGATGGTTTTTCCGGGACCAAATATAGTAAGGAACTGGCAGAAGCTGTCACAAAATACTATTCCGACTTAGCAATCAGCGATCAATACTATTCCATAGAATCAGATAATAATGGCTTTAGTTTTTATCTCTATGACAGCATAGCGGCTCAAAAAAATCAGGAAATGATGGAAAAATACTAATAAATAACCATGGCCCGGTTTCCCATCTCTTCATAAACGGACTGAACCTCTTCTTTGGGATAAGCTACCATCGCCCCCTCCATCGGGTCATTCAGATAATAATAGTATTCGTCATATCCTACCAGTAACAGGCAATGTTCACCACTCGGCCAATAATATTCGCTTCCATCCGGAAGTGTCCAATGGCTGGTATAGGAAATTGCCCGCATATTCATCGTCGCCCAGATCATTACCGGCTGTTTTCTGTCAATAAATTCCATACAGAAATCATCCAGCGTTCCATATATTTTCTGAGCACAGATTCCATCATAATACGAATTTACGGCATTAATTATCACATTTTCAAAACAACCAAAACAGTGAAAGCTTTCAAAAGGAGAACCGACAAATATTTCTTCCGGATTCGGGCCAAACAGTCGCCCCTCCCGGCTTTCTAAGTTCTGCATGGGAAGAATTGATGCAACCGTTTCCATATCGGTTTGAATGCCTATATAGTTTAAAGCCATGGCGGCACAACAACTTTCACATCCCGTCGGAAGCGATGGATTCTGACACAAAGCCGGGACATCTAAGATGCAAACATCGTATTGTGTTTCCTGCTCGGTCTGGATATCCGGATCATCGGTTTTGTTTTCTTTATGATGATTTTTTGGGGGGAAAATAATAATCAGTTCCGCTACGATAACCGCAGCCAAAATTAAGCTGCCAATAAGCAGAATCATTTTTCCAAAATAGGACAGTCTTCTCTTTTTCCGTTTTCTTTTTCCGTTGCTTTTTCTTGTAGAATCCAGTCGTTTTTGTTTTGGCGAACATTTCATAGCCTGCACCTCCATGCAGGCTATCATACGAACCGCTTGTATCATCCCCGTCTCAATTTTGTATCGATTTTGTAACAGTTTGAATTTTTTTGAAGTAATTTTTCAGAAAGATTTTTCTATAAATCAGCAGATGGTTTCTTGTGTTTTTTCTTATTTTATTTTAAAATTTTTCCATATTTTCGCCCAAAGCCTCCCCGGCTATGAAAGGAGAACCCCATGAAAAAAACCGGAGACCGTAAAGACGGAAAACGCGTTCCTATTTCTGGATTGATGCAGTGCTGCATCGACCTGAAACCAGGCCGCATGGAGAACGAAGTCTATATCAATCAAAAAATGAACGTAACCCCTTTAGTACAGTACATTAAAGAAAAAAATGATAGTGATGAGCACTATACTTTTTTCCATGCTTTTGCAGCGGCAATCGGTAAAACCATTTACAACCGGCCGCGACTGAATCAGTTTATCTGCAACCGCCATTTATATGCGCATAATGATGTAACCTTAGCCTTCGTGGCAAAAATGAGTTTGGATGATAAATCAGAAGAAATTATGCTAATTATCGACATTAAGCCAGAAGATACCATTGCCACCATTAAAGAGCAGATTTCCAACAAAGTTTCTAATCTTCGCCAGAAGAAAGAAAAGGTAGATAAAAAAGGCTCCAACTCTGCTATCGATATTTTAGGCCATCTACCAAATATCCTCCGGGTTCCGATTTTCGGTGTTATGAAATTTCTGGATAAGCGAGGTTGGATTCCTTCTTCCCTTGTAGCAGATAACATCTATTACAGCAGTATGATCATTTCCAACTTAGGAAGTATTCATTGCGGAGCGATTTACCATAACCTGGCCAACTTTGGCACCAGCTCCTCCCTGGCAACCATGGGCGAAATCGTTCCAACAAAAGTATTAAATGAAGACGGAACGGAAGAAATCCGCCAGATTTGCGAATTTGGTATTACCTTAGATGAACGAATCGCTGATGGTTTCTATTTTGCAAAGAGTGCTCAGATGATTGAATATCTTCTGATGCATCCACACCTTTTGGAGGAACCGGCAAGCAATAAAGTATCCATCGCCTGAAAAACCCTGAAAAATATTTTTTTAAAAAAAATAGCTTAAAAATGTACTTTATTTCCATTTTAATATTTCTTTTAGAGCATTGCTTTCAACTACCCCGGGAAATTGGAATTGTCGAGATGGTATTAACTCGAAAAATCAGAAATTAGCAAAATTCTGTCCCGCCAAACAGGAATTAGTGAAAAAATTTCCTCCAAATAAATATTTTTTTTAAAATTAACAAGATTTTTTCGTTTTGGCATGAATCGTCGACGGATTTCTCCTTATTTTTCATGTAAACATCATGGATTGCAGTGAAATAAGACGGTTTTTGATCAAAATCCTGCGAAATTATAGAAATAAACCGTTTTTTTCATGGTTATATCATGCCAAACCGTATTTTTTTTGCTGTTTTTTTCAGAGCAAGTCTTCCAAATGGCTTATTTACCGAAAAATTCCTCAAATTCTGGATTGATGAGCCAAGAATATCTCCGCAAATTCTGATTTTACAGGATAATAACATCCATACAAATTCTTGATTTGTTGAGTTATAGTGGCGACCATAAGGCGACCACGCAGGTAAAAAAAACTGCTTAAAGAATTAAGCAGTTTTTTTATGGATTATCAGTTATATCCCATCTTTTATTTAAAATCGTACAGCTTCATGGTCTCCCGGTTCCGGAATTCATGTTTTTCGTAATAGCCGATGAGTTCTCCAGATTCGTCCCGTAAAGCAACCATATAAACGTCCTTGTTCACTTCCTCATTCCGAAATTCATAAACCATATTATGGTCCTTACTTTCCCGGAACCAGTTCAGGACTTTTTCGATGATTTCGCGAGCTTTCGGAGGGTGGCAATCTAAGAGATTTTTCCCCAAAAGCGTTGCGCCACCTTCTTCGGCATAACTTTCCTCTGCCGCTTTATTCATATAAATAATTATATGTTCAAGATTACAGAGCACCACCGGTGCTCTGTCCTGATCCAATACACTTTTGTAAAATTGGGTGTTATCCATAATAGTACATCCTTTGACTATTCCACCACGTTTCTTTAATACTGTGGATATTCTGATAAAGTTTAAAATGAACTTTCATATTTTTTATGAAGCAGTTTTGCCCGTAAGAACATTTTTATTTTCTTTCCCCAGTTTTCACCTTCCAAATTCAAATAACCCAGTTCTTTTATTTCATCACTTTTTACAGTTCCGTTCTCAATCTGATAATCCAACCAGACATTAAAAATAATTTCAGAAATTCTTCCACAAAAACGGGCCTGATATGGAGAATAGTAGTTCGCATCCTTCTGATTCTTTTCCTGTAGCTCTTTTTCCTTTTGATCCATTTTTTCTTTCAATTCAAATAAAATATCAAAAAGCCATGAGCAGTATTGTTCCAGATAGTTCTTTTGCATAATCATCATATTAAACATGTGACCATAGGTATGATGAACGACCTTGTCGAAAGAAGGAATATATTCCGGATATTTTATGGAAATAATGTTTCTTGCTTCGTCCAATTGTTCTGCATAATGAGTATGCGCATAATGGCTATACAACGTTTCAATATAGTATTTTCTTTTTGGTGGAACGAAAATTTTTACTTTTTCCAGAAAAGGGGCGATATCTTCCGACGACAATATGTTTTCCCGGACATTTTCCATGTTTTTCTTTTTCAGATAAAAATGACGTCGGTAATGGACAAGACCAATATAGTCTGCTTCCAAATTCTTCCATGCCCAATATAATCCGGTTAATTCGCAAAAAACCGGATTCAGATAAGAAATATTCTCTCCGGAATTATCTTTTTCATATCCAAGTTCTTTCTTATTAACATCTGCTCCAACATGTATAGGCAAATACATAGAATCAGACGGCATATAATATTGTTTTGTAGTAGCAATTATTATTTTCGTTTTCATATTATTTATTATACTCAAGTTAGATAAAAAAACAGCCCATAAATTACAATTATAGCTTCTGTTAAAATCAGCAGGAGCCGAACGACGTGACATCCTGAACTACATCAAATATGATGCAGAAAAGATCAACATAGTATCTGTTGATCTGGGTAATAACAGATTCACAAGGGAAGTGTATAGTCTGAATCCGTCATTAATCGAATAATCTCGTACCATTAGTTACATAAAAGCAGCGGTTTCTTGTCCCTGGTTCACAGTTTCCAATTTTTTTTGGAAATGGTGGCTCCATCACGATGAAATTATTCATGGGTTGCATTATTCTGATAATATCAGCAATTTGACACATACTTAATATGCCTTTCACGCCTTTATCACTGTGTCGCAAAAAAATCTCTTATTATCACCTAGACTTAATACAATTTATAAATATCATTGATGCTATAAATACCATAGCTACCAAGATCTATCTGATTAGTATTCCCTGAAACTTTTCGATACCAATTCATCGTGGCTTTAATGTTTGGAGCCTCAAAATGCAGAACTTCTGCCAGTTCCTCGATAATTGCTAATCCATATGGAAAATCGGCAGTAAAGTAACGTGATTCAAAATCAGGAACCCATCCACCATCTATTTTTTTCATTGGTGAAGTCAGATTATGAAGACTTTTTATGCTCCTTAGTTTCCTAGTCATCGCGACAACTGTATCGCTTTCATAATGAATTTTAAGAGAACGGACATTTTGCAAATCAAGTTTATCAATCATTTTTATCATATCTTGCAACTCTGTATCGCATGCTATAAGAAGTTCAGAAGATGTATTATTCCACTCACCATAGAACAATGGATTTCTTTCGTACACCCTTCCGTCTTCATAATCCTTAAAAAGTGTGCAAAGCCGAGTAGTATGTAAGATCGGATTGCTCGGTGTCAGTGTAACGCTTAAGTAATTCGGCAATGCAGTACACGGAATACCCCAAAGTGAACTCATAAAATCAGACAATTCTACAGCTTTGCTCTTTGGAATTGATGCAAGAAATAGCTCCGATCTTAGGCCTTCACACCGAACTCTTTTTCCATACTTTTCTATACGCGCTACCGTCGGCACTCTCTGAAGTCCAAATAGCGTTGCGCCAGCTTTCATACATTCACGGAAGGCAAATTCAGCTCCGCCAGTTCCTGGAAGAACACAAATATTCATATCTTTTTTGATATATGGGAGCAAACAATCTGCAATTTCTTTAAGTCTAAATGCTGGATGTGTGATAATAATAATTTGACACCCATCCACTGCTTCTCCAATGTCTGCTGTTACTTTAGCTATCTTACCAACGATAACATTATCATACTCATCGACTACTTCAAGTAATCCATCAAATAGAGTTGGTTTTGAGCTAAATATATTAACTTTATATCCCTTTGATGCACATATGCAAGCAAATTGCGTACCAATATTCCCACCACCAATAACTGCAACATTTGTAGAATCTGTTGTAAATTTCAATAAATCTATCCCTTCCGACCTGTCGATCAAACTGAATCTAATCTCAAAGAATAAGTGCTAAAACTCCCACTCTAAACTTCTCATTGTTTTTTTTATATCTTTTTGAATATTTCCACTGTCCAAAAACTTAAAGCAACCATATAAACGTCTTTATTTACCTAATCATTTTAGAATTCATAAATCATGTTATGCTCCTACTTTTCCGGAATCAGTTCAAAACTTTTTCGATTATTTTGCAAACTTACTATAAGATAACAATCTAAGAGATTCCTTCCTAAGCTTTACACTGCCATTTTCTACATAATATTCGATAGTCGTTTGATTCATATAAATTATTTCATGTTTATGATTGCAGAGCATCACCAGTGTTCTGTCCTAATCTAATAGATTTATTAGACTTTTTAATACACTTTCGTAGGATTTAGTATTATCCACAAAAACACCTTTTCGATTATTCAACAACAATCGCGCCAATTACGTTAACACCATAACTTTCACACAATTGAAATTCAGATGCAATATGGCTGTATTTTGATTTATCCATTTGTTCTAAAAGAACAAGTCCATCTACATCTGACATTGTCCGAATTGCCTCAGCATTTTTAGCAATATCCCGAGCAACAACTATTTCTGCCTTATCACAAGCCTTAATTACTGCCTCTATAAAGGATGTATCTGCTTCAACATCAGTTCCTACAGCAATACAGATTTTCTTAAATCCCATACGTTCTGCTGCCATAGCAAGTTTCGTTGCCGTAAGGTCAATATCGGCATCCCTACTTCTGTTTTGCCGACCAATACGTTTTGCCCGGATTACCTTATCCAGCTTCGTTTGATGACTCTTTTTCTCTGAAGTTTCATCATCAAATGTAGAAATTAACTGAATTCCTACTTCTTCTTCCAAATCTATGGAATTACGAAGTTTTCCTGAAACAACGTATTTCACAATAATGCAAAGCAGCGCTAGAATAAGCATTCCCATTGCCCCAAGCAAAATCCACTTTTTGCTTATAATAAGCCTCTTAGATGAAGGCGGAGCAGATGTATCAATCGCAATATCAATAAATGAACTCTCACAATTATGGAAAACTAAATATTCAACATAAGCCAATTCTCTCGGAGTAAGATTTTTATTGATTTCTTCTATATTATCCTTAATTTCATTAAGGGAACTTATATTATCCTGTTGAGCAACATACATTCCTTCATCACTTTTAACCATATTCACTTCACCAATCAAGGAAATGGTTGTTGAACCAAATTTATTATCAACTTCAGCTTTACTTTGTTCAATTACCTTTTTTACAGCATTCGAAACTTTTGCTAAATTTTCCTTATCGTCATTGTATATAGACACTGTAAAAATCCCCTGATCCTGGAGAGCTATGTCGACAACCACCGTTCTATCATAATATAAGAACAGTTTTTCCTCATTCGGAAACTCATTGGAAAGTGCTTCTTCAATTTTCTCACCAAAAATCGAAGAAATGTATGCCTGCACCATAGCCGTATTCTTTTCCGGCGTTGATTTTTCATCATTTAACTTAACCTGATACTTTAATTCTACAGTATTAATGGCATAAGGATTTAGTTTTTGAAAAACACTGTTTTGTATATAGTCAACCTGATTTTCATAAAGATTTACATAATAAATCAAACTTGCAGCTGCAGCTTTTGAATTCGCAATTTGTTCTTCAGAAAGACCGGAGAGCAAAGTTGTTTCATCCTGATATATTCCGGATGCTTCTTTTTTATTCTTGTAAATGCCAAACCCAGCGCCCAAAATTGCACCAATAATGAACCAGATAATTAACACTCTCCATCTGGAAAGGCAGAAAAAAAATAAGTCCCGAATACTAATGCCGATTTCTCCAAATTTATTGCTGTTCATATGTAAACTCCTTTATTAATGATAAATTTCTTAATAATAATGTCTATAGCAATAGTCAAAATATTTCTCTGCCATATTATATCAATTCATTAAAGACCCTCGCATAATAGTTCCACCGGAATCTCTATATAATACCCATACAAACCAACAGTAAGCTATAACTACTATACACATCCCAAAATGATACACCTTTTTCTGTATATATGTTACCTAAATATTCTATACTATAACATTTTGCTTAATCAAAAGCATACTTGGTATTAATAATACAATATTCCACATCAATTTCTGATGCAAACATCCCTTAATATTTCAAATTTATCGTAATAACTCTTTCATCTGAGCCAATCATCAAATCGAGCCTTTAAATATCTCCATGACAGAAACACTTTTCTATTTTTTAGTCAATCTGTTCAATTGGTTTAATAATATTTCCTTTTTATTATCAAAAAAATAGCCTGAAATAATAACGAACGTATTAACTGCCCAAATACACAAGATTCAAATACAATACAAGTAAAATGATTTACTTCAACTACAAAAACAAAATCTAATGATTTTCCAAATTCAGGACTAAAATGCAAAATAATCACTCTTTATTATTGATATAATTCTTAATAATTCAATATTGAATTGTCTATAATTTATTTCAGATTTCGTTTTTGTTAACTTCATACCAAACATACTTTCTTATTTGTTCAGCAGAATATCCTGTGATTACCTTCTTTGTATAATCTACTTGTCTGTATCCTTGTTTATTATAAAAGCGAATAGCCCTCTCATTTTCCGGAGAAACACACCAAAAAATCTTTTTCAAATTTAATCGGGTGAAGCCATACGCCAACATTTCCTTCATTGCCCAAAGTGCATACCCTTTCCCAATTGCTTGTCGTCTCATTGAAATACCAAACTCAGCTTCAGTTTCCAATAAGTTTTTTAAACTAACTGTTCCAAGATAATAATCATTCTCATCTGTAACTGCAAAATG
The DNA here is from genome assembly GCA_045600845.1 of Lachnospiraceae bacterium. Classification (GTDB taxonomy): domain Bacteria; phylum Bacillota; class Clostridia; order Lachnospirales; family Lachnospiraceae; genus RGIG5612. Next base: position 11,369 of record JAZRYR010000011.1, on the reverse strand, counting down.
AAGATTAAATAAATCCATTTGAGCATTATGAATAAAAGCTCTGCAATCATCCACTGTTTTTTTCATGAAATCCGTTTGGAGATTTTTTACCAGATCCTCATCATGCATCCATTCTAACATTGCTTCAGCGTCTTTTTGTTCTAATTCTCTTAATCTCACTTTTTCAGAAATCACTTGTCACTTTCACCTTCTCAATAATTTCTTTTTTATTTCTTTCAAAAGGTCAACAAGATAAGCATATTCTTCTTTTTTTCGAAATATCAAAACCAACACTGTGTTTATACACATAAATACAATAGCAGCTTCTATCAATACAATCCATATATTCATATTTAACCTTAGGACATATCTTTTAAATAACCTCATAACCACACAAAAACATCCCAGAATTCCGACAAAAGAAAAATAATTTTTCCAATATTCTGAAACACTTCTTTGAAAGTCATATTTAAATAAAATATATGGTTCTCTCCAACAAACTGTTGCTACACTACTGACAACAGTTCCGATAAAAACGCCCATTATCCCTAACTGTTTTGCCAGAATAATTGATACAACCAAATTGATTGCAGCCTCAATCAATGGTCTTATTCTATCTTTTACAAAAAGTCCACTTGCATTTGTAAATGACGAATTGACACTTCTTGAAACACCAATAAAAAATTGAAGACATAAGAACACTGTTGTTGTCTGATCAAAAAGATAATTCTCCCCTAGCCATACATATATAAAGTCATCAATAACAATATATAAGCATACTGTAGAAACTGTAGATATCCATAACCCAATAAAATTTACTCTTTTATATAATCTGTAATATTGTTCAGAATCCATATTAATTCTGGCATTTCCTAAACTAGAAACAAAATTTCCTAATAATTGGCCAAGCACATTTTGAATATTCATAATTATCATTGAATAATTTGAATACAATCCAGTCGCAGCCAAACTCACCATTTTAGATAATATCGCACTATCAGTACCTGTAAGAACAACCGTTCCGATTTTATGATACATCGTTGCGCGAGTGTCCTTCATAATTTGTTTTCTTTCTTCCTTACTCAACATTTCTTTTTCTTCAAAAACTGGTCGATATTTTCTTTTAACCAATTCGCTGAAAATAAAATTCGTGATCAAAGTTGCTACAATTCCAAACAGTAATGTAAACGTATAGTTTTTTGAAATAACCAAAGTAAGAATCTGGGCCAAATACTGAATAAAAGTTGTAACAATATTAATAAGTGACAACTTATAGCCTTTCTGGTCTGCACTAAGTAATGTTAATTTATATACAAAAATATATGAAGAAACCGTATTGGCTAAAAATAAGAAATAGATAAAGTAAATATTTATATCTGAAGGAATTTCTGAGGTATCTTTAATAAGAAATTTAACAAAAGGTAATATAGCCATTCCTGCGCCCATTATTATAGCAGCAATAACCAAATAAACTTTTTTAAAATAATTCATCAACATACCCACTTTACGCACATCATTATCACTAATCGGTTGATAAAAGCGAAACGTAATTGCAGTGGTTACTCCCAATTCAGCCAAAGATAATATTTGAAGAATGTTACTGAATAGACCATTAACTCCTAGGTATTCTTTTGATAAAAAAGCCAAAAAAAGAGTTCTATAAACAAAAGCTAGCACAATTTTTATTATATTAGCTGCTGCCCCAAATGCAGAAGATTTTATTGCATTATTTTTTCTATCTTCTCTATTAAAAATATTCATCCTATAATTTACTTTTTAATTTTTCCAATAATATCAAACTTTTATAATGTTTTTTTTTCAATAACGAGATCTTTCTTTTCACATATTTCGGCAAATCATTACAACTAATATCTTGTATCAAAGAATACATATCACATTTTTCGCACATATACCTTAATAATAAATGACTTTCCTGATTTTCTTTCCTCGCTGAATTCAATGCAGTCTGAATTCCAACCTCAATCATAAAAGCAATATATACACCCAATCCTCTTATCATTTCCTTATTATTTAGCTGTATGAAATTATTCTTTAGAATGCATTGAATTAAACTTACTTTTTTAAAATAATCCACATCATACTTATAGCTAATAGAAGATTCATGAAACTTATAATGATACGGATAATACTTCGGAATAATCTCAATACGTTTAGAATAAGCAATCGCCAGATATGAGCATACTGCATCCTCTCCAATTCTTATTGTATCATCAACTTTACTGAGTGCATAAGAAATAATGTTTCGCTTGAATAATTTGTTCCATAATGCTGGGGCAATACCTGGAGAATAATACTTTCCTGAATATATGGCAGTTTTCCATATTTCCTTTAGACGATTTCCTTCAAAAACTCCACTTCCAGATGGATGGTCAAATAATTCCGTTCTATTGTTGTATTCTTTTATAAAACCTACAATGACTATATCGTCATCATTTTGCTCGGCACAAGAAATCATTTTTTCAAACATCTTTAAATCAATCTGGTCATCACTATCTAGAATCATTACATATTTTCCAGCTGCAGATTCTACTCCCACCTTTCTTGCACGAGTATGTCCTCCATTTGTTTGATGTAATACTTTAACACGTTCGTCTTTTTTCTGATATTCGTTACAAATTTCGCCACTTCGGTCCGTAGATCCATCATTAACCAAAATCAATTCAAAATTGTCAAATGTTTGTTTTAGAACAGAATCCACCATCTGTTCTAAATATTGTTCAACATTATAGATTGGAATAACAACACTTAATAATAATTCCTGCATTTATCTACCTATTATTACTTTCTATTTCATTTAGAAATATAGTTACAAAATTATTTCTAAACGCTTTCTTGCCAAACTTTTCTACAACACTCTGTCGAATTAGATTTGAATCAAAAGAAATGCTCCCCTGCAAATAATCATTTAAAGATTCTGCAAATGAATCAACATCATTAATATTAAACAATCTTCCTATTCTATCATCAATATAGTCTTCCACTCCTCCGCATCGCGTAGAAAAAATCGGTAATCCACAACAGGCCGCTTCCATCACAGAAACTGGCTGCCCCTCCTGAATAGAAGTCATTACAAAAGCATCTGCTTGCCAATAGATATTTTGTATCTCATTATGTCGAACTTCTGGAATCATTTGAACTTTATCAGCAAATTTAGTTTTCTTAATTTGATTTTCAAATTCTTGGATTTGGGAAGAATAGCCTTTATTTGATCCATATCCCACAATCATTACATTAAAAGGAGTGTTTGCTATTTCTGTTAACCTATTCATAACATCAACAAACATTCCATAATTTTTGTAAAAAGAATGGGCTGCTACAATTAAAAATGTTTTAATTTCATTACAAGATGTTTTTAAATGGAATTGATCTTCGTCAATTAAATTACCAATATATATTATTTTTTTTAGTCTTATATTTTGTAGCAGCATCTGCCTTATTTTATCATGACTAATAGCAATAAAAGCATCTGCATGTTCCATTGCCATATGTTCCAAATCACTTATAACGCTCCCGGGCCATGGTACCGGTGCATGTTCCCCAATAATATATGGACATCCCAGTACTGCTGAGGCAAACATAAGAGTACTGCTTTCTTTTTGAGCATCTACACAATACAAAGCATCAATCTCATCCTTAAAGTGTCTATTAAATATTGTACCTATTTTTTTCTTTTTATTCTTTTTATAAGCACTTGAAATATAGGCACCGACACCTGGGATGCTCTCTCCATATCGCATCTTTGTATAAGCGTTATGTATAAAATTCATAATCCAAAGATAAGCCGGATACTCTACAATTAATTCATATTCTATTATATTTTTTTCTTCATTTATTTTTTGAAGAGAGTACCACTTCCGTCTGAAAAATTTCAAAGCATAAACAAATGCCAGATTCTTTTTTTTCTCTTTATAGCGAATAACAACGAACTCAAAATAGTCGCTAGTAACCAATGCCTGATCTTTAAAAAAAACGCCTGCATATGGATTTTCTTTTGTTGGAAACCAATCTGTTATTAATCCTATTGTTTTTTTACTCATAAGATTTTCCTTTTTAAAACATGTTTAATGTATTAATTACAAAATCTATTTGTTCGTTTGACATTCCGTAATATAACGGAAGACTAAGCTCTGTTGCGCTTATTTCTTCAGCAATTGGAAAATCACCTAGATGACAATTCAAATCTTTATAACATTCTTGTAAATGAATTGGAATTGGGTAGTGTTCATTAAATCCAATTTCTTTGGTGGACAAATACTTTTTAAGTTCTCCTTTTTCTTTACACCGAACTGCAAAAACATGCCATACATGTTCCATATCCGTTTCTACCGTTGGAAGTATGATTTTCTCATTCCGAATTTCATTTAAATATCGATTTGCAATACGCCTTCTCTCATTATTCATCCGATCTAAGTGAAGAAGTTTTGCTGACAAAAAAGCAGCCTGAAATTCATCTAATCTGCTATTATTCCCTTTATATATATGATGATATTTATAGTCGGACCCATAATTCCCCAAGGCCCTGATTTTGCTCGCAACCTCTTTATTATTAGTAATTGCCGCTCCCGCATCACCTAATGCTCCAAGATTCTTTCCTGGATAAAAGCTAAAACAGCCAACATCTCCAAAGCTTCCTACTTTTTTCCCCTTGTATGTTGCGCCATGTGCCTGTGCACAGTCTTCAATAATAAAAAGACCATATTTCTTTGCAAGAAAAATGATTGTATCCATTTCACATGCTTGTCCATATAAATGAACAGGCATAATCGCTTTAGTCTTTCTAGTTATTTTTTCTTCAATTTTAGTTGAATCAATATTAAAGGTTCTTATATTAGGCTCAACAAAAACTGGTGTTGCTCCCACATATGTAATAGCCAATACTGTGGCTATAAAAGTGTTTGAAGGAACGATGACTTCATCTCCTATTCCTATCTCCAGCGCTTTTAAGGCTAACATCAATGCATCCAAGCCATTACCAACCCCGACACAATATTGAACATTGCAATAATCAGCAAATGCCCGTTCAAATTTAGTATCTTCGCTACCCTCAATATACCAACTAGCTTTAAGCACCTGTTCAAATGCTTGTCTTAATTCATTATCTAACTCCCTTTCTATAGGGATAAAACTTGCAAAAGGTACATTCATAATATTTACCTCAAACACCTTTATTTTTTCCATTTATATATTCAATAAATTCATCATAATTTCGAATATAATCGTCTTCGTCATACAATTCAGAAGCTAAGACTAGTAATACAGCATCCGTAGAAAAATCAAACATTTCTCTCCACATATCATTAGCAACATATAAACCTTCATATGGCTTTTCCAAAGTAACAACTTTAGTTTCTTCTCCATTATTCAAACGAATTTTACAACTTCCATGAATACAAATCAAAATCTGCTCCAAAGATTTATGTGCATGATAACCTCTCGTAACACCCTCAGAAGTATCGTACATATAATATACTCGTTTAATTTTAAACGGGATATCTTTCAGCTCTTCTACTGCAACTAATTGTCCTCTTTCATCTCCATGTGTTGTAAATAATATTTTTTTAATAACCATTTATCTCACCTTTTTCAATTATGTTAATAAATTCCATTTTCTTCTTTGTTGTTGTATATGACTTAAATACTTTTTTTCCAAGTATTTTTTTTATATTTATTTTTTTGTGTTTAGAATTGTTCTTCTGCTCTAAATATTTATATACTTCTTTCTCAAAATCGTCTTCTAAGTCACACCCAGCTTGGATAATCTGGGAGGTTGCATTCCAATCCTCACTTATTCTTTTTTTCCATATCTCGCTTTTTGAGGTTGATATTCCTGAACCAGTTTCATATAAAATTGCATCTTCTTCATAATAAACACATCTTTTTTTATCCAACATCATCAGTCGGTATACATTATCCTCAGCATATTTCACCTTATTCAGTATCTGCTTCAAATACTGTTTTAATAAGTCGGTTTTACATAGTGTTGCTGCGCCGATGCAATTGTCCTCCCCAATTAAATAGAACCATCTGCATAATGAATCATTCTGTTGACGATATGGCCACAAAAATACTGGATGCATTAGATTTTTTACCAATTCCATTTTCCCTAAATGAATATGGTAATAAACAACCCGACTAAAAGACCAATCTGCTTGATTGTTTAAAAAAAAATCATACCATTTTCTTAAACATTTTTCAGAAGACAAACAATCACCCGGACTAATTAGTTTCACTAAATATCCATCACAAGCATTTAATCCCCTATAGATATTATTAACTGTTCCGGTATTTTGTTCATTTAGTAATATTTTATAATCTCGAAATCCTTGATTTTGTAGCCAACCCTTTATCAATTGATAATCAAAATTTTCTGACCCATCATCTGAGATAATGATTTGTAGCTGAATTCCGGACTGCATAATAATAGAGTTTAATGTCTTTATGATTTTCGTATAATCAGAATTATACGTTGCTACCAAAACCGTAATTTCATATTTATAATCATTCATAGAGTGAAGCTCCTAATAAGGTAACTTGTTCTGCAAATTCAATTGGTTCATAGAGTTCATTTATATGCTTCCTTACCCATTCTTTATCACATTTTGAATAATCAAATTTCAATAATTCCATAATAATTTCATTTGGGAAGCGAAATCTTATTACCTTAGCTGGGACACCTCCTACAATAGAATAAGGAGGAACATCTTTAGAGACAACTGCGCCAGCAGCCACGATTGCCCCCTTTCCAATACGCACACCTGAAAGAATAATTACATGATTTCCAATCCATACGTCATCTTCAACAATAATATTCCCCTTTGAAATAGCTTCCGTTTTTTCTTGTTCAATACATTTTACTTTAAAGGGAAAAGTTGATAATCGGTTTGTATAATGATCCCTTCCTAAAAGAAACTCAACATCTTCTCCTATTGAGCAAAAATTACCAATTATGATTTTACTTGATGTGCCACTGTTTTTTACAATCAATTGGCCATATGAACAATTTCCAACATCAATGTTATTTATATCGGTAATACAGGCAATTTGAGTAGTATTATGCGGATTTTTTTTTCGCCATCTTTTATTAATTAGTTTTACCTTAAGTTTATTTTTCACAAATTCCAACATCATTCTTCATCCTTGATATATAAAAATTCATTGATCATTCTCATCGATTTCCAAAAAGTATTGCCAATCTGTTTTTTATTGCCATATTTAAATTTATATATTTTGTATTTGGATCAATGCTCAAACTCAAACGATGCCAAAAATTTCTCTTGTATTTTGAGATATGTTCAAGCCATTGTTGATTGTCATTTGGCAAATCTTGATATAAATCTAATATCTGCTTTGCTTGCTCTGCTATGCCAATATCATTTTGAGTTGTTATTTCATGTATCCTGTTTCTTAATTTGGTCCAAAATCCACTAGACACACCCACAACATTATTCCCATGTTGCCGATATTTCATAGTACTCTCATTATCAAAAATTAAATATCCATTGTAGGCAAGACATAATTCTGCCAAATAAAAATCATGCATAATCAAGCATTCTGGAAGATTATTTTTCTGAATTAATTTTGCCATTTCATTATTGAAAACCATAGTACAGCCCATTAATCCACCTGCACACGTTAAAGATTTAAAGTCTAAAGATGGCAAGGACCTATATACCTTCCTTCCCATATCCTTTAAATTTTTATCAACTACTAAGGCATTCGAACAATAAAGAGCCACACCATCAACACAAACCAGTTTTTTTATTGCTCGATTTATTTTATCTGGTTTCCACCAATCGTCTTGATCTGCAAAAGCATAATAATCAAAGTTTTGACAATCCTTCAGCAATTTTAGGAAACTTTTCCCTGGTCCTAAATTCTCCCCATCAAACCAACGCAGCAATCCCATTTGTTCATATTCAGAAAGGATTTCTATAGTATGATCACTAGAACCGTCATCTCTTACCCAAAGTTCCAAATCAAATTCTCCCGTTTGGTTCAAAATAGACTTGATTTGTTCCCTCAAATATGTCTCGCCATTATAAGTTGACATTAATACCGCAATTTTCATTTAAATTCCTTTTTATATGTTCTGATTAACCTGACTTTTCATAGAAAAAGACAATAATAGGATAGGTAAACTTAACATCGCACAAAAATAGCAATAATAAAAATTAAAAAAAGCATTAAAAAGCCAAATGAAAACACAACAAAACTTAACTAGAAAACTTTTTATATTTGCAAAAAAAGTTTTAAATAATAAAAAGGCCAAAACTATATAGTTAATTAACCCAATTATTCCATAACTACATAGTATTTCTATAAAATCATTATGTCCCCATATGCCCGTTGTCAAAGAAGTAAAATTAATACCATTTCCAAATAAAAAGCCTACAAAATTACTCTTTGAAAACTCTATTAACTGACTTACCCAAAATACTGACCTGGAATTTGTTATTTTCCTTAAAAAATCATAAGAAGATAACCCTGTACCAAAAGTTACAGAAAATTTATCAAACATCGAACTATTTATTAAAATAAGCAACAATAGCACTGATAACGGAAGTAAAAAAACAAAAAATAAATGTTTTGATTCAAAAAGTATGTAAACCAACAATCCAACAGCACAAATTCCTAAAACAAAATATGTCCGACTACCTCCCATTAAAAAAACGTACAATTGTGGAACAGACATCACTGCTATAATTTTTGAGTAACCATTTTGGATTAAAAAAATTAATAAAATAATAATAAACAAAGAGGCTGGTCCAACCCTATTGGGGCTTTCCGAAATAGACATAAAATATGCCGTATCTCCCCAACCACCGGCTGTAACTTGCCTGTATGAAGAAGGTAAAAAAATAGATATGCTAACTATAACTGTATACAGAGCACAAAGATAAAAAACATACTTTCTTTGTTTATACATTTTTTGAAAAATAGAAACTTTATTTTCCATAAAAAATATAAAAAACAAGCAACAAAACAAGTAGTAATATGCCATATTTCTATTGATTGATAAGGCATTAGCAGATGTTCTCAGCATAGCTATCATCCATAATAAGCAAATTCCGATAAAATATAATAATACCTTTTTTCTTGGTCTAGTTAATAAAGATAATATAATGCCTGCAAAAAGCATAGCAAATACAGCTTTATTTAATACACTAATATAATATTGGAATAACGTTGTTATTGGAAACAGTACAATAACCATACACACAAAAGAAACAGCAACGCTATTTATTAAATTCCTTCTTACATGAGAAAAATCTGTCTCTATTGTATTATTGATTTCTAAATAGTTCCTCATAATATGTTTTTTCTTTTTTCTCGTTTTCTTCGGTAAATTTATAACTTAATTTATGGACACAACTTTGACTTGTAATAAACTTATAAGATTGCGAATCATACTCTTCAAATAGTCTTAACAACAAAATATGACAAGTGGAATTGTTAAATGGTAAAACTAATTTCCATTCATTTGGGAAATTTTCAGCAGCTATTTGAAAGAAAAAATGAAAGATATAATAATTAACCGGCATATCATTCTTTTTCCAATATTCATATAAAAGTGCTTTTGTCAGCAATAATATTGGTTCGTTTTTGCATGCGGATATAAACCAATTAGAAATACTCAAAGCATGTCCATCTAAGCCTGGTTTTAAATTTTGAAAAACAAATAAATCTGTAGTAAAAAAAGAGTCAGAAGGAACCCCCGTAAATAAAACGGTAGCATCCACCCATGTTCCTCCATAATTCGTCAGTAACTCTAATCTAAGCAAATCTGTCATATGAGCAACTTGAATCTGTCCCTTATCAATTTTTTTTTGAATATACTGTGGGAAAACTACATAGTCCATGTAGTTATCACTAGTCAATACTATTATTTGCTTGTTACATAAATATCTTTTTGCAGATTCATAACATTTTTGAACCAATAATGGAGCATTATCCATTCCTTGCATCCAGCATATCCATACAATGTTAGATTGTTCGCCTTTTTTTATTTTATTGCAAGCCAAGTACTCTTTGACGAATTTCTGATATTGCTTTCTTAATTTTTTCAATAATTTGTTATCTGTAGCCAATCTGACAATTTCTAACGATTTTTTAGAAAATCCACAGCATAAAGTAATTAAAAGCGAATAAACTAAAATATGTGCTTTCGCAAATTCTCGTAATCTATCCCAGCCTTTTACTTTATTAAATATCACCTTAAAATTCTTCATTTCTATTTGACCCTATACGCATTGTATGTATGATTTGTCGTCCTATTTTTTTCGTCTGGCGGAGTCATATAATCTCCATAAATTGCGGATAAAAACTCGTCATATGCTTCAATAATCGGCATTGTTGTATCTTCGAAGGTAATCCATTTTTTCTTTTCAAATATCTCCTTACGAAAGATATCACGATTTCTTCCATCGTTTTGTCCAGCTGGCCAAACAACATTTGCTATATAATCACTACCATCATAATCGTATTTTTTTGATTCTTTTTCTAACAATTTAGAGTAATGTTTATTTCCTAATAGATTTGCCCAGTAAAAAGCAGGAACCTTTACAATCATTTTACAAATAGATTTTGTATTATCTTTGCCCAATTTTTTTCTGCTTGTTAGAAAGCATAATGATGCAAGTCGTTTTGTTTTCTTTATATGTTTAACTGCTATTTTCAAATCATTTCCTACTCCGTCTAACGGATAAATATCCACAAAAAGTCCTATTCCATAATCCTTTTCATTTTCAAAATCCAAGTGGTATCTTTGATCCGATACTCTTGCTATCATATGCGGATAGTTACTCACACAACATTGATCAAACAATTTATATGGAGCCAATTTTTCTTCATTTTCCATAAAGTATTTTTTTATATTTTCATAATCTTTTCTTGGCATCATTATGTCTATATCATCATCCCAAGGAATTATCCCTGAATGTCTTACCGCTCCAATCATAGAACCATATGTCAAAAAAAACTGCCAATTATTCTCAACACAAATTTCTGCTATTTTCTTTAATACTTGAAGTTCACCTAACTGGATTTCTCTTTGTGATAATTCTTTCATATCATTCCTCATTATCTAATCCATTTATATTCAATACGTTTCTATACTGTGTTGCAATTAATTCCCACGAATATGCCATCATAACTCTATCATGAGCTTTTTCAGATAATAAATTAATACTCTCATCATCCATATTTTCAGATTTATCAATCAATTTCGCCAAACAACCTTCTTCTTTTGTCCAATATAGTGCGGCATCTTCAGCAACCTCTCTATTAAATCCTACGTCTAGAAGCAAATTCAATTTCGTACTTCCTAATGCTTCCAATAAACTAGGATTTGTTCCGCCAACTTCATGTCC
>JAZRYR010000010.1:0-48990 GCA_045600845.1 Lachnospiraceae bacterium | reverse complement strand
ACAAGAGATAGAAAAAGGATATTCATCAATAGAATCTTTAAGTCAAAAATATAATTATTGGACAAAATATTTAGATGAAATAGTAGAAGTCTGTGGTGATTTTAATACAAAGGAATTATTCAAAGTAGAAAAAGATATAGTCTATTTCTTTTCAAAGGAAGAACATCCGGAATCCTTCATCAGAGAATATGATATTGATGTTAGGCAGGCCTTTGGATATTCAGTATTTATAAAGAGACATGCTAAATATGAATTTAAAATAGAAGATGGACAAAGAGCGATAAAAGAAGTATAAAAAAGATAATCTCGTCTTTGACAGTTTTTTAGAGCAAAAAGTCCCTGGAGCCTTGTAAATTGGCATCTGTTACACCATAGGTTTCGCAGATGAATTTTTCGGAACCGAAAGATTTTATAATCTGGGTCTTGTTCTTACCGTTGATTCGAACTGTTTTAACAGCCCTATAAGTAATTGAATATTTGCTTGTTGCCCATCCGAGGCTCATGTGTGTTTCCCCTCCTGAATGCGCTATATGGAAATCCTGCACGGATAACAAGACGGCACACGGTTTTCTAATGTGACAAAATGTTAAAGACACGTTGACAAAAAATCAAAACCTATGGACTTTTTCCATAGGTTTTTGTTATAATCAGCCAATATTATTTTTGGGAAACCCCAGATTTGTAACAGGAGGAAAAATTATGAAAAATATCAAGAAAATTTTAGCATTGGTATTCGTTGCAGTATTCGCAATCGGAATGCTCGCAGCATGTGGCGGATCAGATAATGGTGGCGGTGCAGCAGGTGGCGCAGCTCCAGCAGGCTCAGGTTTTGGTTCTGGCAGTGTAGATGCATCTGGTGCAAAACATTTTGTAGTAGCAACAGATAAAGGCTTCAGTCCATTTGAGTTTGAAGATGCAAATGGAAATATCGTAGGTATCGATATGGAAATTCTTGCAGCTGTTGCAGAAGACCAGGGCTTCACTTATGACCTTCAGTACATTGGATGGGATGCAGCTATCGCAGCATGTCAGGCTGGACAGGCAGATGGTATGATTGCAGGCGCTTCCATTACAGATGAAAGAAAAGCAAATGGCTGGATTTTCTCAGAAGGATATTACAACGCAACACAGGGTATGGCAGTAGCAGCAGATTCCGATATTAAGGGATTTGAAGATTTAGCAGGCAAGAACGTTGTTGTTAAGAACGGTACCATGAGTGATCAGTATGCAACCGCTCTCTCCGAGCAGTTTGGATTCACAGTAACCAGAGTTTCCACATCTCCTGATATGTATCAGGCAGTTATGGGTGGACAGGCAGCAGCTTGCTTCGATGATACCCCAATCCTGAAATATTCCATCAAAGCTGGTGAGTTATTCATGAAATATATCGATGGAACAGAAAATGATCCGGCAGCTTACGGATTTGCAATTTTCAATGCAGACAAACAGGAACTGGTTGATCTTTTCAATGCAGGACTTGCAAACATCCAGGCAAATGGAAAATACGATGAAATCATCGCAAAATACCTTGGCTAATCTTTAAACATAAAAAATAAAACTATAGCTTTTTCATAAGGGCATTAGGGATTCCTCTGATGCCCTTATCTAAAGTAAAGGAGAAATTTTAATGGCACAGATCATTACCGTATACGGCATGCTTTTACTGAAGGCCATGGGGCAAACCTTGCTTCTTGCGCTTTTGGGCCTGGCCTTTGGCTGCGTTCTCGGCATTATTTTCGGTATGCTGAGCGTTGTCAAAAATAAAGCATGCAATATCATATCCACCATATATGTCAATGTAATCAGAGGTGTTCCAATGATTGTATTGGCTATGTTCGTTTATTTTGGAGTTCCTTATGCATTGAATAATTTCTTGCATGCAGGAATGACGCTGACCGCTCTTCAGGCTGGTACCATCTGTCTGGCTTTAAACTGTGGTGCGTATATGTCCGAAATCATCCGTGCAGGCATCCAGTCCATTGATGTTGGCCAGATGGAAGCTGCAAGAAGTTTAGGCCTTACCTACTGGAGAGGCATGTTCCGGGTAGTTCTTCCTCAGGCAATCCGTAATATGATTCCTAGTATCGTAAACCAGTTCATCATCACCTTGAAGGATACTTCCATTCTTTCTGTTATTGGTTTTCCGGAGCTGGTTAATAAAGCCCAGAACGTTATTGCCATCACGTTTAAGTCATTCCAGGTATGGCTTGTAGTTGGTGTAATGTACCTGATTGTTATTTTGGCTATGCAGCAGGTTGCAAAGGCATTGGAAAGGAGGCTGAACCGTGGTAGGAGAAGAGCGTAACGTAAAGATCCATGTAGAGAACCTACATAAAAGCTATGGCAAATCTGAGGTCTTAAAAGGCATTTCTACGGACGTTTATGAAGGAGAGGTAGTAGTTGTCATTGGACCTTCCGGAAGTGGAAAATCCACCTTTTTACGGTGTTTAAACGGCCTTGAGGAGATTACATCCGGAAATGTTATCGTAGACGGCCATAATATTGCCGATAAAAAAGAAAATATCAACAAAATCAGGGAAAATGTCGGAATGGTATTCCAGCATTTCAACCTGTTTGCAAATATGAATGTTTTAAGAAATCTGACCCTGGCACCGGTGGACCTGAAAAAGGCTACAAAGGAACAGGCAAAGGAAACTGCCATTGAGATGTTAGGAAGAGTAGGGTTGGCAGAAAAAGCTAACGAGCTTCCGGAAAATCTTTCCGGTGGACAGAAGCAGCGTGTTGCCATTGCCCGTGCTCTTTGCATGAAACCGGACATCATGTTGTTTGATGAGCCTACATCAGCCCTCGACCCGGAAATGATCGGAGAGGTTCTGCAGGTTATGAAACAGCTGGCGGCAGACGGCATGACCATGGTTATCGTAACCCATGAAATGGGATTTGCTATGGAAGTTGCAGACCGTGTACTTTTCGTAGACGCAGGCATCATCATGGAAGAAGGAACTCCGGAAGAAGTCCTGAAGTATCCTCAGAACCCACGTACCCAGGACTTCTTAAGCAAAGTATTGGAAATCTGATAGAAATGTTTATTAGGATACCGATCTAAGTACGGAAACCCATAACATTGCAGAGAATAAAGTATAATCAAGCGGCTCATCTGGGCTTATAAAAGATGAAATCACTTAAATTTGCGCATTATTTGCGTTTTTGTTCTGATTTTCAGCGTTTACAGCCGATTGGGGAACAGAAACGAAAATGACGAGCAGATACTAGAACAAAAACGCAAATAATGCGCGTTTTTCAAAGCAAAAACGAAAATGATGAGCATTTTTAGGGCCCCTGCGCCCTAAAACCTCATGTTTTCCATCAAAAAAAGCAAAAGTAAAAGCAAGCTGAGATAAACTCGCTTGCTCTTACTTTAGGCCTGTATAGCTTAACGCTATATCATTTTATTTTGGGATTATACGTATCAACAAAGGTAATCCCTGCGGAAATATAGTCCCCTCATTTTACAACATTTTTTTCGTTACCCTTTCCTTACCTCGAAGAGACATTGTGAGATGAAAATCTTCGATGGGTAGTTACTTGATGTAACTGTTATGTTGTTCTGCAGACGTTTCTTAGTCTAACTTGTCGATTTCGTCGGCTGAAAGCTGTCCGTCGTTGTATCGCGCTATTAGATTCTTGATCTTCGTTGACGGATCCAGTAAATCGCTGATGGAAGCGTCGTGATTAAGGGTGTCAACAATGTATGAAATGTATTTGGACATATCTACATTAATGAAGTACTCTCGATCACGAAGTTCAGGTCTCTGATAGGTTAAGTTAGTGGTCAGAATACGAGAGAATAAGCCTTCCTCATAAGCTCTATCAAATTTTTCCATGCCATTTGTGAAAAGACCAAAGGTAGCAAAGATAAATACGCGATTTGCGCCACGTTCTTTAAGGTCACGGGCGGTATCAATCATGCTTCCACCAGAAGAAATCATATCATCTACGACAATACAATCTTTCCCGGCCAGGTCAATTCCCAAATACTCATGTGCAACAATAGGGTTGGAACCGTTTACAACTTGCGAATAGTCACGTCTTTTATAGAACATGCCCATATCAATGCCTAGGACACTGGCAAAGTAAACGCTTCGATCAATAGCTCCTTCATCCGGACTGATCATTACCAGATGATCCTTGTCGAACTTCAGATCCTTTTCATATTTGCAAAGGTTCTTTAAGAACTGATAGGAAGGCTTGATTGTCTCAAAACCATTTAAAGGAGCTGCATTGATAACCCTAGGGTCGTGGGCGTCGAAAGTGATCAGATTGTCGACTCCCATATTATAAAGCTCATTCAGACCCATGGCGCAATCCAAAGATTCGCGGCCAGTCCTCTTGTGCTGTCTGCTCTCATATAAGAACGGCATAATGACGGTAATTCGTCTTGCCTTTCCCCCGATAGCTGCGATGACTCTTTTCAGATCCTGAAAATGGTCATCCGGTGACATGTGGTTCTTATAGCCGGACATGTCATATTCGATGCTGTTGTTACATATATCAACTAAAATAAATATATCTTTTCCGCGGACAGTTTCTTTTATGACACCTTTTGCTTCACCAGAACCAAAACGAGGAGTGTCGGCACCGATAATAAAAGTATCCTTTTCATAGCCGGAAAAAGCAATCGTGCTTTTTAAATCTGTCTGACGGTTTTTACGCCATGTTGTAATATAAGTGTCTACACTTGTTCCCATGTCGGTGCATCCTTTAAGCGGAATGAGTCCTAAAGGACCAACAGGAATAGAATTGATTACGATTTCTTCACGCAGCATGTTATGCCTCCAATTTTTTTTTCATCCTGATATCGTCGCCAAGTAACCGGATTAAGGTGTACCTGCTAACTATTCTGGAAACAAGTCTTTCGGAATAGTTTTCCTGTAATTGCTTTAACGAAAAATTGGTTGAAATAATGGTGTGTTTATTCTTCAGCAATCTTTCGTTTACACAGTTAAAAAGCTGTGTGCTAGTAAAAGAGTTTACCATTTCTGTGCCTAAGTCGTCAATAACAAGCAGGTCAGAATTATAAATTATTTTTTTCATATAATCTGCGGATACACCGTCATTTTCAGATTTTCCAGAACCGAAAGCGGCATCGGATAAAATCTCAAACAGACGGATGGCGGATAAATAGACCACGAAATAGCCTCTGTCAATCAGATCCTTGGCAATGCAGTTCGTAAGGAAGGTCTTTCCTACACCGGTGTTTCCGGAAATAAAGAGGTTGGAAGGGCCGTTATCAAAATCACGTACAAAAGCTTTTGCAATCTCTACGGCTTTTTCTGCATTCTCCAAAGCCTGTCCCGTAGGGTAGTACTTAAAGGAGAAGGTGTTAAAGTTTTCTTCCTTCAGGATTTCCTTGATGTTGGACTGGTCATAGAGGACATCGGTAATGCGGCTCTTGAAACAACTGCACATTTCATTCCCGATAAATCCGGTATCTTTACATTTCAAACATTCGAAACGAGGCTCTAAATCATCAAAGGAAAAACCGGACTGAGCCAGAAGGTCTGATTTTTCGGCCTTTAAGCGGTCTACCTCTTCGTAGTAACTGTCCAGAGA
Source organism: Lachnospiraceae bacterium (assembly GCA_045600845.1). Classification (GTDB taxonomy): domain Bacteria; phylum Bacillota; class Clostridia; order Lachnospirales; family Lachnospiraceae; genus RGIG5612. Next base: position 43,416 of record JAZRYR010000010.1, on the reverse strand, counting down.
ACCGCCCTGAATTTTCCGGATGGCTTTTTCTACGGATAAGGCTGCAATTTCCACCTCAATTTCTTTCAGTCGTGGAATCTGCCGGGCAATCCGTTCCCGTCTTTCCTGCAGTTCTCTCTGGGACGCCAGCTGCTTTGCATCATATTCTTTTAATATGCTTTCGAAAGCTGTACGTGAAATCATGAATTAAAAAGTTTTTCTTCCAGGGCATCATAGTCATAGGTGCGCTGGTCAAATTTTGTGAATTTGTTGGAAGAAGAACCGGAGGCAGCCGATTTATTACCTGTACCGGCATAATCCTTCTTACTTGCTATATTTTCTGCTTTTGCCACAGCTTTCTCTCGTTTTTCGTCAAGAACTTTAATATCCTCCATTGACTTTACGCCATTGGCTTTCCATCTTCGGAGAATCGAATCTGCGTATTCGAAGCTTGGCTGGTGAATCGTTTTTATGGTCCGATTACAAGCTTCCAGAATCAGTTCCAGAGTGTAACCGTAGGACAGTGACCAGGTTGAAACATATTCCACCTCGCTTTTCGCCGGCTGCCTTCCAGTAAGACCAAAAGCCTTTAGCACCGAATAACTGTTGTCGGAATAGATGGCGTTCAAGGTTTTTGCTGCGCTGACGGTTTTAATTCCTTTTTCAGCCCAGCTGATAGCAACCGCCTCGATGTATCTCATGTTTTTCTTGCCCAGACTTACACAATATTCAAACAGGTATTCAATCAAATCTACCGGCATCTGTAAGGTGTCGTAGAAAAAGAATACTGAATTCATATCGGTTCCGGTGAGAGCATGGCCCGTATATCGTTCAATGATATAAATAAGCTGGAAGGTATCTTCCTGTTGAGAGAATGCATTGATTTCTTCTTTGGAATACTGTTTTTTTTCAAAAGTAGGAGTATTTTTTGCGGAGTCGTCCATTTGGGCAGAAGAATCCGGATTGCCAGATTTTTCATCCCGTACAATTGTGGTGACAACATCGCTGGAGGATACATCTTCTTTTGTTTCCGAATCAGTAGATTCCTTAGAATCCCCATCCATTTCTGCTGCGGAAATAAGCTGAAGGGATATTAAAGTTTTTTCATCAAATTCAAGCTTTAGAAGGCCCTTGCGCTCCCAGTATTTGAGGGCCCGGGTAACGTCTTTTTCAGAGTCGTCAAAAGCATCTGCTATTTTGGAAATAGACAGCTCTGACTGATTTTCTGAAAGGCATTTCAGAAGATAGATATAGATTTTTACAAACTCCCCCGCCGCCTTTGGCATATATTTTTCAATAAAGCAGTTCGGAATGCTGGTGGTGCTTGTATATCCTTCTTGTTGTAACTTAAAATTGCTCATTAAAATAAAACTCCAATCCCGTAAACACCTCGGAAAACCTCACTCCAGGTGTGTAATACAAATGGGTAAAAGCAGTATTACAACACCGGGAATGATCAGTTTTCATTCAAGTGTAGGTGGACTATATCACACATATTTTGATTTGAAAATAGGGGGGAAAAGGCCCAATGCCAAAGAACCTTATAATGTGGATAGTGTGGATAAAGTGGATAAAAAAGGGACGAAAAAAAGTACAAAAAAGCCACTCACGGAGAATGGCTTAAATAGTGAATGTCAAGTGCTAAATTTTATTTTTTTTACCCGAATCGGGGTTTACGGAAAAATCCGGAAATTTTGTGGATACTGTGGATAACTACTTGGAAAGCAGGTTTTCCCCTACGAAATACACATCTCCGGCGCCCATAGTTATCAACACATCACCGTTGGAACAATTTTTTTTCAAAAAATTTTCAATTTCTTCGAAAGTTGAAAAATAATAAGCGTCTTTCCCCTTTTTGAGGATACGGTCCTGAATATCTTTCGAAGAAACTCCGATGGTATTTACTTCTCTTGCTGCATAGATTTCTGCAAGGACTACCGCGTCTGCAAGACTCAGAGCATCCGCAAAATCATCCAGGAACGCCTGGGTTCTTGTATAAGTGTGAGGTTGGAAGGTGACCCATAATTTCTTGTGAGGATAGTTTTGGGCTGCTAAAAGAGTAGCACGGATTTCATCCGGATGATGTGCATAGTCATCAATGATGGTATAGCCGTCGATAACACCTTTCAGCTGGAATCTGCGGTCAACACCAGTAAAAGATCCGATGGAGTCTGCGGCCTTTTCTAAAGGCAGTCCTAAGCTGTAAGCACAGGCAAAAGCAGCCAGGGCATTGTAAATATTATGTTCGCCCGGAAGCAGCAATTTACAACGGGTGATGTTCTCCCCTTTATAAAGAACATCAAATTCTGCGCAGGCAGTTTCATTGTAGGAAATATTGGCTGCGGTAAAATCACCATTTCCTTGCAAGGAGAAGGTAAGAATCCTGCATTTCAGACCGTCGGTAAAATAGGAAAGGCTGTCGATATCGCCGTTGATCACTAGAACACCATCGTCTGGAAGCAGACGGGTATATCTCTTAAAACTTGCACGGATGTCATCTAAATCTTTAAAGAAGTCCAGATGGTCTGCCTGTACATTTAAAATAACTTCGGTTGTCGGGAAGAAGGAAAGGAAACTGTTGGTATACTCACAGGCCTCGGTAATGAAATTACCGGATTTACCGATACGGATATTTCCTCCGATTGCTGGAAGGATGCCGCCGACCATAACGGTCGGGTCCGTTTCTGCATCAATCAGTATCTGGGAAATCAGGGAAGTCGTAGTGGTTTTTCCATGAGTTCCGGAAACACAGATTGCAGTTTCATAGTTCTTCATCAATATTCCTAAAAAGTCAGCACGGGTCATGGTTTCAATTCCCAGTTCCTGTGCACGGACCAGTTCGGGATTTTCTTTTGAGATTGCAGCGGTATATACGATAAGGTCGATGTCCTTAGAGATATTGTCTTTTGACTGGCCGATATAGATAACTGCGCCAAGCGATGCCAGCTCCTTTGTCAGGTCGCTTTCCTTAGAATCTGAACCGGTTACCTGAAACCCGCGGGCTAAAAGAATATGAGCCAGAGCACTCATACTGATGCCACCGATTCCAATAAAATGAATGTGTTGTTTTTGTTCAAAATTTATTGTTTTCATGATTAGAAATTATATCAAATAAAAAGGGCTAATACAAGAATAATGGCGGCAACAAGTGCCGCTCATAATTCCTTTTTTCTTTAGTTTTTGAGTACTTAGAATTCTGCGCCTTCTGGGTTCTTAGCAGCTTCTTCTTCGTATCTTTCGAGGATGATACGTTGGATGCGGTCTCGTGTTTCGGTGTTAATAGGATGAGCAATGTCGCGATACTCGCCGTCCTGAGTTTTTCTGCTAGGCATAGCAATGAATAATCCTTTTTCTCCGTCGATTATTTTAATGTCATGGATTGCGAATTGGGAATCCAAAGTGATGGATGCAACCGCTTTCATTTTGCCTTCCTTGGTGACCATTCTTACTCTTACATCAGTGATCTCCATATACTTCTTTCCTCTCTATTGGCCCAAATTACCAACCTTGAAAGAATTATACAGCGCAGGAAAATCAAAAAAAAGTGAAGTGGGAAAAGTTCTAAAAATGTTTATAAAAAATGCACAATTAGCGAAATTTTAAAAATATATATCAGTCTTTCAAGACCCGTTTTTGTTGCAAGGACTTAGGTTTACCGATATAATAAGGAAAATAATTTTCGAAGAGGCACAGACCATGTATATTATTGCGGGACTTGGAAACCCTACCGATAAATATGAAAAAACGAGACATAATGTCGGCTTTGACACCATTGATAACCTGGCGAAAGACCTGGGTGTAATGATGGGAAAATCCATTTTTAAGGCCCTGGTGGGAAAAACCATGATCGGCAGTGAAAAAGTCCTTTTAGTGAAGCCTCTGACCTTTATGAATTTAAGTGGCAATGCCATTCGTGCGATTATGCATTTCTATAAAATTGATGTTTCCAAACTCATTGTCATATATGATGACGTGGATCTGGATGTAGGCCGCCTGCGCATCCGTAAAAAGGGAAGCGCCGGCGGACATAACGGCATGAAGAGCATTATTGCCCAGGTAGGCAGTGAAGAGTTCTGCCGCATCCGTGTAGGCATCGGCCATCGTCCGGAAGAAATCGATATGATCAACTATGTTCTGGGTCGGTTTTCCAAAGAAGACCGGGTGCAGGTAGAAGATGCTATGGAACGGGCTGCGAAAGCTGCAAAGGCGGTAGTTACCGATGGCTGTGACATCGCCATGAATAAATATAACGGGTAAAAAGAATGTTTGACCTGAAAGGGCTTAAGGTATTTAGCGAAATAAAGAATGCCCTGGGGACGGGAATAATCCGTGTGACCGGATGCGTTCCGTCCCAGATGGAGCATATGATATGTCAGTTCGGTGATGGCTTTGATGCAAAAGTCATCATTACTTTTGATGAGCCAAAAGCCATGGACATCCTTTCTTCTTACAAAGCCTTTGATGATAATGGCGTATATTATCCGGCCAAGGATCCGGTATTTGACAAAGCGGATATCCGTGGCACTTATCTTTCGGAACAACGGCTGGAAATTACCAAACGTCTTTTCGATAAAGAGAATCTGACGGTAATCACCACTTTGGATGCCTTCGCGGAGGAACTGCCTTCCTTCCGGGAAATTTCCAATGACTTGATTACCATAAAATCCGGGGATACGGTAAATGTGGAAGAACTGGCAAAAAAATTAGTAGAGTTAGGCTATGAAAACGAGTCCCAGGTAGGCGCCCATGGAGAGTTCTCTTTGCGGGGCAACATTATCGATATATTCCCTTATACCCAGGACGCGCCATTCCGAATCGATCTTTGGGGCGATGAAGTGGAAAAAATCAAAATGTTCGATGTAGAGAGCCAGCGTTCCATCGAAACCGTAGAAGAATTCACCGTTTTTCCGGGTGGGGAGAAAGGCCATTCCGCCACGTTCTTTGATTATTTCCCACAGAACACCTTATATATTTTTGATGAGCCGGCCAAAGTATTTGACCAGTTCCTTTTTGACGAAGAATTACCGGAAGAATTTAAAAAGAGAACCTGTCTTTTATTCTCCATGCTGGATACGGCCTGCGAATATCTTCCGGAAGATGAAAAGTTTGTTGTTGCTACACGAAATATTCCTTCCTATAACGGCCGGTTTGAAGACCTGATCAAGGACCTGAAAAGATATAAGGAACAGAAATGGACGGTATATCTTTACACTGCAAGTCAGATCCGTGCAGAACGTTTAAAGAATGAGCTGCGGGAAAACGGAGTGGAACTGAATGTAAATGTGGGCAACATCCGTACCGGTTTTGAATATCCGGAGATTCGCAGCTGCGTAATTACGGAAGTCGATATTTTTGGCGCAAGGCGGAAGAACCGGAAGAAGAGAAGAAGATATTCCGGAGACCCGATTAAGGACTTTACGGACTTAAGCATCGGCGATTACGTAGTACATGAGCAGCACGGCGTCGGAATTTACCGGGGCATTGAACGAATGACCATGGACGGCGTAGAAAAAGACTACATGAAGATTGATTATGCAAATAATGCGTCCTTGTATGTCCTTGCCACACAGTTCGATAAAATACAGAAATATTCCAGCGCAGAAGGCAATAAGCCGAAAATCAACAAGCTGGGAGGAAAAGAATGGAATAACACAAAAGCCAAAGTCCGCTCCGCAGTAAAAGATATTGCGGCAGAGCTGGTAAGGCTTTACGCCGTGCGCCAGGCGAAGCAAGGCTATCGCTACATGCCGGATACGGTTTGGCAGCAGGAATTTGAAGACGAGTTTGAATTTGAAGAAACGGACGATCAGTTAAGAGCTATTGAAGCCGTTAAGGCGGACATGGAGTCTTCGAAAATCATGGACCGTCTGATTTGTGGCGATGTAGGTTTTGGAAAGACGGAAGTCGCTATCCGTGCAGCGTTTAAAGCTGTTCAGGAGGGCAAACAGGTAGCTTTTCTGGTTCCTACGACAATCCTTGCCCAGCAGCATTACAACACCTTTGCAAGGCGAATGGCGAACTATCCGGTAACCGTAAAAATGCTGTCCCGTTTTGTAACTGCAGGAGAACAGAAAAAGGTACTTGCAGACTTAAAGAAGGGCATGGCAGACATCGTCATCGGAACCCATCGTATCCTGAGCAAAGACGTGGCTTTTAAAGATTTAGGCCTTCTGATTATTGATGAAGAACAACGCTTCGGCGTTTCCCATAAAGAAAAAATCAAACAGATCCGGAAAGACGTAGACGTTCTGACCTTAAGTGCTACGCCGATTCCGCGTACGTTACATATGTCCCTGACCGGCATCCGTGACATGAGCATTCTGACGGAGCCGCCCATTGACCGTGTACCGATTCAGACCTATGTTCTGGAATATTCGGAAGATGCGGTAAAGGAAGCCATCCTTCGCGAAGCAAGAAGAGGGGGACAGGTTTATTACGTATATAATTTCACCAACAATATTGATGTGATTGCAGGCCGGATCCAGGAAATGGTGCCGGACTTAAACGTAGCTTATGCCCATGGAAAAATGTCTTCCCGGGAACTGGAAAATATTATGGAAGACTTCGTGGCAGGAGATATTGATGTGCTGGTTTCCACCACCATTATCGAAACCGGTATGGATATTTCCAATGTAAATACCATCATCATCCACGATTCGGACCGTTACGGACTGTCTCAGCTGTATCAGCTGCGAGGCCGTGTGGGAAGAGCCAATCGTACAGCTTATGCTTTCTTAATGTACCGCAGGGATAAAATTTTACGGGAAGTTGCAGAAAACCGTCTGAAGGCCATCCGTGAGTTCTCCGATTTAGGCAGCGGTCTGAAGATTGCCATGCGAGATCTGGAAATCCGTGGCGCCGGCAATGTTTTAGGTGCAGAGCAGTCTGGCCATATGGAAGCCGTAGGCTACGAGCTTTACTGTAAGCTCTTAAATGAAGCGGTAGCGCTCTTAAAGGGCGAGCATATATTGGGAGACTTTGAGACCACCGTGGATTTGGACATCGATGGCTACATTCCTTCCGATTACATCAAGAATGAATACGAAAAGCTGAACATGTATAAGAAGATTTCCGCTATCGTTAACGAAGAAGATCTGGAAGACATCCGTGCAGAGCTGATGGACCGCTTCGGTGAGATTCCGCAGGTTACGGAAAATCTTTTAAGCGTAGCGGTAATGAAGGCCAAGGCTCATGAAGTCTACATTACGGAAATTTCCGGAGACCGGAAAGAGTACAAAATCAGCATGCTGAAGACAGCGCCGATCGACACCTACAAGCTTCATGGTTTCCTCAGCGAAATTAACGAAGGCAAAGGCGTGGGACTTCATAATAACATTTTGAAGTTTGTCGCGGATTCTCAGCCATACTTTGTCTATCGTCCAAAGGACATTCCTCATAGCATGGAGGAAGTACAAGATACGTTAATTCAGTTTTTTACAAAGATGAGCGGAATTATCCGTACGGAAGGGGAAACAGATGAGTAAGATTTTAATGGCCATGAGTGGGGGAGTGGACTCTACCACTGCAGCCATGTTATTAAAAAAACAAGGTCACGAAATCGTGGGCGCAACGCTCCTTCTTCATGACGAGGAGAAGGAAGAAATTCTTCGGGCAAAAGAAACCGCAGATCAATTGGGAATTGACCACATCGTATTAGATAAAAGAGATTTTTTTAAGGAAACGGTAGTAAAAAATTTTATCGAATCCTATAAAAACTGCATTACGCCAAACCCATGCATTTACTGCAACAAGAACTGCAAGTTCCAGCTGCTTTTGGAATATGCAGAAGAAGAGGGTTTCGATTATGTAGCCAGCGGTCACTATGCAAAAGTGGAAATGTCAGACAATGGACGTTACGTCATCCGAAAGGGAAAAGATACCAGCAAGGATCAGAGCTACGTTTTGTATCAGCTGACCCAGGACCAGCTATCCAGAATTATTATGCCTTTAGGCGATTATACGAAAGCAGAAATCCGACAGATGGCTTTGGAGGCAGGATTTTCCAATGCAGAAGCGAAAGAAAGCCAGGACATCTGCTTTATTCCAGACGGAGACTACGCAGCTTTTATTGAGAAAAACGAAGAAGATAAAACGGGTCCGGCTTTTACACCGGGAAATTTTGTGGACCGTACAGGAAAAGTTTTAGGTCAGCATAAAGGACTGGTTCATTACACTATCGGTCAGAGAAAGGGACTGGGCTTAAGCCTTCCTGCACCGATGTATGTTTGCGCGAAAATCCCGCAGACCAATCAAGTTGTGCTCTGCGATAATGAAGGCTTATTTAAGAAAAATGTAGTGGCTGGAAATATAAATCTGGTTTGTATGAACAGCATTAACGTTCCGATTCGTGTCAGCGCAAAAGTAAGATATTCCCAGACAGAGACCATGGCGACGGCTCTTCTGGTAGATGATAAATTAGTAGTTCAGTTTGACGAGGCTGTAAGAGCTCCTGCTCCGGGTCAGTCCCTGGTAATGTACGCAGGCGATGTAGTCGTAGGCGGTGGCATCATTGAATCGACATGAAAAAACAGGAAAGAATTGCAAAAATATTAGAACTTCTGGATGAATATTACAGCGTCCAGAAAAAGTGCTGGCTGGAATACGAAACCCCTTGGCAGCTTTTAATTGCTACCATTCTTTCGGCCCAGTGCACCGACGCGAGAGTGAATATTGTTACCCGGGATTTATTTAAAAAATATCCAGACCTTCAGGCTTTTGCGGATGCAGACCAGAAGGAGCTGGAAGGGGATATCCATTCCACCGGCTTTTACCATAACAAGGCAAAGAACATTATTGCCTGTGCAAAAAAACTGGTAGAGGAGCATAAGGGCGAGATTCCGTCGGACATTGACGTGCTGACGAAGCTTCCTGGTGTGGGAAGAAAAACCGCCAATGTCATCCGAGGAAACATCTACGATATTCCGAGTATTGTGGTGGATACTCATGTATGCCGCATTTCCAGAAAGTTAGGACTTACGAAGAACGAAGACCCGGTGAAGGTGGAACATGATCTGGAAAAATGTCTGCCAAAGGAACACTGGATTTTATGGAACATCCAGATTATTGCCCATGGCAGAAGTATCTGTACGGCCAGAAGCCCAAAATGTGCAGAATGTTTTTTAAAGGCTTATTGTCTGGGCTGTGAGAAGGGAGATAAATAAAATGAAACTTAAGAAACTGGCAGGAGCAATCCTGTGCGTTGTTCTGCTGGCCGTTTTCCTGACTGGCTGCGGACCGAAACCGGAGCATTATGACATTTCCGATTATACTCTGGAATTGGACTACAAAAAGGATTTCAAGGTCCTTCAGCTGACCGATATTCATGTTGGCAACAAAGACGACCGTCAGTATCAGTATGATTTTCTGGATGTAATTATCAGGGATGCGGATCCGGACCTGATCTTAACCACCGGCGATTTATTTACTTTTGCAGATAAGGTCACAGCGAAGGAATTATTTGCTTTTTTTGACAGCTATGGAATTCCATGGACCGTTACTTTTGGAAACCATGATGAGCAATGTTATTTCTCCGTAGACTGGCTGACCGATTATCTGAACAACTACGGTTCCAACTGCGTATTTAAAGACCTTCAAAATGATGATGTATACGGAGATGCAAACTTTGCAATCAATCTGATGTCCGGCGGAACTGTAAGCTCCCAGCTGATTCTTATGGACAGCAACCGTTACAACTACGGCGAATATATTGGCTACGATTATATGAAGAAAGACCAGATTGCGTGGTACGAAGATCTGGTAAATTACACTACTGCACAGAACGGCGGACAGACCGTTCCATCCATCTGCTTCTTCCATATTCCGGTTCCGGAGTTTGACGATGCATGGGAAGCTGCCCAGGCAGGAAGTCCGGATTCTGTTTTGGAATTCGGCGAAAAGAGAGAAAAGGTATGCTGCCCGGATATTAACACCGGCTTCTTTGATAAGGTATTGGAGATGGATTCCACCAAGGCCATCGTTGTAGGTCATGACCATCTCAATAATTTTCGCGTAAAATATAAAGGCGTGTATTTATGCTACGGCGTAACTTCTACGGACCGTATTTATTATGATGAATCTGTTTTAGGAGGCCATGTGATTACCATTCACCCAGATGGCTCCTTAGACTTTGAGCAGTTATTCCATTCTTATGAGGAGGTAGAGTAAAATGAAAAGAGGGAAAGCGATTTCTATTTTAGTTCTGTTGCTCCTTGTTGGATCTTTTGTAACCTTTTATGTATCAAATTGTATTATGAGTGACGTTGCCAACATGGCCTATGGCGTTCATGATGTGAACTTTATTGCCAGCCTTCCGGGATTTATTTTTTCCTGGGATTTTGTTCTGGCGGCTTTATACTGCATCCGTTTCTACGGAAGAAGCCAGCATAAAAAGAAAATGACCATGACTTATTCCGTCATTCTTATGGTGTTTTCTGTTCTTGGGTTTGTAACAGCAATTCTTACGGGAATCCTAGTCTACCATTCTTTTGTAAAACCATATCCGTTCCCTGGATATGTTATCTTAAGCTTGATCGTTCATGCGGCCCTTTTCGCGTTAGCGATTATTGTCCGTGGAAAATGCAAAAACATGGAAGAAGATACGGCAAAGAGAAGAATTGACTTTGGGTATATTTTATACTCTGCCGCATGTGCCGTTGTTATTTTTCTGGCGATGAACCGTTTTGGTGCCCTGATGTGGGCGGTAGTGTATGTGCAGACGAGTACTTTATACTTAACCTTCCCGTTCTACATTTCCCTGCTTCTGCCAATGGCGCTGGTCCTTCAGATTACTCTTTATATTTTCGGAGTATATGAGAACCACCTGACAGCAGACATTGTTTATGTAGTTGTATTTCTTATCGTGAATACCATTCTGGCAGCGGTCGTATTTTATCTGGGAAGTCAGTACACGGTTTTCATTTCTGCCATTTCGCCGGCTTTAGCTCTGGAACGACTGGCAACCATGCCGTTGGACGTTATCGTTCATTTTGGCCTTATGTACATTTTAGGCTTCTATTGCCTGTATCTTGCAATTAAACTGAAGAAGAAAAGAACAAAGAAAGCATAGCGGGAGAAAATTAAAATAGGCGGGGCCGTGCAAAAAGAAATAACCAGAACCAGACATAAGAAAGTTTAACTCATGAGATATCAGATACGACATGCGTTAGTGCAATACGGCGCAGAGACCATAATTGAAGATACCAATTTCGAGATTCATGACCGGGAAAAAATCGCAATTGTAGGACGCAACGGTTGCGGCAAGACGACCTTGCTGAAGCTGATTGCCGGAGACATCGAAATGAGCAATTCCAGCAGCGATGAAAGCTGCGGTATTGTGATGCAGGGAAAACAATCCATCGGCTTTTTAAAGCAGATTAGTTTTCCGGATACGGAAATCTCTGTAGAAGACGAAATTAAGAAAGTTTTTTCGGAAGTATTTGCAGTTCGCCGCAGAATGACGGAAATCGAGCAGAGTCTGGAATTTGCCGGCGATGACAGCGACCGGCTATTAAATGAATACAGCAATCTGCAGAAACAGAACGAAGCTTTGGATGGAGATTCCTGTGAACGGGAAATGGAATTTATGTTCCAGAAGTTCGGCTTCGATTTAGAGGACTTACAGCGTCCGATCGGCACTTTTTCCGGTGGACAGCAGACGAAAATTGCCTTCATCAAACTGCTTTTAAGCAAGCCGGACATCTTGCTTTTAGACGAGCCGACCAACCATCTGGACCTGCCGACCATCGAGTGGTTGGAAGGTTATCTGAAGAATTATAAAAACGCTGTAGTAATCGTATCTCATGACCGGGCCTTCTTAGACCGGGTGACTACGGTTACTTATGAAATCGAATATCATCGCATTACCCGCTATGCAGGAAATTATTCTGCTTTTGTACGGCAGAAAGAAGAAGCCCTGGCAAAGCAGGAAAAAGATTATGAAGCGCAGCAGGAAGAAATCAAACGCCTGAACGAGTGGATTGAGAAATGGAAAAATACGCCGACAAAAGTCACGGCAGCCCGCTCCAAGAAAAAGGCTATCGAGCACATGGTATTGATTGAAAAGCCGAGAAAGTTTGACACGATGACTTTTAAGGCTTATTTCTCTCCATATCAGGTAAGCTATTCCGAAGTTTTAAACGTAAAGAAACTGAAAATCGGCTATGACCGGGAACTGAGCGAAGTATCCTTTAAGCTTATGCGAGGGGAACGGCTGGCTATTATCGGCGAAAATGGAAAAGGAAAATCTACCCTTCTGAAAACCATTATGGGACTGGTTCCGGCTTTAGGCGGAGACTTTATTATCGGAAATAATGTGGATTTGGGGTATTTTGATCAGCAGTACGCGGTGGTAAATGACGAAGATCCAAACCAGACCGTTTTGGACAATTTCTGGGAAATGTATCCGAAGCTGACCAACAATGAAGTACGTAGCACCTTAGGCGCCTTTGCTTTTTCCCAGGAAGAAGTTGAGAAAGAATTAGGTCAGCTTTCCGGAGGCGAAAGAGTTCGTCTGGCTTTATGCAAGATGTTCTACACTCGTCCGAATCTTTTAATATTGGATGAGCCGACAAACCATATGGATATCTTAGGTAAGGAATCTTTGGAACAGATGCTGAAGACCTATACGGGAACTGTTCTCTTCGTGTCCCACGACCGTTATTTCATTGATCAGATTGCAACGGGTATTTTGGACTTTACGGATAAAGGGGTTATCCAATACAACAGTACCTATAAGGAATATTTAGAAGAACGGAATAAAATAGAAGCTTTGGTTGCTTCAAAGAAAAACGGTGGAAAATCTTCTGGATTGGGAAAAGAAAATACACAAAAAAGTGATTGGAACCAGAACGCAGAAGGAACTCCTTCTGCGCCGGCACCGGTAAAGAATCCGGGAAAAATCCGCGCCCGCATTGAGCGGAAAATCCAGAAATTAAACGAACAGCTAGAGGCCAACGATGAGCACATCGATGAACTGAAAGAGCAGCTAGCGGATCCGGAACTTTCTTCTGACTACGAAAAGCTGATGGAAATCCAAAAGGAAATCGAAGCGGCCGAAAGCCTCTCCGAAGACCTGCTGAATCAGATTTTAGAAACCGAAGAAGAATTGGAACAGCATGGGTGAAACGGCGTGGAAAGTAAAGTACATAATTGCTGTCTCATCTGAGCAAAAAAAGTTACATTTAGATAGTTTTGAACTTCTAGATGCAAAACCGTATAACAAAATTGGTTTTATTAAAAGATTTCTTATACGTTTACATCCACATAAGATGTAAACGTATAATTTTTAAGTAAAATTCGAGAAAAATGAGGGTAAATTAGGCAAAAATATATACGTTTTCTGTTTGTAGAATTAAAAACTATCTAAAAGTAACGTTTAAGATTACGCATTTGCGGTTTCTGCATCCAGAATCTTGTCCAGATATACTTCTTTTTCCAGCTGGCTGAAATATCGGTTATGAGCTTCCTGATAAGCCTCATTGAAAGCTGCATTCGTTCCCTGATGGAGGGAAGTTACATAAGTATGAGCCAGGGAAGCAATTTCCGGATTAATCCGGGCTACAACAGAAATACCAATATTGGAACAGGTATCGGAAATACGTTCCAGATTGGATAAAACGTCCAGGAAGTAAATGCCGTTCTGGCTGGAGCAAAGACCGACTCTTAACCGGGTGATGTGGTTGTCATGCAGAGAATTAACCATATCATCCATAACGTCTTCTAAAGGCTCGATGTTTTTCGCGGAATCAAAATCACGTTTTTCAAAAGCAACCCGTGTATTCTCCAGAATTTCATCCAGAAGCCGTTTTACAACAGCGATTTCTTTCTTTGCATCCTCCGAAAACTGAGCTTTATTTTCATGCATATTGGTAGCTGCTTCCGAAATATTGGAAGCATGGTCGCCTAAACGCTCAAACTGAGTGGCTAATTTATTATACTCATCCAGAATGGAAATATGCAGGTCTTCTTTTGCATAAGGCGCAAGCTGCATCAGATAATTGCAGACGCTGTCGGTCATCTGGTCAATATATTCTTCCTCTTCATCAATTTCGGCCAGAACCTTTCCATCATATCGGTCAAAAAGGCTGAGAGCTTTGTGGATGTTCGTAGTAGCTGCATTAAACATTGCTGAAAGAACATCGTAGCAGCTCTTAAAAGCTAAAGCCGGAGTAGAGAAGAATACCGGATTCAGACCAGCAATCAGCTCATCGTATTTTCCGGCTGCCTTTGGTTTATCCTTTACAATTTTGCAGGCGAGTTTTTCTAAAAGTCCGATAATCGGCATGAGAACAATACCGCATCCCATGTTGAAAATCGTATTAGAGTTGGCGATGGTTCCCGGAGTCATCGGGGCATTCCAAAGGTCTGTAAACAGTCCGAAACTATGAAGCAACGTTACTACCAAAAGAACCACAATGGTTTCACATAAGTTGTAAAGGATATTAACGATACCAACACGTTTTGCATCGGTCTGAGCGCCGATGTAGCATACGATACCGGTTGTAATACAATCACCTAAATATACGCCGACGATAATAACAAATCCAACCTTAAACGGGATGGTTCCGGAAAGAGCGAAAGCCTGAAGAATGCCGATGGTGGCAGAAGAACTCTGCAGAACAAAGGCAACGCCGGCTCCGATCAGATAGCCTAACCATACATTGTCTCCCAGACTAGCAAATAACTGATCAATAATACCGGTTTCGGAAAGCACATTTACTGCTGCGGTCATGTTCAAAAGACCACTGAACAGAATACCAAAGCCCATGGCAATATTTCCAATAGTGTTGGAATTCTTAAATTTGAAGAACATGATCAGCGCAATGCCGATAATTAATGCAATAGGGGCAAGAGTAGATGGCTGGAAGAATTTTAATACAGATGATGAATTAGAATTGATGTCTAAAAGACGGATAATTTGTCCGGTTACAGTAGTTCCTACGTTTGCTCCGACAATAATACCAACAGATTGGTGAAGATTAAGAATGCCTGCAGCAACAAGTCCGGAAGTAATAACGATTGTGGCAGTAGAAGACTGGATAATGGCGGTTACCAGGAGTCCCAGAAGAAAAGCTTTGATTGGATTGTTCGTAACTTTTTCCATAACAACCTTTAACGTTCCGGAAGAACCTTCTTTCAAGCTGTCTCCCATGAGTCTCATTCCATATAAGAACATGGCCAAACCGCCGAACAGAGAAATAATATTAAATACGCTCATTTATCCTTAAGTCCGAAGTGTTGATGTTTTGTGGCTATCTAGGTGTATGTTGCTGCTGCTATAGTTCCATAGAAACTTCGAACTTTCCCCCATCATAACTTTTTATGATTCTATCTTTTTTTACCAACAAAGTAAAGAAAATCAAGGTTTTTTTGTGTATTTTTTCTTGCACATATTTGACATTTTGTATACAATATACACAACTTGTCAACAAGTTGTGTTTTGAAAAAGGTACTTGGACAATGGAGCAGGCTTGTACAAAAGCTTATGGAAAAGTGAATATCGGACTGGACGTAACAGGAAGACGTGGGGATGGATATCACCTGGTCAAAATGATTCTCCAGACCGTGGATTTATATGACGAGATATGCGTCCGGAAACAAGAAGAAGGTATAACGGTTCAGACAAATAAACCTTTCCTTCCAACGGACGAAAGGAATTTGGCTTATAAGGCAGCAAAGATGCTGATGGATGCCTATGACATTCCAGGCGGAGTACGTATCGATATCGGAAAAAACATTCCGGTAGCTGCAGGAATGGCCGGAGGCAGCACGGATGCAGCAGCGGTACTAAAGCTGATGGATGAGATTTTCGAACTGAACATCGATTCCAAAGAAATGGACCGCATTGCGGTAAAATTGGGCGCGGATGTTCCATTTTGCTTAAGAAAAGGAACTTATCTGGCAGAAGGAATTGGAGAAGAACTGACAAAGCTGCCGGATATGCCTCATTGCTATCTTGCCATTATTAATCCACACTTTGGTATTTCGACAAAATGGTCTTATGAACAGCTGGATAAGACTCCAGATGTAAAGCATCCGGATATTGACCAGATTATCAGCGCAATGGGGGCGAAAGATCTGGAACGAGTTTCCTTAGAAATGGGAAATGTGCTGGAACGGGCTGCTTTGGAAAAATATCCACAGATTCAGGAAATAAAAGACAAACTAAAATCTGCGGGAGCATTAGGGACTTTAATGAGTGGGTCCGGACCTACCGTTTTTGGCATTTTCGCAGAGGAAGAAACATGTGACAAAGGGTTAGAGTTATTTAAAGGAGAGGCATATGGTAGATTTAAAAGTCAGTTATGATGAGTATATCCCTTTAAGGGACATCGTTTTTAAGACACTTAGAGAAGCCATTATTACAGGGGATCTAAAACCTGGCGAGAGATTGATGGAAATCAAATTGGCCAATGAATTGGGAGTATCCAGAACACCGGTCCGGGAAGCTATCCGAAAACTGGAACTGGAAGGATTGGTTATTATGACCGCTAGAAAAGGGGCAGAGGTTGCTCCGATTAATGAAAAAGATTTGAAGGAAGTACTGGAAATCCGAAAATCTTTAGAGAGCCTTGCCTGTGAGCTGGCCTGCAGAAATGCTTCGACTGAGGATATCGTAAAAATGCGTGTCCTGAATGAAGCAATCGAAAAGGCCATAAAAGAAGAAAATATTGAAGAAATCACGAAGCAGGATGTGGATTTTCATGAAGCAATTTATGAAACCACCAGAAATGATCGCCTGGTGCATATGCTTCACCAGCTGAAAGAACATATTTTCCGCTATCGCTTTGAATATATCAAAGATATGAAAAATAAGGAGACGATTGTAGAAGAACATAAAAAGATCATTGTAGCGATAGAGCAGAACAATGTAAAAGCCGCCTGCAAGGAAATTGAACGTCACATTGAAGTTCAGGAGAAATATATTCTTAACACATTGATAAAAGATGCAAAATAGTGTAAAATACTACGATGTATATTATTGGATAAAGGAGATTCAATCATGTCTGCGTGGTTAATAGTAACAATAGTTGTATTGGGCATAGCTCTTCTTTTGGGTGCTTTTTTCCTTATTTTTGGAAAAAGAATGGACAAAAAGAATGCAAAACATCAAGAGGATATTGAGCGCTCGGCTCAACCGATGGATTTCTATATTATTGACATGAAGAAAATGCGACTGAAAAATGCAGGATTACCGAAAGTAGTTTATGAGGACTCAAACTTTCTGGCGAAAATTGGCAGGGTTCCTATCATAAAGGCAAAGGTTGGCAGCCGTATCATGAATCTTGTTTGCGATGATAAAGTTTTCAAAACTCTTCTTCCAAAACAAGAAGTACACGCCATGGTATCTGGTATCTATGTTTCTTCTGCAAAGAGAATCCGTGGACCGGTTGCTGTAGAAGGCAAGAGGGATAAAAACGGAAAGAAGAAAGTCAGCTTCATCGACAAACTTCGCTAGTTCAAAAAGAAAAAATTATGCCGCATATGTGTGCGGCATTTTTTAGTTTCTTATTCTAAAATTTTCAGTTTTGCATCTTCAATATCTAATTCCAAAACTTCTTTTGCAAATTCCTGGAACTTTTTCGTTCCATCGCTGACAAAGAAATCATGGTCATGAAAATCAGCTTTTTTTGTACTTTCGATTCCCTCGCGGATTAAAAGATCTTTTAAAGCGTTCGCTGTTTCATAAGCCGGATTTACCAGAGTGATTTCGCTTCCGATTTCCCGTGAAATTACTGTCCTTAAAAGCGGATAATGGGTACAGCCTAAAATCAGCGTGTCAATATCATCCTTTTCAATCAGTCCATCAATATAGCGGTGAATCATCATGATCGTAACCGGGTCATCAATCATGCCTTCTTCGACTAAGCTTACAAAGAGAGGACAAGCCTGACCAAAAATGGAAGCTTTTGGGTTCAATTCCCGAATATATTTTCCGTAAAGGCCGCTGCTGATGGTACCGGAAGTAGCGATAACCCCGATGCGGTTGTTCCGGGTTACTTTGTTTGCCGCAACCGCTCCTGGTTCTACGACGCCGATGACCGGAACGTCTACGAAATCCTTTAAAGCATCCAACGCCAGAGCACTGGCCGTATTACAAGCAATAACAATTGCCTTAACCTTTTGATGAACCAAAAACTGCGCTATCTGTTTCGAATAACGGATGATGGTTTCCTGGGACTTGTTACCATAAGGAACTCTGGCAGTATCACCGAAATATATGATTTTTTCATTTGGCAGATTCCGGAAAATTTCTCTGCAAACGGTGAGGCCGCCGACACCGGAATCAAAAACGCCAATCGGTAAATTATTCTTTTCCATGCTTGAAATTTTATCATTTTATAGCTTCTTAGTAAAGCCAAAGACCTGTTGAAAATGTGAAAGTTTTTCATCTCATTGGAAAAAGAATGTGTTATAATACCAAAGATTATCACCTTGTGAAAGGAATAAGAAAATGGAAAAAAGAAATCTTACTTTACTGACCGACTTGTATGAACTGACAATGATGCAGGGCTACTTTAAATATGGAAACAAAGAGATCGTAGTATTTGACGCATTTTATCGTAAAAATCCATGTGATGGTGGCTATGCCATCTGCTGTGGATTAGAGCAGGTAATTGAGTATGTAAAGAACTTAAACTTCTCTTACGATGACATCGCTTATTTAAGAAGCCTGAAGATTTTTGATGAGGACTTTTTGGATTACTTAAGCTCTTATCATTTTACCGGCGACATTTACGCCCTTCCGGAAGGAACCGTAATGTTTCCTTACGAACCGATGATTAAGGTTGTTGCACCGATTATGGAAGCTCAGCTGTTAGAGGCTGCTTTACTGAACATCGTAAATCACCAGAGCTTGATTGCTACGAAGACCAGCCGCGTTGTTTATGCCGCAGGCGGCGGTGTAATGGAATTCGGACTTCGTCGTGCCCAGGGACCAGATGCTGGTATATATGGTGCACGTGCTGCGTGTATCGCAGGCTGCGTAGGAACCTCTGACGTTTTAACCGGTCAGATGTTCGATGTAGCGGTAAAAGGTACTCATGCCCATAGCTGGGTAATGAGCTTCCCGGATGAATACACTGCCTTTAAGACTTATGCAGAGCTTTATCCAAATGCATGCATTCTTCTGGTAGATACTTATGATACCTTAAATTCCGGCGTTCCAAACGCAATCAAAGTTTTTGACGAAATGAAAGCAAAAGGAATTAAATCCAGCTTTTACGGAATCCGTTTAGATTCCGGCGACTTAGCTTATCTCTCCAAGAAAGCTCGTAAGATGCTGGATGACGCTGGTTATCCGGATGCAGTGATTTCTGCTTCTTCCGATCTGGATGAGAATCTGATTGCTTCCCTGAAGAGTCAGGGCGCAACCATTACTTCCTGGGGGGTTGGTACCAACATGATTACTTCTAAAGATTGGCCTTCTTTCGGCGGTGTATATAAATTAGTTGCCGTAAAACCAGAAGGCTCCGAAGAATTCCTGCCGAAGATCAAAGTCTCGGAAAATATTGAAAAGATTACCAATCCTGGTAATAAAACCATCTACCGTATTTACGGAAAAGAGACGGGAAAAATTATCGGTGATTTGATCTGCATGGCGGATGAGAAGTATTCCGAAGACGAAGACATCCTGCTCTTCGATCCAGTGAGTACCTGGAAAAAGACTTTAGTAAAAGCCGGCACCTTTACCTTAAGAGAGCTTCTTGTAAAGGTATTTGATAAAGGCGTTTGTGTTTATGAAAGCCCGAGCGTATCTGAAATTACAGAAAACTGTGCGAAAGAACTGAATACGTTGTGGGATGAGACCAGACGTCTGGTAAATCCTAGCAAGGTTTATGTGGATCTTTCGGATAAGCTTTACCAGACCAAGCATCAGCTTCTGGATCAAGCGCACAGCCTGAATAAATAAAGTGAAAAGCCCGCAGGACGGGTCAATATAAAAACGGACACGCTTACAGGTGACGAGAAAGCCTGTGAGAAAAAGGAGGAAACGAAAGTGTACGAAAAAGTTAATTCTAATCTGGATTTTGTGACAAGAGAAAAAAAGGTGGAGCAGTTCTGGAAAGAGAACCGCATCTTCGAAAAGAGCATGGAAGAGAACGAAGGAAAGCCTCAGTACATGTTCTATGACGGACCGCCAACAGCGAACGGCAAGCCTCACATTGGACACGTTTTAACCCGTGTTATTAAAGACCTGGTTCCGCGTTTCTGGACCATGAAGGGCTACGAAGTTCCTAGAAAAGCTGGTTGGGATACTCACGGTCTTCCGGTCGAAATCGAAGTTGAGAAGCTCTTAGGACTGGACGGAAAAGAGCAGATTGAAGAATATGGTCTGGCTCCTTTTATCGAAAAATGTAAAGAAAGCGTTTGGAAGTATAAAGGCATGTGGGAAGACTTTTCTTCCACGGTTGGCTTCTGGGCTGATATGGAGAACCCATATGTAACTTACGAAAACGATTATATTGAATCTGTATGGTGGTCTTTAAAACAGATTTGGGACAAAGGCCTCTTATACAAAGGTTATAAAGTAGTTCCTTACTGCCCGCGTTGTGGAACCCCTCTTTCCAGCCACGAAGTAGCACAGGGGTATAAAGATGTAAAAGAACGTTCTGCTATCGCTAAATTTAAAGCTGCAGGCGAAAATGCTTACTTCTTAGCATGGACCACAACTCCATGGACTCTTCCATCCAACACCGCACTTTGCGTAAATCCAGACGAGACTTATGTAAAAGTACAGAAAGGCGATGAGTTCTATTACATGGCAGAAGCTTTACTGGAAACAGTTTTAGAGTCTGACTATGTAGTAATTAAGAGATATAAAGGAAAAGAGTTAGAGTACAAAGAGTACCATCCTCTGTTCCCGAACGTTGATTACAGTGGTATTAAAGGAAAACTTCACTATGTAACTTGCGACAATTACGTTACCTTAACCGATGGTACCGGTATCGTTCATATCGCTCCTGCGTTTGGTGAAGACGACTCCCGTATTGGAAGAAATTACGAATTACCATTCGTACAGTTCGTTGATTCTAAAGGCTGCATGACTAAGGAAACTCCTTGGGAAGGCACCTTTGTAAAAGATGCAGATCCTTTAATTCTTCAGGACTTAAGAGAGCGTGGCGTATTATTCTCCGCACCAGTATTTGAGCATAGCTATCCATTCTGCTGGAGATGCGATACTCCTTTGATCTACTACGCTAGAGAGAGCTGGTACATCAAGATGACCGCAGTACGCGATGATCTGATCCGTAATAACAATACGGTTAACTGGATTCCGGAAAGCATCGGTAAAGGACGTTTTGGCGATTGGCTGGAGAACGTTCAGGACTGGGCGGTCAGCCGAAACCGTTATTGGGGAACTCCTTTGAATATCTGGGAATGCGAGTGTGGACATCAGCATTCCATCGGCAGTATTGCAGAATTAAAAGAAATGTCAGATAACTGTCCGGATGATATTGAACTTCATCGTCCGTTCATTGATGATGTAACGATTAAATGCCCAATCTGTGGAAAAGAAATGCACCGTGTACCAGAAGTTATCGACTGCTGGTATGATTCCGGATCCATGCCTTTCGCACAGTACCATTATCCATTTGAGAATCAGGAACTGTTCAAGGCTCACTTCCCTGCCGATTTTATCTCTGAGGCTGTTGATCAGACCAGAGGCTGGTTCTACTCCCTGATGGCTATTTCTACCCTGGTATTTAACCAGTCTCCATATAAGAACGTTATCGTTTTAGGACATGTTCAGGATAAGGATGGACAGAAGATGAGTAAGTCCAAAGGCAACGCGGTTGACCCTATGGAAGCTCTTGGACAATATGGCTCGGATGCAATCCGTTGGTATTTCTATACAAACTCTGCTCCATGGCTGCCAAGCAGATTCCATGGAGATGCTGTAGTAGAAGGCCAGCGTAAGTTCATGGGAACCTTATGGAACACCTATGCATTCTTCGTGCTGTATGCAAACATTGATAACTTCAATGCAAAAGATTATAAATTAGAGCCGGAGAAATTACCGGTAATGGATAAATGGATTCTGTCAAAACTGAACTCCCTGATTAAGGAAGTAGATGACGATATGATCAATTACAAGATTCCGGAATCCGGTAAAGCTCTCCAGGCATTCATCGACGATTTAAGTAACTGGTATGTTCGCCGTTGCCGTGACCGTTTTTGGGCAAAAGGAATGGAGCAGGATAAGATTAATGCATACATGACCTTATATACTTGCTTAGTAACTCTTTGCAAAGCAGCAGCTCCATTTGTACCATTTATGACAGAAGATATTTACCAGAATCTGGTTCGTCGTGATTTTGCAGATGCTCCGGAAAGTATCCATCTTTGCGATTATCCGGTAGCAGATGAAAGCCTCATCGATAAAGAACTAGAAGAGAACATGGATCATGTACTGGATGTTGTAGTTATGGGACGTGCATGCAGAAATAATTCTGCAATGAAAAACCGCCAGCCATTAGCAAATATGTACATTAAGGCTCCGTGGGAGATGAGTTCTTACTTTACGGATATTGTTGCAGATGAGCTGAATGTTAAAAAGGTGGAAATGAAAGACGATGTAAGAGATTTCTCATCTTACTCTTTCAAACCACAGCTGAAGACCGTTGGACCGAAGTTCGGCAAACAGGTTGGTGAAATCCGTAATGCTCTGGCAGCAGTGGATGGAAACGCAGCAATGGATGAAATCAACGCAACGGGCAGCCTGAAGTTAGCTTTATCCGGAGGAGAAGCAGAACTTTCAAAAGAAGACCTGCTGATTGAAACTGCTCAGGTAGAAGGCTTCGAGTCCATGAGCGATTTCGGTATTACGGTAGTTCTTGACCTGAACTTAACCGCTGACCTGATTGAAGAAGGCTTCATCCGTGAGCTGGTAAGCAAGATCCAGACCATGAGAAAAGAAGCGGACTTTGAAGTTATGGATATGATTACCATCTATATCAATAACAACGCAAAGGTAGAAGATATTGTTAACCGAAAGAAAGAACTGATGCTGACCGATGTTATGGCAAGCGATGTTGTAACCGGTCAGGTAGATGGCATTTCCAAGGAATGGGATATTAACGGAGAAAAGGTAGAAATCGGTGTAAAAAAGAACTAATATTCAAAATATTCGAGATGATTGAATAATATTCGGACCGGATTGTTCCAAAACAAGGAGCAATCCGGTTTTTAATAATATTATATCCACATAAGCATATTGACATTGTATTTCAGCATCTTTGGACAATTTATGCACAATATCGTTTTTTGTTTTAACGAAAACAATAAGCATATAGAAGATGCTTTCGGATTCACAGCAAAAACGGAAATTGTGGAAAAGGAAGCATCGACATTGTATTATCGGCGTTTTTTGACAGAAATTCTGCGCGTGAACCGGGAATATGTGCCTGTGAAGATACTGGTTCGCTCCAAAGGAGAACTCTATGTTTTAGAACTGGATAAGATTGATTACATTGAAGCCTTTGGAAGGGTTGCGGTAATACATAGCCCCCAGGATACGATTGAGACCTATGCCACTTTGGAAGAAATCGAAGAACGGTTAATGGATTTGGGATTTTTCCGGGTCCACCGTTCTTTTTTAGTTCCAATAAATAAAATTAAAAAATTCCGCAGAGAGTCCTTGCTGTTAGAAAATAACGAAGTGATACCGGTAGGAAAAACGTATTATAAAAGGGTGAAGGAACGATTAGAAGAACGTTTTATTAAAATCTGAAAATAGTATGTAAGGACAATAAAACAGCGCTTCGGGGAAAGCGCTGTTTCAAACTTGTTTGTTAAATGTATAATAAAAAAAGGGAGGTGAGAATTTTTATTTGGTTTTCTTCTCTTATGTGTGTATAATAACCACAGATAGTGAACAAAAAATGTTCTAATTGTGAATAGTCTGTGAACAAAAAGAAAGGAACGAAATGTTATGGCACAGAATCCGATCGTTACAATAGAAATGGAAAATGGCGACATTATTAAGGCTGAATTATATCCGGAAATTGCTCCAAACACCGTGAATAATTTTATTTATCTGATAAATATGGGATTTTATGATTATTTGGGTTTTCATCGGGTTATTGACGGATTCATGATTCAGGGCGGCGATCCAAAAGGAAAAGGATTTGGAGGACCGGGCTATGAAATCAAAGGAGAATTTACGGAAAATGGATTCCAAAATGATTTAAGCCATACAGCCGGCGTTCTTTCTATGGCACGTGCTGCTTTGCCGGATTCTGCAGGTTCCCAGTTCTTCATTATGCATAAAGACGCCCCTGCTTTAGATGGAAAATATGCTGCTTTTGGAAAAGTAATCGAAGGCATGGATGTTGTAGATAAGATTGCTACCGTGAAAACGAACGGTCAGGACAGACCAGTGCTGGGGCAGTATATGAGACATGTTACGGTAGAAACTTTTGGCGTAGAATATCCAAAGCCGGAAAAAGTAAAAAATAAAGCCTTTGTGCATTTAGGCGATATGAAAAAAGGATTATATTAAAATTTCTGGCATGAGAGAATCCTGAAAAAAGGGCTTCGCATTAGCGGAGCCCTTAATTTTATGAATTGGTTAAAATCACCATTGACGGAAACTTGAAATATCTGCTTCTGCTTTTGCCTTCTTAGCCATTGCTGTGTAAAGACCATATTCATGTTCTTCACAAAGTTCGGTGTAAGATGGGTCTACGTCGTCACGACGAGGAAGAGGAACGTCCTGAGAAACTAAAATGTCCTGAATCTTCTTGATGTCAACATTGTGAGTGGTAGTTCCATCTGCAATAGCAACTGCTGCAGCAACACCGGCAGCCTGACCGGTACCAACACACTGTGGGATTAAGGTCAGCCAGTCGATTGCAACGTCGTCTG
This sequence comes from Lachnospiraceae bacterium, assembly GCA_045600845.1. Classification (GTDB taxonomy): domain Bacteria; phylum Bacillota; class Clostridia; order Lachnospirales; family Lachnospiraceae; genus RGIG5612. Next base: position 18,570 of record JAZRYR010000010.1, on the reverse strand, counting down.
CAGAAAGGTGACGGCCTGGGCAGAGCAGGTTTTCTGTCTTCTGAGGAAGAATCGCCCGATAAGGAATCTCTACAGGACCACAGTCATTCAGCTGACAGATGGTAGAGTGCCATGCAATAACGTCTTCATGTTTCAGGCCGAGAGCGAAATCTTTCATTGTCATAACATATTCGCCTTTCAGTCTGCGGCTACATCTGGCACCTAATTGTGGAGCGATGTCGTAAATATAAGCATCACGGAAAGCTACAGGAATGGTAGCTCTTAAGTATTCGAGAACATCTCTCATAGTGTCGCGGGTCTTCATTTCTGTGAAAGTGATATCTGCAACATTGGAGCAGTCTTTGTCTGCATGCCAGTTGTTAACCCATACAACGTCATTTTGGTTGGATGGAAGAACCATGCTGCGGAAACCGGCTTTCTTTGACAGACAGTCTCTTATGTTTGCCATCTGGTCTGGATGAACATGTTTCCATTCTTCAAAGAGATCATAGTTTACACCACCGATTCTCCATACCAGGGCAGTTGTACTGCTTCTGGTCTCAGCGTCAGCCAGTGATGCGAACGGAGCACCTGTCTGGCAGAAGATATCGCCATCACCGGTAGCATCAATAACGATTTTAGCCTTAATAACTTTACGGCCTTCTTTGCTTTCAAAGATAACGCCGTTAATAACATCATCTTCCACAATTGGACGAACGCCCCAGGAATGGTAAATGACTTTAATGGAGTCCATATGCTCGATGAGCATTTTATCCATTTCAATTTTTAACTGGTTTGGTTCATAGTATACGGCGCGAACCAGACAGCTTGGTTTCGCACCTTCGAAACCACCGCGGCTTACACAGTCATGAATCGCACTCCATGCATTGATCAGCATCGGATCGGTACTTCCTAATTCTTCACCTTCCGGGCCTCTTACTGCATTTGGGATTTTTTTCAGGCGCTGGAACCATTCTTCCTGAAGACCGCGAACAAACTGTTTGTTATACCAAGAAAGGTTTGGAACCATGATTACGTAACCACCGGTAACATCGCCACCACAGTAACCGTAACGTTCCATAAGAATAATATTTTTGCAGCCAGCTCTCGCTGCTGCAATCGCTGCAGAATGTCCTGCTGCGCCACCACCGACTACCAGAACATCGCACTCATCATATATAGGCAGTTCTCTTGACTGCTCTAAATAAGTATTGCTCATGTTAATACCTCCCAAAAATGTTCCAAAAATTTTTTTAAGTATACCACGATTGAACGATAGATGTATAAACTATTTTTCGGGCACTCTTTACCATCACATTAAGATATTTCCAAAATATAGGCTCTAGAGAGAAAAAGTTGTAATTATTTTCCGTTTGGAGTATAATCACGAGACATTGTAGATGTAGCTCTGCAATGAATTTGAAAACTGAATAAAATGCTACATGCAGAAAGAAGGGATTAAATGAAAAAGATCAAAACTATTCTTTGCAGTTTAATTGCACTTATCACAGTAGGTGTACTGGTGGCTTGCGGAGGTGGAAATACTCCGACTGGCCAGGGATCAGGCACAAGCACAGATGGGAAAGCTTCCAATTCTGTTGTTGTAGGCATTTCACAAGAACTCGACAGTCTTGACCCGCACAATGCAGCATACGCAGGAACCAGAGAGGTTTTGTTTAACATGTTCGAAGGTCTGGTAAAAGCTACTTCTACCGGCGATATCGAACCGGCAGTTGCCAGTGAATATACCGTGGCAGAAGATGCGATGAGCATCACCTTTAAATTAAGGGGTGGTATCGTATTTTGCGATGGCACACCGGTTACTGTAGAAGATGTTAAGTATTCAATCGATCGTTATGCGGGCATCCAGGGTGAGGGGTCCGCTTTTTCTGATTATAAAGATACGGAAATCGTGGACGAGAAGACCGTCATCATCCATCTTGTGAATCCGAACACAGAATTCATCTTTGAATTAACATGTGCAATCCTGCCAGAGGTAAATGAGGCAAACGTTAACAGCAACCCAATCGGTACGGGCCCATTTAAATATGATTCTTACACTCCTGGCGATAAGCTGGTTGTTGTAAAGAATGAAAATTACTGGAAACCGGGCCAGCCATATCTGGACAAAGTAACCTTTAAGGTTGTTGCAGATACCGACATGGCAGTTATGCAGCTGAATTCCGGCACTCTGGATATTTACCAGTACCTGACCGCAGATCAGGCGATGACCGTAGGAAGTAACTTTAACATTCTGGAAGGAAATGTAAACTATGTACAGGGTATGTTCCTGAACAATGCAAGAGCTCCTTTTGATAATATTAAAGTTCGTCAGGCCATTTATTACGCAGTAGACCGCGATTTGATTAACAATATGGTATTTGGAGGAAAGTCCCATGTCATTGGAACCAACATGATTCCTGGTGCCAGCAAGTACTACAATGCGGACACAGAGAAGACCTATACTCATGACGTGGAAAAGGCAAAACAGCTTTTAGCAGAAGCTGGATATCCAGATGGATTTACCTTTACCATTACCGTTCCGAACAACTATGCTCCTCATGAAAGCACAGCCCAGATTATTGTAGAATCTTTGGCAGAAGTTGGAATTACCGCAAAAATCAACTTAGTGGAATTCAACACCTGGCATGCAGAAGCATATGTAGACAGAAACTATGAAGCTACGATAACTGCAGTTGATGGCCGGCTTGCTCCATTCACATGGTTTATTAAGAATGTAAGTACCGGCAATAAAAACTTTACAAATTACAACAATCCGAAATTTGATGAACTTTACAACAAAGCCATTTCTTCGATTGATCCGGACGAGAAGGTGAAATGTTACAAACAACTTCAGCAGATTCTTGCAGACGACGCTGCATCTATCTATATTCAGGATCCATCAAATCTGGTTGCTGTAAATAATCAGCTGGAAGGATATATTTTCTATCCAGTTTCCGCTCAGGATATGTCTGTTGTAAAATATAAATAGGAATTAACAGAAAGGCTGCAGGCTGTAAAGCCTGCGGCCGCTGTGCGACGGATACATGAAATACATATTAAAGAAAATATTAACTTTAATAATTGCGTTGCTCGTGATTTCCATTATCGTATTTGTAGCATTCTCTGTCTTACCGGCAGATGCTGCGATTTCAAAACTGGGAACGGATGCAACTCCGGAGAGAATTGAAGCTTTAAGAGAACAGCTGGGTCTCAACCGGCCAGTTCTTGAAAGGTATTTCTGGTGGCTGGCAAATGCAGTCCGCGGAAATTTTGGCGAATCTTTCCAGTACACCGGTGTCAGTGTAACTTCTTTAATCGCATCCAGACTGGGAAACTCCGCTTTACTTAGTCTGATTTCTTTTATCATGGTTGTCGTATTTTCTATCCCGATCGGCATTTTCTCCGCAAAGAGAAAATCCTTTCTGGGCAGAGGCGCTATGACGACGGTGACTCAGATTACCATGGGCATCCCATCTTTCTTTCTGGGAGTGCTTCTAACGTATCTGTTTTCTCTTGTGCTACATTGGTTTTATATTGGGCGATATGTTCCGCCGTCAGAAAATTTCCTGGCTGCCTGCGGATATCTGATTTTCCCTGCCATTGCAATTGCCTTACCGAAAATTGCCATGACCGTGAAATTCCTGGCGACATCCATCCGTTCTGAACTTCATAAAGATTATGTAAGAACTGCTTATGCGAAAGGTTGTACCAGGAACGGCGTATTCTACGGACATGTTCTGAAGAATTCCTTGGTCCCGGTTATTACTTTTATGGGCATTATTGTTGCGGAAATCGTTGCCGGCAGCATCATTGTAGAAAAGGTATTTTCCGTTCCGGGAATAGGAACCCTTTTGATTACTGCCATTACCAACCGTGATTATCCGGTTGTGGAAGCAGTCGTTTTGTTGATTGCATTTTTTATTATTGCGATCAACTTTATTGTGGACATGATTTATCAGGCGGTAGACCCTAGAGTTAAGTTATGAAAATAAAAAATAATCCAAGCTTAATCATAGGAATCGTTATAACCGGACTTATCTTGCTGATGGCAATCGTAGGTCTGTTTTGGACGCCTTATTCTACGACCCAGATGAATATTTCTTTGAAATTTGCACCGCCTAGCTTCGCTCACATATTTGGCTGTGATAATTTTGGCCGTGATATTTTCAGCCGCGTTATGCAGGGGGCAGGAACTACATTTCTGGTTTCTTTGTCTACCATTGCTTTTGGTATGGTGACAGGAACCATCATCGGTTTCTTAGCTGGTTATTCCGGAGGCTGGTTGGATGAAGTAATTATGAGGGCCAACGACGTAATTAACGCGTTCCCAAGTCTCCTTTTGGCTTTGGTTTTCGTAAGTTTTTTAGGTAGCGGTCTTTTAAATATTATTTTAGCTTTAGGAATTTTATTTATACCGAGTTTTGCAAGAATTGCACGAAGTGAAATGCTTCGTTTAAAAGGGATGCAGTTCGTGCAAAGCGCAGTATTAGTTGGCGATAGCCGGGGACGGATTATTTTTTCCCAGATTCTGCCGAATGCGTACATCAGCATTTTAAGCAGTGCGGCCGTTGGTTTTAACAATGCGGTAATCGCTGAGGCTGGCTTAAGCTATTTAGGTTTGGGCGTTCAGCCACCGGACGCTTCTTTGGGACGTATGATCAATGAAGCCGGAAGTTATCTGATGCAGGCTCCATGGTATGCGATTTTTCCAGGTGTTGCCATTATTGTTTTGGTTTTAGGCGTCGCTTTAATTTCCGATGGTGTCAGCAAAATAGATTAAAGGTTTTTTATGTTACTGAAAGTAGAAGATTTAAAAGTTCAATATAATACCGAAGAGAAGACCAGCTATGCAGTAAAGGGCGTTTCTTTCGAAATGGAAAGAGGCGAGATTTTAGGCATTGTTGGAGAATCTGGCTCTGGAAAGAGTACCTTAGGATTAACCATGATGGGACTCCTTCCTTCTTATTCTTCTTATTCCGGTCACGTATATTTTCAGGGAAGAGATGTGATTCCGATGAACTTTGAAGAATTGCGTCAGATTAAAGGCGATGAGATCTCCGTTGTCTTCCAGGAGCCGATGACCTCTTTAAATCCGCTGATCCGAGTTGGTAAACAGGTTGAGGAGATGCTTTTGCTTCACGTAAAGGATAAAGACGATGCGATGACGGAAGCTCCGGACGGAACGAAACTGAATCGTCATCATGAGAAATTATCCAAAGAAGAGCGAAAGAAAAGAGTTCTGGAAATGTTTGAAGCCGTAGAACTTCCAAAGCCAGAAGAAACCTATAAGAAATATCCTCACGAACTTTCCGGTGGTATGCAGCAAAGAGTCATGATTGCCATGGCTTTAATGTGCGAACCGGAAATCTTAATTGCAGATGAGCCGACAACCGCGTTGGATGCAGATATTCAGGACCAGATTCTGGACCTGTTAAAGAGCATCAATGAAAAACGTGGCACCAGTATTATGCTGGTTTCCCACGATCTGAGAGTTATCCGGAGAGTTTGCCATAAAGCAATCGTTATGTATAAAGGGGAAATCGTGGAACGGGGAACGATAGAAGATATTTTCGAACATCCACAGGACCCTTATACAAAGAGCCTGATTGCAGCTATTACGGACGAGAAGAAGAATTCCGCTCCGATTGAAGGAGAGACTGCATTGGAAGTAAAAGACCTGTCCGTTTACTATGTTAAGAAGTCGGAAAAATTGGGCGAAAAACCGAAGAAAAATGTAATCTGTGAAGGCATGACATTTGATGTAAAGAAGGGTGAGATTTTAGGCTTAGTTGGAAAGAGCGGTTCCGGAAAGAGCAGCATTTCCCGTGCGATTTTAGGCCTTCATAAAGACTATACAGGCGAGATTATCCATCATACCGAGAAACCCCAGATGATTTTCCAGGACAGCGCGGCTTCTTTGAACCCAGCACGGAAAATCGGATGGATTTTAGAAGAACCTTTGAAAAATAAAAAAGTGGAGCCGGAGGAACGCAAGCGCCTGGTAAAAGAAATGATGGAAAGAGTAGAACTTCCGGAAGAGTTCTTAGACCGTTATCCGCGACAGCTTTCCGGCGGTCAGAAACAAAGAGTGAATATTGCTTTGGCTTTAATGAGCGGAAGCAAATTTATCATAGCGGATGAGCCTGTTTCTGCTTTGGATGTTTCCATTCAGGAGCAGATTATCGAGCTCCTCTTGAAATTACAGAAGGATCTGGAACTTTCCATGCTCTTCATTTCTCATGACAGAGCAGTTGTAGAAAGAATTTGTGACCGAGTGATCCACATGGAAGATTGGAAACCGGTTTCTTAAAATATACTTTGGCTGACTTCTATGAGCAGATTATTTCAGCCTGGAGAATTCATGAATTTTTATTCTGTTTACAATTCACCTATCGGAGCACTTTACCTGGTCAGCGACGGAACCGTCCTGACCGGATTGTTTTTTGATGCGGAAAAGATACTTTCAAAAATGAAAAAAGGCAAGGAGAATGTACCGGCTTTTGATACGACGAAGCGGTGGCTGGATATTTATTTCAGCGGAAAAGAACCAGATTTTTTACCGCCAATAAAACTGAAAGGAACCCCTTTCCGTGAAGAAGTATGGAAATTGTTAGGGTCCATCCCTTATGGGACTACGGTCAGCTATGGAGATTTAGCAAAGGTTCTGGCTGCCCGTCATGGAAAGAAAATGTCTGCTCAGGCAGTGGGAGGAGCTGTAGGAAAAAATCCGATTTCCATTATTATTCCTTGCCACAGAGTCATTGGAGCAAACGGGAAACTGATTGGATACGGCGGAGGATTAGATAAAAAGAAGTACCTTCTGGAATTGGAAGGAATCCAAAGCAACAATTAAGAAAATGAAAAAGAGAGAACAATGATACGAGAAATAATGCATGACCCAATATTTTTAGCACAGAAATCCGTGCCAGCAACTAAGGCGGACGTTTCCATTGGCGGTGATATGCTGGAAACTTTGACCGCCCATGCTCATGAATGCGTAGGAATGGCGGCCAATATGATTGGCGTGAAAAAAAGAATCATCATTTTTGATAATAACGGAGCTTACATGGTAATGTACAATCCGGAAATCGTTATGAAGAACGGACTTTTTGAAACGGAAGAAGGTTGTCTTTCTTTATCGGGCATCCGTAAGACCCAACGTTATAAAATGATTAAAGTGGAGTGGATGGACCGCAATTTCAAAAAACAGAATGCAGTATTTACGGGCTGGACGGCCCAGATTATCCAACATGAAATCGATCATTGTAACGGCGTATTGATATAAAACCAAAGACAGGAGAATTAGAGGATATTCTTATGTGTGGAATTACAACTGATTTATTAATAGTAATAAGTCGGAGGTATATATGAATTACGTAATTAGAAAGTTAAGACAAAAAGAAGTAAAAAAACTGGATACATTTTTGTATGAAGCAATATTTATTCCAAAAGGAGTAGAAGCACCACCTATGGAAATAATTAATCAACCAGAACTACAGGTTTATATTGATGGATTTGGAACAAAAAGTGGTGATATTTGCCTTGTGGCTGAATCTGATGGATTGATAGTTGGTGCAGTATGGGTTCGTATTATGAATGATTATGGGCATGTAGATGACGAAACGCCATCTTTTGCAATTTCGCTCTTAAAGGAATATCGTGGAAACGGAATTGGTACAGAACTTATGAAGAGGATGCTTTTGGAATTAAAATCCTGCAAATATAAGAAAACATCATTAGCTGTCCAAAAGCAGAATTATGCGGTGAAGATGTATAAAAAGGTAGGATTTGAAATAGTTGATGAGAACGAAGAAGAATACATTATGGTTTGCAAGTTGTAGTGACAAATCAGAATTTGTCTCGCAGGCCTTGTCTCGGCAAATCCGAATTTGGCTCTCTGATAAGTACAATTTTCGACTTAGAAATAAATTTTGTACCACCAAGAATGAAAAATGGCGTTTTAGGTGGTACATTTTTCGACTCAGAAATAATTTTGTACCACCAAGAATATAAAATGGCATTTTAGGTGGTACATTTTTCAACTTAGGAATAATTTTGTACCACCAAGAATATAAAATGGCGTTTTAGGTGGTACATTTTTCGACTCAGGAATAATTTTCATACCACCAAGAATGAAAAATAGCGTTTTAGGTGGTACATTTTTCGACTCAGGAATAATTTTCGTACCACCAAGAATGAAAAATAGCGTTTTAGGTGGTACATTTTTCGACTCAGGAATAATTCTGCACCACCAAGAATGAAAAATGGCATTTTAGTAGGTATGAATCTTTGATTTTGGTAAAACTTGGTGCAAACCAAATCCCAGTTTGCAGAGATGAAAAAAATAACCCGCCGAGAAGCATTTTACTTCTTCGACGGGTTTTCTTATGTCAAAAAACTTCCTTATGGAGCAGTGACCCTTTCGCCATTTTCCATTATTTATTTTCAATTTGTGCCTTTGGGAAAGTGATATTGAAAGGCGTTACCTTTACTACTGCGATTGGCCGGCAGCTGGAAATGTCCGGAAAATACTTTTCGTTAATTTTCATGTCCACAACCTTTCCGAAATGACCTTTACCGGAACCGTAGAAATTGGTGAAGTAATATTTCTCTTCAAATTCCTGTACTAAAGGGAAAGGCAGAAGTTTGGTGCTTACTGGGAAGGTCAGCTTTCCGCTTTTAATAGTGAATTCTGCTGCAACTTCACCATTTACGGTAATGGTAGCTTTTTCTTCCTGTGCGCTAATCTGTTCAAATTTGAAATCCGCTTTTTCTTTCGGAATGCCCCAGTTGGCTCTTCCGTTCACCACACTTTCCATTGTGGAAACATAGATGAGGCTGATGGTATCCAGTTCCTTTCCTTCAAACCGGAATTTGCCCGGAATAAAAAGCAGCTCTCCATATGGGCCAGCATCCGATTCTTCATAGTCTACCAGCATGACGCTACCGAAGCCTCCGGAAAATTTTCCCTCTAAAAACTCTGGAACATTTCCGCTTTTTTCTACGAACTCTCTGCTGAATTTATAAATGAAAATATAGCCTTTTCCTTTCAAATCCCATGGGGCAGGAAAAGCCTGCACATTGTTTTCCATAAGTTACTCCTTTTCTGCAAGCCATTTTTTAAAGGCTTTCTCATTAATCGACACATATATCCGGAACAAAAACGGAAAGACTCTGCTGGCAATGTCCGTCATCCGGAACATGGTGGAAGGGAAAATCCGTTTCTTGTTTTTTTCAATTCCTTTTATTACGCGTTTTGCAACCGTTTCCGGCTCCGGAGTCGGCCATGGAACAGGCGTGTTGTTGCCGGCACGTTTAAAAAATTTTGTTTTGGTTGCAACGGGATAGACAACCTGGAAGTGCTGATTGCTTTCCAGCTCGGAGCGGTAACCATCGGCGAAACCACGGACCGCAGCCTTTGTACCGCTGTACAGAGCGTAGCCAGGGAGAGATAAAAGACCCATGGCGCTGGCGGTTACAACAAAATTGTAGGACAAACTGCCATGGATTTCTTTCATCTTTTCCGCAGAATAAACGGAGCTGATAAAATTGGTGTCCACAATGGATTTGATGTGATCCCAGTCCGGCTTTTCAATTTTCTCATAATAAGCAAAACCGGCATTGGCAATGAAGAGATCAAAGGAGCCTAATTTTTCCATGGCGAATTCAAAAAGAGCGTCTATGTCCTCTTTTTTTGAAACATCGCAGGTTGTAAGAAAAAGGTCCGGTGAGTTTAAGGAAATTTCCTCGATATGTCTGGCACATGCTACAACATGACATCCATTCTGAAGCAGGAGTATCAGTATTTCCAGACCGATTCCGGAGGAAGCTCCTGTGATAACAACATTCTTTTCAAGTAATTCCATGATGAAAGTCTCCTACACAAATGTTTCGTTACCGTTAGCATATCAAACTTTTATGAGAAACTAAATAGTCAGAAGGACCTGCGCAAATATTTGTCAATCCGATTCTTTCGGGGGAAGTGAAAAATGCGCTCAAAAATGCTATACTGTTATGGACTATTGTTTCGGAGGCAATTATGAAAGGCTATAAATTATCCCTTGTTTTTTTGACCATTGTTTTATCCCTTGGATTACTTGCAGGATGTGGACAGACAACGACATCCTATCCGGCCCATGTGGAAGGCTCCCTGTTTGGCGGAAAAAGTGATGACAGCATCGCTGTGGATGTGATCTTTGACAGCAAATGGATTACGAAAAATGATAATACAAAATACAATCCGGAACTGGCGGCTTTTTCTGCTCTTTGCAGCGCCGATTCCTATTTCCGTTTGAAAGATTATGAAAAAGGAAACCAGAACCGGGTTCTGTTTGATGAGGAAGAAGAGAGCGCTTACGATTTTACTTCTTTTTTTAAAAAGTTGGGATTTACGGATGTAAAACACGTGGAGTCTTTCCGCGAGAAAGAGTATGACTCGGATACCAATGACAACGTAACCATGACCATGGCTTACTGTAATGTTGACAATAAATATGATATGTATGTAATTGCTCTTCGTGGATGCTTTTCTTCGGGAGAATGGATGAGTATTTTTGACCCAGGAAGTGACAATGAAATATATACGGAGCTGACCGGAGAACATCCGGAATGGACGGATAAAAATCATTTCAAAGGAATGGATATCGCCGTAAACCGGGCCGATGAATTCATAAAAGAATTCATGAAAACAAACGACGATCCAAAGTGCAAAGACTGCATTTTATTTACGGGGCATTCCAGAGGTGGCTCCCTTGCCAATATTCTTGGAGCAAAGTACGAAAAGGCAGGGCAGGCCCGTACCTATACCTACACCTTCAATGCGGCAGACACGACCTGTAGTGAAGATGCCGGAGCGTATAAGACCGTATTCAATATTTTTGACAGTGGAGATTTCTTCTTTGATCCGCTGCCTTTCGGCAACGAACATTTTGTACGCTACGGAACGGATCTGACGGATAATATTTCCGGTAATGAAGAAATATTGAAAGAGATTGGGGACTTAAAGGGACGGGAGGACTATATCAGCGCCGGCAGTGAAACCATAGAGGCTTACCACTCTTTGTTTGGCAGCGTCTTCCCGGACAGAACTTCTGTTTATGAAAAGAAAGAAGTAACGGAAACCTTTGCCACCAAAGAAGAGGCACAGGCAAAGGCGGACGAATTACAGAACCTTATTGGCAAGGAAAACGGACTGGGACTGGAAGGTCTTTGCAAGCTACAGGATATTGCAGAAACTGCAGACGGAAAATATTCCCTGACGATGGAATATAGTGGAGCTGCAATTTTGGTTGGCTACTCTAAATTATTGGCTTATGGCGCATCCGTTTACGAGCCATTGACCGCTTTATTTGCTCAGGACCAAGCCGTATGTGATATTGCTGCATTGTTGGCAGATAATCTTGCAGGAATCAGTGGCGGACATCAGATTGCAAATAGTTATGTATTAAGTCAGCACGTAGGAAATTAAAAGGTTGAGATGATTCCGGAACGCAAAAGAATTGAATATATCGATGCCATAAAAGGCTTTGCCGCTATTTGTGTAATAATAGGGCATGTCTGTGATGGCTATTTAAGCAGCGGACTGTTTGAAAATGGTACGTTCCTTTTTGTCTTGTTCAAAATCATATATTCGTTCCACATGGCGCTGTTCTTTGTCATAAGCGGCTATTTATTTTACAGTGCATATGTCAAAACAGATGGCATCGTCAATACCGCAAAACTAAAAACACAGTTATTTAACATCGGATACGTGTATGTTTTATTCAGCATTGTCATGTGGGTATTTAAGTTTATCGGAGAACGGTTTGTAAACAGAACGGTTTCTGTGAAGGATCTTCTGTTAATCTGGACCAAAGCCATCAGCCCATATTGGTATCTGTATGTTTTGCTTTTCTGCTATTTATTAGCGGCCCTTTTTATCAAAATTAAAATTAATCCTTATCTTCTCTTAGGAATCGGACTTGCTTTTAATATTTTCAGCAATTTTTTAAGCAGCTTGGGTACGGTATCTGAAATACCGAAAATACTGTACTATTTTATTTTTTTCCTGATTGGTTGTTTATGGAATCAGAAAAACGACTGGTTTGCAAAATACAGAAAAATCTTTTATTGCCTCAGCGGAGTATCCGTTATTTTAATGATTATCGTGTGGCCGGTTTCCGAACGGCTGGATAAAGTCCCTGGCGCGAATTTTGTAATTGCATTGGGCCTTTCTTTTCTTTTTGTTTCCCTGTTTGCGCAAATAAAAGCGTTGGGAAATAACCGTTTTTTGAGATATTGCGGACAAAGAGCTTTAGAAATCTATGTCATTCATTGCTTCTTTACCGCCGGCTTCCGGTTTGCCCTGACCAGAATCGGCATTACGTCTGCCGTGATAAGCCTGGTAATCAATACGGTATTAAGTCTGCTGTTATCCCTTGTCTTCGACTGGATCGTGAAAAAAATCAAACTACATGCTCTTCTATTCAAGCCATATCAAGAGTTGAAAAAAGGGAAACGAGATAGTTCCCCTTAATCTTGGATTTATTCGTAGGTATCCACTGAATTTCGGCCCTGATCTATAAAATCCTGGATATTTTCAAACATTTCTTTTAAGGTTATCGGATCATTTCCGGTTAACTGTTTGAAATCATCGGTATGAACGGCCATCTGACCTTTTCGGATTGCCCTGCCAAAGGTGACCATGCCATCTCCGCAATAAGGGAACTTCTGGGCATCACCTTCCCAGATTCCTTCTGTTGTTCTTGGAACACCGAGCTCATCCAGAATCTGGTAATTTTCTTCATCCGTTATATATTCGTGGCGGATATGAAATCCGGTAACCATATTCCCGATTTCAACGAATTCGCTGGTAGTGAGAAGCTGTGCACCATTGACGTTAACTATTCGGTCTTCCCAATCACTTATCGCAGCATAAGCAGCGGCTTTGGCACAGTCCTTTCTGGAAATTAAAGCCATTCTTCCGTCGTCCATATTGTTGGCAATTGTATTGGATCCATTTTCGTGGGCGAACATATAACTGTTGATCATCGCTTCTGCATATTGGGAGTTCCGCATCAAAAGAAAATGAATCGGCTGGCTTTGAATATATTTTTCAAACCAGACATGATCATTTACTTCATATGCATCTATGTCCTTATGGCCGGCACCGACAATGGAAGTATATACGATTTTTTTAACACCTGCTTGAACGGCAGCATCCAGGGCATTTTTATGGGCTTCTCTTCTTTTTTGACCAACGAAAGGCATGGATATTAAAATCATAACATCTACGCCTTCAAAAACGCCGGAGAGATTTTCTGCATGATTAAAATCTGCTACGCGGGTGTCAACGCCGTAATCAGAATATCTTTCCAACTTCTCTGCAAGTGGAGAGGTAAAAATCAAATGGTCATGTGGATATTTTTCAAGGAGTATTTCGGCAGTTTTGGAACCTAAGTTTCCACCGACTCCGCATAGGATAATATTTTTCATTTGTTTGTCGCCTTATTTTTTCAGTAAAGATTTGAAAGCTTTTTTATCGTTTTCCGGACAAGCCAGCAACTGATTTGCATAATACTTTAAAAGTTCCGAAATTTTATTAATGGTTTCTGGTTTATACTTTTCACTGATATAGCTGAGCCAAAGCCTGATTTTATCTGTGTCAATAATCTGGAACAACATCAGATAACATGAGGATTCATCCGGCCGCATAAATTCAATCGGAGTAAAATTAATATCCCGGAGTCCTTTTCTTGTCCGAAGGTCCGTTTGATTCTGGACACAGAAGGTATCGTTAAGAGCAATCTGGTTATGATTCAGAATATATGGATAGATGCTGTACTGGATTCCCTTGCTGATCTGTTCCTTAACTGTCTGGAAGAAGTCGTTCAATGTGTCCATTTTGTTGAAGGAAACGGCAACAGGAAGGCTGCTGATGAACATACCGATGGACTGTTCTTTCTTTTTGTCATCACGGCCGCTATACATCCAGGACGTTAAAACCTCGTCGGAACCTGAAAAACTGCTCAGCATCAGTAAAGAAACACAGGTAAAGAATGCATTGATGGTGAGACCGTATTTATTTAAAAATGCATTATATTCTGTGCGGTCAAAGTCCATATCGATAATGTTCAAACCTATCGTATTATCCCGACTGTCAAAATCTGGTTTCGGATAACTTACCCATTCCTTGTTTCCATATCTGTTTTCGAAATATTTTTTCGCTTCTTCATAATCCTCCGAATGTTTGCTCAGGGCAAGTTCTGCGGCATAAGAGTAGAAGTAGTCCTTTTTCAGTTCCCGGCCATAGTAAGCTTTACTGATGTTTTTGATCAAAACCTTCAAGGTGGTTCCGTCGCCGATGATATGGTGGATGTCTATAAAGAGATATACGTTTTCCTTTGTATCAAAAATTCTTGCCCGGTATAGAGGGCTATCTAAAAGCTTGAACGGATAGACCAGAGTATCTTTAATTCCATCCAATTCTTCTTCCGAAACATGTTCCACGGAAAAATCGGTCTCAATCTCAGGAACATATTTTTGCACCAGATTCAGATTGTCATCATAGAACAACACGGTTTTAAAAGCCGGATGATTTTCCAGTACTTTGCATACCGCATCTTTCAGCTTTTCCGAGTCGATTTCGGATGCAGGCATTTTTAAAAAGGTGTACATATTGTACATCGTTGCCCGTGGGGAATAGAGCTGGTAATCCAGCATGAAAGTCTGGAACGGAGTAAGCGGCTGTGTATTACTACGGGCCAGGGCTTCCATCCTTGCATCGGACATTCCTGCCCCCTGCTTTTCCATTGCACGGGATATTTTATGGATTGTCCGGTATTTATAAAGTTTAGGAACATCTAACCCTGTGATATTTGCTTCTGAAACCGCGGATATTGCGCGAAGGGAATCTCCACCGATTTCAAAGAAATCGTCGTTGATACCGATGTCTTCCAGCTCCAGTATCTTTCCAAAAATAACAGCCAGCTTCTTTTCCAAATCTGTTTTCGGAGCAACATATTCTGCCCGGAAATCATTGACATCCGGAATCGGAATCGATTTTTTATCCACCTTTCCATTCGGAAGCATTGGAATGGAATCCAGATGGATAAAATAAGACGGGAGCATGTAGCTTGGCAGAGACTGAGCAAGAAGATCTCTCGTCTCGGCGGTGTTAAAAGTTCTTTCGTCCGTGTAATAAAGTGCTACAAAAGATTTTTTCGGAGTGATGAATCCTTTTGCGGCAACCCAGGAAAGATCCAGTACGCGTTTTGCAACACTTTCAATTTCTGCAGGCTCGATACGGTTTCCATTGATTTTTATCATATCGTCATTCCGGCCGGAAAGAACAATATTTCCATCCGGCAGTCTTACGCCAATATCTCCACTGTGATACATCCCATCATACCATGCGGCTTCTGTTTTTTCAGGAAGGCCTAGATAACCCCGGATGAAAGGGTTTTCATAGCTGATTTCTCCCGCTTCCCCGACTTCTGCCTCTTTTCCCGCTTCCGTGATCAGGTGGATGATTTCATTGCCCCGGTTTTTTCCGATCGGAGTAACGTCATATTTTTTGTCTATTTTAAAGAGTGTAATGTCTCTGCCGGCTTCACTGGAACTATATCCGTTAAAAAGGCAGATTTTATCCGAATACACATTGGAACATGGTTCTCCTCCTAAAGCAATCCAGCGTAAATCAGGAATGATCGATTCACAGGTACGGAAGAGAGAAGGGGTCATAAAAGTTGCAGTAACCCTCTTTTCTTTATAACATTTCATTAATGTAACCGGGTTCTTTACCGTCAAAGTGTCAATAATGATCAGCTCTGCACCGGCAGCAGTTGCATTAATAAGGAAATCCATGCTGGCAACAAAATTAAACGGAGAGTTCAGTGCCACAATATCGGTTGGCTGGACGAGCTGCTCCTCGTCATATCTTTTTGCTGTAAGGCTTTGATCAAGATTCCCAAATTCGTGAATGATGCCTTTGGGATTTCCGGTTGTTCCGGAGGTATATACGATATAAGCGGCATCATGGATGTCCGGTTCATCGAAACCCGGGACAGATTCTCCCGCAAATATTTCTTCCATCAGCTCATCGTCGATGGTCAGTTTGCAATCGCTGTTGGCAGCAATATATCTTATACGTTCCGGGGCCATAGTATTCTCGCATACAACGACGGCCGCGCCGGCCTTCCATATACCGAGAATTGCCGGGACGATTTTCACACCTCGTTCCAGACAGAGAAGAATACGGTCTTCTTTCTGAATTCCGATAGATTTTAAATAGCCATACATACGGCCGGATTCATAATCTAACGCTCCATAAGTGAGTACTTTATCGCTGGAAGTTTCTGAAATTGCCCGGAAGTCTTTTTTTTCCGTAAAATTGTTTTGAAGTTTTTTAAAATAATCAATCATTTTATTTGGATCCTTTGGAAATATTATATTTCTGGTCTCAAATGCTAAATGAGGTTCCTATCGGGAGAAATGCTCTTAAGAAATCCTGAGGCAAACATTTGACCTGCGTTGTTTCATATAATATCATAAAACAAAGAAAAAACGAAAAGGAAAATATTATGGATAATAATAAAAAACTTGATTTTCACGGAAAGGGCGGTATGCCACGCTATGACATTCCAGCAGTGCCGGAAAGCAATCGGGCTTTTCGTCCAGGAATTAAGACAATCACCGAAACCGAACGGAAGGTAAAGGTCCTCTGCGAAGCAGACGTAATTGTCGTAGGTGGCGGTCCCGGTGGAGTAGGAGCTGCGATTGCTGCAGCGCGTTCCGGTGCAAGAACTGTATTGTTAGAACGTTACGGGCATTTGGGAGGCATGGCTACCGGAGGTCTGGTTAATATTATTCCTAATTTAAGCGACATATATGGCAGACGATACATCGGAGGAATCTGTCAGGAGCTGATTACACGGTTGAAAGAACAGGATGCTGCATTTGCACCGGAAGAAGCGGAATGGGGGTCAACAGATGAGAATGTATTGAAATATTATAAGGACTCCAATCTTCATCATTTTTTTATCCGCAAGAATGAAGAAGGAAAGGAGAGTCTGATCTATACAGCAATCATTGACCCGGAAATCGCAAAAAATGAGATGAACCGAATGGCTATGGAAGCAGGCGTCAAATTACTTCTTCACTCTTTGGTGACGGATACGGTGATGGAGGACGATGAAGTTCGAGGCATTATTTTTCAAAGTAAATCCGGACGGCAGGCAGTGTTAGGAAAGGTGATTATAGATTGTACCGGAGATGGAGATCTTCTTCCAGTATCGGGAGCAGAGGCAGATGAAACCATGGACTACGATATGAGAATTTCTCATTTATGCTTTGGCTTCTGGATCGGAGGAGTGAATTTCCGCGATTATGATAGATTCTTCAGTTCACAGCCAGAAGCATATGCGCGTCTGCAAAGAAAACTTCAGGAGAACGGCCTGTTTACCGGATTCTTCCGTGGAATGTTAAAACACCAGGAACATGTGGCATGGCTACATCCTCATTTCAAGGCGAAGAGCCAGACGGATGTAGAGGAAATGAGCCGAATGGACGTAGCTGGAAGAGAAAAAGCGGTACAAACCTGGGAAATGCTACGGGACAATGCACCGGGATTTGAAAACAGCTACATTATGACCACCTGTCCACAGCTGGGGACTACCGGCGGGAGAAGACTGATCGGAGAGCATGTGCTGAATGTGGAAGATTTACGTAAAAAAGAACCTTTTACAGATACCATTGCTATTTTTCCAAACAACGACCGTGAGGAGGAAATTTACGAGTATCCAGTCGTTTATGTGCCTTACGGATCTTTGATTCCGAAAAAAGTCAATGGATTAATGGTTGCCTGTCGGGCATTCTCTTCCGATGTTACGGCAAACAATTATTTTAATCTGGTACCTCATTGCATCTGCCTCGGACAAGCGGCAGGAACGGCCGCTGCCATTGCAGTGAAAAAGGGTATTCAGGTCCGCGATGTGCCTTATGTGGAACTGAAGGAAAGTTTGTTAGCACAGGATGTGATACTGGAGTAAAGAAGAGTTTCTATCGAAATCAGAAAGAATATGAAGATGAATACATGTATAAAAAGATGAAAAGGTGTAAGATAAAAAAGCACAATTCTGTTTCGAGAAAATGAAATTTATTGAAGAATTCGAAATAAAATGATAGAATGATAATCAATAATTTCTGGAGGTTTATTGATGTGAAACTAATAGAGAGAACCGAGTATCTGGAACAGTTAAAAAGTGTTCAGGGAGTGCCTGATATAAAGGTTATTACCGGAATCCGAAGATGTGGTAAATCAAAGTTGATGGAAGCCTTTATCGAGCAAATTGAGAATACGGATGATAATGCCAATATCATTTATATTGATTTTACTGAATTGGATTTTGAGGAATTGAAGGAATATCATAGATTAAATGATTATGTGAAAAATGCTTATGTAGAATCCAGGAATAATTATCTTTTCATAGATGAAGTACAGATGTGTGAAGGTTTTGAAAAAACATTAAATAGCCTTCATGCATCAGGGAAGTATGATATTTATGTCACAGGTTCCAATGCATTTCTTCTTAGCAGTGATTTGGCAACATT
>JAZRYR010000009.1:0-25078 GCA_045600845.1 Lachnospiraceae bacterium | reverse complement strand
TCCTTATTTTTCATGTAAACATCATGGATTGCAATGAAATAAGACGGTTTTTGATCAAAATCCTGCGAAATTATAGAAATAAACCGTTTTTTTCATGGTTATATCATGCCAAACCGAATTTTTTTTGTTGTTTTTTTCAGTGCAAGTCTTCCAAATGACTTATTTACCGAAAAATTCCTCAAATTCTGGATTGATGAGCCAAGAATATCTCCGCAAATTCTGATTTTACAGGGTAATAACATCCATACAAATTCTGATTTTGCAAGACGATGTCAGTTCCAATGTTTCTAACATATAAAAATATATTTTGCACTTACTCTGTGTACTTATGATGCATTTTTGCATCTCTTATGAAAAGCCACCGGCTTTTGCCGGTGGCTTAAATCAGAAATATAACAAATGATTATGATAATAATGAAAAACAATATTATTCAAAAAGCAACTATATTTTAGTAACCAATGTTTACCCTACTCAAAAAGTAAATTATCTACAAAAGTATCCTGGAAATTTGGAGAGGATGCCAGCTCTAAGAATTCAATGTTTTCCTTAATATTCTGGGCTCTGACAAACTCGTCTTTGTTTAAGGTCGTGATTCTGGCTCCTTCACCTGCTGCATTACCGATCATTTCAATACGATCCTCTAAAATCGCTGGAATCATACCGATTCTGCAGGCAGAATGTGGGTCCATATAGTTACCGAAAGCTCCGGCAATCATAACCTTCTTAATATCGTTTACCTGAATACCAAGTTTCTCCGCCATTAGTTCAATACCTGCAGCAATCGCGCCTTTGGCAAGTTGAACCTCACGTACATCTTTCTGGGACAGATATACTCCGTCTTTTAATTTGAAAGCTCTGAGATTTTCATCATTTTTATATACATAATCAAAATCACCACTGATTTTTCCAGAATCATCAATCAATTCAATATCCAGACCTACAGCAATAGCATCCATCAAACCGCTTCCACAGATACCTTCTGCAGCCACGTCATCAATAACATGACAAACCAGATTTTTTCCATCTTCAGAAGCTTTAATATGGTCAATAGCGCCATCTTTTCCACGCATGCCACATTCAATTTTCGCACCTTCGAAAGCAGGACCTGCAGCAGTTGAACAAGCAATCATATGGTATCTATTTCCCATAACCATTTCGCCATTGGTTCCGATATCGATCATTAAAGTCATGTCTTCAATTTCATCAAAGGCAGTAGCAAGGAGACATCCTACGGTGTCTGCGCCAACAAAGCCAGCGATATTTGGAAGAATCTGAACGATACCCTCTTTATTGATTTCCAACTCAACTTCTTCTGGTTTTACGATCATCGCGTCCTTAACCGTGGCTTCATACGGAACCACCGTAAGGGACTGAGGGTTAATGCCAATATAAAGATGGTGCATACAAGTGTTACCAACGATAGAGACAATATAAATATCTTCTTTCATTCTTCCAGCATCTTCACATGCTGCATCCAGAAGTTCGTTTAAAGCAGTATGAATAACGGAAGATAATTTATCCACACCGTTGGCAATCGCATATTCACAACGGGAAATAACGTCTGCACCGAACTGACTCTGAGGGTTCAGCATGCTGGCATGAGCCAGTTCCTCACCAGTTTCCAGGTCTAAAAGATAGCAGACAACAGATGTTGTACCAATATCAAAAGCAGCGCCTAAAGCTTTCTTTGCCTGAATTTCTTCCAGACTCATAGCTGGATTCAAGCTGAAAGAACGCTTTGTGCCAGATTCCAAAACATGGAAAGTGGTTTCTTCTTTTGTACGGATCGTCAAGTCTTTCTCCACAAAAGTCTGACAAGCCTTTACAGTTTCAAAAGATTCATTCTCTAAGAGAACGTCAACCAGACATTTTCCACAAGTACCAGCTCCGCCACAAGGAGCGTCTGGCTGAAGACCTGCTTGAATCTGTACGTCAAGAAGAGACGTTCCCTGCTCTGCTTCAACAGTTAATCCATTCGGTAAAATTGTAATTGTGTAACTCATCTGTCCAATCTCCCAGTCTAATTAATTAAATAAAATACATCCGGAATAGCACATTTTTTCAGGACCATAGTTATAGGCAACGTCATTTTTCTTGCATACATCTGAAACATATAAACCATAGCCTTCCATAGAAGAAGTAGCCTTCTTCGGAAATCTGCACGGAGCATCCGGATAGGTACATTCTTTGCAACGTCTACAGCCACCAGCACCTAAAATCAGCTTATCCTCTAATACTTCCGCTAAGGCATCTACGCATTTTATTAAACGTTCACCATGCATCTTGGCAACATCTGCAATACCTTCAAAATCCAGGCTGTCTTCAATATCACCTACGGTCTGGATTAAAATACCATTCGCAAAACTATGCATCCGGGCTTGACAAGTTTCAATGTCCCCACATGCAGGAGGACAAGTCCAATTCTTGCCATAAGCACCACAGGTATTCACTGCACACATATCTCTTACTTCGGTCAGAGCTGTTAAAGTAGAAACATCCAGATCGGCAACTGTCTCAAATCCACAGTCTTTAATAATCTGTTTAATTTGTTCTTTATCCATTTGATCCTCTCCTACTGTTCTTTATTATCGCAGTAAATGCATCTGCCATTGGCAAAAATCTGGTCTAATTCCTGTTCGGTCGTAGTGATGCACTTAGGATTTGTGCACTTACTTGTGTTTATTTTAGCACCTTTGATGCCAAATGAATAGTCTGGAACAAAATGAATTGTCGTTCCTCTCTTAATGGATTTTATTTCCTCAACATTATCATGAAACAGTTTCAGAATCAGGGCCATTCGCATGAATTTTCCGTTCAGAGCCTGATCAAAATAGCAGGCTCTCGGATCTTTATCAATTTTCGCACTAATTTCATTTACTCGAGGAAGCGGATGAAGGAGACACATGTCTTCTTTTGCCAGATTCATTTTTTCTTCCGTCAAACAGTAACTGTCTTTCAGTTTTTCATACTGACCAGGATCTGCAAAACGTTCTTTTTGAATTCTGGTCATATATAAAATATCCAGTTCCGGAATGGCCGCATCCAGCTTTTCTGTTTCTTCATAATCAATCCCCGCCGCATCCAGCTTTTCTTTCATGTAATCCGGAAGTCTTAGTTCTGGCGGGGAAATAAGAATGTATTTATTGCCCTTATACAGACTCATGGCATTCAGTAAAGAATGAACGGTTCTTCCATACAGAAGATCGCCACATAAACCAATCGTCAGATTATTAAAACGACCTTTCATACGATGAATCGTAAGAAGATCCGCCGTCGTCTGCGTCGGATGACAATGTCCGCCGTCCCCTGCATTGATAAATGGGACGCTTGCATTTTTGGAGGCAACATAAGCACTTCCTTCTAATGGATGACGCATAGCAATCATATCGGCATAACAGCTGACAATTTTCGCAGTATCCGCAATAGATTCGCCTTTGGTAGAACTGGAGTTTTTATCTGCACTTGGAACAGAAATTACTTTTCCACCCAAAGATTCCATGGCAGCCTCAAAGCTCAATCTGGTTCTGGTGGAAGGTTCAAAGAACAAGGTCGCTAAAATCTTTCCCTCACAGGAATGGGAATATTTTTCCGGATTCTCAATAATATCCATGGCAATATCCATTAACTCATTGATTTCTTCAGCAGAAAGATCCGTAATATCAATTAAGCTTCTCATAGTTTCTCCTAATTATTTCTGAATCCAGGATTCATCGGATGGGTTGTTACGGAAAGCAATCAGTCTTGCGATATCCGATTCCTGAATATATCCTTCTTCTGCAGCAACCTGAGCGATTACATCAAAGTTTGTAATACTTGTATTTTCAACATTTGCTGCTGCTAAGCGGTCTATGCTCTTCTGCATGCCGTAAGTGAAGATGGAAATGATACCTAAAACTTCTGCACCTGCTTCTCTTAAAGCATCAACAACTTCGATCACGCTGCCACCAGTAGAAATCAGATCTTCGATTACCACTACTTTCTGGCCAGGCTCTAATCTGCCTTCAATCTGGTTCTGGCGGCCATGGTCCTTCGCACCAGAACGTACATAACCCATCGGCATATTTAAAAGATGTCCCACGATTGCTGCATGAGCAATACCTGCGGTAGAAGTTCCCATTAAAACTTCTGCCTCTGGATATTTTTCTTTTACAACTTCTGCAATGGCATTTTCTACGTCATTTCTTACTTCTGGAGCAGTAAGGGTTAAACGGTTGTCACAATAAATCGGACTTTTAATTCCGCTGGCCCATGTAAAAGGCTCTTCCGGGCGGAAAAATACAGCTTTAATTTTTAATAAATCTGTTGCAATTAATCTCTCATTATTTGTCATGATAAAAACTCCTTTACTGCTCTTTTATATGCACTCACCGGATCTTCTGCCTGAGTAATCGGTCTTCCCATAACAATATAGTCAGATCCGACTTTTTTTGCTTCTTCCGGTGTCATTACTCTTTTCTGATCCCCCTTTTCACCATCTGCAAAACGTACCCCCGGAGTAATAGTGAAAAATTCCTGACCACAGCGGTGATGAACTGCTTCTGCCTCCAATGGAGAACATACAACGCCGTCCAAGCCAGCCTTCTTTGCATTTTCTGCGTAATGCATTACCACTTCTTCCATCGGCTCTTTTATTAAAAGATCCTGCTCCAGCTGGGACTGGTCCGTAGAAGTAAGCTGGGTTACTGCAATCAGAAGAGGTCTGCTTCCATCTTCTCTTGTTAAACCTTCAATAGCGGCTTCCATCATGGAAACCGTTCCTGCTGCATGAACATTGGTGATATCTACATCCAGATTCCGTAATACGGTCATCGCTTTTTTCACCGTTGTTGGAATGTCATGAAGCTTCAGGTCTAAAAATATTTTATGTCCTCTCTTCTTGATTTCTCTTACAATGTCCGGACCTTCTGCATAAAACAGTTCCATGCCTATTTTTACAAAAGGTTTGCAGTCTGTAAACTGATCAAGAAAAGCTAAGGTTTCTTCTTTGCTGTTAAAATCGCAAGCTACAATTACATCTTTTGCCATAATTCACCATCCTATCGAAATTCATATCCGTACTTATCCATTACTTCCGGAAGTTCGTTGATTATATCTCTGCAGATGGCTGGATTTACCAGGTTTGCCGCACCAATTTCCACTGCGGTAGCACCAGCCATCATCATTTCTAATACATCTTCTGCGGAAGAAATTCCGCCCATACCGATGACCGGTACCTTTACCGCCTGCGCAACCTGATAAACCATCCGTAACGCTACCGGGAAAATGGCAGAACCAGACAAACCGCCAGTCACATTGGCAATAATCGGTTTGCCGGTTTTTAGGTTGATTCTCATGCCCATTAAGGTATTGATCAGGCTGATTCCATCTGCGCCTTCTGCCTCTACCGCTTTCGCGATGGAAACGATATCCGTTACATTCGGAGAAAGTTTTACAATTAATGGCTTTTTCACTTCTGATTTCACGGCTTTCGTTACTTTTGCAGCTTCTGTCGGGTCCGTTCCAAAACTCATTCCGCCACCATGAACGTTTGGACAGCTGATATTTAACTCAATCCATCCCACCTGTTCCTGAGCATCCAATAATTTAGAGGTATAAACATATTCATCTACGGAAAAACCGCTGACATTGGCCATGACAGGCTTATGGAATACCTTTTTCAATTTTGGCAGTTCTTCGCTGATGACCTTCTCTACACCTGGATTCTGAAGACCTACGGCATTCAGCATTCCGCTGGCCGTTTCTGCGATTCTAGGGGTCGCATTTCCAAATCTAGGCTCTTTTGTAGTTCCTTTGAAAGAGAATGTGCCCAGACAGTTAATGTCATAAATTTCTGCAAATTCGTAGCCATAGCCAAAGGTTCCGGAAGCAGGAATAATCGGATTATCAATTTCGATGCCACAAAGATTTACGCTTAATCTTCCCATAAAATCTCCTCCTTCCGAAGAACCGGTCCATCTTTACAGATACGTTTATAACCAGTGATGGTCTTACAGGAGCAGCCCATACAAGCGCCAAATCCACAGCCCATACGCTCTTCAAAGCTGAACTGTCCAGATGTCCGGATGGATTTAAAAAGGGCTTTCAGCATCGGTTCCGGGCCGCAGGTGTAAACATAGGTGTAATCTTCTGGAAGGGCATCGGTTACAAAGCCCTTCTTTCCATAACTGCCGTCTGCAGTTGCTACGATTACTTCTACTCCTAACTCTTGAAATTCTTTTTCCAGGAAAAGTTCGTCTTTCGTATTAAAACCTAAAATGGCTTTTACTTCCTTGCCTTCGGCATTCAGCTGTTTTGCAAGATAGTAAAGAGGAGGAACGCCTACGCCACCGCCGACCAGCAATGGTTTCTCTCCGGAAAGAGAAAGATCATATCCATTTCCTAAACCGGTCAGAAGGTTCAGTTCTTTTCCGGCTTTCATTTTTTCCATTTCTTCCGTACCTTTTCCTACAACCTTATAGATTAAGGTCAGGGAACCGTCTTGCAGGTCACATACGGAAATCGGTCTTCTCAGGAACAGTCCGTCAATTTTCAGATTCACAAACTGTCCTGGTCTGGTTATTTCCGAGGTGTCTCCGGACAGAACCATTTTATAAACCGATTCTGTCAGAGCCTCATTCTTTTGGATTGTAAAAATTGATTCTTTCATAATTATGCGTCAATGGTTGAAATTGTCAGTGTAGTTTCTTCCAGGACATCCAGCAGAACTTTTACTGTATCCATGGATGTGAACAATGTTGCATTATTTTCTGCTGCGCACTGACGGATCTGTGCACCGTCAGAAGCCTGGTCTTCGCTGCTGACATCTCTTGTATTCAGGATGTATGCGATATGTCCCTGACGGATGGAATTTAAGATTTCATCACTGCCATCGCTGATTTTTTTCAGTATTCTGGTACGGATACCATGCTCTTTCAGATATCTTGCGGTACCTGGAGTTGCCTCAATATTGAATCCTAAGTTGTAGAATCTCTGAATCAGCGGCAGAGCTTCTTCTTTATCATTTCCTGCGAAGGTTGCAAATACAGTTCCGTAATTTCTTACTTTTGTTCCAGAAGCCTGAAGAGCTTTGAATAAAGCACGGTTCAGCTTATCATCATAGCCGATTGCTTCACCGGTAGACTTCATTTCCGGGGAAAGGTAGGTATCCATGCCTTTGATTTTGTTAAAGCTGAATACCGGAACTTTTACATAATATCTTTCTTTTTCTTCCGGATAGAGATCAAAGATGCCCTGCTCCTTCAAAGACTTGCCCAGAATAACTTCCGTTGCAATATCTGCCAGGGAATAACCGGTAGCTTTGGAAAGGAACGGTACGGTTCTGGAGCTTCTAGGATTTACTTCGATAATGAAAACATTCTCATCTTTATCTACGATGAACTGAATGTTGTAAAGTCCAACGATTCCGATGGCAAGACCTAATTTCTTTGCGTATTGAAGAATGATTCCTTTTACTTTATTGGAAATGGAGAAGGTCGGATATACGCTGATGGAGTCGCCGGAATGTACGCCCGTTCTTTCTACCAGTTCCATGATACCAGGAACAAATACGTCCCTGCCATCACAGATGGCATCGATTTCTACTTCCTTTCCCTGAATGTATTTATCTACTAATACCGGTTTGTCTGCATCGATTTCTACTGCGGTCTTCAGGTAATGGCGAAGCTGGCTGTCATTTGCTACGATCTGCATGGCTCTTCCTCCTAATACGAAGGAAGGTCTTACCAGTACCGGATAACCTACATCGTTGGCAGCTGCAATACCGTCATCAATATTCGTTACCGCATGGCCTTTCGGCTGCGGAATATTCAGGTCTGACAATACTTTTTCGAAGCTGTCTCTGTTCTCAGCTTTTTCGATAGCATCACAGTCGGTTCCGATAATCTTAACGCCTCGGTCAACTAACGGCTGAGCCAGGTTGATGGCGGTCTGTCCGCCTAAGGAAGCGATAACGCCTTCTGGTTTTTCAAAATCAACGATTGCCATAACATCTTCCGGTGTTAAAGGCTCGAAGTACAGTTTATCCGCTGTCGTATAGTCGGTGGAAACGGTTTCCGGGTTGTTGTTGATGATGATTGCTTCGTATCCGGCTCTCTTAATGGTCTGTACTGCATGAACCGTGGAATAATCAAATTCAACCCCCTGTCCGATACGGATCGGACCCGCGCCCAATACTACAATCTTTTTCTTATCGGTCAGTCTGGAATCATTTTTATTGGAATAGGATGAATACAGGTATGCAATGTAAGCACCGGTGTGCATGGTATCTACCATGCGGAATACTGGAGTGATTCCGTTCTTTTTCCGTTTCTCATATACTTCGGTTTCTTTCAGATTCCAAAGCTTCGCAATATATGCATCGGAGAAGCCCATAATCTTAGCTTCTTTCAAAATGCCCAGATTGTTAATATTCTTTGCCAGCTTGCCTTCCATGTCTACAATCTTCTTGTAGCTTTCCAGGAACATTTCCGTGATCATGGTCTTTTCATGAAGTTCTTCTACGGTTGCACCTCTTCGGATCAGTTCAAAGATTGCAAATACATTATCATCTCTGGTCTCTTTGATATATTTATTAAGTTCCTCGGTTTCCATCTTGGCAAATTTTTCCATGTAGAAATGGCAAACGCCGATTTCCAGGGAACGGATGGATTTTAAGAGACATTCTTCTAAGCTGGAGCCGATGCCCATAACTTCGCCGGTTGCTTTCATCTGGGTTCCTAAAATGTTGGAAGCAGTTGCGAACTTATCGAATGGGAATCTTGGGAATTTCGCTACATAGTAATCCAGGCTTGGCTCAATGGCTGCGGTACCACCACCAACCGGAATGTCTTCCAGCGCCATGCCTAAAGCGATTTTTGCAGTAACTCTGGCAATTGGATATCCAGAAGCTTTGGATGCCAATGCGGAAGATCTGGAAACTCGAGGGTTTACTTCGATTAAGAAGTATTCGCTGGAAGTTGGATTCAGTGCGAACTGAACGTTGCATCCGCCTTCAATCTTTAATTCTTTAATAATCTTAATCGCGCTGTCGTTAAGCATCTTCTCGTCTTCCTTGCTTAAAGAAAGGATTGGAGCTACTACGATGGAGTCGCCGGTATGGACGCCGACTGGGTCAATATTTTCCATTCCGCAGATGGTAATGGCATTATCGTTAGAGTCACGCATTACTTCGAATTCGATTTCTTTATAGCCTTTTACGCTCTTTTCAATTAATACCTGATGTACTGGAGAAAGTTTGAAAGCATTTAAGCCAATTTCCACTAATTCTTCTTCATTATAAGCAAAGCCGCCACCGGTTCCACCTAAAGTGAAGGCAGGCCTTAAAACTACAGGATAGCCGATATCTAAAGCAGCTTTCTTTGCTTCTTCCAAATCATAGGTAATTTCCGAAGGGATAACCGGCTCACCGATAGACTGGCACATTTCTTTGAAAAGTTCTCGGTCTTCCGCTCTTTCAATGGATTCACTGCTGGTTCCTAAAAGTTCTACGCCGCATTCTTTCAAGATACCCTTTTTTTCCAGCTGCATTGCCAGGTTTAATCCGGTCTGTCCGCCGATTCCCGGAACGATAGCATCCGGTCTTTCGTAACGGAGGATTTTTGCAATGTATTCCAAGGTCAAAGGCTCCATGTAAACTTTGTCTGCGATGGAGGTGTCCGTCATAATCGTTGCCGGGTTGGAGTTACATAAAATTACCTGGTAACCTTCTTCTTTCAATGCCAGACAAGCCTGTGTGCCTGCGTAGTCAAACTCTGCAGCCTGACCGATTACAATGGGACCTGAGCCAATAATTAAAACCTTTTTAATATCTGTTCTCTTTGCCATTTCTTTCTCCTAACTTTATGTGAAAACGATTGTTATTATTTACTGCTTTTATGCTGCATTCTTGGTTTTTTTCAAAAGTTTCTATATACTTCCCTACCATTGCAGAATGTGTAAAGACACTTTCCGAATACGCTTCTTCCTTCAAACGGAGTGGATTTTCCTTTGGAATAGAATCTATTTGGGTCGATAGTCCATTCCTCTTCCAGATTCCATACACTATAAGCACCGTTTAAATCAATTCCAAAACGTTTTCTCGGTTGATCTGCCATAAGCTGAACCAATTTTTCTAAGGTAATCACGTTATTTTTTACCAGGCTTGTGTAAAGAAGCGGAAAAGCGGTTTCCAGACCAACGATGCCGAAGGCGCTATCCTTTAATCCTTTGCTCTTTTCTTCTTCGCTGTGAGGAGCGTGGTCGGTTGCAATCATGTCGATGGTTCCGTCCACAATACCTTCCAGCAAAGCAATCCGGTCGGTTCGACCTCTTAAAGGAGGATTCATTTTAAACCGTCCATCTTCTGCCAGGTTCATTTCATCCAGCAGCAGATAATGGGGAGCCGTCTCGCAGGTGATATCCACACCGTCTTTCTTCGCCTGACGGATCAGTTCCACGCTTTCCTTTGTCGAAATGTGGCACACATGATATTTACATCCGGTCTCCTTCGCCAAAAGAATATCCCGTTCTATAGGTTTCCATTCGCTTTCCGAGCAGATTCCTAAATGTCCATGGGCTGCGGAATAGATTCCTTCATGAATATAACCGCCATGTAACAAAGAATTATCTTCGCAATGAGCCGTGATGATTTTCCCCAGTTCTTTTGCCTGTAACATAGCTTCTTTCATCAGACCGGAGTCTTGAACACCCTTGCCATCGTCCGAAAATGCCACCACATCTTCAGCTATTCCTTCCAGATCGGAAAGATTTTCTCCTTTTTCCTCTACGGAAATTGAGCCATAGGGATGGACATTAATAATGGCATCATTCTTAATAATATTCTGCTGTTGGTTCAGGTTTTCAACAGAATCCGGCACAGGATTCAGGTTCGGCATAGTACATACATCCGTGTAGCCGGAGGATGCTGCCGCTTTTGATCCCGTAGCTATGGTCTCTTTATAAGAAAAACCCGGCTCTCTGAAATGTACATGAACATCACAGAAACCGGGAAAAATACAATAGCTGGAAATATTTAATTCATCAGGCAGATCTGTCACCATTTCTGCCATATTTAATTGTACACTTAATAAACTTTCTTTCATAATCATCACCTTGCCGCCTCTCTGTGCTGCTTAAAAGTTGATATAATTTTACCATAGGACTGCTCAAAGTCAAGAGACATATAGAAGTTCTCCATTGATTCCAAACAAGGCTATAGCTTTGCCAGAATAACGATGGTGGAATATCCTTCCTTACGGATAAATTCCAGATCTGCTTCCATAATTTTCTGTGTTCTGTTTACATGTTCTCCTTCCATTACCAGAACTTCAAATCCTTTTCCTGAAAGTTTTACCGTATCTATTCCAACATGTATCAATAATTCTTCTCCATTATCTGAAAGAATCGTAACGGCATGCTTTGTTTCCGCAATATTGATAATTGTCCCGTCGCATGGAGACCAGATACTTCCATCTTCTGGCAGAATACCAACACATTCTCCCAACTGTCCGGAGGAAAATACCGGATCTGGGATTTCAGCCATCGGAACCAATTCCCCATCCGCTGGTGAAGATAAGGATAACTTTGATACCGGCTTTTCTTGTTCTTTTCTTTTTCTTTCTTCAAGCTTTTTTTCGACCATAGCGGCATTGGCTTTGGTCTGACGTACTTTTGAAATAGGCACCGATAATTCATCAACGCCCGCCGTAAGGAATCGTTCCATCAGATCCGGGTCCGCTGCAAGCTGTCCACAGATTCCGGTGGATACTCCATTTTTATGGCCTTCTTCCACTGTGATTTCGATAAGCCGCATTACGGCTTCGTGATTTGGATTAAAATAACGATCTAACCCCTGGGATTCTCTGTCAAGAGCGAGGGTATATTGCGTCAGGTCATTCGTCCCTATACTGAAAAACTTTACATTTTTTGATTTTGAAAGCTGATCTGCAGTTATTGCCGCAGCTGGTGTCTCAATCATAATTCCAAGCTCTGGAATTTTATAAGATACATTTTCTTTTTCCAGCTCTTTTGCCGCCGCTTTTATACAGTCCGCGATCTCATCCACTTCCCACTCCGAAGCAATCATCGGAAACATGACTTTCAGATTTCCATATACACCGGCTCGGAGTAAAGCTCTCAATTGAGTATTAAATACTTCTTTTTTTTCAAGAGAAACTCGTGCACCTCGAAGTCCCAGGGCCGGATTTGGTTCATCCGGAATAGAAAGCCAACTCACCTTCTTGTCGGAACCCAAATCCATGGTTCGAATGATGACTTCTTTCTTTTCCATAGCTTCAAGTACCGACTTGTAAGCCTGATATTGTTCTTCCTCGGATGGTGCTCTATCCTTTCCAAGGAAAAGAAATTCGGAACGAAAGAGACCGACTCCATCTGCTCCGGATTCCAAAAGCTGAGGAAGATCTTCCGGACCGGCTATATTGGCATAGATTTTTGTTTTGCATACGGCATCTTTTTCGGCTTCCATACGAAGTTTCTTTTTTTCTTTATTCCATGCTATACGATTTTTCACTTCAGACATTGTTTTTTCGTCCGGTTCCAAAATCAGCTTATCATCCTCAATAATGATAAATCTGCTATTAAGAGCAGCGGAAACTGCTTCAGAATTTCCGTAAATATAAGGTATGCCCAAATTGCCGGCTAGAATGGATAAATGAGAATTTGGAGAACCCTTATCGGTTATAATTCCTCCCAAAAGATTATTGTCAAAAGAGGTTAATTGAGCCGGACTGATATCATAAGAAATCAGAGCGGATATATTTGTCAGCTTTGGAGCAGCTGTTCCACTCATAACGTTAATCAGCTGTTCTCCAACTCCCAGAATATCCGATGCGCGAGCGCGCAGATAATCCGACTCCGATTCCTCCATCTTCTTTGCATATTCTTCTGATTTGATTTTGACCGCATATTCTGCATTACATTTTTCGCCATGAATATATTGTTTAATTTCCTCCAAAAAAGATTCATCATCCAACATGATTCCAACGGTTTCCATGATTTCTGCATTCTTTTCGGAATAATTCTGTTCCAACATCGTTGTCTTGATTTGGTTAACTGCAAAATCAAGCTTCTTTGCCTCTTCTATGAAATTTGCAGATTTTTTCTCTATTTCAGAGGCAGTATTCATGAGTGCATATACCGGTCCCGCATAAAGACCTTTTTGGGCTACATGACAAATATATTCTTTCATGAGGCTACCTCTTTTTATAATTTCTGTTGCATAAATTTCATTACTTCATCAATAGCTTCTGCTGATTCCATACCTTCAGCGGTACATTTCAGCTCTGTTCCACAAACTGCGCCTAGTGACATCAGTTGCATTACACTACCGTTTTCTGCAATATGTCCATTTGCCTCTATCCGAAAACGGCAATGATATTTTTTAATAATCTTTGATAGTTCTCCGGCTGGTCTAGCATGTATTCCAAGAGGATCTTTAATGACATGATGAAATTCAAATACTCCGGAAATTGGATTATCATTAAAGGAAATCTCTTCTCCATGCCTTATTTTCCTGTGTTGAGAAGTTGATTCAGAAGCTACTTGAGACAACTCTTTCGTAGAGGATGGAGCGATTTCAATATCGGATTTCGAAAATTCTAAAGCAGGTTTGGAAGAAGTTCCTTCATCTTCTATCTTTACAAAGAAATACGTAATAACAAAGCTCATGACATAACTGATCAAAAGACCGATCAGATAGAAGATGATACTTTTTATTGCTCCTTGAGGTCCCTGTGTCATGACAAAAACACCAAGTAGTCCGGAAGGCCCCCAGGTTGTTGAAGCCACTTGCATCAACATGACAAAGGCGCCTCCAAAGCCGGCTCCAAGACCAGCGGTAATAAAAGGTTTTCCTAATGGAAGTGTAACTCCATAAATAAGGGGTTCACCGACTCCGAGAAAGCCTGCTGGCAACGCACCACGAATTACAGAAGAAAGACGTTGGTCTTTCTTTTTTACTTTTTTCAATAAGGCAAGAGCCGCTCCAACCTGGCCAGCGCCAGCCATGGCAAGTGCAGGATAAAGGGTGATAAAGCCAAATTCCTGAAGCTGTACAGAATATAAGGCAACCATTCCATGATGCATTCCTGCAGCAACTAACGGAAGGAATACTGCAGATGCAAAATAGCCGGTAATGATTCGTACAATCGCACTTTCAGACATACATGCTTTGCTGAATATCCAGACAATTCCGGATGATATGTATCCGAACAATGGCATAATAATCAGAATATAAGGGATAGCTACAATAAGAAGCGTAAGTAATGGTGTAAATACTGCATCAAGACTGTCCGGCATATGTTTCCGAATCTTTTTTTCAATAAAGGAAATAAGAAAAACGCCGATAATTACTGCCAGGATTCCACCTTTTCCGGATTTCAAAATGGATTGAAGAGGCTCTGCATTATTATATAAACCAAGAGTCTGCGCAATGGTATTGATTCCATCTAAAGATGTGATCAAACCTAGCATTCCACCCAATATTGGAGTCGCGCCAAAACGTTCCGCAGCACGATATCCTGCCCAGGCGGTAATATAGGTCGTAAAAGATGTATTGATCAGCGATAATAAGGTATAGACCACATTCCAGACTGGAATTGAGGCATAATCCGGAACCAGCTGACTGATTAAAGAACTAAATCCTGCACATAATCCAGCTGCAATAATACCAGGCATCAAAGGAACAAAAATATCACCAATGACTTTAAGCAATGACTTGACTTTGCCCTGTTTCTGTCCGGATTTGATTTTTTCTTTATTCTGTTTCCAGTCTTCTCCCGCATTTGTATCTGCTGCTGCCGGTAGTCCCATATCATGACAAAGATCCGCAAATTTTCTGCTTTTACCCGGTCCTACAACGATTTCATAGGAGCATTTCCGGTCATGAACAAGACCAAGTACATCGGTCATCTCTTTCAGTTCCGTTTCCTTAACTAGGCTTTCCTCCTTAGTGACAACACGAAGTCGGGTCATGCAATTCATGACGGAAACAATATTCTGCTTTCCTCCAAGAAATTCTATAATTTTTACAACAGCTTCATTTGCACTCATTTTTTGCTCTTATTATTTCAATCGCTTTTCGGACAAAACCCGAGGCTTCATTTAATGCCTTTTCTGCCGTAAGATAATCAACACCTGTCTGACAACATATAATTGCCGGCTTTATTTCATTATTGCATTTCTGCAATGTCGCTTCTGCAGACTGCTTGTCACAATCTGCAGCCATCATAATGATCCGAACCGCTCGGTCTTCCAATTTTTTATTGGATGGAATCATATCGACCATCAAATTCTGATAAACCTTTCCTATCTGAACCATAGAAATCGTTGTCAGCATATTTAGAACCATTTTTGTTGCCGTTCCGGACCTTAATCTTGTGGATCCAGTCAGAATTTCCGGTCCAATAATAACAGAAATTAATTCATCACATAAAGAAGCAAAGGAAGGAGATGGCACACAACAGACTCCGGCAGTAAATGCATGTTTACTACGTGCATATTCCAGAGCGCCTTTACAATATGCTGCAGAACCACTGGCACTAAGTGCAACAAGAACATCCTTTGAGCAAAAACCGATATCCATCAAATCCTGAGCACCGGATTCTTTATCATCTTCCGCACCTTCCACGGCAGTATTCAAAGCCTTTATGCCTCCGGCAATTTTGGCAACAACCATATCCTCTCCAACACCAAAAGTCGGCTGGCATTCGGAAGCATCCAATACGCCGATTCTTCCACTCGTTCCGGCGCCACAATAAACTAATCTGCCACCCTCTTTATAAGCTATGACAATCCGTTTAATTACTTTTGCTATATCCGGAAGGACTTTCTCAATTGAGGTCGTTATCTCCGCATCCAAACGATTCATAAGCGTTACCGCTTCTAATGGAGATAATTTGTCCAGATCCATGCTTTCAGCATTTCTGTTTTCCGTTACTAATTTTGCATAATCCATCTTATCCCTCAATTGTGTAAAATCATGTTAAACACTTTATATGCAATAATACGATATTATCAAAAAAAAAGTTTGTATAAGGAAATCAAAAAATCAGCCCACGTAGAAATAGCAGCCATCGCAGGCATAATCCTTAATCTCTTTTCCATTCATGGACGATGGAAGACAACCAATCCCTTCCTTTTCACAAGTGGACTCGCCTTTCTGGCATTTTAAAACCTTCTCCCAGCCATTATATACTTTCATGATATGGTCTGATCCCAAAGGAATTTCTCCATGGCAGCCATAAATCTTATCAAATTTTCCTGCCGTTTTCTTTTCTAATGCAAGAAGACTGTTTCCAAAAATGTCCTCTTCGCCAATAACACCCATCATGAAAACATGACCGTTCTGTACGGAATCTCCAGTGAACAGGAAACGATGGGTTTCATCCAAGTAAGCAACACTACCTGGAGAATGTCCTGGATTTTCGAAAACCGTAAGGGTTCTCCCGCCAAGATCAAAAGTATAGCCATCGAAAATTGGTTCTAATTCTGTTTGCGGATACTGTTCCTTCAGATGAAATGCATCCCAATCCGCCTGAGAAATATGGAACTTATTAAATTTATCTGCTCCGCCTAAATGGTCTCCATGACCATGGGTAATGGCGAACAGCATCGGATTTTCTTCACTGACCAGTTTCTCATAAAGACCAGCATCTTTCAGAATTCCTTCTGCAATGGCTTTCGCATCCTTTGTATTCATACCGGCATCAATCATTAATGCCTTTTCTTCACCGGCGAGAAGAAAGAAACGTGTTACGCTGCCTGGTCCTAACTGGTCTTCCACGGTCCAGGTTTTATCATCAATTTTAATAATTTCATATGCCATAAAAAATCTCCCTTCTATTTCAGATTCATACAAACATACAAGGTATCAATTTAAAAATTTCCAATATCCATAGCTGCAAAATATCCATTATGGGTAGCTTCTCCCACTCGGCCTACCATACGGCAATCCCCGATCAAATCTACAAAGGTCGCCTTGTCTGCAATTTTCTTGTAAAGTTCGTTATCACTCTTCATTCCTACTGCGTAGAATACGCAATCTGCCTCTGCGGTTTGTTCCGTGCCATCCAGAACGTAATTTGCACCATTGTCTGTAATTTCGCTTACCATAGCGCCTTCTACTAATTTTACGCCCAATTCTCTTACTTTCAGCATGACGCCTAAGTTATAGCAGTCTCCACTGTTGGAAAGACATTTATCCATTTCCAGAACGGTTACGTCCATCCCTTTATCTGCAAGGAATAACCCGGCTTCCACACCGCTTAAGCCGCCACCGATAATGACCGCCTTCTGACCTTTCATGGTTTCCGGCTTGTTGTAAGCATCCAATACATGATGTGCTTTTTCATAGCCCTTAATAAAAACTGGAGTAACTGGTTTTGCCCCAGTTGCAACAATAATATGTTCCGGAGCCAATTTCTCCACCAGTTCTGGGGTAACTTCCATATTTAACATCAGATTTACACCGGATTTCTGTGCACGGTGAATAATATATTCGCAATATCGCTTAAGATCCGGCTTCAGGTCGTCATCCAATGCATAACGGATGATTCCTCCCAAGTATCCGGTCTTCTCACATAAAGTAACCTCATGTCCTCTTTCTGCCGCAGTGCAGGCAGCCATAATGCCAGCAGGTCCGCCACCAACAACCAGGACTTTCTTTTTATTCTTAGCAGGAGTCATCTCCTCCGAAAAACCGTGACGTGCTTCATGTCCACTGGTTGGATTTACACTGCATTCAAAAAATCTTCTTGCATTATCATTGGATGTGCAATGCAAACAACGAAGGCATGGAATGACCTCGTCTTCTTTTCCGGCCCGTACCTTATTTGGCAAACACGGGTCTGCAATCAACGCACGGGACATGGAAACACCGTCTGCAATTCCGGATGAAATCACTTCTTCTGCCATTTCCGCTGTCATAACACACCCTAAAAGGAATATCGGTATATGAACAAGGCCGGTCGCCTTAATACGTTTTGCAAATTCTGCATTCAGACAATATGGAACATAAGCAGAAGGCATAAAATAAGTAACATCTTCTGTAGAGATTTCAACTAAATCCACATATTCTTCGGCTTTGCTTAAGAAGACCGCAATGTCTTCCGGAGTAAATCCTTCCGGATTTCTTTCGGAGCCAGACAGGCGAAGGGACACAATCATATCGTTTCCAACTTTTTCACGGATTCTCTTAAGGCACATCAATGGGAAACGCATACGGTTTTCCAGACTGCCGCCATACTCATCGGTACGAGTATTCATAATTGGAGAAAGGAACTGTGGGAACAGCCATGCATGCGCTGCATGAATATGAGCCATATCAAAGCCTGCACGTTTTGCATAAACAGCAGCATCAGCATAAGCTTCGGCGATATATTCCATATCTTCCACCGTCATGCCTCTTACTTTGGTTCCATCGGCAGTAATTTCATCCACTGGTCCGATAATCTCGGTATTATAAGCCGCTTTCGCTCTTTTTCCGCTATGGGTAAGCTCTGCACTGGCAAGAGCTCCATGCTGCTTAATGGCATCTGTCATTTCACCCAGAATAGTTAAATTGTCTTCATTTAATATCATTGGGGGAACATGTGCCGCACCATCACAGATGGTCATTTCTCCTAGATTTACGATTGCAGCACCACCTTTTGCCTTATGCTCAAGATATGAAACATACATATCGGTCGGTCTGCCGTTAATCACCTGAAACAACATATTCGGTGCGGACATAATACGGTTTTTAAGGATTCTTCCGCGAATTTCCAGCGGTGAAAAAAGATTCGGATATTTCATTACGCTTTCCCCTTTATTTGTTTATTTCTAGTCTGTCGTCTTTTTATGGTTACACTTCTTTATTATAATCATACACAATTTTTATACTACTGTGTACAAATATTTCATAAAATTCAAGGAAGCAAATCACCGAAAGCCGCACAAGATGGCGTTTCGGGATTGTTTTGCGGTCGTCAAGTGCATTCGTGCAAGGACAATGTACTTTCCTCATCGCTAATGCAAGAAAACAGGCGGGAACAAAAGTTCCCGCCTGCAAATGTTTCATATCGAATTAACTTATGAAATTAGTCAATCATTGATTTAAGATCTGGGCTGATAATCAGTGTAGCTTCGGTAGCTGCCTGTACTTCTTCAACTGTGAATTCTGGGTTAATTTCAACAAGTTCAAGACCCTTATCTGTTACGTTCATAACGCCCATTTCTGTAATGATCTTTGTGATGCAATGAACTGCTGTATAAGGAAGTTTGCATTTCTTTAAGATCTTAGGAGCGCCCTTTGCTGTGTGTTCCATAGCAACGATAACGTTCTCAGCACCTACTAAAAGGTCCATAGCGCCGCCCATACCAGGCATTTTCTTTCCAGGAATGATCCAGTTAGAAAGAGAACCTTCTTCATCAACTTCAAGACCGCCAAGGATTGTAGCCTGTACGTGTCCACCACGGATAAGACCGAAAGAAGTTGCAGAGTCAATGAAAGCACCATCTGGAGCAATACCAGCGGATTTTCCACTTGCATTTACAAGGTGGAAAGGATCTGCTTCCTGGTATAATCCAGCAGGAGCGGAACTTACGATACCAAGCTCAGCCTGAAGAGTTACTTTAACGCCTTCTGGAAGGTAGTTAGGAATAAGGTCAGGAAGGCCAATACCAAGGTTAACAACATCACCGTCGTGAAGTTCTTTCGCTGTACGTTTAGCGATAAAAGCTTTGATTTCTGATTTATCCATTGTATTTCCTCCTATTACTTGCAAACATAGTCAACGCAGATACCATAAACATGAATGTTTTCTGGTTCGATGTCGCCAACTTCTACGATTTCTTCTGGTTCACAGATAACTGTATCAGCAGCCATAGCCATGAGTGGGTTAAAGTTACGTGTAGTTCCTTTGTACCATACGTTACCAGCTTTATCACATTTTGTTCCGCCAATAAGAGCAAAATCAGCATGGATAGGTTTCATAAGAAGATAATCTTTTCCATCGATTGTCTGTTTGCCAAGGCAGAATGGGCTTTCTTCTACAAGAGTACCAACACCGGTAGGTGTAAGAACGCCGCCAAGACCGAAACCGCCAGCACGAACCATTTCAGCAAGGGATCCCTGTGGAACAAGGTCTACAGTAAGGGTTCCTTCTTTAAGGCTCTGCTCACCGATTTCCGGAAGAATACCAACATGAGACATGATAACTCTATCAGCACCATGGTTAGCGATAATCCAAGCATTTCCATAATAGTCATCTACTGGTCCGCCGTATCCAGCGCCACATCCGCCATCGTTAGCGATAATTGTAAAATGTTTCTTTCCTGAAAGGCCAAGAGCCTTGCAAAGCTCCAGTGGGCTGCCACAACCTACGAATCCACCAATCATAATTGTTGAACCTTCTGGAATCAGGTCAACAGCCTCTTTAATAGAAATAAATTTAGGCATAGTGTCCTCCTAATAAAATATAGTAATAATAGAAATAATTGAGCAACTATATATATAGCCACTTTAAAATATTGTATTTATTGTAATACAAGGAGGGACAAGTCGCAACCTATTTTGGATAAATAACGAAAAGAAATTTTATAATATTTTGAAGTAAATATCTTTTTTTGGTAATTATTTTTAAAATAAAGAATTGGAGAAAATTGAGTTAAAATTATATCATCGAAATTCGCCTAATCCCTTCGGGATTGCTCTGTGTTCGTCGCATTTGTTCCGTGCAAACACGGATACTTGCTCCTCGTCGCTTTTGCAAAATAAAAAGAGTACCGCAAATACGGTACCCTTTTATATACGAAAAATCTATTAAGTATTAGTCTCTCTTAACAATAAGAGCCTGTCCCATACCGCCGCCGATGCAAAGGGTAGCAAGACCTTTCTTAGCGTCTCTTCTGCCCATTTCATAAAGAAGAGAAACAAGAATACGAGCTCCGGATGCACCAACTGGATGTCCAAGAGCAATTGCGCCACCGTTTACATTAACTTTGTCCATGTTGAACTCAAGGTCATGAGCTACTGCTAAGGACTGAGCTGCGAATGCTTCGTTAGCTTCGATCAGATCCATATCTTCAATTTTCATGCCAGCTTTTTCAAGAGCCATTCTTGTAGCTGGGATAGGGCCTGTGCCCATGATAGAAGGATCAACGCCGCCTGTAGCATAAGATACGATTGTAGCGAGAGGTTTGATTCCTAATTCATCTGCTTTTTCTTTGCTCATTACAACGAGAGCTGCTGCACCATCGTTGATACCTGAAGCGTTAGCTGCTGTAACTGTTCCGTCTTTTTTGAAAGCAGGTTTTAATTTTGCAACTTTTTCCATAGAGTTACCACGGGAAAGATGTTCGTCTCTTGCGAATACGATTGGATCACCTTTCTTCTGTGGAATAACGATAGGAACGATTTCTTCGTCGAATACGCCACCATCAACAGCTGCTTCTGCTCTGTTCTGGCTTCTTACTGCGAATTCATCCTGCATTTCTCTAGTGAGTCCCCACTGTTCAGCAACGTTTTCAGCTGTAATACCCATATGGTAGTTATTGAAAGCGTCCCAAAGACCATCGTTAACTGTGCAGTCTACCATGGTAGTAGCATTCATTCTAGCGCCCCAACGAGTTCCAAAGGAAGCGTAAGGAGCTGCGGACATATTTTCCATACCGCCTGCCACAACAATATCTGCTTCACCGGCTTTAATCTGGTTAGCTGCAAGAGCAACTGCCTTAAGACCAGAACCACATACGATGTTAATAGTCATTGCTGTACATTCCACTGGAAGACCAGCTTTGATGGAAGCCTGACGAGCTGGGTTCTGTCCTAAACCTGCGGTAATAACATTACCGAAAATTACTTCATTAACCTGCTCTGGTTTTAATCCGGCACGGTTAACTGCTTCTTTAATAACGGTTGCGCCAAGATCTACAGCAGGAATGTTCTTAAGAGAACCACCAAATTTACCAATAGCTGTACGACATGCACTAGCGATTACGATTTCTGTTGCCATTTTTTAATTTCCTCCCATGAAGAGTTTTTTCTCGCCTAAAAGGTGGAATTTTACAAAGTCCGGGCCGGCCAAAACAGCCGGCCCGAAATAAGAATTTAACTTAAATTATTTAGCTTTTTTAGCTGGAGCCTTTTTAGCTGCTTTTTTTGCTGCTGGTTTTCCGTTAGTTTTTTTGTTCTTCTTAAAGAAGTCTCTATCCTGGCAGCCTGTTCCACAGTACAGATATGTTCTATCTTTTACGCCTTTGTTGATATCGTCTTCATCGATTTCAGCAACGGAACGGGCCATAGAACCATCACCCATGTACCAACGAAGTGGGAAGCAGTAGAATTTGAATCTCTTGTTAGAAACTTTATCAAGATCTCCACCAAGGTTTTCAACACCAACGATACCATGACCAAGCATCATCTTGTGGCATGGCTCCCATGTTCCCCAGCATCCGATAGCTTCAAGCTCACCGAATTTCTTGTCATAAGCTTCCTGTCCGTGGATACGGATGTATTCGAATTTATCGAATTCTGCATAAGCTTCTTCGCCAAACTGAGCTTTGTATTCTTCTGTGATAGGATAACCGGATGCACCAAGAAGGTTCATTCTTGTCATACCGTTGTTACCCATAGCTGTGTGAAGAGGATGATCCAGAGCCTGCATATCCATAGCTACACATTTAACTTTGTGATCAACGAACCATTTACCAGCATCGATACCAGTACCGCATGAGTAATGATAATATTCTTTAGAATCATCGAATAATCTGTGCATACCTGTGTTCAGGCAAACAACCATACCCTCTAATTCTTCCGGTTTGATGTTAGCGCGTTTGCAAGCATCTTCCAGATGTTCTGGCATAATAAGCTCCCAACGGCCGATTTTAATCTCTAAGCAAACTGCATCGCCTGTGTAAGCGTCGATTGGCATTTCATGAGTATAACGAGCTCTCTTGCCATCGAATTCGAATTCCATAACGTGACGAGGAGCGTCGCAGTGTGTACCGGTATGCATTGTGCATCCAACATACTGTGTTAAAACGCCGCCCTTAGCCATTGAGTGTTTTCCCTCGATGAATGGCTTATCGAAATAAGGCCATCTTGGGATCTCAGCACTGAAAGGATGTGTTAAGTCAACATAAACTTTTTTTCCCATTTTAAATTTTCCTCCATAATAAAATAATAACGTTATTATTTTAACTGCGTCGGACACATAGCCCAAAAACTATGTGTCCGCACATTTAAAATCTTATTTACCGTAGATCATTTTGATCAGGTATTCATTAAGGTCTGTCTTTGATTTCGCAATAGACTCTTCATCCCATTTCAGGAAACCTTCGCCGGAACCAAAGCCCATCTTACCTTCGTCAAGCATCTGCTTAAGTAATGGTGATGGTTCATGATTATCAGCAAGATACTGAAGAACATAAGAATGAATGTTCCATGTAAGCTGTGTTCCTACCATATCGGAGTTCTCGATAGGTGCTAACTGTGGAAGACGAAGACCAAAGCTGTATTTAACTGCATCGTCAACTGTCTTAGGATCAGCGATACCCTGCTCAACGATAGAGATAGCTTCTCTCCAAAGAGCATGCTGCATTCTGTTAGCTACGAAACCAGGAACGTCTTTCTTACAGTAAATAGGTTTCTTGCCAGCTTTTGTTAATGCTTCGATAGTAGCCTGCATAACTTCTTCTGTTGTGAACTCTGTCTTAACTACTTCTACTAATGGAATAAGGTGACCTGGATTCCAGAAATGTGTTCCAACAACACGCTCTTTATGAGCGCATTTAGAACCGATTTCTGTAGGACTCATAACGGATGTGTTTGTAGCAAAGATGCAGTCCTCACGGCAGATGCCTTCCAGCTCTGCAAACAGGTTCTGCTTTGTTTCCATTTCTTCTGCTACACATTCGATAATGAGGTCAGCCTCTTTGAATTCCTGTCCCTTGTCAGGGAATACAAAACTAATTCTGCTTAAACGCTCTTCGATTTCAGCATCACCGATGATGCCTTTGTCACGAAGCTGCTCTAAGTTTGCTTTGATAACTTCTTTGCAAGGTTTTTCTCTTCTGTTCCAAACTGTGATATTGAAGTCTGGGCAGCTTGAGAATACTAATGCGATCATGTTACCCATCATGCCAGCGCCGCAGATAACAACATTTTTAACTTCTTTCATTACAATTCTCCTTTAAATTAAGCAGCTTTTAAAATTAAACTACTAAATAACCACCTGAGCAGTCGCATGCTGAACCTGTGATGAAGTTTGAAGCATTTGATGATAAGAAAATAAGGTAACCAACGAAATCGTCTGGCTCTGCAAGACGTCCGATAGGCTCTCTGTTAAGGAAGTTCTTATAAACTGCTGATTCTGGGTCGAACATCCATTCTGTTAATTCGGAACGGAATACTGTTGGGCAAAGAGCGTTGATGTTGATTCCATAAGGAGCTGAAAGGTCGCAAGCTGCGCAAGCGATCATCATGTCTGCGCCACCTTTTGATGTGCAGTATCCGGTGTAACCAGCCATACCTCTCTTAGAACGCTGTGATGTTACAACTACAATCTTGCCGCCCTGTCCTGAAGCAGGTTTTTCGCCGTTAAGCTGTTTAACCATCTGTTCAGAAACGTATTTAAGAACAACGTATACGGATTTGCAGTCAGCATCCATGATGTACTGCCAATCAGCTACGCTCTGCTCTAAGATATTCTGTGGTTTGTTGAAACCATGAGCAATTGCAAGGATGTCGATTCTGCCGTATTTTTCTACTACGCCAGCGATTAATTTCTGAACATCTTCTTCTTTTGCAGGATCTGCTGCGAAAGTTGCGCACTCAATACCTTCTGCTCTGAATTCTTCTGCTAATTCGTCTAACTTAGCCTGATTACGTCCTGTTAAAGCAACCTTTGCTCCAAGGTATCCATAAGCTTTAGCAGCTACGCGTCCGAAAGCACCTGTAGCACCAGTTACTAATGCAACTTTGCCTTCTACTGAATACATGTTTTCTACAAAACTCTTATCTAACTTTACCATTTCGTTTCCTCCTTCGTTTAATTCCTGACATAACCTGCCAGGTAATTATGGTAAAAAAGTTCCGTTACCGGT
>JAZRYR010000008.1:0-13605 GCA_045600845.1 Lachnospiraceae bacterium | reverse complement strand
TGCCAAAACGAAAAAATCTTGTCAATTTTTAAAAATAATATTTATTTGGAGGAAATTTTTTCACTAATTCCTGTTTGGAGGGATAGAATTTTGCTAATTTCTGATTTTTCGAGTTAATACCATCTCAACAAATCCCAGTTTGCCGTGATAGCATCACGCTAAATCCGTGTTTATAGAGGAAAAGACCTTCTTATTAATTTCAACTTCTCTTTTAAAGCATAATCCCCGAGAGGCGATTTGTCACTTCTCGGGGATAAAAATGTGCGAATTTCAATTTTTATATTACTTCTTTGGCACTACCAGTTCTTCTCCTGGGAACAGATATTTCGCATATTCGATCACATCGTCAAACTGATGACCATATGCCTGTGCCGTTTCAATAATAACCGTTTGATTGAGAATTGCCAGTTCTTTCGTTGAAATACCGTACTGCTTTGCGATACTGTGAATAGAATCACCTGCCTGAACGATATAAGTCGTCAGGCCGTCATCTGCAGCCTTTACGAGAACGACTTTGTTTGAAATACCGGAAGCTTCGAGCGTTTCCGCCATGCGGGCATTAGATTCGCCTTCAGAGGATTTCGTAGTTACAGATCCTTTCAAGAAACGGAAAGTAATCTGGCCGTCACGAAGGTCCATGGTTCCTTCATAGGAAAAGCTGACATTCTTATTCTCTGCATCTTTGCCCTGAATACTATATTCAGCACTTCCATCCTGAATAGCTGTTTCACTTTGTTCCTGATATAAAGTATGATCATCAAAAGAATCTGTAAATGTCCAGTCCATCTTTCCGTCAACAATACTGCGGACTGTAATCGTAAGTTCTCCGCCCCATGGATCCTGCCCGGCAAACTGTGCTCCGACATACTCTGCATACGCACCATCAGAAACTGGAAGTTTTTCGTCTTTCGAACCTCCACAGGCCATCAAAAACATCGCAGCCATAGCAATCATGGAAAGAACTAATAAATACCTTTTTTTCATGTTTATTCTCCTTTTTCCAAAAGCGTTTAAACCCATCTCTTACAATCATAATCCCGGAGATGCGATTTGTCACTTCAACTCTCAGTAGATTTGAATAGTAGTGCCCCGAAGTATGTAACAGTATTAATTCCATTGTTATATCGAATACCAGCCTCCGTAGCTAATTCATTTACAACAAGCCCGTAACCTTCAAATGAATGATGCAGTAATTGGGAAAATCTGCAGGGCTCACTTGGATAGGTACATAAGGTACAGCGTCCACAGCC
Source organism: Lachnospiraceae bacterium (assembly GCA_045600845.1). Taxonomy (GTDB): domain Bacteria; phylum Bacillota; class Clostridia; order Lachnospirales; family Lachnospiraceae; genus RGIG5612. The sequence continues at coordinate 12,355 of JAZRYR010000008.1, read as the reverse complement.
CTCATTAGAAAGCAGCAGATACTCAATAATAACATTTATCAAATTCAGATGAAACTAATCGACTGCCTGTTTGAAATCATGCAAGCCATCAATCATCCCTTTAAAATCCAAGGAATTCTCAACATGATAAACCTTTGAAAATAAAAGCATCCTAGTTTTCATAAATTGCACCCTTATATACTCCCAGATTCTTGTTTACCCTGAGATCCTCCTGCGATTCATCATCCAACATAGATACCAGCAAACCGGTATCAGCGAAATACAGTTTGAAAGTATCAGGATTGTAATTTCCCCCAAGTCCATAGAAAACATTTCATAGTCTTTTTTATATCGTACGCCCGACATGTCCTTTGTCACGAACCCATTTTTCGAAAAAAGTTGAAAAAAATTTTTTTAGACATAAAAAGGGCCCTGAAAAGCATCACCTGCTCTCCAGGGCACTAGAATTGTTTCATTCAAACGAATCAGATTTTATCTTCCCCGAGATGCGATTTGTCATTTCTCGGGGATGTAAATGTGCGTTTTTTGCTGTATTTACGGCCTTTTTTATCAATTGGTGTACGAATGGTGTAAATTGGTGTAAATGGCGTAAAAACAGACATCTTTTTTGGTGTAAGTTAAAAGCAATACGTCTCGGATTGTCTAAGAATCCGAGACCTATGAATTGGTGTAGTAACACTTCATTGAAGAGAAAAATAATGCCCGACACGTTATGTGCCGGGCATTACAATGATCTCGTTTATTCTATATTAATAAACCATCAGTCGTTTATTGATAAATGGCTTAAGTCTGTTCAACATATTATAGACGAAGAAAATTTACATTATCCCATTGTTCATTCTCGTCATTTGTGCTATTATTGACGAGAAAGTGAGGAGCGTGACGAGAATGAGACAATTTGATTACACGAAACTAAAGGATCAGCTATGGGATACCGAAGTGGTAAACTACCTTTCTCAGATACACGAGGCGAAGGGAAAACAGTCGCTGTATCTCAAACAGAAGCCCGAACAACTCGACCGGCTTGTTGAAATTGCGAAAATTCAAAGTACCGAGGCTTCTAACGAAATTGAGGGTATTCGTACAACTGAAACACGTCTCCGCCAGTTGATGAATGACAAGACCACGCCACGTAATCGAGATGAAAGCGAAATTGTCGGTTACCGCGATGCGCTGAGTGTTGTTCACGAAAGCTTTGAGTATATTCCTTTAACACCGAACTATATCCTACAGATTCACAAAATATTGCTCAGCCATACAGATTCAGCGTTTGGAGGAAACTTCAAGAACGTCCAGAACTATATTAGCGCAACAGATGCAGCCGGAAAAACATATACACTGTTCACTCCACTTGCGCCCTATGAAACAGCGCCTGCCATGCAGGGACTCTGTGACGCATATAACCACGCCATCGGTGAGGGCAAGGTTGATCCGCTGATTCTCATTCCAATCTTCATCCATGACTTTCTCTGCATCCACCCATTTCTTGACGGAAACGGCAGAATGTCGCGACTTCTTACTGCACTGCTTCTCTATCGTGCAGGATACGAAGTCGGAAAATATATCTCTCTTGAAGCAAAAATCGCCAAAAACAAGGTGGCATATTACGACGCTCTTGAATTATCCCAAACTGGCTGGCATGAAGAGAAAGATGATCCCACGCCTTTCATAAAATATCTTCTTGGCACTATCATCAGTGCGTATCGTGATTTTGAGGATCGAATGAATATCATATCACCTTCGTCTGAAGATACTGTCCGGAAGGCTGTCGAAAGTAGGATCGGCAAATTCACAAAACGTGAGATCGCCTGGCTTTGTCCCAACATCAGTGCATCAACGGTTGAGCGAAATCTTCGTACAATGGTAAATCAGGGCGAGCTTGTAAAACAAGGTGCAGGAAAGAACACATTTTATATCCGCCGCTTCTAACTGAGTATTTGCATACTTCCACTCTTAATGGAATTAGGCCCCCGAAATTCGAACCCATTTTTCGAAAAAGTTGAAAAAAATTTTTTTAGACATAAAAAGAGCCCTGAAAAGCATCACCTGCTCTCCAGGGCACTAGAATTGTTTCCTTCAAACGAACCAGATTTTATCTTCCCCGATATGCGACCTGTCACTTCTCGGGGATGTAAAATGTGCGTTTTTTGCTGTATTTACGGCCTTTTTTATCAATTGGTGTACGAATGGTGTAAATTGGTGTAAATGGCGTAAAAACAGACATCTTTTTTGGTGTAAGTTTTTAGTACAGTTTTGCACCTGCCGGAATGTGATTATCGACCATCAGGAGATTGAGTTCTTCCTCTTCCCCACGTTTGTTGATCGCACTCAGCAACATGCCGCATGAGTCGATTCCCATCATCTTTCTAGGTGGCAGATTCGTGATCGCAATCAGGGTCTTCCCTACCAGTTCCTCAGGCTCGTAGAATGCGTGAATACCGCTTAAAATCGTGCGTTTCTCGCCTGTTCCGTCATCCAGCGTGAAGCGTAAGAGCTTAGTAGATTTCGGCACTGCTTCGCACTCTAACACCTTCACTGCACGGAAGTCTGACTTGCTGAATGTATCAAAGTCAACGTCCTCCTCAAAGAGAGGTTCGATGACAACATCTGAGAAATCGATCGGTGCGGAAACTGCTTTTCCAGCATCATTTTTCTTGCATAAATCCGGCTCATTTTTGACGTCAATGCTCTTGAGTGTCGGGAACAGCAGTACGTCTCGGATTGCTGGGCTATCGGTCATCAGCATTACCAGACGGTCAATACCGTATCCGATGCCGCCTGTTGGAGGCATACCAATTTCCAGAGCATTCAGGAAGTCTTCGTCGGTGTGCTGAGCCTCATCATCGCCCGCTTCCGCATTCAGATCCTGCTGATGGAAACGTTCTCTCTGGTCGATTGGGTCATTGAGCTCGGAGTAAGCGTTGCACATCTCCCAGCCGTTCATGAACATTTCGAAACGTTCTACGTAATCCGGTTCGTCCGGTTTCTTTTTAGTTAATGGAGAAATCTCGATTGGATGATCCATTACGAAGGTAGGCTGAACCATCTTCTCCTCACAGAATTCCTCAAATAATAAATTCAGGATATCGCCTTTTTTATGACGCTCTTCGAACTCAACGCCTTTTTCTTTTGCGATAGCTCTTGCATCCTCCAAGGTCTCTACGGTATCCCAGTCAACGCCTGCGTACTGCTTAACAGCATCGCGCATAGTGATTCTTGCGAAAGGTTTGCCCAGGTCCATTTCCACACCGTTGTAAACGATGGTGGTGGTTCCTAAAACTTCCTGTGCAACATGACGGTACATTCTTTCGGTTAAGTCCATCATTCCGTTATAGTCCGTGTAAGCCTGATACAGTTCCATCAAAGTGAACTCTGGGTTATGTCTGGTATCTAAGCCTTCGTTACGGAATACACGACCGATTTCGTATACTCTTTCCATGCCGCCGACAATCAGTCTCTTCAGATACAGCTCCAGAGAAATACGGAGTCTCAAGTCTTCGTTCAGTGCATTAAAATGAGTCTCAAACGGTCTTGCTGCTGCGCCGCCAGCGTTAGCAACCAACATCGGTGTTTCCACTTCCATAAATCCTTCGTTATCCAGGAAACGACGGATGGCGGAAATTATTTTTGACCTCTTAATAAAGGTATCTTTTACTTCCGGATTCATGATAAGGTCAACATATCTCTGACGGTATCTTAAGTCGGTATTGGTAATTCCATGGTATTTTTCCGGCAGAATCTGCAGACTCTTGGTAAGCAGTACAACGTCGGTGGCATGAACAGAAATTTCACCGGTCTTGGTACGGAATACATAACCCTTTACGCCAAGAATGTCACCGATGTCGGTTTTCTTAAATTCTGCATAAGCCTCTTCGCCAACGGAATCTCTGGCAACATAAATCTGAACATCCCCCTGAAGATCCCTGATGTTACAGAAAGAAGCTTTTCCCATAACACGCTTGAACATCATACGTCCTGCCAGGGAAACATTGATTGGCTGAGCATCCATAATGGCTCTGCGCTCGTTATAGTCTGCATTGACCAGCTCTTTTGCAGCTGCCTCATCCAGCCCATCGGTCAAAGGTGCCGGACGGTTTCCCAGGAGCTCTGCTTCATGAGCTTCATAAAGGCCTTTTACTTCCAATGTATGATGGGTCTGATCATACTTTGTAATCTTAAATGGGTCATTGCCAGCTTCCTGAAGAGCGGCCAGCTTTTCGCGGCGGACTTTCAGAAGCTGATTTACATCCTGTACCTGTTCTGCGTTTTTATTTTGATTATTTCCTGCCATGTTCTACCTCTGAATTTTTCTTCTGCTTGCGCAGTTCTTTTTTGTAATCGCCTGCCTTCGCAGACGCTCTGCTTACGCAGTCCTTTCTTTTATGAAACAGGGCGCTTTTGCCAGCGCCCTGAAAATTACATATCTGCTTTCTGGATTTCCAGAACTTTCAGTCTTAAAGTTCCGATTGGAACAACTACCTCAACAACCTCATCTACCTCTTTGTTCATCAAAGCAGCTCCGATTGGGCTTTCGTAAGAAATCTTTCTTTCGCGGGAGTTCACTTCTGTTGTGGAAACAATCTGGTATGTCGTCTCTTTGCGGGTTCCCATATCACGGACTTTTACTTTGGATCCCATATGAACCTTATCATAATCGATCTTCTTGACGTCCAGTACCTGAGAATTTTTAATCAGCTCTTCTAATTCTTCAATTCTGGCTTCGATATCTCTCTGCTCATCTTTTGCTGCATCGTATTCTGCATTCTCGGACAGGTCGCCCTGCTCTCTGGCTTCTTTGATTTTAGCTGCGATATATTTACGTTTATTTACCTTTAAGTCTTCAAGCTCTGCCTTAAGGTCCTTTAAATTCTGTTTTGTTAAAATTACTGTCTCTGCCATAACTAACACTACCTTTCTTAAATATTGCTAAAAGGTTTCACATAAAATGCCATTTCACCCATTAAAAAGCAAGGGAAATTATATATTACGCGCCCCACTTTGTCAATGTCGCCTCGAATTGTTCCCGGGTTTCACAAAGGTTGATTTCGCGGCGTATCAATGATGCATTCACATAACCGGTAACATAAAACCCCACATGCTTTCTCATCTGACGGATAGCCATGTCTTCCCCTGTGAATTCCGTCAATAAATCCAAGTGACGCAGGATCATTTCCTTTACTTCCGGAATGGAAGGACGCTCCGGCAAAATACCGGTTTCCAGAAACTGCTCCGTCTGACGGAAAATCCACGGATTTCCTCTCGCTCCCCGGGCAATCATGACGGCATCACATCCGGTTTCATCAAACATCCGTTTTGCATCTTCCGGTCGGAAAATATCTCCGCTTCCCATAACCGGTATTTTAACGGCATCCTTTACGGCCGCGATGATTCCATAATCCGCCGTTCCCGAATAATATTCTTCCCGGGTTCGTCCATGGACCGCGATTGCCGCGGCTCCTGCCCCTTCTACAATTTTCGCAATTTCCACGGCATTCACATGTGAATCGTTAAACCCTTTGCGGATTTTGATGGTTACCGGCTTATGAAGCCTCCTGGTCATGGTCGATACGATTTGTTCAATCTGCTTCGGATTCTTCATTAAAGCAGAACCTTCTCCGTTATTCACCACCTTCGGCACCGGACAGCCCATGTTCACATCAAATATATCATAAGGTCCATCCTCTAGTTTCGCAGCCTCTTCCGCTAAAAGCTCCGGCTCATTTCCGAACAGCTGAACTGCAATCGGTCTTTCTCCTTCGGATACCGCCAGCAAAGGCAGTGTGTTTTTGTTCTTATAGAAAAGAGCCTTCGCACTGATCATTTCCGTATATGTGAAAGAGGCACCCTGTTCTTTGCAGAGTGCCCGAAAAGGCATATCCGTTATTCCTGCCATTGGCGCCAGAATTAATCTGCCGCATTCAATTCCGCCGATTTTCATTATTTGTTCTTTTCGTAGATGATACGGAGTCCATGCATCAGAAGGTCCGGTTCCACATACTGAATGGAATCCGTTTCCTGGAAAATAATGTTGCTTAATCCGCCGGTTGCAACTACCTTGATGTCCTTCTCTTTTGATTCCGCTTTCAAACGATTGATAATATATTCCGCTTCGCCGATATGACCGTACATGATGCCAGCCTGGAGTGACGTGATGGTATCCTTTGCCATAATGGTTCCCGGATTTTTGATTTCAATTTCCGGAAGCCGGGCGGTTCCTCCCCACAAAGCCCTAGCGCTGATCACGATGCCTGGACAGGTAACCGCACTTTCGAAAACGCCTTCTGCGCTAAAATAATCAAATTTCGTAGCAGTTCCATAGTCCACAACGATAATCGGTCCGCCATACATATTTAAGGCTGCAACGCCGTCGGCGATTCGATCCGAACCTACTTCATTCGGATTCGTCTTTACTAATTTAATTCCTGTCTTGATGCCGGGACCTACAATCATCGGAGTAAGGTTCAGGAACTTCTTGATGGAATTATTCAAGGCATGCATTACATTCGGAACAACGGAAGAAATAACGACACCGTCAATGTCGTCTTTCTTAATTCCAAAGTCTTCCGTAAGGCCCTGGATGTACATTCCGAATTCATCGGATGTTCTTTCCGTCTGAGTCGTCAAACGGAAGGTCCGTACAATTTTCTCACCCTGGAAAAAAGCAAATTTTATATTTGTATTACCAACATCAATTGCTAAAAGCATCGGATTCCTCCCGCCACTCAATTAATTGCTCTGTAGTATTCTTCTAACTGTGAGAAAAGCTCTGCCTTTTCCTTGCGAAGCCGGCGGACTTTCAATTCGCTTCCAATTTCATCAAAATAGGCATCACTATCCTTCGCGGTTACTACGATGTTCAGGTCGCCTGCATCATTGAATTCCAGAAGGATGATACCGCTGACTTCCTGAACGAACAGCACGCACATAATCTTCAGTTCATCTTTTATGCTCTGTGGCAGAACCTCATAAACCGGATTCAGATAAAATTTCTGTTCATAAAAATTCGCTCCGCAGAGTATCTTTTTTTCTTCCATAGTAATCCCTTAAAAATAATAAGTCAGCTTTCGCTGACTTATTATATCGCTGGTAAGCGGATATTTCAATGTATTATGGGTTGGTACATTTTAATGGTACATTTTAATAATAGAACCATTCAGAGCCAATCTGCTGGCCGCCATCACAATCCAGATAACCATCCATAATTGTGTAGTAGCAGAAATGTTCATAACCAGGAACGTTGTCGATGCCCTTCAAAGCATCCTGGGAAGCCTGAATGGCATCCTCCTGAGGACCGTAAGCCAAGAAGTCCTGCATGGTGGTATAAGCCGGCTCAAACTGATATGGCTGATAAACTGCTTCCTCGATGCAGCCTGGACATCCCCCCAGGTTTAAAGCTCTATGGATAACCACATTTGCTACTGCTAACTGACAATCATAGTCCTGATCTCCAGCCTCTGCACTTACGATGCAGGCAAGAACATAAGCATCTCTGCTGCTGAAATCATAAACACCAGGGCTCAGCTGATACTGATCGGACATAGCCTGTGTATAATCATCATAGAAGGCTTCATCTACGTATTCCTCGTCGGATTCTTCTACATATTCTTCCTCGTCATCCTCTGTCGTAGCGGTTGCTACAACATCAACAACATCTATGGTCTTTACAACCGGAACCACTTTCTGAAGCTTGCCATCAACATTATCAAGAACAACCCTCTGGAAAGTTGCTTTACTGTTCAAAGCAGCTTCCTGTTCTTTCAGATCCATATTTTTTCCATATGCAACCATAACGGTGGCAAATAAAGAAACAGTGATTGCTGTAAGTATTCCGACGGTGATTGTTCTTTTGTTAATTTTCTTTTTCATATTTTAGCTCTTTATTTCAGAATTATTTCTATTTGTTACAAATTTGTTAAGTTTTCTGGATTATAATGTAACAATTCAGAGCTGTCAACACCTATTTTTGAACTTTTTTTCGGCCTCCCATATCTAGTATTTTCCTTTATTTTTCTTATCTAAATATAGAAAAATCGCGAAAAATTATTTTTCGCGGTTGATTTAATAATTACTTAATATTTAATTTTTAATCAAATTTGTATTTTCGAAATTTTCGTAATATTTGTAACAATTACAGAAGCCGATACTCAGATCCCCCACCATTATAGCTGGTATAAAATAACAGCAGCGCTGATGGCGGCATTTAAGGACTCTACTTTTCCGGCCATCGGTATTTTGATTTTTGTATCTACGGCATCCAGCACTTTTGCAGAAATTCCGTTTCCTTCGTTTCCGATGACAACAGCGCTCTTTTCACCATAGGCAATTTTATTGTAAAAAACAGCACCATCTAAAGCGGCGCCATATACGGTATAACCCTCCTGTTTCATCTGGGTTATCGCCTTCAGCAGGTCGGCTTTTATAAATGGCACACGGAAAATGCTTCCCATGGTGGAACGGATGACCTTTGGATTAAAGATGTCCGCACATCCGGCGCTCATGACAATGCCAGAAACGCCTGCTGCCTCGCTGGTCCGAATCATGGTGCCTAAATTCCCTGGATCCTGAATGTCGTCCAGTACCAGAATTTTCCCCCCTTGAACATCCTTCAGCTGATATTCCGGTTGCTTTACTACAGCCAATATTCCCTGAGGCGTAACGGTATCCGAAAGGCTTTTGAAAATCTCATCACTGACGATGTCATAATCTTTTCCTTCCTCCCCCTTCACAAAAACTTTATCACAAGATTCGAAAAAGCTTTCCGAAAAATAGACCTTCTCCAGAAGATGATTCGGGACCTCCCGGGTCATGCGCAAGCCTTCCACCACAAAAAGTTTCTGCTCTTTACGTTCCTTGGCGAAATCCATCAGTTTTTTTATTTCTTTCAGTTGTCTGTTACTTTTTGACGTGATCATTTTATTTTTTCACCGTAACTTTTACGTTCTCGCTGCCGAACCGGTTCTTTAATACGTTCAGGAACTCATCGTTCAGATTTAAAGAATAAGTATCCGGCATCACTTTTAATTTCCGTTCTTTTTTCAGGTAAATCTTAATCGGCGTCTCACCCCGTAATTCATCCACAGCACTGAGGCCGTTAATATATTTTGCATGTTGCTGGTAAGCTTCCATGTCCGCAAACTGAATCCAAAGTTCCCGGCCCAAATTGTTCATATCAATAATCTGGCTGGCGATCAGTTTTCCGTCTGCGTCAGAATCCACCGTAACACGTCCCTTAATCAGAACTTTATTTCCTTCTTCGATTAAGGTCCGGTTGTTGGCGTAATCCCTTGGAAAGACGATAATTTCCATGCTTCCATACAGGTCCTCTAAGGTCAGGAAAGCCATCGGCTGGCCATTCTTCGCGGACTTTCTGGTGATGGCAGAAATGATACCGCCAACAGTGGCGATGGACTGATCCATAACGGCAACCTTGCCTTCGTCATCCACCAAGAAATCGACGGAACGGGCGTTCGCACTCTTTTCCATTATCACCCGGTATTCATTCAGCGGGTGTCCGCTGATATAAACGCCTAAGACCTCCTTTTCAAACTCTAACAGAACCGATGGTTCGAACTCGCCTACATCCGGCACCCGGATCATAAAACTGCTCTTTTGGTCTTCACTGGCAATGTCGAACAGGCTCAGCTGGCCGCTGATGTCGCTCTTCTTATCGTTAGCAACTTTATCCATAACATCCATATAAATATGGATCAGCTGTTTTCTCGTCATGCCGAAGGAATCAAAAGCTCCCGCCTTAATGAAATTCTCAACCGCTCTCTTATTTACATCTTTATTTGCCAGACGCTGGCAGAAATCGTAAATGTCGGCGTAAGGTCCGAACTGGTTTCTCTCATTTACGATATCATCAATAACATTCCGTCCTACGCCTTTAATGGCAGAAAGACCGTAGCGGATGTTCTTGCCTCGAGCTGCGAAACCGCTTTCCGCTTCGTTAATATCCGGAGGAAGAAGCTCGATACCGAGGCCCTTGCATTCCTGAATATATTCCGCCAGTTTCGTTATTTTATCCATAACGGAAGTCATCAAAGCCGCCATGAATTCTACTGGAAAATAGAACTTTAAGTACGCTGTCTGGTAAGCGACGATGGCGTAAGCCGCCGCATGACTCTTGTTGAACGCATATTTTGCGAAGTCGATCATGTCGTCGTAAATCTTGTTGGCAACTGCTTCGCTGATGCCATTATTTACGCAGCCAGGCACGTTAGTTTCCGGATCACCATAAACGAAGCGTTTTCTTTCCGCCTGCATTACATAATCTTTTTTCTTGGACATAGCACGACGGAGCACATCGGCGCCACCTAAGGAATAACCAGCCAGGTCACGTACAATCTGCATAACCTGCTCCTGGTAAACGATACAGCCATAGGTCGGCTCCAGAATCGGAATCAGCTGCGGACAATCGTAGCTGACTTCGCCGTTGGCATTCTTTCCGGCAATGTACTTCGGAATGAAGTCCATCGGGCCCGGACGGTACAGGGCGATACCGGCGATAATGTCTTCTAAGCTCTGCGGACGAAGCTCTCGCATGAAGTTCTTCATGCCCGCACTTTCTAACTGGAACACACCTTCCGTCTTCGCTGCGCCAATCATATCTAAAACGTTTTTATCGTTGTAATCAATCAAGTTTAAATCGATGGAAAGACCGATGTTTTTCTGGGCCATGACCAGAGCGTTCTGAATTACAGTCAGAGTTCTTAAGCCTAGGAAGTCCATCTTCAGAAGGCCTAATTCCTCCAACGTAGTCATAACGTACTGGGTGACGATAGAGCCGTCAGAGCCTCTGGACAACGGAACATATTCCATAATCGGCTCACGGGAAATAACGACGCCGGCTGCATGCATGGAGGAATGACGTGGCAGGCCTTCCAGACGACGGGCCATATCGATCAGATACTTAATCTGTCCATCGCTTTCGTAAGCCTTCCGGAACTCTTCATTCTTTCCCATGGCCTTATCGATGGTAATATTCAATTCCGCCGGTATCATTTTTGCAATCTGGTCCACCACGCCGTAAGGCATGTTCAGAACACGGCCAACGTCTCGGATAACATTTCTCGCCGCCATGGTTCCGAAAGTTACAATCTGAACCACCTTGTCCTTGCCATATTTTTCCGTAACATAATCAATAACTTCCCCTCTTCGTTCGAAGCAGAAGTCAACATCGATATCCGGCATGGATACACGCTCCGGATTCAGGAAACGTTCGAAAATCAGACTGTATTTAATCGGGTCAATGTCGGTAATGGCCAGACAGTAAGCAACGATACTTCCTGCGGCGCTGCCTCGTCCCGGACCAACCATGATCCCGTGCTGTTTTGCATAATTAATGAAATCCCAAACGATGAGGAAGTAGTCCACGTAGCCCATGTGCTTGATAGTATCCAACTCGTAGTGGAGGCGCTCTTCATAGTCCTGGTAATTCTCGTACCGCTCCCGGATGCCTTTTTCGCATAAGTATTCCAGGTAGCTTTCTGCCGTGTATGGCGCCGGCACATCATACTTCGGCAGTTTTTGAACGCCGAATTCAATTTCTACGTTGCATCGTTTCGCAATGATTTCTGTATTCTGAATAGCTTCCGGAGAATATGCGAACAAAGCCGCCATTTCCTCTGGAGACTTCAGATAATATTGGCCGCCTTCATAACGCATGCGGTCCTTATCGTCTATTTTTTTACCGGTCTGGATGCAAAGAAGAATGTCATGGGCCTCTGCGTCGGTGTCGAAGGTATAATGAACATCGTTGGTGGCAATCAGCGGAATTCCCTGTTCTTCACTGATCCGCAGCAGCTGGGAGTTTACCATTTTCTGCTCTGGCATGCCGTGGTCCTGAAGCTCCAAAAAGAAGTTGCCTCTGCCGAACAGACGCTCTAGGCGGAGGGCTTCATCTACCGCCTCTTTATAATGGCCACGCATCAAAAGCTTCGGAATGATGCCCGCTAAGCAGGCGCTGCTGGCGATGATGCCTTCATGATATTTTTCTAAGATTTCATAATCCACTCTCGGCTTGTAATAGAAGCCTTCCGTGAAACCATGAGAGACGATTTTCATCAGGTTGTTATAGCCCGTGTTGTTTTCGGCCAATAAAACAAGGTGATAATAACGATCATCACCCTGGCCAACCTCCCGGTCAAATCTGGAACCGGAAGTCACATATATTTCGCAGCCGATAATCGGTTTAATTCCCGCTTCCTTCGCTGCTCTGTAAAAATCGATAACACCATACATTACTCCATGGTCAGTAATAGCCAGGCTGTCGCAGCCTAATGCTTTTGCCTGGTTAACCATTTCTTTTATCTTTCCAGAACCGTCCAAAAGACTGTATTCCGTATGAACATGG
>JAZRYR010000007.1:0-23493 GCA_045600845.1 Lachnospiraceae bacterium | reverse complement strand
CATAATTATGCCATTAATACAACATTTTTTTCAACATACTTTAGGCGCATCCATAAAAATATTGCAAGCGCCGCAACCCGTAAAACGGGTGGTTCGAGGTGCGGGGTGTAACCCCTTGCTGCCAGGCAGCGTCTCAAGGCGCTTTAGACTTTCACTTCGTTCAAGTCACTGTTGCATTTGACGCGTTGCCTTTTGCCCCTAAAGGGGCGTTCGTACTACTTCGACGGACCCTTAAAAGGGTCTTCATATTCCTTTACACTTAGCTTATCCACCATGATGTCATACTTTTCCTGGTCCTGGATATATTTCCGGATTGTCGCCTCGTTGAGTCCTACTGTGCTCACATAATATCCCTCCGACCAGAAATGTCTGTTCCCAAACTTGTACTTTAGATTGGCGTGCCTGTCGAACATCATGAGCGCGGACTTTCCCTTTAAATATCCCATGAAACTAGACACACTATACTTTGGTGGTATGCTCACTAACATGTGTACATGATCCGGCATAAGATGTCCTTCTATGATCTCTACCCCTTTGTAGGAGCATAGCTGTTTTAGGATATCCCTAAGATCTTCTTTGTATTGATTATAAATTATTTTTCGTCTATACTTTGGCGTGAAGACGATATGGTATTTACATAGCCATTTGGTATGGGCTAAATCTGTAGACTTATTCGCCATTTAATCACCTTTCCTTTCTACTATTGTGACTTGAACAACCACATTGTAACGGAAAGGTGATTTTAATTGTATAACTTTTTGTCTCTCACCCGCATAGCGGGTGGATTATTGTTTCGTGCGGGATTCGCAAGCGAATCTTTTCCGCACTCAACTGGCTAAAGCCATAATAATAAAAAAGGCTGTCACTTAAGTGACAGCCTTAAACTGTTATTTGTAAATAAATTATTTAACAACAACTTTGGTGATGTGTGGGTTCGCATTATCTGTGTACCAGTATAAGAAACCTTCCATGTCACATTTATCGCCAATCTTTAAGCCTTCAACTGTCTTGTAAACTTCAGTGTCTTTACCCCGAAGATAAGATTCAACTGTGAATGTATGGGTATTTCCTTTTGCATCTGTTGCATTAAAGTAAAGGTCATCACCCTGTTGGCCGGAACCATCCCATTTGTAAAGGAAAGCAGCATCATTGCCGTCTTTATCTTTACTTGGAGCAATGGTCATATCGTTGAATGATACATACTGATTCATATGGTCGATTAATTCATCTGTTCCCAGTAAATCAGTTACATCAAATGCTTCTGCAATATAGCTTCCATCTTCAATTTCAAAAGTAGCATCGGCGATTTCTGTCTCTCCGTCCCATGTGCTCTTATAACCATAAACTTTGATTTTAGTTCCAGGAACGAGTTTTTCGAAATCAGCTTCAGACATCGGCATTTCATAAATGAAATATGCACCGCCGTTTTCATCTTCGGTGTAAAGAGTTGCTACACCAACGCCGTCTTTCTCCCACCAACCTTGTTTGTCCTGTACATAAGTTTCAACACAAACTGCTGACTGATCATCCGCTGCAATATATTCTGCATAGCTCATAACAGGAATTGCTACTTCCGGAGCCTGTGACTGTGTCTCAGGAGCTGGAGCAGGTGCTGGTTGGTTTCCGCCACATGCTGCCAAGCAAGCTACACATGCAATTGCAAGGATTACTGCTAAAATTGTTTTTTTCATTGTTTTCTCCTATTCATTTTGTCCCTATCGGGTTTGATAACTAATATCGTAACATATGATATTATACACCATTTTTTATTTTTGCAACTATTATTTCTGCGTTCTTTGTTTGGATTTGATCAAAATCAAATAAGCAATGATCATCAGCCAGACTATGCCTAAGATTACCAGTAAAGCAATGGACGTTCCCGGTAGAGGCCCTAAATCCGCCTTGGAACTGCCTCCGGATGCATTGATCTGATCCAGACGATACAGGGAAGTGACATCATCAAACACTTTATTGATATATTTATCATCTACTTTTTCATGTCGTCTTACAGATTTTGTGACATTTTCAATCAGCTGACCGGCTGCATCTCTCAAAGAGGTAGAACCATTGAACACCGGAGTTACAAAAGTATCGGAAGTATGATCAATTAATAATTGAGATGCTTTGATTTTAATATCGTAATGGTCCGAGGTATCTGTTCCGGCGTCCTTCAGGTATTGGACATATTCCGGATCACTTTGTGCTTTTAATGTTACCGGAATGTAACCTTCTGTTTCGGAGTAGGCAATTTGTACATTGTTGGACAGCATGAACTGAGCGAATAGCCAGGACGCGATTACTTCCTGCGGATCCTCTTTGTTAAAAATACAAAGAGAAGGACCTTGGGAAATCATTTTCTGGTTATTCGGGTCGTACTGAGGAATCGTGCGAACTTCGGTATTGAACTGAATCAGTTTATCCTCGCTGATATCACAGTTTGGAGCATCGCTGCCCATCCAGGTGGCGCCTGCTGTAGAGTCAATGGCAAAAATACATTGACCTGCATTTAAGAAGTTTGCCGGGTAACCGGAAATCTTAAACGTGGAAAAAGCACCGGAAGCAGTATGAACGGCAACGGTTTTCAGGATATCTCTTGTATCATCATTAAAGATGAAGATGTTTCCATTTTCATCAGAATATCCGGCTCCACGTTGCTTCAGCATCGAAATCATCATGTTATCGGTGGACTTGTAGATAAACGGAATCAACACCTTCTGGCCGTTGACTACATAGTTTCCGTTCGCATCCTTTTTGGTAGCGGCTTCCGATACTTCCCAGATGTAATCCCAGGTAAGCACATCCGGCACTTTATAGCCTAAAGCTTCCACCATGTCTTTGTTGATATAGCAAGCTTCGGTAGAACGCATGTAAGGCAGCCCATAATAGGAATTGTCCAGTTTGCATTCTTCCAGAAATTCCGGAACAATTTCTTTCAAGGTAGGACCGTCAAATCTTAACTCACTGCCACCAAGACCATACTTTTCATCTGCAAAAAGGTCATCTAACGGAACTACAACATTCGTTCCGGTTTTATAAGTAGCAATGTGGTCCGGATAGGTAATACAAACATTTGGGGTAGTTCCGGTTGAAATGTTGGTAATGACATCATTATAAATTTTGGAATAGTCTGTATAGAGGCGAATGTTTACAGAAATATTCGGATAAAGCGACTCAAAATCTTCGATGGCCTTTTCATAAATATTTACCTGGTATTTATTCGTATCATTCTTTGCCCAGAAAGTGATGTCGTAATGCCTGGAAGCATCAAACTCTTCTGGCACCTTGAAGGAAGAACTCTTTTTTGCACCATGACATCCGGTGAGCAGTCCAAGAACTGTCAGTACCATTAGAAACACAAATAAAGATTTTATAATTTTTTTCATCCTTTTGTGCCTCCTCTTGATACGCCTTCCATAATCTTTTTACGGAAGATTAAGAATAAAATAATTAATGGAACGGAAATAACAACAACAGCTGCCATCATGGCTGGAATGTTTTCCCGGCCGAAACCATTTTCACGGATTTCCTGGATACCGTTGGAAACTAAGAAGTAGGCTTGATTGTCTGTAATCAGACGAGGCCATACGTAAGAGTTCCAGCATTCAATCACTTTAAGGATGACAACGGTGACAATGGTCGGACGACAGATCGGAACCATGACTTTCAGCAGGTATTTCAAGTCGGATGTACCATCGACTTTTGCAACCTTGTAAAGTTCATCCGGAATCTGCTCAAAATTTTCTTTTAGCAGATAAATGTAGAAGACCGACGCTACCGACGGTAAAATAAGACCCATAAAAGTATTTCGTAGTCCCATGTTCGTGATGGTCTGGAAATTAGTAATAATGACCAGCTCGTTTGGAATCATCATCAAAGCCAAAAACAGGGTGAATACCAGATTCTTTCCACGGAACTCCAGTCGGGAGAATGCAAAAGCGGAAAGAACAATTACAATCAGCATCAGTGCGGTAGTGATCAACGTGAAGATGATGGTGTTGGTAAAATATTTGCCTAAAGGTACGGCATTAAAGGCCTCAAAATAGTTCTCGAGAGTCGGTGATGTTGTAAACAACTGAGGAATGTACTCTGAATTATAAGCACCGTAACCTTTAATGGAAGTAAGAATCATCCAGTAAAATGGAAACAGAACAATCAGTCCCCAGATGCATAGAAAGATGTATACAAAGACTTTGAAGATACGGTTTCGCCTTTTGGCGGCGATTTCTTTTTGTTTATAATTTATCTTGTTTCCCATAATAATCTCCATTCCGCGGGCAACCCGCGGCACAAATAGTGACGAAAAAAGTATTTTTCACACTAACCTCTAATAATATACTTTCTTCTTGCTAACCAGAAGGTTGATCACGGTAACCGTAAGAACGATGGCGAACAAGATCAGTGCGGCGGCAGATGCGTAAGACGGATAACCTCCGGAGTTTCCATAAAGCATATCCAGAACATAACCTACGATGGTGTTCATTCCTTGAGCATTCAGGTTGACGCCGAACAAGGCGACGGCGTCGGAGTATGCTTTGAAGGCACCGATGAAACCGGTAATGATCAGATAAAACAGCATAGGGGAAATCATCGGAAGAGTAATCTTCGTGAAAATCCTCCACTTTGGAGTTGCATCAACTCTTGCCACCTTGTAATAGTCCTGGTTTACGGAAGCTAAAGCACTGGTCAGAATCAAAATCTTGAACGGCATTACAATCCAGATGGTATAGATGCATAGAACCAGCATTTTGGCCCAATAAGGACCTTCAATAAAGTCTACCGACTGTCCTCCGAAAATATGAATCAACAGGTTTATGAGACCGTCGGAGTAGGCTGTTTTCTTAAACAGAATCATAAATACCAGACCAACGGCCAAAGTATTGGTTACGTAAGGCAGGAAGTAAAGGGTCTGGAACAGGTCTTTCAGTTTCTTGATAGAACTTAAGGCCAAAGAGATTAACAAAGACAGACCTGTGGATACAGGAACTGTGATGATAACTAATATAAACGTGTTCTTTATGGCCTGAAGGAAATATGGGTCGTGAAGAACATAAGAGAAGTTGTATAAACCCGTTCCAAAGAACGTCTGGGAGGCGGAATTATAGCCCTCTTCAAAGGAATATACAATGACATCGAACAGCGGATATATCATGAAGACCCCAAGGAAAATCAGGGCCGGTAGAAGGTATAACCATGCTTTGATATTACTTTTTTTCATAGGAGCTCCTTGATTTTATTCAAAATAAATACGTTCCGTAGTTTCTTTGCTGAATATATGAACCTTTGCAGGTTTTAAATGAAATCTTACAACAGGTGAGGAGGTATTAACCTTATTTTCCGCTGGAATGATGGAACGGATTTCGGTCCCTAAAAGAGCATCGTGTTTGGAAACAACGCTGGTATCACGGCCCATAACTTCAACGGAACTAAGTTTACACTCGAAAACACCGTCATCTGCAAGTACGAAGCCTTCCGGACGGATGCCGACATAAACCGGCTGGTCAGCAACTCCTTTAACATCCAGAACAGCGTTTCCTCCAATGTAAAGCTGTTCCTTTTTCACTTCCCCGTCAAATACGTTGATCGGAGGAGTGCCTAGGAACTTGGCAACAAACAGATTCTTTGGGTCATCATAAACTTCCTGCGGTTTGCCAATCTGTTGTACAACCCCGGCTTCCATAACAACAATCATATCGGAAATGCTCATAGCTTCTTCCTGATCGTGGGTTACGAAAACGGTTGTTATCTGGGTCTCTCTCTGGATCCTCCGGATTTCTTCTCGGGTCTGCAGTCTTAATCGGGCATCCAAATTGGATAATGGCTCATCCAAAAGGAGTACTCTAGGTAATTTAACCAAAGCTCTGGCAATGGCTACACGTTGCTGCTGGCCGCCGGAAAGCTCTGCAGGTTTTCGGTCCATGTATTCGTCAATCTGAACGAGTTTGGCAGCTTCGAAAGCTTTTTCCTTCATTTGATCCTTGGTTAGTTTCGCCTCACCTTTTAAGTTGCCTAAAGGAAACATAATATTCTGCTGAACGGTCATGTGTGGATAAAGGGCGTAGTTCTGGAATACCATGCCAACGCCTCTGTTTTCCGGTGGCGCATTGGTTACGTCATCCTCACCGAAAAAAATCTTTCCGCTGGTAGCTTCTTCCAAGCCACAGATTAAGTTCAAGGTTGTACTTTTTCCGCAACCGGAAGGACCTAAAAGTCCGATTAATTTTCCGTCTGGGATTTCAAAAGTGAAATCGTTAACGGCTATAACATCCTCGTGAATTTTTTTATTCTTGTTCGGATATTTTTTTGTAAGATGTTCTAATATGATTTTCATGTTTCTACCTCATTTTCGAATGACTCTGGTTAAGCTAAATTATAAATAGGGAAACTAATATTTGCAAGGCTACAGGATTACTTGTATGGTATAATTATAAAAATAGGATGAAGAGGGGCATTTTCGGAAAAATGCATTAAGGAGATTAAAAATGATAAAGACACTGACATTAGATGAGACCAGAAAAATCTATAAAAAATATATGATAAAGGACTTCCCTTTTGGGGAAAGAAGGTCATTGGAATCAATAGAAAAAATGTGGAAAGATGGGAGCTATTATGGATATAGCTATTATGTAGGAGATGAGTTTTACGGATATGCGCTTTTTTGCACGGTCCCGGATGGAAAATATACGATTTTAGAGTATTTGGCTATGACGGAGGCTTCCCGGGGAACCGGAAAAGGAAGTGCTTTTCTGAAGGAATTATTTTCCATCGATATGGGAAAGAAGGCGATTCTTCTGGAAACGGAAGATGTGGATTTTGCTGTTACTGAGGCAGAAATTATGGAGCGTACCCGCAGAGATCATTTTTATGAGAAAGCAGGTGTAGTATTAACGTCACTTCGTTCGGATATTTTTGATGTAAAGTACCGAATCTGGTACATTCCGATGTCTAATATGGTAACTGTAAAAGAATGTGGAGAAGAATACGTAAAAATCTATCGTTATATTTTTAATATCCTAGGGTCAAGATATAAGTTCGTTTTATATGATTCAGCGGATGAAAATTTTGAACCGATAAAATTATAGTTAAAAGGAGCAACATGAAACTGATTCATTTATCGGATCTGCATCTTGGAAAAAGGTTTAACGAATTTTCCATGATCGAAGATCAAAAATACATACTTACGGAAATCCTACACATCATGGAAGCAGAACATCCGGACGCAGTCCTGATCGCAGGCGATGTCTATGATAAATCCGTTCCATCAGCGGAGGCTGTAGAAGTCTTTGATGATTTTTTGGTGCGCTTGTCCCAAAAGAATCTGCAGGTTTTTGTTATCAGTGGAAATCATGATTCTCCGGAACGTCTGGCCTTTGGAAACCGGTTGATTAATGCCAGCGGTGTTCATCTCTCTCCAGTATATGACGGAAAAGTAGAACCGGTGGTTTTGGAAGATGAGTATGGAAAAGTCAATATTTATATGCTGCCTTTTATTAAGCCGGTTTTGGTAAAACGCTTCTTTCCGGAGGAAGAAATAACTTCCTATACCGATGCCGCAAAAGCTGCAGTACGGCAGATGAAAATCTTATCGGAAGAAAGAAATATTCTTGTTGCCCATCAGTTTGTTACCGGAGCAACCCTCAGCGATTCGGAAGATTTATCCGTTGGGGGCTTGGATAATATGGATGGCGCAGTCTTTGCAGCGTTTGATTACGTAGCCTTAGGACATATTCATGGACCACAGAATATCGGCAGTGAGAAAATCCGGTATTGTGGTACTCCATTAAAGTATTCCTTCTCTGAGGAAGCGCATGAGAAGTCTGTCACCATTGTGGAACTGAAAGAAAAGGGAGTAATGGAATTACGAACCGTTTCTCTCCATCCGCTTCATGATGTCCATTCCATAAAAGGAACCTTCCAGGAAATAACTGACCCGGAGTTTTATAGGGAAACGACCTATCCAAACGACTATATTCATATAACGCTGACCGATGAAGATGACATTATGGAAGCTTATTCGCGTTTAAGAAAGACTTATCCGTACTTAATGTCCATAAATTATGACAATAAGCGTACCAGAGAAAAATCCCATGTGACTGGTGCGGAAGATGTTGAGAACAAAACTCCTTACGAGCTATTTGCTGAATTTTTCAAGAGTCAGAATGGCGAGGAAATGAGCGAAGAACAAAGCAGTTTCATGAAGCAGTTAATTGAGGAAATTATGGAGGACAAAGAATGAGACCAGTGAAATTGGAAATGTCCGCCTTTGGACCTTATGCAGGGAAAACCGTAATCGATTTTAATCAGTTGGGGAAGAGTGGACTTTACTTGATTACGGGAGATACGGGAGCAGGAAAGACTACGATTTTTGATGCCATTACTTATGCATTGTTCGGAGCTGCCAGTGGCAACAACCGGGAAATCAGTATGCTTCGGTCTCAATATGCAGAACCGGACACTCCAACCGAAGTAGAGCTTGCTTTTGAATACAAAGGAAAAATATACATTGTAAAAAGAAATCCGGATTACGAAAGAAAGAAAAGTAAGGGGGAAGGTTTCACGACCCAAAAGGCAGAGGCTACCTTACAATATCCGGACGGAAGGGTGATTTCGAAAGTTAAGGATGTAACAAAAGCGGTAGAGGAACTGATCGGTATTGACCGGAATCAGTTTACTCAGATTGCCATGATTGCTCAGGGCGACTTCTTAAAACTGCTTTTGGCACCGACGGACGAGCGAAAGAAAATCTTTCAGAAAATTTTCCATACCGAAAACTTCTATAAACTTCAGGAACGGTTAAAGGGAGAATCCAGTAAATTAAAAGATCAATATGATGAGGCAAAAAGAAGCATCAGCCAATATATTGGCGGAATCCTTTTGGAAGAGGCGGACCTTTTTGAAGTTGAAGTTGAACAGGCTCAAAACGATGAGCTAAGCGTTGAAAAAATACTGGAACTGATCGGACGGATTATGGAACGGGACGAAGTTCTGGAAAAGGAAACGAATCAGGAGCTTCAAACGGTAGAGATAAAACTGGAAGAAATAAAAAGGGTATTCGATGAAGCAGAAACTCGTAATAGAGAAATAGAGAATCTGGAAAAGAAAAAGCAGGAATTAAGAGAACGTCAGAAGGAATTAAAAGAGCGGAAAGAGATACAGGAGAAAGAAGAAGAAAAAGAACCGGAGCGCAGGAAGTTGGGAGAAGAAATTGCCGCTATCAAGGCGGAGATTCCGGAGTATAAGGCGCTGGATGAAAAAAGAACGGAGCATAACAAGGTAGTAACCGATCTGGAAAATTTAAAAGAGAATCTTTCTGAGAAAAAAGAGACGGCGGAAGATAAAGAGAAGCAGCTTAAGGAAAAACGAGAAGAACGAAAAAATCTGGAAAATGCCGGAGAGAATAAAGCTCGTCTTGAGGCAGAAGAGCAAAGTTATTATGCGGAGCAAAAGGAACTGCTGAGTCTGGAAAAAGAATGGGAAGCTTGTGGAACGGCGAAGAGAAACCTCAAGAAGCTTCAGGATTCCTATAAGAAAAAAGCAGAAGAAGCAGAAGAAAAGAAAAAAATATATGAGGCGAATTATAAAGCCTATCTGGACGAACAGGCAGGCATTTTAGGTCAAAGTTTAAAAGAGGGAGAGCCTTGTCCAGTCTGTGGTTCTAAAGAGCATCCATGTATTGCCCATCTTTCGGATAAAGCGCCTACAAAGGAAGAACTGGAAGAAAGCAAAACGGCGGCAGAAGAGGCGGCTTCTGTTATGGAAGAGAAAAGCCTGGCAGCAGGAAGTGCAAAAGGAACTCTTGAAAACATTCAAGGAAATGTTGAGAAACAGGTAATAAAAGTATTCAAAGAAACACAACCGGAAGAGATAATACCGGAACTTTTAAAAGCCAAAAAAGAAGAACTGAAGGAAAAACTTTCCGGAATTCAGAAAAAACTGGAAACAATCGGAAATCAGATGAATCGAAAAGAAGAACTGGATCAGTCTATCCCGCAGGAAGAGGCAGAACTGGAAGAGGCGAAGAACGAAATAAATTCTTTGAAGCTGGCTCAGTCATCGAACGCTGCGATAAAGAGTGAATTAGAAAAGCAGATTGCAGAGCTGGATGTTAAATTACGTTTTCATTCAGAAAAAGAGGCTTCGGATTCCATTCGAAAATTAGAGACGAAGATAGTAGAAATGGAGAAGGCGCTGGAGAAAGCAAGGGAAGACTATAATGCCTGCGATAAGGCAGTTGGCGAAATCTCTGCAGTAATAAAATCTGTTTCTGACAAGTTAGGAGACAATACGGAGAAAACAGATTTGGAACCACTTAAGGAAGCGTATTTGCAACGAACCGAAGAAAAGAACGCTCTTTTGGATAAAAAAATCAGTCTTTCTACCAAGTTGACTACAAATAAAGACATTCAGGAACATGTTGAAAAAGGATTTGAAACGGCGAATGCATTAGAAAAGAAATGGTCTTGGATGAAGGCCTTGTCCAACACCGCCAATGGTAATATTTCCGGAAAAGAAAAAATCATGCTGGAGACCTATGTGCAGATGAATTATTTTGACCGGATTTTGGATCGGGCGAGCGAGAGACTTCTCATCATGTCCGGAGGACAGTATAAACTGAAACGGTGTGAAGATGCCGGGAACAACCGCAGCCAGAGTGGACTGGAAATTAATGTTATGGATTACTACAGTGGAACTGAGCGAAGTGTAAAATCTCTTTCTGGTGGAGAGGCCTTTAAGGCGTCCTTGTCCTTAGCTTTGGGATTATCGGAAGAAATACAAAGTTCTGCCGGTGGCATTCAGCTGGATACCATGTTTGTGGATGAAGGCTTTGGCTCTTTAGATGAAGAGTCCCTGGAACAGGCAATGAAGGCGTTGGCAGATTTAACGGAAGGCAACCGGTTGGTAGGCATCATTTCCCATGTATCTGAATTAAAGGAAAGAATTGATAAGCAGATTGTAGTAAAAAAAGAAGCTACGGGAGGAAGCCGGGTAGAAATAATCGCATAGAATAAACTTTGAGTCTGTTATTACAATCAAATATTTGAATAAAGAGCACGAAGTGGAAAACTTCGTGCTCTCTTCTTGCGTAAACGATGAGAAAAGAGCATCGTGCTTGCACGAATGCACTTGACGAGCGCAAGACAATCCCGAAACGCCGCCTTGTGCGGCTTTCGGTGATTAATTTATTGGTTATGAAATTGTTTTATTTCTGGAATCTAAATACGTTCCAGGAAATTTTCTTTAAGGTTGTGGTAAGAATACCATTTTCGAATTTTGCATCTTTGGTTACATCCACTGGGCTGTTCAAAGTTGGGTTCTCGGAAGAATTTCTCTTGTCGCCGTTAACATCTGCCATAGCGGTATATTCTACCAGTTTGTAATCCCCAAATCCGCGAACGTCCAGAGTGAATTCATGCTCATCTTTCCAGTCGCTGTTGCAAACGAATACGTTGAGCGCACCGGTTTCTTCATCGAATGCAGCTCCTGCAGTTACGTAAGGAACTTCCTCGAAACCAGCATACTGGTTCATGTTATCAATGGCATAGGTATCCACATCATATTTTTCGGTTTCAACAATCGGCATCAGGGATTTGCCTTTTGCAAGATTGTGAAGCTGAGTCATGGTGTAATGGGAAGCGCCGGTCCATACGTTGTCATGATTGCTTGCGCAATACATGGACAGACCGCCGGTAGCACATCCGATCTTTACTCTGTCCGCATGACGGAGAAGAGTCAGGGATATGGAAGCATTGGCAACTGCGGACATAACCTCTGTTGTATAGGACATCGGTCCGTTCATGGTCATGTTGTCCGGATCGTGATGGATGAAGTTGGTTGTTGGGTCAAATTTATAGAAATCATCTGGGGATAATCTTCCGCCTAGGCCGTATTTGGCACCCAGAGTGTATCTCCAGGAACTTGCGTACTCATCCAGGGAAAGCATCATGGTTTTCTTTAAACGGAGTTTTGTCTTCAGGTAATCACTTAAAGCGATTTCGGTATTGATGTAATCTTCAAAAGCATTTACACCGGCCATTAATCCGCCAACATCACCAACCAGTGCGGAATGATAATGGTGAAGGGAAATGTAATCTACCGATTCATAGCACTGCTCTAAAACAACTCTGTCCCAATCCGGGTAGTGAGGAAGGAAAGGAGAAGAAGAAACGCAGGCAACGGTTTCAATAGAAGGGTCTGTAAATTTCATGGCCTTGGAAGTTTCATGTGCTAAAACACCATAGCCCCTGGGATCTTTTTCCCAGGAAGCAATCTGCCACGGGCCATCCATTTCGTTTCCTAAATACCAAACCTTTACGCCGTATGGGTCTTTATGACCATTTTTCTTACGTAGGTCGGACCAATAGGTTTCTCCAGGAAAGTTGGTATATTCAACGATGTCGATGGCATCGTTGATGGTTCCGGTTCCCAGATTAATTGTGTATAAAGGCTCTGCACCGATTTTCTCTGCCCACTGAAGATACTCATCATGTCCAACATCGTTTGGAATGAACTGTTTCCATGCTAAATCCAGATTCTGCTTTCTTTCCGATTTCGGACCGATGGAATCTTTCCATCTCCAGCCGGAAATAAAGTTGCCGCCCGGAAGACGAACACAAGGAACACCTGCATTTTTCAGACCATCGATAACGTCCTGACGGAAGCCCTGCTCGTCGGCTGTAGGATGCTTTGGGTTATACATGGTACCATTTACCATGGAGCCGATAGGCTCTAAAAATCCACCAAAAAGACGTGGAGAAATATCGCCGATTACATAAGACGGATGTAAAGTAATTTTAGTCTTTTTCATAGTTTCCCTCCTGTTATTTACTCATTAATTCTATGGCTACAATCTACTATTTTATTGCGAAATAGTCAATTTTTGAGTATTATTTTATAGTGATTTAAATAATATATGTTGTGAGGAAGAAGTTTTTTCTTTACGACATGTTTTGGAGGAAAAAGATGTTAGGAATTGGAATTGATACAGGCGGCACATGTACCGATGCAGTTATTTTTGATTTAGATACAAAGGAAGTATTGGGCTCCGGGAAAGCAATCACAACGAAAACAAATTTGGAAATCGGTATTGCCAATGCATTGGATACGTTACCAAAGGAGCTGATGGGCGAGGTGGAAAGTTTTTCTCTTTCTACGACTTTGGCCACGAATGCCTGTGTTGAGAATAAAGGATACCGCGCAAAGCTTCTGATCATTGGTACTACTCCGGAAATGATCGACCAACTGACCCAGGTACTTTCCAAATATGGAATTAATGACATGTCTCAGCTGATTGCCATTGATGCAAAGGCAGAGAATTTATATGAAGACCATTTCGATCCAGACTGGGACGAACTGAAAGAGAGGATTCCGGAGTTATTTTCTGATTGCGACTCCATCGGTGTGGTACAGACCTATCCGGATGCCAACGGCGGAAGGTTCGAGCTGACGGCGCTGCGGGTATTAAAAGAAGGCGTTACCATGCCGGTTACGATTTCCTACGATATTTCTCAGGAAACGGACTTCTTAAAAGTTTGTGCCAGCACATTGTTAAATGCCCGGCTGATTCCTCTGATTGCAGAATTTATGGAAGCCGTTCATCATGTTATGGCAGAAAGGGGATTGGACGTTCCTCTGACAATCGTTCGCAGCGATGGTACCTTAATGTCCGAAGAAATGGCTCGCACCTGTCCGGTAGAGACCCTTCTTTGTGGACCAGTTGCCAGCGTTATCGGAGGCTGTGTTCTGGCCAAGGAAGACAGTGCCATCCTGGTAGATATGGGCGGTACTACGACCGATCTGGCCTTGGTACAGGAGAACAATCCGGTGATGGCCAAAGGAGGTATTTTTATTGGTCAGTACCGTACTTCCATTAAAGGCCTGGATGCCCAAGCAATGTCTTTAGGCGGCGATACAGCGGTCCGCTTTAAAGACGGAAAATTATATTTAGATTCGGTTCGGGTTATTCCGATTTCTATTCTGGCTTATCAGTATGAGAATGTGCTTCCAAGAGTGTTGGAATTTGCAAAGAGAAGAGATAAACACACCCGATGGATTCACGAATTCTATGTTCTTCAGAAGGATATTTCCGGAAGAAAGGGCTATACCGAACAGGAACAGAAAATCTGTGAAATCTTAAAAGAAAAACCGTTAATTACCCAGGACCTGTTAGAAGCTGGCGGATGGGATTTATATCATCTGAATACGGAACGTTTGGAGCAGGAAGGCATTATCATTAAGAGCGGACTTACTCCGACGGATATGATGATCCTGAAGGGCGATTTTGATAAATATAACGGCGAAGCTGCTAAAATGATGGCGAAGTTTGTAGCCTTATGCGTAGGTGTAGACCCAGAGCAACTGCCGGATATGGTATATGAATTTGTAGTTAAGAGAATGTACATGAACATTGGTCGTTTCATTCTTCAACATCAGTATCCGGAGCAGAGAGAATTCCTGTCTATGGATGAAGCAGATGTATTCTTAAATTGCTTCTATGATCAGGCGATGAGAGACGACGAGGAGCGAATCGGTCATACTGGCATCACCACTCCGTACCCATTGATTGGTATTGGTGCGCCGATTCATGTATTCCTTCCAAGAGTAGCAAAACTTTTGGGAACCAGAGCGGTTATTCCGGAGTATGCACAGGTCGCAAATGCCCTTGGTGCGGCAGCTGCGAACCGAGTATCCCGATTCGATGTTCGTATTATTGCAAAATACCGTTACGGAACCTGCATCGGTTATACCGTTGTAACGGAAGGCGAGAAACATCTGATTGAAATGAGAGAAGAAGCCATTGAGTTTGGAAAACAGTTTGCTTTGGAAAGCATAAAAAAACGTGCAAAATTCCAGGGCCTGGGAGATGATCCGGTTATTGACCTTTCTTTGGAAGAGTTACATATCAAAAACAGTGGAGTACTTCTGGAAATCGTAGTACATACCATTGCACACAGCAGAGCGTTCTAATATTCAAATTTTGGAGAGGAGCATGTCATGAAAAAAACGGTAGTTGCGTTGTTAACTATTGCAATGGTAATTGTTTTTGCAGGATGTGGCGGAATCAAAAAAGAGCAACCAGTCTCCCCTAGTCTCGGAAGTTCGGAGACGGATTTTGTACAGTCGTATGTATCCGATGGAAAAGAGAAAACCGTATCCATTACAGATTTCATGAATCTGATGATGTGTGATAAGGGAAAATGGGATTGCCCGGTACAGAACGCAGATTATGGCTTGGAATTCTCACTGAAAGATGGCAGATATCTGCTGAACATGTCGAAAATAAATTCTGATACAGCAACCGTGGAGCATCTGCTTGTGGAAATCGCAGGTGTTTCATTTAACGAGGAACATAAAACATATTGCGTCAGTCTTCTAGAGTATGACCAACCTATAGAATACAAAGAATTGCATGTAGATGTGTCGGCAATCGGAAAAGGAGTTATTCATACAGAAAACATTTACTGCAATTTCCGTTCGGATGAATATGTGTTTATTGCGGATTCCGGTGACTTTATTCATGGAAAAGTTACTGCCAGCGGAAACCAGACAATTACGCCGAATGTCGAAACGGAAAGTGAAATCGTTGGTGTAGAAAGCCGTACCTGGATGTTAAAGGATGAAAATCTGACGAACGAATATAAACCCTTGATCTCCTTAGATTCTGCCGGCTATTTTTCTTTTAAAGAAAACCTCTATTCCGGAATGGGGCATATGTATGGAACCTATTTAGAGAGTGAGAAAACCATTGAGTGCTATGTGTATAGTATCGATTTTTCCGGCTATGCCGGTGAAGATACTTATTATATTGTTTTTGAGAAGACATCACCTACTACATTGACATTAAGAACGAATATTTGCTATTCCATGAGCGGAGCGGTTTTTGAACTTCAGTAAGTGTTTTGCAGAATATTTTTCGTAAATGTGGTATAATATTTTTCCGTATTTTATGATTTTCTGTTTGGTTTAAATATTTATGAAAAGAAAAATTACGCTACTATTTTCTGTAGTATTAATATTTTTTTCCATATGTGCCTGCGGGGGAAAAGTGAAAACCTTACCTTTGTCCGGAAAGGTGTTTTTTTCATCCGATTTGTCCGGAAACTCTTCTTTTCTTTTAGGTTCCGGAAGCTCTTCTTTTGATTCATTTGACGCCGGGATTTCTTTTACAATCACAAATGTTACCGGATATCGAATCGATTCCATGATTATCCGAAACTCTGCGGACGAGAAAGAAACTATCCTTGTATCTTCGAAAAATCCGTTTGAACCATGGGAAGAAAGAAAATTCTTTTTCCATCTCTCCGAAGAAGAGTATCGTACAATGAATGAATTGGATGAAAGCACACAGGATAATAGTTATATGATGGAAGTAGAACTGGAAAATGGAACCAAATATTTGCTTCATGATTTTCCTTTGGGAAAATCCGTGAAAATAATGCTTATTTATGAACAGAATACAGGATATGTGATATATGAAAATATAAAAAATGACAAAATCATCAGTACTCTGGAAATAGAAAAAGCATTATCAAATTCAAATTATATATCTGCCGGAGATTCATATGGGGAAATTTTAGACCCATATTCCGATTATTATCAAAACCCATATTCTGATTATGACCAGCCGCCGATGTACATTGAAAAAGATTATCAGGAGACACAAAATCTGGATAGTAACAATGGATGTTTAGATGGAGGCTTATTTTGGTAGAAAAAAGAGCGCATAACAACAGATACTCATATATCCGCGTGGTTGCCTGTGTAGGAATCGTTTTTTTACATATGATCTATGGAGCGGTCAGTATATACGGGAATGGAACCACCCAGATTCTCAGAGACGTTAGCTGGATGATCGTAAATAATCTTTATTGGGCCGTGCCGTGCTTTGTCATGGTTACAGGGGCTCTTCTTCTCGACCCTTCCAGAGAACTTTCTTATAAGAAACTTTTTCAAAAGTATATTTTCCGTGTTGTATTTGCGTTATTTATTTTCTGTATCTTATATACCGTCTATGATATGTTAATGAATGGAGACGGTTTTTCCGTTGCCGGTTTATTAAATGGATTGATTGATTTTATTACCGGAAAGAGTTGGTCTCACTTATGGTATTTATATATGCTTGTTGGCCTTTATCTTTTAATGCCGTTTTTTAAGAAAATCACAGCGAAGATCAGTACGAAAGAGTTAGGTTATTTTTTGTTGGTTATCGTAGTCTTTCTTTCCTTGATTCCGATATTAAATCTTTGGAATATTAAAATCGGTTTTGGCATTCCGGTAGCAACCATCTATCCTTTTTATTTATTTTTTGGTTATGCGGTAAATAGGCCGGAAGTACATCTCAGTAAATGGATTGCGGCAATCTGTCTGGTTATTTCAACCGTGGCTTTATCCGTAATCACCTGGTTCCGATGGAAGTATCCGGAAACGCAGAGTTGTCTGGAAATATTTTTTAATTATTCTTCCATTATCGTTATCCTTCAGGCAACCAGTATTTTCTACTTGTTTGCAAAGGAACGGCCGGTAGCTGAAAACACTGCAAAGGAAGCAACAGCCGATGAAACAGAAGAGAAAACTGTAGAAAAGACAGAAACAGTAGCGGAAGAAGCAGCGGCAATTCAAGAAATGGTTTCGGAAGAAGAGCAGAAAACGAAAAAAGAAAATATAATAAAAAAATTCATTCTGTCTTTTGATAGTTGTTCTTTTGGAATTTATCTGGTACATATGTTCCTGGCAAGATATGTGCTTCGTTATATGGGAATTAATCCTTACGACAATATTCCGGTTTTTCTGGGATTGATTGTGGCAACGATAATCGTTTCTTATCTGGTTGTCTGGGTGCTTCGAAAAATTCCAAAAGTAAATAAAGTTTTGTAATTAATTATGAAGCAGAAGTCTATCAAACTTAATTTCATAATGAATGCCATACTGACGGTGTCTGGGTTTATTTTTCCATTAATCAGTTTTCCTTACATATCCAGGATACTGACACCGGTTGGCAATGGAAAAGTGCAGTTTGCAGTATCCATTGTTGCTTATTTTATGATGTTCGCGCAACTGGGAATTCCTACCTACGGAATCCGTGTCTGTGCAAAGGTCAGAGAAGATAAAGAAAAACTGACGCGTACCGCTCAGGAACTATTAATCATTAATTTGATAATGACGGTAATTGCTTACCTGCTTTTTACAGCTGCGCTTATCCTGATTCCCCGACTTCGTTCAGAAAAAACGTTATTTAGCGTTGTAGGCACATCGATTTTCCTGAATGCCATTGGCATGGATTGGCTGTTCCAATCGCTGGAACAGTACACGTTTATTACGGTAAAATCCCTGATTTTCAAAGTTCTAGCAATAGCAGGAATGTTCTTACTGATTAAATCTCCGAATGATTATATTTTATACGGAGCCTATACGGTGTTTGCAACGTCAGCATCAAATATTCTGAATATCTTTTATGCTGGAAAATTTATTCAATACAAGCCAGTAGGAAAGTATAATTTCCGTCAGCATCTGAAGCCTGTGCTGTTATTCTTTGCCATGGCCTGTGCAACTACGGTCTATAATAATCTCGATGAGGTCATGCTGGGCTTCATGAAAGGAGATGCGGAAGTCGGTTTATATAATGCAGCGGTCAAGGTGAAAATGGTATTGGTCGGCTTGGTTACTTCGTTGGGCACCGTTCTGCTTCCAAGACTTTCCTATTATGTTGAAAATAAAAGGATGGAAGAATTTCAAAGACTTTGTAAAAAAGCTTTAAATTTTGTGCTTCTGGCAGCACTGCCGCTGACGGTTTATTTTATGACTTTTGCAAAAAACAGTATTATGCTTTTGTCCGGAATCCAATATGAGGGAGCGGTCATACCGATGCAGATAATTATGCCATGTGTTTTATTTATCGGAATAACCAATATTTTAGGAATTCAGATTCTGATACCACAGAACAGAGAAAAAGTAGTTCTTATTTCTGTTGTGGCAGGTGCGGTGATTGACTTATTTTTGAATGCGATTTTTATTCCAAAATTGGGCGCAGTCGGGGCAGCGTTAGGAACTCTCGTAGCAGAATTTGTTGTTCTTATCATACAGATTCTTGTTTTGAGGGAGTTTTTAGTCACTATAATAAAGGAAATCCAGTTCTGGAAGATTATTGCGGGAACCTTAGCAGGATATCTGGCATCTTTCTGGGTATTATTTGTTCCATGGGATGCTGCTCTGAGCATAGAGTTAAAGAATTTTATTATTCTTTTAATCTCTGCAGTTTTGTTTTTTGCAGTGGATTTTGGTATACTGTTGCTGACAAAAGAGTCTTTTATGATAGAAATCGTCGGACAGGTAAAGAATAAATTACAAAAAAAGTTTGATCATACAAGTTGATGCATCATAGAGGAAATGTGAAAAAAACATATGTGAGTATTTTTATGAGCATTTTTTTGATTGCTTTGGCTTTTGTTGTGCCAATCTATGCATCGGAAAAGGAACCAGAGCTGATAAAAACAGGATGGCGGGAAATCGATGGCGAAACATATTATTACCGAGAAGATGGAACGATGGGACTTGGATGGATGCTTATTGGCACGGATTACTATTATTTTTATGAAAATGAAGAACAAGGCCATGCAAAAGGAACTATGGCAAAAAATACAGTGATCGACGGATATGTTATTGCACCGAATGGAATTCACAATAAAGCGGTGCAGGAAGCAGCTGTTCTGGTGAGCTCCTTAGATTACAATATTGCAAAATGTTATCATTGGTCTTCTAAAATGCCATATGAAACGGTTACCATAGACGATTCTGTCGGTTCCGAATGGTTTGCCCGGCACGGTTTTGAAAATGGAACCGGAAACTGTTTTGTCATGGCTGCAACGTTTTATTATTGTGCTTTGCTATTAGGTTATGATGTTCATCAGATTTCCGGATATGTCCCGGGAGAATATGCGCTCAGTCCACATTCCTGGGTGGAAATAACATTAGGTGGAAAAACTTTTATCTGTGATCCGGATTTTGAAGAAGAAACCGGGTTGGACGGATATATGATCACCAATGGCCAGCCGGACTCCTGGATGTATGTTGCATTCCATAAAATGAACTGATTTTAGTACATTTCATATATTTGTAATATAAGGTTATTTGTGTTAGGATTTGACATATGTATAAGAAGAATGGCCAGTCTTGGCTGAAGCATTTAGATTTTACAATAATTGACTTAATTGTTCTGTCAGCGGTATATATTCTGGTTGTCTTGATTCGGCACCGGTTTTATTTAGCGCCTGACCGTATTTCTCTTTTTACCAGATTAGGGATTATCATGCTGGTGTTATACCTGCTGGTATCGTTAATCGGCCAGAATTATCGTAGTATTTTGCAAAGAGATAAAAAAACGGAACTGCTGAAAGTATTTATACAGATAACGGCTACGATGCTGGCATTAATTCTTTATATGTTTATTACCAAGCAGTCTTCTTTGTTCAGCCGAACGGTTTTTGGTCTTACTGCGGTTTTCAGTTTCATCTTCATCTATATATGCAGACTTTTGTGGAAGCATTTTCTCCGCATGAGAATGCGGAAAAAAGAAGTTTTGCCATGGCTATTGATTGTAACGGATAAAGAGCACCTTTCTTCGTGCAAAGAAGCTGTTTCGGCAAAACCATATAATCCGTTTGGAGTCAAAGGAATAGCGCTTCTTGATGAGAATCGGATCGGAGAAACGGAACTTCTGAGATTAGATTCGGAAGTAGAATATCCAATTGTTTGTGACGATAATAATCTGAAGACATATGTATTGGCAGAGGTAGTGGATGAGGTATTGATTGCATTGTCGGATGAGTCTAAAGAAAGAGAACTGGTTTCTTATTTCTTAGAGGCAGGAATTACCGTTCGAATCGGAGTATTGAATAAAACGGAAGATTTACCAAATGTTACGGTAGAAAAGATGGGGAATGTTGTAGTCATTACCACCAGCAACAATGTTGCCTCCGGATGGCAATTATTCCTGAAACGTCTTCTGGACATTATAGCAGGTATATTTGGTTGTATAGTGACAGGAATTCTCTATTTGATTCTTGCGCCAATGATAAAAGCGAAAGATCCGGGTCCGGTATTCTTTAAACAGATACGTATCGGAAAGAATGGCAGAAAGTTCTACTTCTATAAATTCCGGTCCATGTACACAGATGCAGAAGAACGCAAGAAAGAACTGATGACGCAGAATGAGATGGATGGACTTATGTTCAAAATGGAAAATGATCCAAGAATCATTCCGGGAATCGGACAAAAAATCCGTGCATGGTCGCTGGATGAATTTCCACAGTTTATCAATGTATTAAAAGGAGATATGAGTCTGATTGGAACCAGACCGCCGACTCTGGAAGAATTTGAAAAGTACGAAGCTCACCATAAAGCCAGATTATCCTTTAAGCCGGGAATTACCGGACTTTGGCAGGTTAGCGGAAGAAATCAGATTACGGATTTTGAGGAAGTTGTAAAACTGGACAATACCTATATCCGCACATGGAATCTGAGACTGGATATTGAAATCCTCTTTAAAACATTTAGAGTTGTATTGCAGAGAAAAGGTGCGAAATAATGAAAGTAGTGGAGTGGTATAAGAAAAACAATTTGGAGAATATATTATTTTTTACCGCTTGGACCCTTTTTCTTTTATCACTTCTTTGTTGTTGTACGGCTTGGTGGACGCTTAATCTGGAAAATGGCGATGGTATGTTTTCCGTTGTCACCCGAGTCATGAAATACTTTGCAGCATTTCTTTGTTGCATTGTGATTCTTTTTTCCTTGATTCAAAAAAAATATAATCTTCAGGCCATCATCGGATATGGACTTCTGGCCGTTGTATTCGCAATAAGTGCTTATTTCAGCAAAAACACATACATTTTTTCTTATTGGTTTTTCTTTGCGGCTGCTTATCGTCAAAGCGCTAAAAAGATACTGACGATTTCTACCTTTATCACGGCAGTTTTTCTTTTCACTGTGATTATTTGTGCTTTCTTCGGATTTGCCGTGGATATGCGTTGGGGAGCAGAGGAGCGTCATGCTCTGGGATTTAGCTGGTGTACGACGGGACCAATTTTATTTTTTTTCTTTATGCTTCAATACATTGTTTTGAGAAAAGAAAAAATAAAAGTCTGGGAATTTGCAATTCTAGAGGCAGTAAATATCTGGTTTTTCTATATGACTGAAACCGAAATGGCATTTTACCTCAGCAGCGCATTTCTGGTATTTTTTGCATTTCAGAGTTTGTTTAAGAATCATTGGAAAATCCTGTCAAAGATGAAATGGCTGTGGATTATTTTACCGGTCATTATTTTTATCGCAGCTATTTTGCTGCATGATATGTACAATCCGGAAGTGCCATTTTTATACTGGCTGAACGATCGGATAAGTCATCGTCTGGAATTGGGAAAATCCGGTATCGATATGTATGGATTTACTCTTTTTGGGCAACCTATTGAATGGGTGGGGTTCAGCGTTGCCGGGATAGATGGAATTTACAATTATGTGGACTGTTCTTACCTTCAGATTATGCTGGAGTTTGGCATAGTAACGGTATGTGCGGTGGTGGCGATATATATTCTTGCTATATATAACGCATCAAAAGTTAAAAATTACTGGGTTGTTTTTGCAATGCTGTTTGCCATGATATTAAGTGTAACGGAACCTAGACTGATGAATATGGAATTTAATATATTGCCGATATTGGCATTTGTGTGCCTGGAGGAAAAAGGGTTTCAATTTAGACGAAAGATAGAAAAGTAATAGCTTATTATTGAATGAAATGGTTAAAAAATGAATCGTATTAATATTTTAATTTCTTGTCATAAAGACTCCTTCTGTATTGAGAATAACATCCTGAAACCGATTCAGGTAGGTTGCGCAAATACAAAATTCCGTATGCCGGATATGTTATACGATGATAGGGGAGATAATATTTCATCTTTAAATAAGATGTATTGTGAATTGACGGCACAATATTGGGCTTGGAAAAATCTGGATACGGATTATTATGGATTTTTCCACTATCGGAGATACCTTTCCTTCCGTACGGTAAACCGGAAATGCGATCCGTGGGGAAATATTGAACTGGAATCTATTACACCGGAAGCAATTCGGGAATTCGGCTGGGAGGAAGAGACGATGCAGTCTTTTATCTCTGCCTATGATGTAATTCTTCCTAAAACGAAAAATATCAGGAAAATGCCGGGCTCGGCCAAAACAATGGAAGAACAGTTTATTTCAGACGGAACTCTTCATAAGTCAGATATGGATCTTATGAAAGAGGTCCTGTCAGAAAAATATCCGGAGTATGTTCCCTATATGGAAAGATATTTGTCCGGTTCGGTAACTGTCTTTAATAATATGTTCATAATGAAAGCGGACATTTTTAATGACTATTGTAAATGGATGTTTGATATCGTGGACGAATGTTATCGGCGTGCAGATTATTCCGATTATTCGGTGGAAGCAAAACGTACGCCGGGTCATCTTTCG
>JAZRYR010000006.1:0-50534 GCA_045600845.1 Lachnospiraceae bacterium | reverse complement strand
TCGCATCTTTGAAATTTTATTAAGAAATTTCAGGGATGGTTTATACTGTTCAATTATCAATGTGCGCTCGCTGTCTTGCGCGACAGCTTGCTTATAATATCACCCGTCTTACCGATTGTCAACACTATTTTTTACTTTTTTAAAAAATTTTTTTGTGTCCAATCTCTTCGTTATTCTTCAAGAGCGGGCAATCTTTATTGTAGCAAATCTTTCTCAAAATGCAACCATAAAAAATCAATTTTTTTATCTTTTTTCTATTCCTAAGTTTATTACAAAACTATCAAAAAAAAGCTGCCGAAAACTTTTGTTTCCGACAGCCTTAATTTTAATTAGCCTTTTAAGAATTAAAGACCAGCCTGCTCCATGAGTGATGGAATCTTGTCTTCCCATCCAAGAGTCATGATATGAGCACCCTGGCAGTAATCTTTACACTCGCGGATAATACGAGCTGCAATTTCTGTACCGGTAATACCAGCTTTTGTTTTTTCTTTGTCAGCTTTCAGTTCATCAATAATAGATGCAGGAATAGAAATACCAGCAACGTTATTATTCATGAAGTTGCACATTCCGGCGTTCTTAGGAATAATGATACCTAACTGAATAGGAACATCAAATTCTTTCTTTGCGATTTCTGCGAATTTAATATATCTCTCAGAATCGAAAACAGCCTGTGTCTGGAAGAACTGAGCGCCAGCTTTGATCTTACGTTCCATCTTAACCAGCTGTGCATCCAGAGAGTCACTGCATGGAGATACAACTGCACCCTTTGCGAATGAAGGTGCTTCTCCTTCAAGAGGCTGTCCACCAAGGTCTACGCCCTGCTCTAACTGTCCCATTGTGTACAGAAGAGAAACAGAGTCAAGATCGAATACAGGTTTTGCACCTGGGTGGTCGCCTAATTTTGTATAGTCACCTGTAAGTGCTAATACGTTATCAATACCAAACATTGCTGCGCTTAAGAGATCAGACTCAAGAGCAATCCTATTTCTATCACGGCAAGTCATCTGGAAGATAGGGTTGAATCCTTCATCCTTTAATGCTTTGCAAACAGCAAGAGATCCAAGACGCATAACTGAAGACTGGTTATCTGTTACGTTGATAGCATCAATCTTTGTGAGATACTTCTTAGCGCTCTCGATCATTTCTTCAATATGGATTCCCTTAGGAGGACCTACTTCTGCAGAAACAACAAACTTACCTTCTTTAAATAAATCTGTAACTTTCATTTTATCGCTCCTTATAAATTATTCAGATTGTTTACATTCTTTCGTTGCATCATCAGTGGAATAATCACGAATCTGTACTGGTGCGTTTTTGAGAATATCGATACGTCCAAGTTTTGTGAGACGTTTCTGAATTCTTTCCCAACCACATTCCATATTCGGATCAACTTCGCACATGCCATTCTTAGCACCGCCACACTGTCCGTTTACTAAGCTCTTAGAGCAAGCTGTAATTGGGCAGATTCCGCCAGTTCC
This sequence comes from Lachnospiraceae bacterium, assembly GCA_045600845.1. Lineage (GTDB taxonomy): Bacteria > Bacillota > Clostridia > Lachnospirales > Lachnospiraceae > RGIG5612. The sequence continues at coordinate 49,056 of JAZRYR010000006.1, read as the reverse complement.
GTTAAGGAAGCACATACCACACTGATCGCAGTCAAATTCCTGTGGTGTAACGCCCTGGAAGCCAGGAAGACGAAGAGTATCGCAAGCTGCAACAACTTTCTTGTCTTCTAAAGCGCCAGCAACCGTCTGTACACCAACACCACATGAAAATACTAATACAACATCTGCTGCTGCGATTTCGTCTTTACGAGCTTCAAGGTGCAGCTTCAGATTTTCCGGATTACAAATATAATCCATTGTTAAGATTCCAGTAACTTTACCAGCATCGCTAAGCTCTTTCTGGAGTTCGGTAGCACATTTCTCTGGGAAGTAAACTTCCTTGCATCCGAAGCAATTGAGAATAAATGCTTTACCTACTACCAATGCATCGATGGTTTCTTTCGATTTTAATTGGGTAATCAGCATATTATTTCACCTCCATGATTGCCAGTTTGCCAGATTTGATCCATTTAACCAGAGGAATCTTAGAGGAGCAGATATACTGACAGCATCCGCACTCGAAGCAGTCTCTGATATTGTTAGCAAGAAGAGCCTTCGGATCATTTTCTTTGCCAAATTTATAGAAGTTCAATGGAGCAAGCTCCATTGGGCAAACGTCCATACAACGTCCGCACTTAATACACTCGTTAGCTTCTGTGTAATCCGTATTAACAGCAATGATACCGTTAGAGCCTTTGATGATTGGAACGTTTGTGTTCTCAAGAACAGCACCCATCATCATACCGCCCATCTTAATGGTTGCATCTTCTCTTGTGATGCCGCCACAGTAGTCGATAATATCCTGTACGTTTGTACCGATCTTAACCATGAAGTTTGCCGGCTCTTTCATGAAGTCGCCAGTTACAGAAACAGCACGTTCAACAAGAGGCATGCCTTTCTGAATAGCATCAGAAATAGCAACTGCTGTACTTACGTTAGCAACTACAGCACCAACATCTGCTGGAAGTCCGCCGCTTGGAACCATACGTTTCATAACGTTCTTAATGAGCATCTTCTCTGCGCCCTGTGGGTATTTTGTACGAACAGTAGCAACCTCGAGAGTTTCATCATCAGCAACCTTAGCTTCCATAAGCTCGATTGCATCTGGTTTATTGTCTTCGATAACAATAATACCCTTAGGAGCTGCAACAGCTTTCATGATAGCTTTCAGACCGAAGATTACTTCGTCCGCATACTCTAAGAGAACGCGATGGTCAGCTGTCAGATAAGGTTCGCATTCACAGCCATTTAAGAGTACTGCATCAATAGGTTTTCCAGGAGTTAATTTAACTGATGTTGGGAAACCTGCACCACCCATACCTGTGATACCTGCGTCTTTAACAATTGCAACGATTTCTTCCGGAGTCAGTTCCTCGAGAGGTTTTGCTGGCTTAACGGAATCAGCAAGAGTATCAAGTCCATCGTTCTTAATTACGATAGCTTCTACGTCAGCACCTTTTGAATGTGGACGTGGCTCAATAGCGATAACCGTACCACTTACGCTGGAGTGTACGTTTGCGCTAATAAATGCAGATGCTTCTGCAATAAGCTGTCCTTTCTTAACTGTATCACCAACCTGAACAACAGGTTTCGCTGGAGCGCCAGCATGCATAGAAACTGGAATAACTACAGTCTCTGGAGCTGGGAATGGTTTCAGTGGAATATCTTCTGCAAGTTCCTTGTTCTCGCTTGGATGAATTCCTCCATTGTAGCCAGTTAATCTGCTGTCACGAATTGCTGTTACATAATCATGAACAACTTTGAAGTTTGTCTTGGAATAGTCACGCAGCTGTACATCCTGATTGATGAAATCGCACTGACGTCCCTGTTTTTCCAATCTCTGGTAAATGTTCTCCCATGCACAGTCTTTCTTAGGATCAACTTCGCATTTTCCGTTCTTTGCGCCGCCGCACTGGCCATTTAAGAGGCCCTTGGAGCAGTCAACAACAGGACAGATACCGCCGGTCATGTTCAAATAGCACTGTGCGCATGCGCCACAGGTTTTCTGTGTTAATGCCATTCCATGATGACCAATGTAATTCAGTGAGTTGCTGGCAGCGATAACTGGAAGATCTTCCATTTCAGCGATAATCTGAATACCTAAACCGCAGGAAACAACAGCGATATAATCTGTTCCTTCTGGTACGATTCCTTCAAGCTTCTTTGCTGTCAGGAGCTGATTACACAAAAAGTCAACCTTTTTAAGACCTGTGACTTTTTTGCCCTGTTCCTCAGCGAATTTGACGAAATCTTCACCATCGGTTTCGTTTACGGATTCAAATTCCTTGAAACATTTGTTACAGGCGATAACGAAAATGTTGTCTTTCCCCTCAAGCAGAGCGGTAAGTTCTTCGTTATCTTTTAAAACATATTTGGTATAATCCACCTGTTTTCTCCTTTCCATATAATTTCCTTCGAAATTTATTTTTACAAACAATCAATTTTAAAAGTATCAAAAATGGAAATATTGTAAAAATATTTCGAAAATCTCGTAAGGTATATTATAGACAATTCTTTTTGTGGTGTAAATGTAATAATTTAGTAGAAATAATGTTTTAACAAAAATACAAAATTTGTAAAAAAGTTACAATGAGAAGAAGGGCTACTTACGGCTCCCCTTCAAATTCAATCCCTATTTCTTTATAATTTGCCACTTTGATTTTTCCGCCAAGGCCTTCAAAGGCCTCAACTTCCAATTTCCCTTCACGCAAAAGATCTACTGCTTCCACAAAATCCTCAATAATTTCTGTTTCTACCGGAACACTGTGGTGACAAGGCCATGTGATATCATAGCGATCCCTGATATTTAAAATGCGCTGCAGAGATTCTTCGTAAATGTCCAGTACCTGATGAAATTCTAATTTTTCTTTCTCAGGAAAGCCCTCATTATAGGTCTGCAGCAGTACATGGGCTTTGCAGCAGATATCTGCGGTATACAATACTCTCCGGCTTTCGTCAAGAACACATACGGAACCCGGTGTGTGTCCCGGCGTTGGAATTATGGTCAGCTTCCGTCCGCCTAGATCAAAGGAAACATAATCATTCTCGCAGGCAGTTTTATTATCTCCAGCGAGCTCCTTTAACGGCAGAATTTCTTCCGCCACTGGGTTCATTCCGTCTTTGCAGAAAACTTTTCGCAGCTTTGGCTCGGAATGTTTTTTTATGATTTCTGTATCCAATGGCGACATATATACTTTGTCGAAAAGTCCGCTGCTGCCGATGTGATCAAAATGGCCATGAGTCAAAAGCACTTCTATCGGCAGGTCTGTCAGGCTTTTACAGATTTCGTCTAAAGGAATAGTTCCGAAACCAGTATCTAAAAGTACTGCCTTCTCGCTGCCGCACAAAAGGTACATGTAGGCGCAGGCCGGTCCTTCTCCCTCTTTAATTATCCATGTACCCTCTCCGGTACGTTCCACTTGATAATTCATTTTTTCCCTTTTCGATTCAATTAAAACGGTACTACCAATTTGTCTTTGGTGCCTTCTTCTATTCCCGCAAGGAAAGAAAAGGCGGAATCCAGCATAGTCTGCCAGTAATACATTTCATGGTTTCCCGGACCTTCTTTATAAACATGCTTAACGCCTGCTGCCACCAGACTGTCCTCAAAGGGTTTAACCTCTGGGTAAACCAGTCCATCATCGGTTCCGCAGCACATAAACAATTCCGGTTTGCCTTCTTCCGGCATAGTCACCCACTGTTTTACTGCATTAGCTTCGCTGTTTTCATATTCTTCTTTGCTTCCAAAGAAACGGTTAAACTGCTCTTCGCTGAAGGAAGGTATGCCACGGTGAGTCAAATCGTACGGATCAACAGATGGGGAGAATAACGCCACTTTGCTGAAAGTATCACGGAATTTCAGACCGTTATAAAGAGCTCCATATCCGCCGAGGGAAATTCCGCCAATGTAGGTATCTTCTCTCTTACGGGACAACGGGAAGGTATTTCTGGTCTCCTCTACTAATTCCTGTCCTACGAAAGTACTGTATAAAGTCATCTGTCCCGGAACATCCTGGTAGAAAAAGTTTTCGCCGTCCGGGAGCACGATTGCAAGTCCCTTCAGTTCTGCTTCTCCCCGAAGACCCAGGTATGTAATCAGCTGCATAGCGGTTGCACTGTAGCCCGGTAACATATAAAGGGTGCGATATGGCGGCTCCCAGTTGCCTGCCATTTTATCTGTTGGCAGAATTACCTTTACATGAACCTCTCTGATCAAAGCCCTTGAAACATAAGACATCTCAAAAAACGACATATTAATCCTCCTTAAATATCATCTGTGCAAAATCATAAATGCACCTTCTCCAGGTGTTCCAGTCATGACTTCCACGGTAAATAGTTCTCGCATGTTTTATATTTTTTTCTTCCAGCATGGTATCATCTTTTTTAAAGAAAGGTAAAAACGGATCTTCTTCGCCAATGGCACGGAAGAATACTTTAAACTGCTTTGCAAAGTTTTCGGAATCGTCCAGTATTTTCAAATGGATATTATCGCTAGGTCCACGGTCGATTTTATCCAGCACGCCGCCCTGCAGAATATCGGTTACAAATCCGCTAAAAATGCCAAGAGCGCAGAACATATCCGGATGCTTCATTCCAATAACACTAGTCTGCATAGAGCCCATGGACAAGCCTGCCATAGCACGCATGTCTTTTGTTTTTCCTGTCCGGAATTTGCTCTCAACAAATGGAATGATATCGGAAAGCAGCTGTTCTTCAAAAAGTTGGAAATCTACTACGGTCTCGCCGTTCACTTTTGTCTGGGTCATGCCATTGCTCATAACGATAATAAACGGCTTTGCCTTTTTCTCTGCAATCAGATTGTCCATTATGAAATGAGCTTTGCCGGAAGCCGTCCACCCTACTTCGTTTTCTCCATGTCCATGCTGCAGATAGAGAACCGGATAAACCTTTTCTTTTTCCGTCTCATATTCGTAAGGCGTATAAACGGTGCAGCTCTCCCAGGTGTCTGTTACCTTTGAAAAAAAATATTCCTTACGGACAGAACCATGAGGCACATCCCGGATTTCGAAAAAGTCCTCATCGGTTTTTAAAGCCACATAGTTATACGGTCTGCTGTATCCATAGGAAATCGGCAGACATGGCGTAATTACCGGAGTGTTGTCAATTAAGAGCTGAACGTAACTGAATCCCACATCCATTGGATATTCAATGGTCCAAACGCCTTCTTCGTCTTTCGTGCAAGGGGTCTTAACTTCTTTAATCAGAAAGGCAACTTCTTTTGCTTCCGGTGCCTTAATCTGTAAAAAGGTTTTTCCGTCACGATGAAGGACTCCTGGCACACATTCCTCCGGTGTCAGCACTTTATCAAACGCTAACGCCTGCTCCTCAATACTATATTTTTTCATTATCGAATCTCCTAACCTTTTACTACTGTATAATCTTAAAATCGTAAGTTCTTAAATTTATTTCTAATGCTGCATGGGCTTCCTCATGAGTCCACTCAAAGGTCATCTCATCGTCCTTGCAGCTAACATTAATTTCGCTGTCATAAGAAAAAGCCGGATTTGTATTACGCAGGCGAAGCAATTCCAACTGTTTCTGAACAACCGGCATATTCAGGCCCTCTGCCACTTGTTTTCTGGAAAGGTTGGTCCGGTTTATTTCTTTATGGGCTGCCGCATTTTGATTTACTGCTGCATAATCATTTTTTCCGGCGAACAAGTCCAGATACCAAACCTGCGGTTTTCCCGGCATGAACATTTGCAGAGCCCGTGCCGCAAACATTTTCTTCTCGTCCTCGCCTAACGCGCTGAAATAAGTTGCGTTCACCTGATAGTACAGATTTTTATTTTCCTGCGCTCCCTTAAGGTCCTTGATGATTCCGCCCCTGCCCACTATTTTTTCAATCAATGTGTGGATTCTTTCCTCTGGCACCAGGCCTTTCAGATCCAGCAAAGGAATTCCATCATGGCATCCCAGCATGTTTACCGTTTTGATTTTCTTTTCGATGATCTCGTCCGCCCATGCCTTCAGCATACTTCCGTCATGATTTTCCAATGCATCTATGATAAGGCCAGGCAGGAAGAAGTCATAGGTCATATAGCCTTTCTTCGCAATCTGTTCATATATTTTTTCTTCATAGCTTGCATGAATTTCCGGAAGCAATTCTGTTTTTTCGCAAGCGACACTTTCATCATTCATGCATTCATCTGCTAAAGCCTGTACCTTTTCCAAAAGCTCCCAGGTTTCCGGTTCATTAAAGAAATTCTTTCTTCCCGGCTCCTTTGAAGCATAAGCAAAAGCATCCAGGCGAATAAGCTTCGCGCCATAGGATGCAAGTTTTTCTAGGGTTTCTTTGTAGAACTCCCACACCTTGGCAAACTTAATATTCAAGTCCATCTGGCCAAGGTATTTTTTCTCGCCCTTTTCTTCTTTTACTTCCTGATAAAAAGTGTTCCAGAATGGAACAGAACCTACCATCAATAAAGGCAGGCCTGGTTTGCGGAAAAACATTTTTTCAATGTATTCCGGGTCGGGCTGGATATAACCTTCCTCGGTCATAGTTCCATACCCATCCCAAAATTCATTCCAATGGATAAAGAAATCTTTATACTCCGATTCTTCCCCTTTTTGAATGACATCTTGAAACTGAGGAGACTGGGTGGATGCGTGATTTAAAACAAAATCCAACTTCAGCTGAATTCCCAAAGATTTGATTTTCTCCAAATCTTCGCGGTTCGCCAGGTTCTCATTCAGATCATAATCCACAAGGCTGAAGCCCCGGTCCATATCATAGTGAAATAAACTTGGCAAAATATAAGCGGAAGAAAAGCAATCCTTCATTTCCTGTGATTGCAAAAGTTCCGCTATATCACTTAACTTTCCGCCCAAACTGTCTGGGTAAACATTGAGCATCGGCTTGTTATTCATCTAGTCTCCCATCAATTTTCTGTATTCGTCATAGCTCAAAATCTGTCCCTGACGTGACAGAATTATTTTGGCTTTCACTGCCTGCTTTTTAATTTTCTCCTGTTCAATGGTCAGTACCATTGTAACAAAAGGGCTGTCCGCGCCCGCATCCCGATTGCGCATCTTTCGATATTCCATAGTTTCCAATGGAGTACTGTTTAAAAGCACCGGAATATCAACGCCTGTAAAGTAGTCGCTGTTTGCATGGGTCCATTCAATGATCAGTACATGAATATTGGAAAAATCAATTTCATCATACCAAAGCTCGTCTTCTTCTCTTCCCATTCGGCGAAGAGCTATCACCGGTTCTCCGGATTTAAATTTCCCAAGAATTTCAGAAACCTCTTCAAACCGGATTTCCTGATTCGTTCCCAGATAATCCGTCAGTGCCGCGATGCCACCCTCTTCATAAACGCGAATTCTCTCCGCATCATTTTCTTTCGGTATTCTTCTTGGATAATTATCGCCGGACATATTATAGCAGCCTGCTCCCAGTTCATTAAAATACCAGGACAGAACAGCGGCGGCTCCTGACTTTCCTGCGCCGGAGCCTCCGCAAATACCAACGACAAATTTTTCCTGGCCATTTTCTGCCAGCTTTTTCATTTCCTTTAAGATTAAAGGGAATAAAACATTCGCCCGCTCTACATGGATATCAACTATGTTTACCTTATCCCCAGGCATGTCTCCCTTGGGCACATCCTTCCAGGTCATCCCTTCCGGAAGCTGTGGCGGTATCCAATTTTCTATTTTGTTAAATATCTCGTTATTCATTCTTTATTTAATATCCAATGCCCACTTCAGTGATGGCTCTAAATATTCATTCCAGAACTTCCACTCGTGAATTCCCGGGCTCTCATGCATTTCAACATCTACTCCGTTTTCTTTCAGGAAGTTGTAGAAATCACGGTTGTAGCCCAGCAGGAAGTCTTCCGTTCCACATGCCATGAAAATTGGCTGGATTTTCTCGCCCTTTGCAATTCTTTGTTTTACAAGGAATTCCGGGTCGTTTTCACTTTCTTTTAATTTGCTTAAATCGCCAAAAACATTCTCATAATAGGTTCGGTCTGCAATGGCATTTCCTTCTGCATCTGCCGGCATCTGGGAAATTTCATTTACAATCATCGCTGAGGACAGACCAATCATTTTTCCAAAGAGGTCCGGACGATGAAGTCCGAAACGGATTGCTCCAAATCCGCCCATGGAAAGACCTCCAATAATGGTATCTTCCGGAGTCATTGCCAAGCCAAAGGTGTTACGCAGATAATTAATTAAATCGATTTCAATCAGATCCTGATATTTATTTCCAGCACCTGGTGCGTTGGTGTAAAAACTATTGTCTGCATTCGGCATAACAATTGCCAGATTGTATTTTACGGCCAACTCATTCACGTTGGAGCCTGTCATCCAGTCCATATTACTTCCTGAATAACCATGAAGTAAAATCACTGTCTTCATCGGGCGATGATAATATTCGCTATTTTGTTTTAACAGCTCTGGCACATCGTTTGCCAGAATCATCTGAAATTGATTAAATCTGCAAAGAGCGTTTGAATAATAATTTACCTGTAAAATTGCCATAGTCGTTCCTTTCTGCAAAACTGCTATATCTGTAAACCGTCTTTACATCTGTAAAAGCTGCTACATATCGAACCGATACATATCTCCGGAAGGAATGTAGTGTACCGGAACCTGATTTTCTACCAGGTCGCTGATATACTCTGCTGCATATTTCATGCCCAGCTCTTCCATTCCGAAATGTCCAATATTAAATGCTGCCTTGTTCTTTCCAAGCATTACCGCATCTCTGATATAAGATAAAGCCGTCCAGTCGATGACTTCGCCCGGAATAATTGCATCTGCGCCTCTGTCCAGAAGATTCATGACTTTGGTGGAATACTCAAACCAGTATCCCTCTTCATCCAGTCCGTCTTCCAGAACCAGCTGCGGAAGCAAATGCCCTACAATTGCGACTTTGCTGATAACATCGGTTGGATTACCAATAACTCTTAACCCATTTAATCCTATTTTTTCTTTTAATTCTTTTGCTAAGCCAGCTACAGTAATTTCTGGAATCTGGTAGCAGTGTGCCATAGGCCAGTCGCCATCGAAGGACGTCCGATACTCGCCCCAGCCCAAATATTTTTCTACGCCTGTGAAAATGCAGTCTGGTTTATGCGCATGCATATGGTCGTGGTCACGCCAAATTGTGATTCCCAAGTCTTCCAGTAATTGTTTCTTTTCTTCATAGATCTTATTTGGCTCTTTAGATCTCCATGTTGGGAAATCCGGTGTTGAGTAGAATGTCGGCTCATGTACAATGAGAAGATTACATCCCAGTTCATAGGTCTTTCTTATTACGTCAATGGTCGGAGTCAGGGCTGTTGTAATTCCCTTGCACTCTGCTTCCGGATCTCCAGACTTATAATTGTCGCATCCATCATAGTCCGCAGGAAACTGTGGATGAAAATCCAAAAGTTTCTGAACAACATCTTTATTCTTCATGTCTTCACCTCCAGGTTTTTCTATATTATATCGGGTACAATTATTTTTATAAAGAACTATCTTCTCGCATATGGATGCTATTATTCCTTGATTTGCTTTACAAAGCTCTAAAAAAATAAAAAACATTCTAAAAATGCTCATCATTTGCGTTTCTGTTCCTGAAACTGCTCATCATTTGCGTTTTTGTTCTAAAAAATGCTCATCATTTGCGTTTTTGTTCGCAAATCACCTTCAAATGTCTAAAATCAGAACAAAAACGAAAATCTTGAGCAGTTTTAGACTTTTTCTGCTCCTTGTTCAAATCCCTGCTTGGAACTCAGAAAAACGAAAAAGAGTGCAACAAGCACTCTTTTTGTTTTTCGCGGAGAAGATGGGATTTCCGCCGGGCTTCGCCCTTTCTGGCCGCGTCGCAGCTTTCGTGCTTCCGCACTCACCTGCTCCTTGTTCAAATCCCATCTTGGAATCTCAGAAAAACGAAAAAGAGTGTCACAGACACTCTTTTTGTTTTTCGCGGAGAAGATGGGATTTGAACCCATGCACGGCTATTAACCGCCTACTCCCTTTCCAGGGGAGCCCCTTCGGCCAGCTTGGGTACTTCTCCGAATTATGCGTACATACTGTACGACCATATTTAATTTGTCCAAAACGGACAATGGGGATTCTACACGAAAAGGGGCTTAAAATCAAGTGTTTTCGTAATTTTCTTGAAATTGTTTTTCTATAATAATCCTTCGTTAACTTGCCGTATTATATTCTCATATCTCATGTTAATCATTTTCTTCTTTTTTTGTTTTTAATAACTCCTCAGCCAATTCTTCTTTTGTCAGGTTATTGTCGACGATGGTGAACCGGTCAGAAGAAATCGTAATGCCGTATTTATCAAATATCCGTTTGACATCACCCCTTAACTTTCTGCCGACCTTGCCCTGATACAGCGGAGGAACATACGCCCTGATTCTTATCGTAGTTCCGCTTCCGCTCAGCTTCTGTACGCCCTTATATTTCGGGGCAACGACTCCGGTAGGATAATTATCTTTAAGAGATGGCAATTCCCTGTTTAATATTTCTTCTATCGTATCTAGATCATAACGATTATCGATCATAATATCACAGTCAACATTGGTATTTGCTCTCTGAATATTCAAAACGCCGGACATTTGGGAATTGTTTATCACTTTTTTCTCTCCCCATGCTTCAAGTGTTGTTGTCCGCACTCCGATACTCTTTACCCAGAACCATTTTCCGTCTACAACCAGCATATCGCCGACTTTGAAATTACCTTCAAACAAAATAAATATTCCGGCTATAAGATCCTTGATCAGGTCCTGCGCACCAAACGTCAGTCCAAATCCCGCGATTCCGATAGAAGCAATCGCAGCGGCGGCATTAATGCCGAAATTTGTCACGATGAGGTAACAGCAAATAATAGCACCCACATACTTGATGATATTCGCCAAGAGCCGGCAGGCCGTTTTTCCGCTCTGCTCTGATGCATTGGACGCTGTGTGAAGTACCATAGTGGTAAAACTGATTATGCTGAAGAATATAGCAGCAAGGCAGATGTTTCCGAAGATCGAATAAATATTTACGGATTTTTGCCAATCTCCAAGCATAATGTACGCAATTCCGACAGGCTCAATTATTTTGTAGCTTGCAAGAAAATAGGTTATGATAAGGTACATACTGAATAAGTGAACACAGATTCCGATGATTCTGGACATTTTCTGTCCGGCACTTAATTCCTGCCAATGGACCTTGCTATCCCTCCAGCTACCTGCACCCTTGACATTCTGTTTTCTTTCTTCGAAATGAACTTTACTACCTAATCCGTCATACATGATCCAGCATGCAAGAAGGATATATAAAATAATCGCAAGTACTGCCGTAGAAACAGACACACCGGAAAGCAGTCCTGCCTGCTGTATCAAAATCACATAATTTTCTGCATTCTTTGTCATCATGACGGTAAAAAGCTGATCCCGGCCGTTAATCTTCAGCCTTCCGACAGTACCGTTCCCCTCATTGTGACGAATTGTTTCGCTGTCGATTCCAATGTCATCCAGACTTGCCCCGATCAGGCTTTCATTCTGGTGAAGTATGATTTTCCCCTCTTTGTCTGCGACTACAAGCATAAATCCTTGTCTATTTCGGGACATCTTAAGCTTCTGAAGAGTCCCTTTCATGCCAGAGGCTAAACCGAATGCATCTTTATTCGTCATCCCGTTATAAGTAATGACAGCCGTGATTCCGTCAGCGACACCGTCCTCGCCGCGATTCGGAACTGCATATATCACATCGGTTTCATCCATTATTTTCGGATCTCCGGAAACAGAAACCCCTTCTTTTCCCATCAGTACATATCTTAGCTCATATAGCGGGCTTTCTTTATCTTCGATAACTGAGAAATGATCCATCGGAGTAGATGTGCAGGTTGTTTTTCCGTTATAATCAAATAAAGTAACGTCGGAAACATCTAGCAGTTGTGCAATTTCTCCCATATCTTTCTTGGTCAGCCGGTCCGGATGGAACGTCAGATATTTTCCTGCGATTCTGGCATAATCATAGAGTTTATCCGCATTTTCGGTTTCTATCAACGAATCCATTCCCTGATAGCAGTCAATGACATCGACACTGTCATTGATTTCTTTTTGAAGGTAAAGCGTGTATTCTATATCTGCATTAAGCATGGACACAGATATAAAAGTAAATGAAAAAACGACACCTAAAACGATAATCACCGTCCGAAACATGCGTGTCTGGGAACGAAGATAGTATTTTCCGGCGAATTTATATTCCTGCGACGGATCAAGTTCACCCTGACGCAGGCAAACGATGTAGGCAAGCAATATAAAGAAAGCAGCAACAAAAAGAATTATAACAAGAATGATATTCGCCGTATAACTGTCGATGATATCTCTGTAATCTGTCAGAGTTACCAGACTGACGCCTCTTTCCGGATATCTGTATGCCTTTGTTTTATATACCTGCCCATTAATCACGTACTCTGCTCTGGCATTAATTTGTTCCGTATCCATCTTTTCGAGTATTAAAGAGTCATCGTCGCAGTATATAACCTCTCCCGTTTCCTCATCAACTACCGCTACAGTGCTGATGCTGCTGAATCCCGAAATCACAAATGCCTGTTGCCAGATTGTAGCACTTGCCTCGGAATTTTGTGAAACGACATCTGCAACTTCTGAGAGTATATAATAATCTCCGGAACGAGCACAAATATACTTGATTTGTCCGCCGTTTCTAGCGGGCAACGTAGCACTTTGACCCGGGTCAACCGCAAATAAGGAATCAAAATACGGATCGTTGAAATTTTCGTTCGTAGCGAAATTGTAGGAATATACTTCATTACGATCCCGGTCAAGAACTTTTAACAGGTACAGATTGGACAAAGCCTCCATATATTGATCCATAATTGCAGGCTCCTGTAAGTCCTCGGGAGATGACCGTAAAAGCCTTGCTAAAGCCACGATTTCCTCTTCCGTCACGATACTCATCCAGTCGACAACATTCGTTGAATAGTCATATATATTATCAAGATTATTGATGACTTCTTCCAATTGGATATCGTTGGTTTTATCGAGTTCATCACGAACCCCCACGGTCATTAAACCTATTGTCGCACTGAGAATGATAATAAGGCAAATCAGGGAGCCTATCAGGATTTTCTTGTAATTCTTAATAAACGATTTTACGGTTTCCATTTTCGTTCCCATCCTCCATAAAGCAGGTACTTTCTCGGCTTGATCATAAGCCAACAAAAAAGAAACAAGCAGATAAATATACAAGCTTCATCATAGGTTATTTGCCCACGCCTGTCCAGTGCCAATTATTCCTCAACACTTTCAGTAAATCATTTTAATATAAATGCAATATCCTCTAACTTTGCCCCCTGCACTGCTGAATCATCCTTGGCAATTACCTTGTCTATTATGTCTTTTTTCAGGTTCTGAAGTTCTATGACCCTCTCTTCTATAGAATTTTCACAAATCAGCTTGATGACCTCCACATTTCTTAGCTGACCTATTCTGTGAGCCCTGTCAGATGCCTGGTTTTCGGCGGCGGTATTCCACCACGGATCAAGGTGTATTACAGTATCTGCTCCCGTAAGATTAAGTCCGGTGCCACCAGCTTTAAGCGAAATTAGAAACACTTTGTTTTCGGAATTTGAATTGAATTCTTCCATAAGATTGGTCCTCTCTTTTGCAGGAGTCCCTCCCGTGAGGACAAAATAGTTTATCTTTTTATTGTCTAAAATTTTCTTTACAGCTTCAAGTCCCGTGACGAATTGGCTAAAAATAAGAATACGATGACCAGCATCAATATATTCCGTGATAATTCGTGAAAGCATTTCCAGCTTTCCGCTTCCACCCTCATAGTCTTCCACGAAAAGTTCAGGGCTGACACATACTTGCCTCAAACGTGTAATAAAAGGAAGGACGTCAAAAAGTGCCCCACCATCTTCTAAAGCTTTTCTGGCTTCATTTACACAGGCATCGTAAACCTGTCTCTGTTTTTCTGTCATCTCCGCTGTTACAATACGTTCATATTTATCTGGAAGATCACTCAGTACTTTTTCCTTGGTCCTTCTCAAAAGGAAAGGAGCGATTCTTTTTGCAACTTGTTCGGCAAATCCTTCTGTCGTGCAAAGATTTTGGAACTCCTTCGCATTCTCGAAAAAGCCCGGTATTGCAAAATCAAAAATACTCCAGAGATCCATCAGATTGTTTTCGATAGGTGTTCCCGTAAGGGCAAATTTGTGGTCAGCTTTAATGCTTTTCACGTTTTTACTTCTAAGTGCATTCAAATTTTTTATATTCTGCGCTTCATCCAGGACTGCATAATTGAAAGCTATTTTTTTGTACATTTCAATATCATTGCGCATCGAGTCATATGAAGTTACATATACGACTTTTTTATTTTTCTTAATTTCTGAAATAGCCTTATGTCTGTCATTGATATTGCCATAGATCCTCACAACTGATTCGTCAGGCGCGAATTTCATGAATTCATTCTGCCAGTTGTAAATAACACTTGTCGGACATATTACAATACTCGGTTTTTTAGTTTCGTCCGAGGCAATAAGCGCAATGACCTCTAAAGTCTTTCCGAGACCCATGTCATCTGCCAGTACTCCTCCTAAGCCATAATGCGTAAGAATACTTAGCCACCGGAAACCATCCCTCTGATAAGGACGTAATGTTGCATTCAGTTTTGGAATAGCAATATCATTTTCTTTAAAATGCCTGATATCCTCGACCATTGAATTCAGATACTCATCTACCTGGCATGAGCGTTCATGCGACAAAGCTTTAAGTGATTCAACAAGACCAATCTGTTTTTCCTCATAAAGCCTGTCAGGGTTCAGCGCAAGGTCTTTTACAGCAGATGCAAAATCCCTGGCTTCATCATTATCAAGGTCTATTATCCTATCACCAGAAAGCTGAACATATTTCTTTTTCTTTTTTAATGCATAATATATTTTTGAAAGTTCTTCCTCCGAATACTCACATGGAGCCATAAAAGCCTGCATGAGGTCATTGTCATATTTAACCCTTATCACTGCATTATTAAATGAAATTATCTGTTTCCGTTTCAGCGATTCTGACAGAAAGACATTACAAATGCCATTAAGGGAAGAAAGGTCACTCCTCAAAAAATTCATTATTTCATTGTCTTCAGTCATAATGCCGTTGTTGAATCCGAAAGATGACAGTATATCATCGAACTGCTCGTACATGTACTTATCAGAATCAGAAGGAAGTTTTTCTTTTTTTACCTGATTATCGTCAACGAACAGCTTTTCCTTTACTGAAAGAATACCACCTTCAAAGTCAAAATATGCTTCTATCTTAAGTTCTCCCGCATGCAGCTCCTCAGAAATTTCATCTGCCACGGCAATATCTTTGTGTGCTTTTGCAAAAATCTTTTCTTTAAATTTATCTCCTGATATCCTCGTATCAATGCCGTGGTTCAAGGCTGCAAACATGAACAGGTGGCTTTGGATCCTATCGGCATTTATAAGCGAAACTGTTTTTCTTTTTTTATCTAAAAGAAAGAGTGTGTCCTCAAGCAAAAACAAATTTTCATTTTCAGGATAGAAAAACCTGTCACATTTTTCTTCTTTCGTATAGGAGTCACTCTCATCTCTTATCATCAGCTTTATAGAGTAGTCTTTATCTATATATATTTTTGCATCTTTTCCATCTAAGATAAGCCTGTAGTTTTCCCCATTTATTTCGACTATACGGCCTTTTGAGTCGAGCAGCATATTTCTACACATGACCTCAGAAATGGGTAGCTCTCTTTTAATCGGATATAAAGTACTCTCATTCTGCATGAGTAGGTATTCAAGAAACTTCTTTGAAATTTCGTCAAAATTTGCTGCATTATGGCAGAATTTGAGGTTCTTCCCATATTGGTAGGTCGCATTTTCCCGCATCCTTATGACAAAATCTCGTATATTTTTTATAACGTACTTTTTTTCGAAACCGACCTTGAACGAAACATAACACTTTTCGCCGATGATGAACGCAGGTTCCAAAATAAGCTTTTCATTTTTCCTGTACGAGCGAGCGCCCTCAGTAAGCCTACTACTTAAATCTTCTATATCATTTAAAAAGGCCCTGCATTTTCTTTCATATTTTATTTTTTCAACCTTCTCGTCGAATTCTTTTTTTGCAAGCTCTATCTCATTTCCATACTTTTTTTCAATTTCATTTTTAAGATAATCAAAGAAAATTCCCGCTCTGCTACCGTCTATGTAGTTTCCAGTACTCCTTTCCGTTTTACCATCACTTTTTTCATAACTTACAGCCTGCATCCCCAAGGGATCTGTAAGATATGCCTGTAGAATAAAAACTTCATCTTGCGGACTGGCATAAATCTTGTATTCAGGTGTAAAATATTTCAACCCCTCTTCATTCAGAATCTTAAACTTTTTTTTACTGTTTGGAAAACTCCAGTCATAATAATGATAACAGCTTAGTTTGTTATTTACATAGCTTGCTATGTATTCACCATTTGGTAGTTTTGCAAGAATTTCCTGCATTTTATTCCTTTTTAAAGAACCACCATAAAGTATCTGACCCTCCAAAATTCTGAAAAACTTGACTTCATCTGTTTTTATCAGGTTTTCATGGTTAGCAATAATAAAATTTTTCGCTTGGTCTGAATATTCAACATACTCTCTATCAAGAAAATTCTGAAGTATTTTTTTATATTCTTCATTATTTAGATCCGCATTCTTTATTTTTTTATATGTATTTTCCTCAATATATTTTTGATAATACTGCTCAAGATTTTGTATTACATCATAGAATTCCATAAGTGTGGCAAACGTGTGCTTGCACCTGAAACCAACTGGACAGCTGCACCGATCATAAAGATTATCTGATTTAACAATTATTTCAATATTATACAGGTTTCTGTTTGAACCTGAGACCGTTGCGAGCACTGCTCTTCGCTTTTCATCATATGAAAGTGATCTCACCTTTCCCCAGTCATAGTAGTCCTCACCACGACGTGCATCCCTGGAAGAAAAATCGGATGTAAAAAAATAGGTTTCTCCCTTTACGTATCTTAGAAGCTCTTCATCCACTTGGTCTAAAAAACCATTCAATATTTCCGTTTCATTTAAATGATTGCGCAAGAAATGAACTTTGTATGCATAACTGTCGGAAGAATCAAGAACAATCCCAAATCCATTTCTAATATGAAATACAATGGTGCCTGCTTTAATCAGCATAATATTTTCCCTCCATTTTTTGAATGGTGTACGTACCAATTCTTAATACTGACTTCGATCAGTCACTGCCAGATCCGAAATTAAATGCAGTTGCCAGGAAAAAGAATTTTCATTATAGCTAGGAGTTAACAGGGTTAACCCCTTTGGTAAAACGGTTGCATTATTGTATACAGGCAGATAAATGCCAAATTCCAAGCAAGGTCACCACTATAACTGCTACCGCAATTATTTTTTTCGTTTAGTCTTCTCCACATCATCAAATTCTTCTTTTTATTATACAAATACTTACGGATAATAGCTACTCTTATTCATATACAGATCGTATAAGCCTTATTACACAACATTAAAGATTGGTTTTCGTGGCATCCCTGATCTTAGGTGCCGCAATGTTTCTATTTGACAAACCACTTATTGGTGTATTCAATTCCAGCGGCGACGTAACCATGCTCTCCATAGGCGCCCTGAAAATCCGGACCTTGTGCGTTGCATTCATCCCGCACATTTTTTTAATGGTAACCAGCAACCTGTATCAATCTCTGGGCAGACCAATCGGTAACCTCATACTGAGCATGTCAAGACAGTTCCTTATACTGATACCTCTGCTTCTCATCGTTCCAAGATTTTTCGGTGCCCAAGGACTTGCCGTATGTCAGGCACTCTCCGACCTGCTTTCCGGTGTATGCATTGCATTACCGCTGGCAATTGTAATGATTAAACGAATCAATCGTCTGAAAAATGGAGACCCGCCTCCATTCGGAAGCACAAAATTAAAATAAACAAAAGAGCCCGTACCTCCTTTTGAGAGATACGGGCTTTCGCTTATTCTTGTTCTTTCTATCTCGGGTTCTGCACCCGGTCCAGAAATCTTACCATCTGGCTGTCCCATGCGTCTTCCAGACTTTTATCTAAAGTAAACGCTTTCATGGAAGTACCGGTAGTACAATTTAGTTTTCCTTCCTGGAAATTAATATTCAGGAATAAGGCATTGACTTCAATTGGTTCAAAATCCAGTCCCGCGTTATCCAAGAATTTTAATACCAGATCTGACGGCATCATAAATACGATCTTGAATCTTAAAGGCACCTTCTGTCCTTTTATGATTTCATAGCAAAGAGGACGAAGTCTTTTCCAGTAAACTGCCTTCTCTTTATTTTCAGGAAGAGCCAGGTCCGCCTCTCCCATAAATTCCTGATTAATATGACCATCAATCGAGATGTTGGTGATGGTACTGAAAGACGCTTCAGTTACCAGGAACCCATCAAACGTGTCCCTGGCAAAAAGAGCTGTCGTAAAATTCTTTATGTTTTCGATTTCAATAGATCTCATAAAATCTGATTATTCTACTTCTTCGTATTTGCTGGTTTCTGGAGAAACAGGTCCTTCAAATTCCAGAGTTCCATCGCTTCCGCATTCTGGGCATTTGCCGAAATCTTCGCCAAAGTCGCCAATTAAATCGATTGCATATTTATAGTTTTTGCTGCATTTCTGGCAGGAATAACACATGTATTGAGCGCCCCAAGTCATGGCTTTCTGCTCCTTTCATTTTAGAAATATGGGCCGGAAAAATCCGGCCCAATTTAGTTTGTGTGAAGCGAGCCCAGCGAGGCCAATTTATTGGACTCATTGGGCGAGAACATACATCGAGTAAGGGATTTCCCCTACTCGACTGTTTAAGAATTCAATAAAATTGAATTATTCAGCTGTGTTGTAAGGAGCAAGGTTCAGTAACTGACGAGCTTCATCAGGAGTTGCAACCTCACGACCAAATAACTTAACAGCTTCAACTGCTCTCTTAACGAACTGTGCGTTGCTTTCAGCAAGAACACCCTTTGAGAACAGAACGTTGTCTTCCATACCAACACGGATATGTCCACCAAGTGCTACTGCGCCGTAGAGCATTTCCATTGCGGAATGTCCAACACCGAAGCATGACCATGTATAGTTAGCTGCTCCAACCATTCTATCAGCTTCTTCTTTCATGAAGATAAGGTTCTTCATTGTTCCAGCGATACCATTAGCGCATCCCATGCAGAACTGGAAGTGTACAGGTGTTTTCAGAACGCCTTTTTTGATGTAGTATGCAGCGTTGCCGATCATACCAGGATCAAAAGCTTCGATTTCAGGTTTAACACCAAGTTCCTGGAATAAAAGACCACAGTCTTCAAGGAACTTAGGGCTGTTAATGAATAATCCGCTGTTTAACCAGTTCATAGAACCGCAGTCATAAGATGCCATTTCTGGTTTTAATTCTTTAACATGAGCAACACGGATATCGTCGTCAGCGTGGATATCACCTGATGTTGTAAGGTTAAGGATAATGTCGCAATCTTCATGAGCCTTGATTAATTCAACAGTCTTTTTGAATCTTACAGGATCCATAGCGCCATTGCCTTCAGCATCTCTCATATGAAGATGAGCTACAGCTGCGCCGGCTTTCCAGCACTCATAAACGTCTTCAGCGATCTCTTCTGGCTCCATTGGAACGTTTGGGTTATCTTTCTTCTTTGGCCATGCACCTGTAGTAGCTACAGTGATGATGGTTTTGTTTTTTAATGCCTTTAAATCTGCCATTTCAAAATCCTCCATAAAAAATTTTAGCTAAAATTTGGAATAATCAAACTTTTCCAAGTCTTGTTATATCACTTTCCAAAGTCTTTTTCAAGAAAAGAATTGTATACAAAATGATGCCGGACACCTGCTAAATTATATTTTATGAACAAATAATCCGCTCTGAAGTTTTGGCTCAAACCAAGTAGATTTTGGTGGCATTACTTTTCCTTCTTCCGTAATCCGTATCAGTTCCTCCATGGAGGTTGGGTATAAAGCAAAAGCAACTTTCATATCTTCCCGACAGCGTTTCTCCAGTTCTCCCATTCCACGAATTCCACCTACAAAATCAATTCTTTGGTCCGTTCTTGGATCTTTTATTCCTAAAATCGGATTCAGAATATTCTCCTGCAACATGGTAACATCCAGGCAGCCAACGGCATCGTCTTTTAAGATTTCCGGCTTCGCAATCAGCTGATACCATCTTCCACCTAAATGCATAGCGATTTCACCTTTTCTCCGCGGCTGATTTACTTTATGTCTTCGCTCTTTTGCAACAAACAGCCGGCTCATTTTCTGTACTTCAAATCCGGCGCTTTCGATTTTTCCTAAAAACTCCTTCGTTGTCAGTCCGTTCAGATCTTTCACTACCCGGTAATACGGAAGTACCAGCAGGTTATCATGTGGAAAAGCTACCGCCATAAAATAATTGAATTCTTCCGTGCCATCATAGTTTGGATTTTCTTTTCTTCTTTTTTTGCATACAGAAGTCGCGCTGGCACAGCGGTGATGGCCATCTGCAATATATAAACTTTTTACGTCTTTAAAGGCTTCCGTGATTCTCCGAACCTTCTCTGGATCATCCACTTTCCAAACCAACTGACGCACATTATCTTCTGAGAAGAAATCATACAAAGGCTCATCGTGAGTTGCTTTTTCCAACATAATCCGTAAGGCTAACCCCTCCTGAAAGGCCAGAAATACAAGGCCCGTCTGTGCAGAACATATATCAATATGGCGGGTCCGGTCATCTTCCTTCTCCTGACGGGTGTACTCATGCCGTTTAATTACATTATTCAGGTAAT
The DNA here is from genome assembly GCA_045600845.1 of Lachnospiraceae bacterium. GTDB lineage: Bacteria > Bacillota > Clostridia > Lachnospirales > Lachnospiraceae > RGIG5612. The sequence goes on along the minus strand of JAZRYR010000006.1, from coordinate 28,251 downwards.
CATCTACTGCAAAAGCAGCAACCAAGCCGGTCTGGGTTCTTCCGTTCATGATTTCCCGGTAAATGTAATAACACTCTTTATTCTCTTCTACAAAAATGCCCTTTTCGATATTTTCCTGAATCAGGCTCTTCGCTTTTTCATATACCTTGTTGCTGTACATATCTACATTCTTCGGGAAAGCCGTCTCCGGACGAACGATTTTTAGAAAGCTCTGGGGATTCTTTGCCACGATATCCCTAGCTTCTTTTTCTGAAAATACATCGTACGGTAAAGTAGATACTTTCTCTACATTTTTTGTTCTAGGTCTTATTGCTTTAAAGGGTTTAATATTTGCCATGTCGTTCCTCATAATCAAAGAAAGCGGTCTGTTTTGTTCCAGACCGCTCTACTTACTTTCTTTGTTTTCGTTTACCTGCTTATTACTCTAACTTTCAGTATGCCGTCTGCCTTTAATTGATCCTCCAGTTCGGAACTGCAGGAACAACAACAACCGGAAATATCGAACATTGAGTAAGCATAGTCACCCCTTACTTTGCTTACCATGCCAGAAACAACAGCGCCAAAAGGTTTTAACATATCCTGAATGTCCGCGCCACTTAAGCTTGCTTTATGAGCAACTGTAACACGGGTGCCTACTACTGCGCCTAAATCTGCTGCCGGATAGTTTACGGAATTTTTTATATTACCATTCTCCAGAAAGTCCATAATTTCCTGTACTGCCATGATGGCACAATTGTCTTCGCTTTCTTCTGTGGAGGCGCCAAGATGTGGAATCAAAATGGTATTCTTCATCTGTGAAGCACTTGCAGTAGGGAAATCGCAGACATATTTTGCAACTTTGCCAGATTCTAAGGCTGCTGCCATATCTGTTTCATTTACCAGAGTATCACGGGCAAGATTAATAACGATAATGCCGTCTTTCATTTTCTCAATGAAACCAGCATTAATCATTCCGTTGGTAGAGTCCATAGCCGGAACATGAAGGGTAATCAGGTCTGCAGCTGCCGCAATATCATCCAGATTATCAGTAGTTGCAACTAAACCGTTTAATGCAGCTTTTGCAGCATCACTTAAAAACGGATCATAGCCGATAACTTTCATTCCTAAATCTACTGCAACATTGGCAACCTTGATGCCGATGGCACCAAGGCCAATAACACCTAAGGTCTTTCCAAGAATTTCATTACCAACAAATTTTTTCTTTTCTTTTTCTGTCAAATCCGCAATGTCTGGATTTCCAGCCTCAGATTTCGTCCATGCAACGCCGCCCATTACATCTCTTACTGCAGCAATTGCGGAAAAGATGAACAGCTCTTTTACGCCGTTGGCATTAGCACCAGGAGTATTGAATACTACAATCCCCTGCTCTGCGCATTTATCCAAAGGAATATTGTTGACGCCAGCGCCTGCTCTGGCAATAGCCTTCAGGTCTGCGTCAAATTCCATATCGTGCATTTTTGCACTTCGAACCAAAATCGCATCTGCCGCTTCGTTTTCTTCTGCATTCACATACTGATCGGTGAAAAAGTCCAGGCCGCATGCAGCGATCGGATTTAAGCATTTATATTTAAACATCGTATCGCCTCTCTGCAGCCTATTTGTTCGCTGCCTCAAACTCTTCCATAAATTTAACCAGTTTTACTACACCTTCGTAAGGCATTGCATTGTAGATCGATGCTCTCATGCCGCCGACAGTTCTGTGGCCTTTCAGCTCAACAAAGCCATTTGCTGTAGCTTCTGCGATAAATTTCGCATTCAGTTCGTCATTGCCAGTAATAAAAGGTACGTTCATGATCGAACGACTGCCTTTTTCCACCGTTCCATGGAACATCCGGCTCTGGTCCAGATAATCATAAAGAACCTGAGCCTTCTTTACGTTACGCTCCTTCATTACTTCCAGACCGCCCATCTTCTTCAGCCATTTGAATACTTTGCCGCAGATGTAAATTCCATATGCAGGAGGAGTATTGTATAAAGAATCATTATCTGCCTGAGTTTTATACTTCAGCGTCGTTGGTGTGCCAGGAAGTACATCATCGGTAATAAGGTCTTTACGAACAATGACTACAACAACGCCTGCCGGGCCGATGTTCTTCTGTGCGCCAGCGAAAATCAGTCCATATTTGGATACATCTACCGGTTCAGAAAGGAACATGGAGCTTTGATCCGCTACTAAGATTTTTCCTTTTGTATTTGGAAGCTGTGGGAATTTTGTACCGTAAATAGTATTGTTCTCACAGATATATACATAATCCGCATTATCGCTTATTGGAAGATCGGAACAGTCTGGAATATAAGAGAACGTCTTGTCTTCGCTGGAAGCAATCTTGTTTGCCTGACCGAAGATTTTTCCTTCTGTAAACGCTTTCTTGGCCCACTGTCCTGTAACGATATAGTCAGCTACTCTGTTTTTCATCAGGTTCATTGGAACTGCTGCAAACTGCTGGGAAGCTCCACCCTGAACAAAAAGTACTTCATAATCTTCAGGAATACCCATAAGGTCAATTAAGTCCTGTTTTGCTTCGCCGATAATCTTCTCGAAAGCCTTAGATCGATGAGACATTTCCATAACACCCAATCCACTGCCGTTAAAATCGAGCATCTCATCTGCTGCTTCCTGAAGGACTTCCTCTGGGAGCGTTGCCGGACCTGCTGCAAAATTATACACTCTTGCCATATAGTTTCCCTCTTTTCTTTGATATTTATTTTCTCATCCGAAAAAATAATTTGTCGTTTAGTTTACTCTCTTTATCTGCATTACGCAAGTGCTTTCATTCGCTATCACACTAAATTATTAAAAAATAAATCCCTAAAATCCACACAAGGCGGCGTTTCGGGATTGTCTTGCGGTCGTTCCGTGCATTCGTGCAAGCACAATGCACTTTCCTCGTCGCTAATACAAAAAGCGGGGATGTTCTCCCCGCTCTGAAAATCATTAAAAAGAATTTATTCCTCTGGAGCTTTTTCCGGAACTGCTTCTGTGGTAGGAGCGGCTTCTGCTGCAGGTGCTTCTGCTGGAGATGTTTCTGCTGCAGGTGCTTCTGCCGGAGTTTCCTCTGCTTTCTTCTTTCCGAAGTATCTTTTCTTTTCAGTTTGGGCAGTTTCTGATGCATCTTCTCCAGGTTTCTCAACCTGTTTAATTGCACCAACCATCATTGGAATTCTACAGTTTTTGTTATTACCAAATTCTACGATTACAGTGTCACCATTTACTGCAACAATGGTTCCATAAAATCCACTAGTTGTAAGAACGCTAGAGCCTGGTTCCAGGTTACTCATTTTCTCTTCCTGCTGTTTTTTCTGTTTTCTCTGCGGGCGAATCATAAGGAAATAGATAAATGCGCCAAAAATAACAATGTAGATAAGGATAACCCACCACTGTGTCTGCTGTGGTTCGGCTCCATCCGCTGCATTACCCAAACAGCTATAGCCTGCCAGTAAAATGTTCTGTAATGACATATTTTTTCCTCCTATAAAACCTGAAATCCTTCAAGTTTTGATTTTTTAAATTCATGAAATCGATTTGCAAGAATTGCCTCTCGCGCATCATGAACCATTTTATTATAAAAATACAAATTATGCAAGACGCAAAGACGCATTCCCAGCATTTCTTTCGCCTTTAACAGATGCCGGATATAACCTCTGGAGTAATGCTGACAAGCAGGACATCCACATCCTTCTTCAATCGGACGATCATCTAATTCATATTGTGCATTAAACAGATTCCGCTTGCCTTGGTTTGTATAAACATGGCCATGTCTTCCGTTTCTGCTTGGATATACACAATCGAAAAAATCCACGCCTCTTTCAATCCCTTCCAGAATGTTCGCCGGTGTTCCGACGCCCATTAAATAAACCGGTTTATTCTGTGGCAGATGCGGAACCGTAACATCCAGAATGTGATACATCTCCTCATGAGATTCCCCTACTGCCAATCCTCCAATGGCATAGCCTGGAAGATCCAGTTCGCAGATGCGGTCTGCATTAGCAATTCTGATTTCATCTATACAACCACCTTGATTAATACCGAAAAGCATCTGCTCCTTATTGATGGTATCCGGAAGAGAATTCAAGCGATCCATTTCTTTTTTGCATCGTTCCAGCCATCGTTCCGTCCGAGCCACACTCTGCTCCACATACTTCCGTTCTGCTTTGCTTGGAGGGCATTCATCAAACGCCATGGCAATCGTACTTCCTAAATGGCTTTGAATCTGCATGCTTTCTTCCGGGCCCATAAAAATCTTTCTCCCGTCAATGTGAGAATGAAAAGAAACGCCCTCTTCTTTGATTTTTCTAAGGCCAGCCAACGAAAATACCTGAAATCCGCCGCTGTCTGTCAGAATCGGCCGCTCCCAGTTCGTAAATTTATGCAGTCCGCCGAATTTTGCCACAATATCATCTCCCGGGCGGACATGAAGATGATAGGTATTGCAAAGCATGACCTGTGTATCGATTTCTCTTAGGTCCATGGTCGAAACGGCGCCTTTAATCGCTGCAACGGTTCCTACGTTCATAAAGACCGGAGTCTTTATCGTTCCGTGTACGGTTTCAAAAGTGGCGGCCTTCGCTTTGCCGTCCATGTTGTCAATGGTATATTTACTCATAGATACCTCCTCTATTTCTCAAAGGCAATCAATCGCTCCCTTCTCAATTTCTCGAAGGGCTTTTATAATGTACTATCCGTCTTGTTATTCTGTCAATAAAATGTTAGATTAAGCATACAAAATACAAGTAATTCCAAGGAAATCAGGGAGAAAAAATGGCAGGAAATACGTTTGGTAATAATTTCAAGGTAACAGCCTGGGGCGAAAGCCATGGGATAGCAATCGGCGCGGTTATTGATGGCTGCCCTGCAGGACTTTCCTTATCGGAAGAAGACATCCAGCCAATGCTGGATCGTCGTCATGAAACAGATAACAATACTTTCCGTCAGGAAAAAGATACCGTCCGTATTCTGTCCGGAGTATTTGAAGGAAAAACTTTAGGCACCCCGATTTCTCTTATTATTGAAAATACGGATATGAAAAGTATCGATTACGATGACTTGAAGAATATTTACCGGCCTGGCCATGCTGATTTTACCACCGACGCCAAGTATGGCTTCCGGGATTACCGCGGCGGTGGCCGAAGTTCCGGACGGGAAACCGCTTCCCGAATTGCTGCCGGTGCTGTAGCCATGAAAATATTAAAGGAACTGGGAATTACGATTTCCAGCCAGACAACAGTCAACAATGATCTCCTAGTCCCAGGAGATTCCATCGGCGGTTCTGTAAAAATATCCGTAAAAGGAATGCCGGCAGGAATCGGAGAACCGGTCTTTGATAAATTAGATGCCAGTCTTTCCAAAGCGCTGATGAGTATTGGGGCAGTAAAAGCCATTGAAATCGGTTGCGGCTGCGACGTAGACTCTATGACAGGTTCCGAATGCAACGACGAATTTATTCTTTCTAACGTGGAAGCCCTTCCGAAAGAAGCTGCTCTCCGTAGAGAAGTCCTCTTAAAAAATGCCGGCAAAGCAGGTTCTCATTACATTACCAAGAAAACAAACCACGCAGGTGGTATTTTGGGAGGCATCAGCGACGGCGATGAAATCATTCTTCGTGCGTTCTTCAAACCTACCCCTTCCATTTCCTTAAAGCAGAAAACCATAGATGCCTTTGGCCAGGAAGCCGAAATTGAGATCCGGGGGCGTCATGATGCTTTTGTAGTAAAAAAAGGAGCGGTCGCTGCCGAAGCAATGACCGCCCTCACAATTGTGGATTTTTTGTTTGAGAACATGCACTCAAAAATGAGTGCCATTTCTGATTTTTATAAATAGTCTTATTGTTCCACTAAGGCTAACTTGATTTCCAGTTCTTCTAACTGTTTGTCATCTACCATTCCAGGCGCACCTGTCATCAGACAGCTTGCGTCTTTTACTTTAGGGAATGCAATGACATCACGGATGCTTTCCGCTTTTGTCATCAGCATCATCATACGGTCAAAACCATATGCCAGACCTGCATGTGGAGGAACTCCATATTTGAAAGCATCTAACAGGAAGCCAAAGCGTTCATAAGCTTCTTCCTGAGTGAATCCTAACGCTGCAAACATCTTCTCCTGAATTTTCGGATTGTAAATACGCTCACTGCCGCCGCCTAACTCTACACCGTTGAGAACGATATCATAAGCTGCTGCTCTTGCTTTCCATGGTTCGGAATCCAGATAGCAGATATCGGACTCTAAAGGCATGGTGAATGGATGATGCATAGCAACCCAACGATCCTGCTCTTCTGAGTACTCAAGAAGTGGGAATTCGGTTACCCACAGGAAATTGAATTTGTCTTCATCGATAAGGCCCATCTGTTCTCCTAATTCCAGACGGAGAGCGCCCAATACCGTGTAAACATTTTTATCGGTGTCGGATGCAAAGAACATCATGTCCCCTTTTTGAGCACCCATTTCCTTACAGATTTCATCCAGTTCTTCTTCCTTCATGAATTTAGCGAAAGAAGATTTATAAGTTCCGTCTTCATTAATTGCCAGATATGCTAAGCCTTTTGCCCCAATGCCTTTCGCATATTCGACTAATGCGTCGATTTTCTTTCTCGGCATAGAGGCCATGCCTTTTGCACATATGCCCCTTACGGAAGAGCCTTCTTTGTTTGCAGGACCGGAAAATACACTGAATTCACAGTTTTTCACGCATTCCGTAATATCCGTCAGTTCCATACCAAATCTGGTATCCGGTTTATCGGAGCCATAGCGGTCCATCGCTTCTTGCCAGGTCATTCTCTGGATTGGAAGTTCTATATCAATATTTAAAATTTCTTTAAATACATGTGCAATCAATCTTTCATTGGTTTCCATTACCGTTTCTGCATTGGCAAAAGAGAATTCCATATCGATCTGGGTAAATTCCGGCTGACGGTCTGCACGAAGGTCCTCATCTCGGAAACATCTTGCAATCTGGTAGTAGCGATCATATCCGGCACACATTAACAGCTGTTTGTAAATCTGTGGAGACTGCGGAAGCGCATAAAAGCTTCCCGGATGAACACGACTTGGTACCAGATAATCTCTGGCGCCTTCCGGAGTACTCTTGCAAAGCATTGGAGTTTCAATTTCAATAAAGCCTTCACTGCTCATGAAATTTCTTACGCTCTGAGCAACTTTACTTCTTAAAATAATATTTTTCTGAAGGTCCGGCCTTCTTAAATCCAGATAACGATATTTCAAACGAAGCTCATCTCTGGTCTGGCTATCCTCTTCGATTGGGAACGGAGGGGTAAGACTTTCTGAAAGAATTCTCAGTTCTAAAACCTTAATTTCTAACTCGCCCGTCTCAAGGTTTTCATTTACAGCACCTTCTCTTTTCTGAACCAGTCCGCGAACTGCGATAACGAATTCATTTCTTAACGTAGCTGCCTTTTCATAACCTTCGGTTCCGATGTTATTCTCGTCGAATAATAACTGAACCAATCCAGTCCGGTCTCTTAAGTCCACAAAAATCAAGCTGCCAAGATTACGTCTCTTGTTGACCCAGCCCATGAGCACAACGCTTTCGCCGATTTGTGCATTAACAACTTCTGTACATCTGTAGCTTCTGGTAAAGCCACTCATCGATTCTGCCATTTTCTTCTCTTTCCGCGGGAATCCCGCATTTATTTTTATTATTATTTAATAACTGACGCAATATCATCGATGGAAACTATCGTTTCTGTTCCATCTGCCATATTTTTCACTTTTACTTCGCCGTTCATAAATTCATCTTCGCCTACGATTACAACGTAAGGAGCATTGATCTTGTTGGCGTATTTCATCTGGGCCTTTACAGACTTATCCAGATAATCGGTTTCTACGCTAAGCCCTTCTTTACGCAGCTGATCTACCAGCTTGTAAGCTTTTGCTTTTACGCTACCCATGAATCCCAGATAAAGATCCGGAGCCTTTACACCGCCGAAATCTACGTTTTCTAATTCTAAGAAGTAAAGAACTCGTTCCAGACCCATGCCAAAGCCAGCAGCCGGAATATCCTGTTTGCCGTCAATTTCATGAACCAGATTATCGTAACGGCCACCACCACATAATGTAAATCCGTCTTTATTGACAAACTCAAATACGGTCTTTGTATAATAATCCAGACCTCTTACGATTCCGGTATCAATTTTATAATTAATGCCTAATTCGGCAAGAAGGGACTGTAATTCCTCGAAATGATTCTTACATTCATCACACAGATAATCGATGGTTCTAGGAGCATTGGCAACAACTTCCTTGCATCCTTCTTCCTTGCAGTCAATTACTCTTAACGGATTTTTTTCCATTCGTTCCAGACAAGTCTTGCAAAGTTTGTCTTTATGTTCATTTAAGTATGCCAGTAATGCTTTATTGTATTCTGCCCGGCACTTTGGACAGCCGATGGAATTAATATGTACTTCAATATCATTTAAGCCGAAGTTCTTTACCAGCTGGCTAACCAGACTGATCAATTCAACTTCAACTAAAGGACTTTCGGATCCAATATATTCTACACCAAACTGATGATGCTGACGAAGACGTCCGCTCTGTGGCTTTTCATAACGGAATGCAGGAGTTATATAAAATAACTTGGTCAGCCCGCTTTCCGCATACATACTATGCTCCAGATAAGCACGAACTGCACCTGCAGTGCCTTCTGGCTTTAAAGTAATGCTTCTTCCGCCTTTATCCTCAAAAGTATACATTTCCTTCTGAACAACGTCGGTAGTTTCTCCAACGCCTCTCTGGAAAAGAACGGTGTGTTCGAAAACAGGGGTCATAATCTGCTTAATATTGTAAGTAGCTGCAATCTTTTTGCAGATTTCCTCTATTTTTTCTCTTTTTGCCATGGATTCGCCGTACCAGTCTGCGGTTCCTCTTGGTGCCTGTGTAATCATAAATGTGACCTCTCTTATTATATTAAACTGTTATCCGTTTTGTTACGGTTCTAAGTCTGACTTTTGCAGGTTTACTGCTCTACATATCCGTGCATTCTTCTTTCGCCTTTAATATCCGTAGCACGCTCATGTCCCGGATAAACTAAGGTTTCTTCCGGCAGAGGAAGAAGTTTGGTATGGATGGATTCCATTAATGCCCGCTCGTCACCGCCAGGGAAATCGGTTCTTCCCCAGGAACGGTAAAACATGGTATCACCGGCAAGAACAAATCCCCCTTCTGGAAAATAATAACAGGTGCCACCCGGCGTATGTCCAGGAGTATGAAGTACCTGAATCTTCAGTCCAGCAACATTCAATTCTTCTCCGCCTTTCAGCTTAACGTCTTTTTCGTTCAGCAGAATTTCTACCATGCCCAGATTCTTATATCCATCCTTCAGCATGTCCTCATCTGCTTCGTGAACATAAACCGGAATATCATACTTATCACGGATTTCTTCCAAAGCCAGAATATGGTCTGCGTGAGCATGGGTTAAAAATACAGCAACCGGTTTCACATTTTTTTCCTCTACGCATTTTGCAATAAAGTCGGCGTTATCGCCCGGATCGGTAATTATGGCTTCTTTATTTTCGTCGTTGGCAACCAGATAGCAGTTGGTTCCCAGCATTCCTACTCTTATGCAATCTAATCGAATACTCATATTTTCATCCCGTCGTTCTATTGATATCAATTATTTCATCAATTGCTTTCAATTTTTCAATTACTTTCGATAACTCATCCGTGGAAGATACCTTAAATCCCATATCGATGGTTGCAATCTGCTGCTTGTTTATTCTAACATTCATATTAGTAACATCAAGATTTTTTTCCGACATAATCTTGGAAATGTCAACCAACAAACCAACTCGGTTTCTTGCATACAGACTGATTTCCACCTGGTATTTTTCTTCCTTAAATGCAGAAGAAGGTTTATCCCATTGAGCATCGATCAGTCTGGATCTTTCAATACTGCTTAAATTTACAATATTCACGCAGTCCGTTCTATGAACGGTAATTCCTCTTCCCCTGGTAACGAAACCAACGATTTCATCTCCCGGTACCGGAGAACAGCATTTTGCAAAACGAACGGCTACATCATGGATTCCCTTCACGACAATACCGTTTCCATGTTTTAATTCAGAAGTCGGCTTCGAAGATGCAGCGCTTTCCAGAACGTCCTCGTCGGTCATTTCGTTCTTTTTGTTTTTCCGGTTATATTCGTCCAGCACCCGGTTAACAATCTGACCTTCCTTCAGACCCCCATGTCCGATGGCGGCCAAAACAGAATCCCAATCCTTACAGCTGTATCTGGCCAGAACAGGAGCCTGATACTCGGGCTGAAAAATATCCATATTGTCCAGCCCTTTGGCCTTCATATATTTCTCAACCATTTCTTTTCCGCGGACAATGTTTTCTTCCTTCAGGGCATTACGGAACCACTGGTTGATTTTCTGTTTTGCGCTCGGACTCTTTACAATATTCAACCAGTCCATGCTCGGACCTTTGGAGTTCTGGGAAGTTATGATTTCAATTCGGTCCCCATTCTGGATTTTATAATCAATGGTAACGATTTTATCATTTACCCGGGCGCCGATCATTTTATTGCCAACTGCAGAGTGAATGGCATAGGCAAAATCGATCGGAGTGGAACCTGCCGGCAGATTCTTAACATCACCTTGTGGAGTAAAACAGAATACGTTATCGGAAAACAGATCCAGGTCGCTTTTCAAGAATTCCATGAACTCCTTGTTATCGCTCATTTCGTTCTGCCAATCCAGAATCTGTCTTAGCCACGCTAATTTTTCTTCTTCGCTCTGCTTAATTGTTTTACTATTTACACCGATACCTTCTTTGTATTTCCAATGGGCAGCAATACCATACTCTGCGGTACGGTGCATTTCAAAAGTACGGATCTGTACTTCAAAAGGCTGGCCGGATGGGCTGATCAGCGTTGTGTGCAGAGACTGATACATATTCGGTTTCGGCATGGCAATATAATCTTTAAAGCGGCCAGGAATCGGCTTGTAAATTTCATGAATGATTCCTAAAGCAGCATAACAGTCCTTTACCGTTTCTACCTTAATACGAACGGCGAACAAATCATAAATCTGGTCTAATGACCGGTTCTGATTGAGCATCTTTTTATAGATGCTGAAGAAGTGTTTTACACGTCCGTCCACTTCACAATCAATACCAGCCTCTTCCATATGCTGTTTAATTTCCTCAACCATTCGGGTGACGAAATCTTCCCGGGCACTTCTGCGGATTTTTATATTTTCAACCAGATTATAGTAAACATCCGGCTCCGAATATTTAAGAGCCAAGTCATCTAATTCAATTTTAATTTTGGAAATACCGAGACGCTGTGCAATCGGGGAATAAATATCCATTGTCTCTCTGGCTTTTTCCTTTTGTTTTTCACGAGTCATATACTGAAGGGTTCTCATATTATGGAGACGGTCCGCTAATTTAATAATAATAACGCGGATATCCTTCGCCATGGCCAGAAACATTTTTCTTAAGTTCTCCGCCTGAACCTCGATTTTATCTGCGGTATATTTAATCTGGGTCAGCTTGGTAACGCCATCTACCAATTCCGCAACTTCCGTACCAAACTGCTCTTTTAAGCTGTCTAATGTTGTTTCCGTATCTTCCACAACATCATGAAGAAGACCCGCAATAATGGTCTCCTTGTCCATTTCCAGTTCTGCCAGAATAATCGCAACCTCAACTGGATGGGTAATATATAGTTCTCCTGATTTACGTTTTTGATCTCCGTGAGCCTCTTTTGCAACAGCGTAAGCTTTACGGATTTCGCTGATATCGGAAGATGGATGATAGCTCTGAATGATATCAATCAGTTTCTCAAAACGGGCTTCCGGATCTAACGGTGCAGCAGGCGTATTAATACGGGAAAGAGATTTTGCACTTTCCGGTTTTCCGCTCAAACTTAATGACGGTTCTTTTTTTTCGCTATTTACTTCTTTTATTGTTTCTTCTGCCATACGGTATCCGTTTCTTTATGTTCTTCGGTCTTTTTTCTCTTTTTATTTTTATTCAGGACTACAATCAAAATAATGGCCAATGTTATGATTATAACAAGTTCAATAATAATTATGACAATAAAAAGTAAATTATTATTGTTTTTTTCTTCTTTTACTGCACCATGAATGTTGGATCTGGTGAGAAGGTAATCGGAGCAATGGGCCAAGTCAAATTCTACGATTCCTTTCCCTGTGGAAAGGTCCTCCGCTGTCAGTTCTAATTCATTTTTTCCCGGATTAAAATAATATAGTCTTACTTTATCCGTATCCTTATAGTCCTTTTCAATATTTAGTTTAAATTTTGTGCCTTCCGGCAGTTTTCCTTTCTGGGCAAAATTCAGGATTTTTCCAGCGGCATAATTGGACAATTCATTGATTTTTTCTATGTTATCACTTTGAAAGGACACCGCCGGATTAAATTCCTTGAAATCTTTCGTTTCTCCGACCTTCTTTCCGTCCAAGGTCCATCCGTAAACAATTTTCCCGTCTTTATCGTACTGATTTAAATAAATGGTCTTTCCCCATTTACTTATGGCAGAAATCATATCCGCGTTCAGAAGGTCTCCTTCTTTCAAAGCAACGGTAACTACGTCTTCCCCATTGTTTTTATCCGACAGAAAAGCAATCAGATCGGTCAGGGCAATCTTCGCACCTCTGCGGTTTACTTTTATGGTATACGTTTTGGAAAGTCCGTTTTCTGCGGTTACCGTAATATCAAAAACATTTTCCCCGACTTCCAGTTTTTGCTCTCCATCGCCTGTAACCGTTGCTTTTTCATCTTCCGTCTGTGCAATGATTTTTATTTTTTCAACTGAGCCGCCTACCGTTACGGAATATACATCATGGCCCTCATCCATTAAATCATATCCTTCAACCGACAGCGCGGACAGGTTACAGTTTCCGGAGCCTTCCCCGGTTTCTTTTCCGTTAATGTATCCTCCATCAATGGAATAATCATCATTGTAATCCGTCCCACCGGCATTTCCGCCGGTTCCGCCTCCGTCATCATCGGAGCCGCCCGTTACCTCTACATATACAGCAAAACTTCCGGAATATTCCTCTTCCAGATCAAAATCCGCCACTTCATAGGAAACATACACATTTCCACTGCCTTCGCTATTTCCGATAACTGTGATGCCTACCGGATCTTCCAGCCAGGGATCCCCATTCACATATGCACTGACACATCCATCGGTGGAAACACTGATGGTTCCAGCTACATTTTCCCCATATATGTATAATATGTCCGAGCTTCCTACGGATATTTCCATGTAATCCGTAGACGGTCCAACTCCGGATGCAAAGGCCGGAAACGGAATGGCTGCAATAAAAGACAAAGTTAAAAGGATTCCAGATAGTATTGTTGTTATTCTTTTTTTCATGTTTTATTTCTCTTGTAATATAATCTTCTTTATTTTGACATAGTCTAATGGGGAAATTTTTCCATCACGATTTACATCTGCATAAGCAAGTTTCTTTTCATCCGTAATTATTTTTTTCTCCAGAATATGATTTTTTACCGCTACATAGTCCAATGGAGAAACTTTTCCATCTCCATTGACATCTCCGGCGATGCGTTCCTCATCATCTGTAATCTCTTCATCCTCCTCGTCCTCAACGCCGGAAGAATAATCTAAAATAATGGAATATAACTCTCCCTCTGCAAAAATATAGTTCATGTCCGTTAATTCGCTGGAACCAGCTACATGGCCATTATCTGCCCACTGCCAGATATCACAAGACAGGCCTGGTTCGGAAGAGCCCCACCGGGCCAGCCAGATATACCCATTGGCAGCAATGGCATCATAATCCAATACATTACGGAAATAATCCAGATTTGCATATACTCCGACAACATCATAACCGCGGCTGTACATCATGCTCATAAATTTAATACAATAAGAAGTCAGCTGACTACCGTGGGTATATGGGTTAAAATTATGACGGTCTTTATAATAATCGGCATCTTCCATATCAAACCAGATGCCCAGCGGCGGATAATACCCGTCAATCATCGTGCAGACATGATCCACCTCATTTTCAACTTCCTTTTCCGAGATGGCATACGAATAGATATATACACCATAAGGAATTCCCAGTCGTTCACATTCCCGGATATTTCTCCGTGCCTCCGGATCATGCTGATATTCTTCATTATCTCCCCATCCAACCCGGATAATGGCAAAATCAATTCCATTGTTTTTAATCGCTTCCCAGTCTAAGGTTCCGTTATGGTTTGAAACATCGATTCCAATGGCTCTTCCATTTGTATCAATAGCATAAGACGGAATCGCCAGCCACGGTCCAAAACTAAGGACGAATGTCAGCAGCAGTCCGATTATTATGATTATTCCTTTTTTTCTAAACTTTCTCAAAAACATTGACACTATACGTTATGTTGTGATATAAATTACAGGTGCTTAGGGGAATCATACAGTGGCAGTATGACGGTCTCCAAAACCGCTCACGGGAGTTCGAATCTCTCTTCCCCTGCTAAAGTCCTTGGTTTCAAGGACTTTTTTATTTTATCATTTTTGTTTTAATTTACTGATTGCTTCCCGGACATCAGAAACTCCTATGAGTTCCATGTCCTTTATATTTTTCAAGGAAACCAACGCTGACTTCGGACAGATGCAGGTCGTAAAGCCCATCTTCTTTGCTTCCAGGATTCTCGCTTCCATCATATTTACGCTTCTTACTTCGCCGGATAGTCCAACTTCCCCTAAAGCGATGGTGTTTGGATTCACTACGAAGTCCATATAGCTGGAGGCTATGGCGCAAATGACAGCTAAGTCCAAGGCGGTTTCATTGATTTTTACGCCGCCGACAATATTTACATACGCATCACAATCCGACATGGCAAAGCCCAGCCTTTTCTCCAAAACGGCCACCAGAAGATTCATACGGTTGTAATCGATACCGGTCGAACTCCTTCTCGGATTTCCTAAACCGGATTTTGCAACCAATGCCTGAATTTCAATTAAAATCGGACGGGTTCCTTCTACCGAACAAGAAACGATAGACCCGGACGCATTTTCCGGCCTTCCGATAAGCATGAACTCCGAAGGATTTTTCACTTCTCTTAAGCCCTCGGAACACATCTCAAATACGCCGATTTCATTGGTGGAACCGAAACGATTCTTCACGCCCCTTAAGATACGATAGGACCCCTGGGAATCTCCTTCAAAATAAAGGACGGTATCTACCATATGTTCTAAAGTTCTCGGTCCTGCAACCACACCTTCTTTTGTTACATGACCAACAACAAAGGTACTTACACCGAGACCTTTGGCCAGCTGCATCAAAAGGTTCGTGCATTCCCGCACCTGCCCTACGCTGCCCGGAGTACTGGCAACATCCGGACGATACATGGTCTGAATAGAGTCGACAATGGCTACTTCCGGCTTTTCCGCCGTAATTGCCGCCTCTATAATATCTAAGTCGGTTTCTGCCAACAGTTTCAGATTGTCATTAAACTCTCCGATCCGGTTTGCTCTCAACTTTATCTGGCTTAAGGATTCCTCGCCAGTTACATAAAGGACACTATGGCCGGCATCGCTTAGCGTTTTACAAACCTGCGTCAGTAATGTAGACTTTCCGATTCCCGGATCCCCACCAACTAAAACCAGGGAGCCTTTAATAATGCCGCCTCCCAAAACGCGGTCAAACTCCTCAATTCCTGTTGTCACGCGCTCATCTTCCGTCGCTTTTACTTTCGACATGGAAACCGGTTTAGACTCTTCACTCAGCATCCGGAGGGAAGGGCCTTTTCTTACACCAGCTTTATTATCTTTCTGGGAAGGGGCTTCCACAAAAGTATTCCATTCATGACAGGAAGGACATTGTCCCGCCCACTTCGGGCTTTCATATCCACATTCTTTACAAAAAAATATTGTATCTTTTGCTTTCGCCATATCTACTTGGATTTTCCTTTTGCTACAGTAAATACTAATTTGTCTTTATCTTTCGGAGCCTTTACATAGACAACATCTCCGGCCTTAATCTTTCCGGAAAGGATTTCTTCTGCCATTTCATCTTCCAGTAAAGTCTGTACTTTTCTCTTTAAGGCACGGGCACCGTATTTCGGGTCATAGCCTTTTTCTACCAAATATTCTTTGGCACTATCCACTACTCTCAGTTTCAAGTTCATCTGATCCCGCGCGCGATCTGCCAGGTCTTTTAAGAGAATATTGATAATGTCTTTCATGTTCTCTTTGGTCAGTGATTCAAATACGATAATTTCATCAATACGATTTAAGAATTCCGGCTTAAAGATGAATTTTATTTCATCCATCACCGCATTCTTCATCGCCTCGTAGTTGGCTTTTGCCGAATGCTCTGCCGAAAAGCCCAGGCTCTTCGGCTCCATGATTCTCTGGGCACCGGCATTACTGGTCATAATGATGATTGTATTCTTAAAATCGGTAACACGACCATGGGCATCCGTTATTCGACCATCATCCAATACCTGGAGAAGAATATTAAATACATCCGGATGGGCCTTTTCTACTTCATCAAACAGAATAATGGAATATGGATTTCTGCGTACTTGTTCGGAAAGCTGGCCTCCTTCATCATATCCAACATATCCCGGAGGCGATCCGATAAGTTTGGAAACGCTATGCTTTTCCATATATTCACTCATATCAACCCGGATAATGGCACTTTCTGTTCCAAACATAGCTTCCGCCAGAGCTTTACTCAGCTCCGTTTTACCTACACCCGTAGGCCCTAAGAACAAGAAGGTTCCGATTGGTTTATTTGGATCTTTTAAGCCCACTCTTCCTCTGCGGATAGCTTTGCTCAAAGCTACAACCGCCTCGTCCTGAGCAATAACTCTCTTATGTAACGTTTCCTCTAATTTTACTAATCGTGCGCCTTCCTCTTCCGCTAATTTCTTAACCGGAATCTTCGTCCATTTGGAAACAACGTCTGCAATATCATCGGTCGTTACCTGAAGCGCATTCAAGCTATTATTCGTCAGACTTTCTTTATAATCACGGATGGAATCTTTCAGTAATTTTATATCGGTAGAAAGAGAGGATGCCTGTTTCAGATTTCCTGCTTTCAAGAATTTTTCTCTTTTTTCTTCCATCTTAGCTAACTTTTCGTCCATGTTTTTTACATCTTCCGGAAGAATGTAGGAAGCCAGACGGACCTTGCTTGCGGCTTCATCGATCAAATCAATTGCTTTATCCGGAAGGAAACGGTCGTTAATATACCGCATGGATAAATTCACGGCAGCATCAATTGCCTCATCGGTTATTTCTACGTTATGATGCTCTTCATAGATCGACCGTAAGCCTTTTAAGATACCGATGGTTTCTTCTTTTGTCGGCTGTTCCACATATACCGGCTGGAAACGTCTTTCCAAGGCAGCATCTTTTTCAAAGTGCTTCCGATATTCATCCAATGTCGTAGCACCGATAATCTGGATTTCTCCCTTGGCAAGAGCCGGCTTTAAGATGTTGGCTGCATCGATAGAACCTTCCGCACCGCCGGCGC
The DNA here is from genome assembly GCA_045600845.1 of Lachnospiraceae bacterium. Classification (GTDB taxonomy): domain Bacteria; phylum Bacillota; class Clostridia; order Lachnospirales; family Lachnospiraceae; genus RGIG5612. The sequence goes on along the minus strand of JAZRYR010000006.1, from coordinate 10,768 downwards.
CAATCATAGTATGGATTTCGTCCATGAATAAAATAATGTGTCCATTATCTCTTACTTCATTAATTACTTTTTTAATTCTCTCTTCAAATTCACCACGGTATTTGGTTCCCGCTACCATCGCCGGAAGGTCTAAGGACAGAATCCGTTTATCCGCTACCGGACCAACGATTTCCCCCGCTTCAATCTGCTGTGCCAGAGCTTCCGCAATACTGGTTTTACCAACACCGGGCTCGCCTACCAGACACGGATTGTTCTTCGTGCGTCGGCTTAAAATCTGAACAATACGGCTGATTTCATCCGCTCTTCCAATAATCGGATCCAGCTTACCCATGCGAGCAGCTTCATTCAGGTCTCGGCTATATTCTTTTAAGATGCCTTCTTTCTTTCCAGCGACTGGATCTTTATCCATAGTCAGTTCGGATTTATGGGCTTCTAAATCTTCTCCCATAGCTCCTAAGAGTTCCGCAAAAATTTTCTGGCGGTTCACACCTAAGCCAGTCAGAATACGGATAGCCGCACAGTCTTCTTCTTTCAGAATAGCAATCAGTAAATGCTCCGTTCCTACTTCCGCAGCATGATATCTCGATGCTTCCATTCCGGCATTCTCCAATACATGTTCCGCCTTTGGAGAAAAGCTTTCTCCTTCCGAGGTCATAATATTCGACTGCGTATCAAACGTCTTTTCAATCAGTGTCTCAATCGCCTCCGACGTTATTTTATGGACACCTAAAACCCGCTGGGAGGTAGAGCCATCAACATCTGCCAAACCGATAAGAAGATGCTCTGTCCCGATATAAGTATGATTTAATTTTACAGAAGCCTCCGTAGCTGCAATCACAACTTCCTGGGCCATTTTCGTAAACGGTCGTTTCATAATATCTCCTAGCTTAGTTCATCATAAAGATCATCAACTAATTCTTTTATTTCTTCCTGAGTTAAGCCCTTGCAGATTCCACGGGCAATAAGAGGACGCAGGTAAGCTTTCATTTTTTCCATTGATGTCATCTTATCAATATCAACGGCTACTACAGCTCCTCTGCGTCTGTCAACTTTAAGGAACCCATCTTGTCGTAAGGTTGAGTAAGCTTTATTTACGGTATGCATATTCACACCGATGGTGTCAGCTAAAGCTCGAACGGACGGCAGCGACTCCCCTTCTTTAATCTGGGAAGTTGCTATGGCCATAAAAATCTGGTTCCTTAACTGTACATATATAGCTTCATCACTATTAAAATCTATTTCTATATACATAGCAAGACCTCTCGTTCTAATTGTTATACCCAGAATATAACAACCATCACGAGAAGTCAATCTTTATTAATACCTTATTCCATTAAACCTTGCTATTGATCTTCTTCTGAAGAATCCTTCTTTACTGCCTCAAAAATAATTGCATCCAGATCATCTTCCAGGACATCCTCTTCCTCGATTTTGCCATCTAAGCCATCGGTAAATTCTCTTACCTTTGCTGTAACATCATCGCCGAATTTTTTAGCGTCTTCACTGAAATCCTCAAAAACATCTTTTGCTTTTTCACTGTAGGCTTTCGCTTTTTCTTCCGCTTTATCGCTGTACTCTTTTACTTTTTCTCCAGCTTTTTCGCCAAACTCTTTAGCTTTTGCTCCAAAATCATTTACATATGCTTTGATTTTATCGTTGGTGCCATCGGCATCCAGTTTTCCTTTCAGTTCTCTGGCTGCTGCGTACACTCTGATCGGAGATACAACTAATTCTGCTGCAATATTTAATAATGAATCTTTCGTTTTTTTATCCATATTCCTCACTCCTTACCTGCTGATTATACCTTGCCCAGATAAGGCGGTCAAGAGACCGATGTTTTTATGAATTATGCTTTTTCTTTCTTTTCCACTTTCAGACCGGAAAAGAATTCTTTCGTCAGACGGTAAACCTGCGGACTTAATGCAATCAGGGCGATTAAGTTCGGGATAGCCATACATGCATTTAAGATATCGGCAATGTTCCATACATCGTTCAGGCTCAAGGTAGAACCAACAATAACGAAAATAACGAATACAACCTTGTAAATCGTAACTGCGACTTTGTTGCCCTTGAAAATGAATTCACAGCATCTTACACCATACAGAGACCAGCTGATGATGGTGGAAAGTGCGAACAAGCTTAAGCAAACAGCAATGATAATAGAGCCAACGCCCTCCGATAAAACAGTACCTAACGCGGAAGATACGATAGCCGCACCACCGCCGGTACCCCATTCGAAGGATACGCCGCCTGCACAGTAGGTGGTAAGAACGGTAAGGCAGGTAAGAGAGCAGATTACAATGGTATCCATAAATACTTCAAAGATACCGAAAACGCCCTGTCTTACAGGATTTGTTTCGGATGTAGCTGCATGAGCGATAGGTGCAGAACCAAGACCAGCCTCGTTTGAGAAGCATCCACGGCCAACGCCCTTCTTCATAGCTGTAAGAACGGTAATACCGAAAGCTCCGCCTAAAGCAGCTTTTGGTGAAAAAGCTCCGGCAAAGATCATTCCAAATACTTCTCCAATAAATCCAATGTTTGAGAAGATGATGATCAGAGTAGCAATAATATAAACAGCTGCCATGAAAGGAACAACTTTTTCTGTAATCTGACCGATTACTTTAATGCCTCCGATGATAACGATTGCTACGATAATCGCAACGACGATACCAACGATCAGGTAACTTAATTTAAAATCAGAACCTAAAAAGTGAATCATGGTAGCTCCGGTGTTTCCACCTAAGGAGTCAATTGCGGTAGAAATGGATTCTGCAATAGAATTTACCTGAGTCGCATTACCGATACCGAAAGCAGCAAGTCCTGCAAAAATGCAGAACAGGAAGCCTAACCAGGTCCAGTTCTTTCCTAAACCATTCTTAATATAATACATAGGCCCGCCAACCCATTCATTCTTTTTATTTTTTTCACGATAACGAACGGCAAGAACAACCTCTGCGAATTTTGTACACATACCGAGGAGAGCACTGAGCCACATCCAGAAAACGGCACCAGGTCCGCCGACAATAATCGCACCGGTAACACCTACGATATTACCTGTACCTACGGTCGCTGCTAAAGCAGTGGTAAGAGCCTGGAAAGGTGTTACTTCGCCGGCTCCGGCTTTCTGTTTGGAGAACATTTTTCCAAGCGTATTCTTCATGGAAAAGCCAAATTTCCGGAACTGCACAAATGCAAGTCGGATACTTAAAAACAGGCCCGTTCCAACAAGAAGAATCAGAATCGGATAACTCCATGCCCAATCATCAATTACAGTGATAATGTCACTAAATGTCATTTTTTCTTCCTCCCGGTTTCATGTGTTTTTCCCTTTATAGCAAAACGAGGATGCACCGCCAACGCACACACCCCCAAGCAAAGTCCCCTCTATAAAGGAAAAACAATCTGTCCTTTTGCCTGAGAGATTAAACTACAAAAAGTTCTTGCACCTTCGGCCCCCGTTTCTGGGTGTCTCCAGATTTTCATCCATTTACAGTCCTATCTTATTATTTATCTAAGATTCCTGAGAGTGTTACTCCTTCGGCAGGCGGAAATCCACCACTTTCCTGCAAACTTCATCTGACTGTATAAAGTTCTTGTTATGATACACAATTTAATGCGATAATGCAATAAATTTTTTACTGATTCGATGGGATAATCGTTCCCTTTTCCAGATTCTTATCCACGATGGCATTTGCCAGCTGGAATAAGGTTTCGCTGCCCGGACGCATTCTTTCGATTCGCTCTCTTACCGGCGTTTCATCCACATCATGGTCCACCCATGCCTTGCCTTCTCCTAAATCGTTCATCAGGATAGGATGGAAAATATCCAGGCTCAGGGCAAACTTTGCTTCCCTGGTTTCTGCATCTTCATATTCATCCCAAAGTTCACGCATCCACTTCGCCTGTTCCTCCGGAAGAATATTAAAGATCCGGTCCGCAGCCTTTACTTCTCTTTCCCGTTTGGTTTTATTCGCTTCCGGATCGTAAGCGTAAGTATCGCCTGCATCGATTTCTACCATATCGTGGATCAGGACCATCTGGATTACACGGGAAATGTCCACTTTTTCATTGGAATACTCAGAAAGCAGCATTGCCATCAAAGCCAGATGCCAGGAATGCTCCGTATCGTTTTCCGGCCGGCTGGCATCGGCAATGTAAGTCTGCCGGTAGATGCTTTTCATTTTATCAATTTCTGCAATAAAATCTAATTGCTGTTCGATGCGATTCTTTTCCATGCTATCTTAACCTTCCGATTCTCGAAACGGGCCAATAAACAAACATCGCTTTTCCCAGAATTGCTTTCTTTCGAACATAAGTATTGGTCCAGAATCTTGCATCTTTGGAATTCCCCCTATTATCCCCCATAACAAAATAGGATTTTTCCGGAACAACATACGGGCCGTAATCCTCGGATTCCATATTCTTTGTCAGTGCATAGTTGGGATTGATATAGGGTTCGTCCAATTTTTCTCCATCGATATAAGTTACTCCATCAATGATTTCTACCGTTTCTCCCGGCAGACCAACGACTCTTTTTACAAAGATCTGGGATGGGTCATCCGGATATTTAAATACAACTATATCACCGCGCTGTGGATCTTTGAACCAATAAGAAACCCGCAGACCGATCATCCGGGAGCCCGGCATAATGGTGTTCTCCATAGAACCGGTCGGTACTGTAGAATTAATGATAATTACAAAATTGATAAAAAGAGCTACAACCAAAGCGAGTACAATGACAATAACCCATTCCAGGGCATTATACAATTTTGGATTGGCCGCTCTTTTCTCTTCTTTTTTCCTTTTTTTCAATTCTCTTGAAGATAACAGACTCTCGTCCTGAATTAAATCGTTATAACGTTCTTTGTTTTCCTGTTTCATAATTACTTTTTCTTTAAATATTTATTATGATTTTCATAATTTTTTTTTGAAAATTTAATCTTTTTGTAACAATTGTCCCCACATTAATAAGAAAAATGTGGATAACTTTATAGTTTTTACACACACTATATATCGTTTGTTGCTTATCGAGAAACCACAAAACATATGTTTTTTTTATCTTTTTAAACCCTTGGCACCATAATCTGAACCGCTCTCGGATTGTTTTGGATGTTCACAAAATCATGTTTTCCACCATTTTCCCCATCAATAACCCATTGTACTTCTTCATCGGAAGAAAAAGAGATTCTTTTTGCTTTAAACTTTCGGACCTCAGCGGTGGACTTGTCCTTATTCGAGGAAAGGAGCATATTGTTTACCTGCTTTGCAAATCCAAAAATGTTCTTTGGTCTCTTAAGAAGAATTACTTCAAACAGACCATCCTGAAGATTTACGGAATTACCGGTTATCCCTTTGAAGCCTCCGACGCTGAAGGTATTGGCTACCATACCGAGGAAATAATCTCCTTCCTCCTTATGCAGGTTTCCTTCCACATCTTCATAACTCACGGCCATATTGTAGGACTCCAGCTTGATCAGGGCTTTCACGCCTTCGGAAATATAGGCAGCATACCCAAATTTCCGTTTCTTTTCCTGCGAGGTAAAGCAGGACACGGCCGACAGTTTTCCAAAAGAAGCAACATAGGTAAAATAATCGACATTGAAACTACCAACATCAACAGCAAAAGCTTTCCCTCCGGCCACAACCTCTACGCCATCCAAAATATTTTTCGGTAAGCCAAAACTTTTTCCGCTATCGTTAGTGGACCCGGTAGGAAGAAACCCGATTATTTTTCTGTCCTTTTCATTCAGACACATCATCGCTGAAACGGTCTCGCTCAGGGTTCCGTCGCCTCCGGCACAGACAATCCGGTCATAATCCCGGGCACGTTCTATTATTTCCCGTTTTCCATCCAGCGGAGCTTTTGTCGCATATATATCAAGATCCCATCCATGCTTCGCAAATGCAGCCTTTATTGGATGGATATTACTTACAACTCTGCCTTTTCCGGCATTCGGGTTGTAAACAAAGAATACCTTTTTCATTTTAGTACACAGATTTCGTATATTCTTCCAGCCATTCCTGGGTTTCTTTGTCTAAATAACATTTTTCTGTCTCGTAAACAGATTTATGGTAATCGTTCAGAAGCTTCTTGTCTTCCTCCGTCATGTACTTCGTATCAATGCCGTCTAAGTCGATTGGAATAAAGGTCAGGTTTTCAAACTGCAGGAATTTACCATCTTCGGATTCCATATACGGAACAACGATCATCTCATTTTCCGTACGGATGCCAAATTTTCCCTCTCTGTATACACCCGGCTCGTTGGTTACCACCATGCCCTCTTTAAATACAGCACTAGGACCAGCAGCATTAATACTCCAACGGATGTTGTGAGGCCCTTCATGAACGTTCAGAATATGACCTACCCCGTGGCCGGTACCACACTTATAATCCATGCCTTCTTTCCACATGACTTCTCTTGCACAGATATCCACGTTCTCGCCTCTGCAGCCTTCAATGAATTTCGCATTCAGAAGTCGTAACATGGAAACGGCGGTTAAGGTGAACGCTTTCTTTTCCTCTTCGGTTAACTCGCCAAGAACTAAGGTTCTGGTAATATCCGTGGTTCCATCTTTGTACTGAGCTCCACTATCTACTAAGAGCATACCTTCTGCTTCGATTTTCTTTGCGGTTTCTGGAGTAGCTGCATAATGCATCATAGCCGCATTTTCTTTATAAGCTGCAATGGTTCCGAAAGAACGATCCAAGAACATATCGCTTTCCGCACGAAGGCTCGTCAGATATTTATCCACACTGTCTTCATCCATTTCGATTTTTCCTACGTTTTCTTTCAGCCATTTCATGAACCTGATTTCTACGGCAGAATCTCTTCTTAAAGCTTCCTTCAGGCAGACAATTTCGGTTTCATTCTTCACGCCCTTCATTAAAGTAGATGGATTCTTGATGTCAATAATCTGCTGTCCCTTATCGGTAAAGTAACGATAAGTATCATAACTGATTCTGCTCAGATCCATGAGAATATTATCAAATTCTATGCTGTCATCTTTGTACCAGTCTTTTCCATAGCCTTTCCCATTTGTATAGAGATGGGCAATGCCTCCGCTGATAACTGCAAATCCATATGCAACCGGATTACAAGGAATATCGTTGGCACGGATGTTGAAAATCCATGCAATATCATCTAAGGAATTCAGGAAGAATCCGTAAGAGCCGTTCTTTACACCGTATGGGCAGTCGTCAATGGCTTTCTCCAGTTCCTTTCGGATTCTGGCCAGCTTGGATTCGCTGGTTTCACCGCAAGCCTCTATCGGCATCTGCCAGGTCTCGGAGAAATTCTGCGCCGGACGGTCGGTCCAGATTTCACCAATCAGGTCTCTGTCATAGACAACTTTTGTTGCTTTTCTTCCGATCTGTTTTGCAAAGTTCGCATTTACAACGCTTCCATCAAAGCCTAAAACTTTTCCTGCCGCCTGTTCTACCAAGAAGTCTGCAGGTTCCGGAATTTCCGGCCTGCCCCATTTCATTAAAGTAATCCCGCTGCCTTCAATCTGATTTGCAGCCTGAATGTAATAACGTCCATCAGCAAAAAGCCATGCTTCATCCTGGGTAACAATTACATGTCCTGCACTACCGGTAAAGCCGGAAATAAAGCTGATACATTTGAAATGGGATGCTACATATTCACTGTTATGGCAATCGCTCATCGGAATATAGTAAACATCAATGCCTGCTTCTTTCATTAACTTTCGTAATTCACTGATTCTTGTTTTTACATCACTCATTTTAATCCAAGCTCCTTTATTACTTCATTTGCCATCAGCATTCCGGCAGCTGCTACCACAGGTGCCAACGAGCCGATGTTTTTTCTTCTATTCTCCGTTTCTCCTTCCGGTTTTAATGCCGGCTCTGTAGAGAATACAACTTTTACATTTTCTATGCCTCGTGCCTTCAGTTCATGTCGCATGACTTTTGCCAAAGGACACACATTGGTTTTGGAAATATCTGCTACACGGAAAGTTGTCGGGTCCATTTTATTTCCTGCCCCCATGCAGCTGATGACCGGAACCTTTGCCGCCTTTGCTTTCTCAATAATGGCAATTTTTGCAGCAACCGTGTCTACCGCATCAATAATGTAATCGAACTTTGTGAAATCAAAGTGTACCGAATCCTCCGGCAGAAAAAACATCTTACAGGTTTCAACTTCTGCTTCCGGATTAATACTCATAATTCTTTCTTTTCCGACTTCGACTTTTGGCCTTCCGATATTGTCCATGGTGGCGATAACCTGTCGGTTCAAGTTGGATAAGGAAACCTCGTCTCCATCCACCAATAAGAAAGAGCCGATACCGGTCCTGGCTAAAGCCTCCAGACAATAACCACCGACACCACCAATGCCGAAAATGGCAACCTTTGCCTTCTTTAATTTTTCTACCGCCTTATCTCCTAAGACCATGGCGGTTCTTGAAAAACGCTCTTCCATTATTCCATGTCGGCCCAGAACTTCGCGGTTTCAACCGCACGGTTCCAGCCTTTTATTTTCTGTTCCCGCTCTTGTTTACTCATTTCCGGAGTAAAAACTTTTGCGATTTTTTGGTTCTTCTTTAATTCTTCTTCGCTTTCCCAATAGCCCACCGTAAGACCTGCTAAATAGGCCGCTCCCAAGGCAGTATTTTCTACCATCTTCGGACGTTCAATAGTCGTATTTACGATATCGGACTGAAACTGCATGAGCAGATTATTGTTGCTGGCCCCACCATCAACCTTCAAAGATTTTAATTTGCATCTGGCGTCCGCTTCCATAGCCTTGATGACATCATGGGTCTGATAGCAGATGGATTCTAAGCAAGCTCTGGTCAGATGATTTTTATTAAATCCTCTGGTCATTCCCACCAGGGTTCCTCTGGCTTCCTGATTCCAATGAGGAGCGCCTAAGCCAGTAAAAGCAGGAACAAAGTATGCGCCTTCCGTATCGTCTACCAGCTTCGCAGCTTTTTCACTGGCGCTGGATTTTTTCACAACTTCCATTTCATCCCGAAGCCACTGTACGACTGCGCCCCCGATAAAAATACTGCCCTCCAGAACATAATCCACTTTTTCGCTACAACCAGCAGCGATGGTTGTCAGAAGACCATTTTTCGATTCAATCGCCTTCTTGCCGGTGTTCATCAATAAGAAACATCCCGTACCATAGGTGTTTTTAACATCGCCTTTATTAAATCCGCATAAGCCGAAAAGGGAAGACTGCTGATCTCCGGCAACTCCGCAGATCGGGATATCCCCGCTAATCAGTTCCACCGCCGTATTTCCGTACATATAACCGGACGGATGTACCTCCGGGAGCATGGACTTCGGAATATCAAAATAAGCTAAAATTTCCTCATCCCAGCATAATTTCCGGATGTCGAATAACATCGTACGGGAAGCGTTGGTATAATCTGTCGCATGAATTTTTCCACCGCTTAAGTTCCACATCAACCAAGTGTCTACCGTTCCGAAAAGAAGCTCTCCGGATTTGGCGGCTTTCTTTGCCCCTTTTACGTTATCTAAAATCCATTTGATTTTTGATGCGCTGAAATAAGCATCCGGAATCAAGCCGGTACGCTCCTTGATTTTCTGTTGCATTTCTTCCGGAATGGCATCGATAATGGAAGCCGTTCTTCTGCACTGCCAAACAATGGCATTATAAACCGGCTCTCCCGTCTTTTTGTTCCAGACAATGGTGGTTTCTCTCTGGTTCGTAATGCCAATGGCCGCAATGTTTTCCGCTGTCGCACCAACTTTCATTGCAGCTTCTGCTGCCACACCGATCTGCGTGGACCAGATTTCTTTTGGATCATGCTCTACCCAGCCCGGCTGCGGATAAATCTGTGTAAACTCTTTCTGGCTTACGCTGACGATTTCGCCTTTTTTATTAAAGAGAATGCATCTGGAGCTGGTAGTTCCCTGGTCCAGAGCCATAATATATTTTTTCATATGCAAATCCCCCATAAATATACAGAATTATTATACCATCATAATCATCGTCAGTTAAGAGTTAGATTACTTTTTTTCAATTGAACTCTATAGTTTTTTGTTCATATAACGCGTATCGTAATATTTTTACTATGCTTATCTAACAGTTTTGGCAGCTACGGTAGCCTTTTTATTTAATGTATGAGTATAGAGCACCCAGTCCGGCTAGAGTAACGATAACCACTAACCTCCAGAGTAGTACGCAATAGAATCGGCGCCCTGCAGAACCCGCTTCGTCCCAAAGGAACCGTTCTGATAAGCAGAACAGTCATCAGGACTCCGTCAGCTAGCGCTGACACATCATGCCAGCCACAGTCCTCGGGCACCTTTCCGTAATACTCTTTCGCCAAGAGATTTCGTTACACGCTACCAAGACTGTCAAATACCCATACAAAAATAAATACGCTGCCCATTAAATAAAAACAAGCGCTGGAAAGGGTACCGCCACATAAGGAAGTAGTTTAACAAAAAAACGCCAAAAGAAAAAATTTCTCTTTGGCAGTAATTACTTTCATTTCGACAAACTGGGAGTTGTAAGTCGATGTCATCTCAACAAACCTGAAATTTGTCTCAATGGCCCCGTCTCGGTAAACTGGGAGTTGTTGAGATGGTATCAACTCGAAAAATCAGAAATTAGCAAAATTCTATCCCTCCAAACAGGAATTAGTGAAAAAATTTCCTCCAAATAAATATTATTTTTAAAAATTGACAAGATTTTTTCGTTTTGGCATGAATCGTCGACGGATTTCTCCTTATTTTTCATGTAAACATCATGGATTGCAATGAAATAAG
>JAZRYR010000005.1:0-20451 GCA_045600845.1 Lachnospiraceae bacterium | reverse complement strand
AGGGCAATAAAAAAGGCCCTTCAGGGCCAGCCCGGGACCGCGGTGCGGAAGGCGGACTATTCAGAGCCCCTTTAGGGGCAAGCCGGGAACAGCGGCTTATAGCCGCAGAGCAAACCACCGGCTAAGCCGGTGGTCATGATTGTGAAACTGCTCAAGATTTTCGTTATCGTTCAGGAGTTCATGTGCTGTTTGAAAAAACACTTAAAAAAGCTCGAGATTTTCGTTATCGTTCTGAAAAATGGGAAAAATCATCGAATTCAGCACAGAAACGAAAATGTTAGGCATACTCTAGAACGGAAACGAAATTAATGGACATGTTTTAGAACGGAAACGAAAAAGATGAGCATTTTCGGGTCCATTTCCATATTCTCTGGGATCGAAAAGCATGACTTTTTCTGGCGTATTCGTTTGGAATCAAAAGAAATTAAGTAAACATTTTGTATACGATTGAAGACACACGCGGAAAATGATATGCTAACAAAAATGTGAATTCTCACTTCTTTTGTTCTTTATAATTCAGACCATTTTATCTTTTATCAACATTTCCAATCATTTAAGAAAGGCGAACTTATGAAACCATCGCTTGTTATTACGTATCCATCATCGCTGTATTTTTGGCGGCACACGGACGGGCGGAGCGAAAGCTTTCGTTTGGTGCGAATAAAAGAGGCTCCGCCCGTCAGCAATGTTTCCGTCTTGGAAAGCGATATAGAAGAAATCAAATCTATGCTGAATCTGACGGGATCTGTGAGCCTCTTGGGCACGAAAAAAGTGCCGATCTCAGCACAAAACAAAAATTATTATTATGTCCGAAAAACTTTCCTTCCACCAAACAGTATTTTTCTCGTCCGGCAGCAAAGTTTGCCAATGAATATTTACATCGCCAGCCCAGAATATTCGTTCTTGAAAGCGGCTGATGATTTTTCTTTTGAAAAGCTTGTGGAATTGGCGTATAACTTGTCGGCGATTTACTATACAAATTTAAATGCCGAGTTTGGCCAGTTGTCACGAAAGCCGATTACCAGCGTCGAAAAACTCTCGGAATATCTGGCCTCGGCGAAAGCATCCCACGGTATCAAGAATGCTACTCGCGCGATTCAATATGCACTCAATAATTCCAACTCCCCTATGGAGTCGAAGCTGGATGTCTTGAGTGTGTTCCCGTTTGCAGTGGGCGGTTACGGTCTTCCGACACCGGAACCAAATGGAGAAGTGAAGCTATCCTCTGTTGGAACGAAAATCCTGGGCCGGGACACCTGTCGGGGTGACATAGTGTGGAGAGAGAAACGAGTCATTTTGGAATATGATAGTAATATGACGCATCTGTCACCCGAGCAACATGCTTATGATAAAAGGAGGCAGAATGCGTTGACAGCCTCTGGATATAAGGTAATTACCGCGACGGCGGACGACATCCGCAATTTGAATTCGCTAGACGCGTTATTCAAAAATGTACGCAAAGCGTTGGGATTGAAGGCGTGTCTCTCAAAATATGATAAGTACCGGGAACGGCGCTTTCATGTAGTTAAGGAGTTGTTTAGAAAATAAAGAAGTGCCCCTGGTTTGCAGGCTGATATTGCGAGTTCCCACTAAAAAAGCTCAAGATCTTCGTTTTCGTTCTGGAATTCATGCATTTTTAAAAAATCCTCCAAAATGCTCTAAAATTAAGTTTTCGTTCTGGAAAAAAGGTAAAATCAGCGAATTCAGAACAAAAACGAAAAAGATGTATGAGAATCGGAACGAAAACGAAAATGATGAGCGTATTCCGGAACGAAAACGTAAAAAAAGAGCATTTTTTCGCTAAAAACGTGAGAATTCGTGCGAGAAGAGCAACTTCATGTTGAAAAAAATCGTGTTTTATGTACAATGAAAAGATAAGGAGACGTGCCAGCGCCTGGAAGCCCAGACGGAAAGCCGTGCAAAAGGCGAAAACGACAGTCGCGCCGAATCAGTTATTATATCAATTCAACAAATAATAGGAGGGTAACTATGTTAACCGGAAAAGAAAATTTGCAGGAAGTAATGAAAAAAGACGGCAAGCCGGATCGTTTTGTAAATCAGTATGATTTCCTGAACCCGCTCGTTCCTGACTTATATTATATGGGAGATTATCCGCTTGCTCCTGGTAACGAAGGCTATGACCAGTTCGGTGTATTCTGGAGCTTCCCAGAGGGCCAGATGGGTGCATTCCCAGTACATGATGAGGCTCATCGTGTATTAAAAGATATCACAAAATGGAGAGAAGTTGTTAACCATAAACCTTTCATTCCGGATGATCCTGGATACTGGGGAATGCTGAATGGCATCGCAGCTTCTACCGATCGCGAGAATCAGTACGTATCTGCAATACATACCCAGGGTATCTTCGAAAGACTTCATGCTTTAATGGGCATGGAAGATGCTATGGCGAACTTTTATGAAGAGCCAGACGAGATGCATGAACTTATCGACTTCTTAGTAGAAGTCGAATTAGATTTTGCACATGCTATGGTTGAGCGTGTTGGTATCGAAGCAATCCTTCACCACGACGACTTCGGCAGCTTAAAGAGCTCCTTCATGTCACCGGACATGTTCAACGAATTCATCGTTCCGGCATACAAAAAAATCTACGGATACTACCATGAGAACGGCGTATTAGTAGTACACCACAACGACGCTTTCTCCGCAAACTTAGTACCATCCTTCATTGAGATGGGCATCGACATCTGGCAGGGCTGCACTCCTACAAACGACCTTCCAGCATTAATCGAGAAGTACGGCGGACAGATCACATTCATGGGCGAAATCGAAACGAAGGTTTGTGACCTTCCAGATTGGAAACCAGAAACCATCGCGGCAGAAGTAGAACGAGCATGCAAGAAGTGCGGAACTCATTCCTTCATCCCTTGCTTAACAGCAGGTTTACCAGGAAGCGCATTTCCAGGTGTTTATGAAGCAGTTCATAAAGAAATCGACCGCATGAGCACAGTAATGTTCTAATTCACAAAAAAATACAACAAAAATCAAAACGCCGGAGGAAAAACCTCCGGTGTTTTTTTGATTTCTTTAAGAATTCCTATGCCTTTTCTGTGAATTTGTAGTATCATATATTGTTAGCTGCGATATTGCGGCAGCGCGAATGTTGTCAGCTAAGGGTTCGGCGCGGCGCAGTTTGCAGGCTGCCGACGGCGGCGTGAAAATTTTGCATTCTAGGAAAAGAGGCAGATATCGATGGACGGTTTGAAACTGGCGGCTCTTTCGGCAAGCGGCGAAAGAACCTGCTTCAAAGTTGGAAATATAAATATCGGAGAAGACTTTTTGATCATCGCTGGACCTTGCAGCGTGGAGTCGGAGGAGCAGATTTTAGAGGCAGCTTGTCTGGCGAAAGAGGCGGGTGCGAATATGCTTCGCGGCGGTGCTTACAAGCCACGAACTTCGCCTTATTCTTTCCAGGGGTTAGGTGAGGAAGGCTTGAAGTATCTGAAAAAAGCGGGCGAGGCTTGCGGCCTTCCAGTCATTACGGAAGTGGTAGACACCCGCGACGTTGCTTTAGTTGCAGAGTATGCGGATATGATTCAGATCGGCGCCCGGAACATGCAGAATTATTCTCTTTTGGAAGAAGTCGGAAAGATTCGCAAACCGGTTTTGCTAAAGAGGGGAACTAACGCCACCATCGAGGAACTCTTGAATTGCGCCGAGTATATTTTGACCGGTGGCAATAAGGAAGTTTGTCTTTGTGAGCGCGGCATCCGCTCCTACGAGACTTACACCCGAAATACCTTAGACCTTAGCGCTGTAGCAGCGCTGAAAGAACTGACCCATCTGCCGGTGCTTGTAGACCCGTCTCATGCGACCGGCCGTAGGGAAATGATAAAACCGATGAGTTTGGCTGCAGTTATGGCGGGCGCAGATGGTCTGGAAATCGAGATGCATCCGGAGCCATGCAAGGCACTTTCGGACGCAGAACAGCAACTGAACGGAGAAGAACTGAAAGAACTCATTGTTGCTGTGAAGAAAACGGTAGAGTTTAAGAAAATCTTATAGTCTCCGCGGATGGTTAAGCGGACAGATTTTCATGATGGAGCGCGGACTTTGCGCACGAATTCAAGCAATGGAGACCATAAGCGTAAACATTGAAAAAGAATATAGTGTAAACATTGGCAGGGGCTTATTGGACGAAATAGGACCTCTGGTTCGTACGGTAAGCGGCGCTTCGAAAACGGCGGTCATATCCGACGCCACGGTGTTCGCTTTATATGGGGAGCGCGTCGTGATGAGCCTTCGGGCATCCGGATTTACCGTTTGCAGCTTCGCATTCCCCTCAGGTGAGCAGAGCAAGAACTTCCAGACACTGGAGAGCGTGCTGAATTTTCTGACAGAGAGCGGCGTGCAAAGAAGCGATGTGGTCATCGCTCTGGGTGGCGGCGTGGTAGGAGACCTTGCCGGCTTTGCGGCTTCGATTTATATGCGCGGAATCGACTACGTTCAGGTGCCGACGACCTTGCTTGCCATGGTGGATTCTTCCGTCGGCGGAAAGACAGCGGTGGATCTGGAGAAAGGAAAGAATCTCGCTGGCGCGTTCTGGCAACCGATTTCGGTAATCTGCGATTTGGATGCTTTGGAGACTTTGCCTTCAGAGGTTTTCGCAGAAGGCCTGGGCGAAGTGATTAAGACCGATGCTATCGCAGGACTGGGATTTTCCAGGGTTCTGGCGGAAGGTGTGAACTTTGGCGCAGGCTTGGATCCTGCTTTTGACGCGGGATCGGATCCTTTGTACGACTTACTCGAAGAAATCATCACTGACTGCATTGAATATAAAAGTAAAATCGTCGGCGAAGACGAATTGGATAAAAAAGGAATCCGCAATGTTTTGAATGCGGGCCACACCGTGGGCCATTGCATCGAGAAGGATAGCGGCTATTCCACCCCTCATGGCAAGGCCGTAGCCAACGGACTGCTGATCGAAGCGGCCATGGCTGTGAAGCTGGGACTATGTGAGGCGCCACTTTTGGAGAAGCTGAAGGCGGAAGTTATCGGTTGTGGGCTGTTGATGAATGACGTTGGTAAAGAAGCGGCGTCAGCAGATTCCTCTGTTGGAACGTTCGAGCCAGAGCGTTGGATCGAAATTATGACCCTGGATAAGAAAAACGCCGGCGACGAAATTACGTTTATCCTGCCGGTGGAGTTCGGAAATTATGTGGAGAAAAAATTAACTCGCTTTGAAGTGCGAGACTTGCTGATTTCGGCGTTGAAAATACTGAAATAAATGAAACGCCCGCGAAGATCGCGGGCTATTTTTAACCGTATTCGTAGATGACAGCATTTGAAAGAGACGTAAACATGCGATTTTAACCGAATTCGTAGATTTGAAAATAAAAATTTAGCTAAACATACGCAAAATTTGCGTTTCTGTTCTGGGAAGTGCGCAAAATTTGCGTTTCTGTTCTGAAATCTTCATATTTATGGCGAATTGGAACGAAAACGAAAAAAAAGAGCAGTTTTAATGGGGTAACTGGAACGAAAACGAAAAAATTGCGCATTTTCAGATCCAAAACCAGAAAACCTCCACTTTTATTACGGATTTGTAGTATCATATAGTTAATTTTAATCGCAAAAGAATGGAGATGGGTATTTTGGAAACTAGACCTTATGTTTCGTGGGAACAGATGAACAATTTTATGATAGATGTTTTTGTGAAGTACGGCGTGCCGGAAGAGGATGCGAAAATCTGTGCCGACGTACTTTTAGAGTCGGACCGACGCGGTATCGAAAGCCATGGCTGCAATCGCTTCAAACCGATTTATCTGGATCGAATCAAAAATGGAATGTTGAAGCCGGTTACGGAAATTGAAATCGTAAAGGAAACGCCGACCACCATTGTTATGGATGCTCATGATGGCATGGGTATGGTGGCATCTTACAAGATGATGGAGATGCTGATTGAAAAAGCGAAGGTTTATGGCATGGCTGGTGGAACGATTATGAATTCAACGCACTACGGCATCGCTGGTTATTGGACCGGCATGGCAGAAAAGGCGGGCATGATCGGTGTTACCGGTACGAATGCAAGACCGTCTGTGGCGCCGACCTTCGGTGTAGAGCCGATGATGGGAACGAATCCACTGACATTTACCATGCCGACCGATGAAGAATTTCCATTTAATTTTGATGCAGCTACTTCCATCGTGCAGAACGGGAAAATTGAATTTTACGAACGTCAGGGGAAGGCGATTCCTGACGGACTGGTTGTTAATAATAAGGGCGAAACCCTGATGGACGCTGGCAGGATTTTAAAAGACCTGCGCGCGGGAGACGCAGCCCTTCTTCCTTTAGGTGGATTAGGGGAAACTACCGGCGGCTATAAGGGATACGGTTTCACCACCGTTGTTGAGATTCTGTCTGCAGCATTGGCGGGAGGACCGTTTTTGAAGGCGTTGAATGGAACGGACGAAAACGGCAATCGGGACATGTATCATCTGGGCCATTTCTTCTTCGTCATTAATCCGGAATTCTTTATGGGACTGGACACTTTCAAGAAGACGGCGGGCGATATCTGTAGAGGCCTTCGCGATTCAAAAAAGGCGCCGGATGCTGAGCGCATCTACACGGCTGGCGAGAAAGAATACCTGGCCTGGATGGAACGAAAGGACAAGGGCGTTCCTATTGGCGAGGCAATTCAGAAGGAGCTGATCGGGCTCCGTGATGATTTGGGATTAGATTACATTTTCCCGTTTGAATAAAAATAAAAGACCCATGGGATTTTCTCGTGGGTTGTTTTTTATGAATAATGATGCGCATCTTTTTTGAAGCACGAGCAAATTTATCCACATTCCGGGATAGTAATAATAATTTGACGGTAAACATATGGTTTTCACCGCATCAGTAAATGTAAAAAATAAAAGTTCGAAGAAAATGCTCAACATTTGCGTTTCTGTTCTGAAAGCGGTGCTTCCGAGATAGCGCCAGTGATTTCAAACTGGCATATGTGCTTCTGTGATGGCATCTGTGCTTCCGATATAGGAGTGCATTGCGAAAATGCTTCCATCTTGCTAAAATTATAAAAAACGAAAACGAGAGGAGATTTATGCTAATCCTTTGGATTATTTTATCGATAATATGTTTCATCTACGGCATCATGATTGCGTCGCTGAATACCGGAGGTCTGTTTTTTATCTTCTGGTTTCTGTTGGCAGCGATGTTTGCCGTGTTTGCCGTTGCGGTTCGCTTTTGTTGGTGGGCAATTCTTCCAAAGGTTCTTAAACGGATTTTTATCATCTGCGTTATTGCTGCCTGTGCCATTTTTGCAATGGTTGAAGGCCTGATTCTTTCCGGTTTCGGAGTGAAAAGTACGAAGGGACTGGACTATATCACGGTTCTTGGTGCTCAAGTCCATGACTACGGTCCGAGCGTCGTTTTGAAGTATCGTCTGGACACGGCCATCCATTATCTGAACGAGAATCCAGAGACGGTCTGCATCGTGTCCGGTGCCCAAGGCTTCAACGAGCCTTTTACGGAAGCAGAGGGCATGGCCCGCTATCTGGAGCAACGGGGGATTCCTTCCGAACGAATCCTTCGTGAGGAGTTGGCGGAAAACACCACCGGCAATATAAAATATACGATGGAAATCATTAAGGAGAAGAGCTCTTTATCCCCAAACGGTTCAACGCTGACCGGTAGCGAAAGTTCTGTAAACGAGTCGCTTCCACAAGATAAACAAATCACTCTTGGTATTGTGACCAACAACTTCCACCTATTCCGCGCTTTGCACATAGCAAAAGCCTATACGCAGAAAGAGGGATTCGCGAATGTTTCCATCAGCGGTATTTCTTCGCCGTCAAAAGCATTCTATCTGCCAAACAATATGACTCGCGAATTCTTTGGCGTTGTGAAAGACTTTGTTTTGGGAAATTTAAGATAAGGGTAAAAAAAGAGGGGAACCATTGGGTTCCCCTTAAATTCTTTTTCGCGTCGCGTCGGCTTGCACATTCGCGTCGGCTTACACAATTGCGTCGCGTCGGCTTGCACATTTGCGTCGCACATCTTATTTTTCTGCAAAATATTTCTTTGAGTAGGAAATGATTTCTTCCTTGAACAGATCCGGGAAGCCCATCATCAGATAACCGATAGTGTCCAATGGAGCCCATTTGTCAACCCACTCATGTGCTAACTGAATAACTTCCTCATCGGTGATGCCTTCACGGAATACAGGGGTTTCATGAATTCCGAAGTACAGACCGGAACCCTTGTACTGCTGTGCCAGCGCATAAACATCATTCATGAGCTGAGGAGCCCAAAGGTCGATGCCCATTTCAATGTAAACAGGAACCATAGGACCGTTCTTGCCGCAGCTATGAAGTTCAAATTTCATTCCCAGTTTATGTACACAGTCTGCAACCTTCTTAAAGTAAGGAGCGATCATCTCACGTGCGGTATCCGGTGAGAAGAAGGTACTGTGCTGATGACCCCAGTCATCATGAACCTGAACCATATCGAAATCAAAATATTTCTTCATTTCGGTGAAGTACTCACAGTAGAAATCCGACAGCTGATCGAAGAGGCGATGGATGCCTTCTTTCTGATCATCATCAATCATGGCGACAGCCGCATTTTCAACATCCATCAGGGACATCAGTCTCTCCCAGAAGCCGGTCATGATAATCGTCTCAGACCAGAGATCTTTCTTAACATAGTCTTTATTTTTCTCGTAGCAGTCTGCAAAATCAAACATGTCGATGGTAGGAACGGACACATAATCTTCCCAATGGGAAATATCCGGAACCTTAGGAGCACCTGGATGAACCGTAGAGCCGCCAACTGCAGGAACAAATTCCCAATCCAGATCGAACCAGTCACTTCGGTAAATATTATCACCATACTGATAAGGTTCCTCTCCATCAAATACAAAGTGGCGGGCGATGAATTCTTTGTTCATACGTGGCATCAGGCAGCAGGAGTCTGCTTTGCGGTAGCCGTGCATCGGAAACCATTCTGGTGTTTCGCCGTTAATTCTTAATTTGTAATTTTCTCTAGGTGTTAACATCATTATCCTCCTCTATGATTTTATTATTTCTTTATATTTTTTATAGACTTGAGGGACAATCTGCTCCCAGCTGGATGGGAGAGTAGCTTTGGCATTTGCACCGGTCTGCTGTAGCCGGGAGCCTTCTGCGAATATTTCCAATATTTTATCCGCAGCGGAACATTCATTCTGATCGCATAAAAAACCGTTGTAATTATCGGTAATATTCTCAGCGGAAGCGGAACCGGAAATCAGAAGAGCAGGGCATCCGACAACGGCAGCTTCTCTTACGACGATTGCAAAGGTGTCATAGGTTGATGGGAAGAAAAGCAGATCGCTGGACAGATAAAGCCCGGTCAGCAGTTCTTTATCTTTTACTTCCCCTACGAAAATAATATCTTCGGCCACGCCGACCCTGGTCGCATATTTTCTTAAAGCATTAATATCACCATTCCCGGCCAGAATCAGTTTAAAATTCCTTCCACGTAATTTTTTCATGGTATCGATAGCCATGTCAACACTTTTTTGTTTGGATAGCTTGCCAACGAAAAGCAGGAGGTTGCAATCGGATGGCAGGTGGAACTGTCGGATTGCTTTTTCTCTGACTGCTTCCGGATCCATCGGATAAACCAGATCCGTACCATTTCCAATGACTTCAATCTCTTTTTTATATCCGTAACTATGGAGCGTGTCCGCCGCATTTTCACTTACGGTCCAGACATAATCCGCCTTGTTATAGAGATGAACCACATAGTCTGTCAGCAGTTTGGAAATCGTCTTACTGCCGGTATAATTCATGAAGTCCTCATAGTATTTGCTATGGAAGGTCATGACGAAAGGAATATGGAATTCCCTGGAAAGTCGGTAGGCATAATGCCCGATTGTAAAAGGAGAATGGGCATGAATCAGCTGAATTTCCTGTGCAGAAAATTCTTTTTTTACGGATGGAGAAAGCGCCGGAACCGGACAGGAATATCCTCCGATAAAAGGAAAGCTGGAAATCCGGGTGACTGGATAAGAAAAATTCTCTTGATAGTTTTTGTCCAGTTTCGGAGCAAAAACGGAGCAATTAACATCCTCATAAGAATTTAATATCCGGGCATAATTATCAACGACCTTCACAACACCATCGATGGCCGGATAAAAAATATCGACAAATTGTGCAATACTGGTACTCACTCTCTACCGCCTCACTGTCCGATTTTTCCTCTCTTTTCTGGACTGCAGGCCGTTTTTCAGGAATATCAGAAGGCCGACAATGATGAAAAGATAAAATACAAAGAAGCGCCATGTCAGCATTGCCCAGAAAACAAAGCCTTTGGTAAGCATGCTGAAGATGGCATAAAATGAACCCTCTGCTGCTCCGGCGTTGCCCGGGGTAGGAATAAAGGTGATGGTTGCATAAATGGAAAAAATATTTACCAGGCAGGAAATATAGTTGATGCTGCCACCGAATGCCAAAATGACAAAATATGGAATAGAGCAGATGCCTAACTGGTAAACAATAGATAGTCCCATGACTTTAAGGGACAGAGTTCCGTCTCTTAAAACGCCTTTGGTTGCGATACTGTATTCGGAAACATTTTTTCCCCAGTTCCGGAACGTACTTGCCGGGTCGCGGACAATCTTCATTTTTGCCAGAAGATTTACGAACCAGTGCATAAGCCGAATCATGGTTTTTTCAAAAAAAGTAAACATCAGGATAACAATCGGGAAGAATGCATAAAAGGCCAGACCGACATAGCTGGTTACTTTTACGAATCCGACTTCAATGAACCTGCTAAAAATTGCAAATAAAAGCAGACCGAGAAAAACGAAGGCAAACTGCATGGACATAAATCCTACCAGAGGGATTGCCGCACCATCCGAAGATTTAATGCCTTTTTTCTTCAAATAATAAATCTGGAAAGGCTGGCCACCAACGCCGGAAGGCGTGATGTTGTCATAGTACCGGCCCAAAAGAACCGTTTCCGCTGCGAGACGCCAGTCAATGTGACCGCACAATTCTTTCATCAAAAGACAATACTTTACTGTTTCCGCAGCAATTGCAAGTAGCCAAGAAAAGCAAGCAGGAATAAGGATTGCCCACTTGACCTGAATTTCATGAAACTTCATGGCGCTGTCCTTGCCTGCAAATTCTGAAAGAGCAGTCCAAAGGATAACGCCTGCATTAAAGGCTATAAATAAAATCGTAAGAATACGTTTCCTTTTTTTTGCAGCCATAAAAAATCCTGTCAGCTTTCTTCAAGTACACAATAAAAAAGAGCCTCAAACGGGACTTGAACCTGCGACCCCTTCATTACGAGTGAAGTGCTCTACCGACTGAGCTATTGAGGCATACATTAAAAAATGTAGTACATATAGGCTATCACAGATGAGGTTTTTTTTCAACCGGATTTGTTTTCCCTCTGTCCGGAAGGCACCGGATGAAGAAAATCCCATCTTATTTCTGCCAGCGTCCGGAAGCTCCGGCCGGCAATACCAGATGATTACATCTGACCGGAAGACCGACTTCATCACAGCTGACCGTGCCTTTAAATTCCGGCACCAAAATCGTCTGAAGCATATAAGTTAAAACCGCTGGCTGAAGACCGGTGGTATAGGAATTGATGAGAAAGAAGAGCGCATCTTTTTTCAACACCTGGGCACACAGCTTAAGGAACGCATAGATGTTGTCTTCCATTTTCCATATCTCACCTTTCGGGCCACGGCCGTAGGATGGAGGATCCATAATGATGGCATCGTATTGATTCCCACGGCGGATTTCCCGTTCTACAAATTTTTGGCAGTCATCTACTAACCAGCGGAGCCGGTCTTCTGCGATGCCGGAGTCCTTTGCGTTTTCTTTTGCCCAGGCAACCATGCCTTTGGAGGCATCTACATGGGTTACATGAGCTCCTGCCTTGGCACAGGCACAGGTGGCGCCCCCCGTATAAGCGAAGAGGTTTAAGACTTTGATTTCTCCCGGCTTTTTCCGTCCGGAAGCAATTTCTCCGGCAATTAAATCGGAACACCATTGCCAGTTTACTGCCTGTTCCGGAAAGAGGCCGGTATGCTTAAAACTGAAAGGCTTCAGGTTGAAGGTCAGCCGACCATCGGAAAGGCCTTTTAAATCATAATGAATCTGCCATTGCTCCGGCAAAGAGAAGAACTCCCATTCCCCGCCGCCTTTTGCGGAGCGGTGGTAGTGGGCATTCAGTTTTTCCCATTCCGGAACCTGCTTCTTTGTATTCCAGATAACCTGTGGATCGGGACGAAGGAGAACGTACTTTCCCCAGCGTTCCAGCTTCTCACCACTACAGGTATCCATTACTTCATAATCTTTCCAACCAGATGCTAAAAACATGATTTTTTCCTTTTCAAAATTCGGAATTGAGCCAGTTACGCCCTTTCAAAAAACAGCGTTCTGACGCCTGCAAATACTATATCTCGTTTTCTCTTTTTATGCAATTTCTAGCTGGCCTTTCTTCCTTTTTGGTCCTTTTTTATATTATTTTCGAAAAAATAAAAAAAGTTTGTATACCTTGTCCGTTGTACCCCTAAAAGGGCTGTGTTAGAATTCAATTATCAATAATCAAGGAGGGAAAATATGGCAAGCTTCATCAACGAGCCGTCACACACTTTTAACGAGTATCTTTTAATTCCGGGATACTCCAGTGCAGAGTGCATACCGGCAAATGTTAGTTTAAAAACACCGTTAGTTAAGTATAAAAAAGGCGAAGAGCCTGCAATCTCTTTGAACATTCCGATGGTATCTGCAATTATGCAGTCCGTTTCCGGAGATGCTCTGGCTGTTGCTCTGGCAAAAGAAGGAGGAGTATCCTTCATCTATGGATCCCAGCCAATCGAAGAAGAGGCTGCCATGGTCAACCGTGCGAAAAATTATAAGGCTGGATTTGTTCCAAGCGATTCCAACTTAAGCCCGGAGGACACCCTGAAAGAAGTTATCGCTTTGAAAGAGAAAACCGGTCATTCCACCATGGCGGTTACCGAAGACGGTACCCAGAACGGAAAACTGGTTGGACTTGTTACCAGCCGTGACTACAGAGTAAGCCGTATGGAACTTACCTGCAAAGTCAAAGAATTCATGACTCCAAGAGAAAAACTTATCACTGCTCCGGAAGGAACCAGCCTGAAGGAAGCGAACGACATCATCTGGGATCACAAGCTGAACGCTTTACCTATCGTCAGCGAAGACGGCAAGCTCTGCTATTTCGTCTTCCGCAAAGACTACGATTCACATAAACAAAACCCAAACGAATTATTAGACGACACGAAGAGATTTATCGTTGGTGCTGGTATCAACACCAGAGACTACGCAGAACGAGTTCCTGCTTTATTAGAGGCTGGTGCAGATGTTCTTTGCATCGATTCCTCCGAAGGTTTTTCTGAGTGGCAGAAACGTACCATCGGATGGATCCGCGAGAATTACGGCGACACCGTAAAAGTTGGTGCCGGTAATGTAGTCGATGCAGATGGTTTCCGTTTCTTAGCAGAATGTGGTGCAGACTTTATCAAAGTCGGCATCGGTGGTGGTTCGATCTGTATCACCCGTGAGACCAAGGGAATCGGCCGTGGCCAGGCGACGGCGCTGATCGATGTTTGTGCAGAAAGAAACAGATATTTTGAAGAGACGGGTATTTACATTCCGGTATGCTCCGATGGCGGTATCGTTTACGACCATCATATGACCTTAGCGTTAGCTATGGGCGCAGACTTCATGATGTTGGGAAGATATTTCGCAAGATTCGACGAAAGCCCGACCAACAAAGTGAGCATTAACGGAACTTATTACAAAGAGTACTGGGGCGAAGGTTCTGCAAGAGCCCGCAACTGGCAACGCTACGATTTAGGCGGCGATGCAAAGCTTTCCTTCGAAGAAGGCGTAGATTCCTATGTTCCTTACGCAGGCTGCCTGAAAGACAATGTAGCTCTTTCTTTAAGCAAAGTAAAATCCACCATGTGCAACTGTGGCGCTTTAACCATTCCGGAACTTCAGCAGAAAGCAAAACTGACGCTGGTTTCTGCTACAAGTATCGTGGAAGGCGGCGCACATGATGTTATTCAGAAAGACAACACACCGGTGAAATAGGAGAGGAGAGTAAAATGAAAAAAGTCGGAATTATCATGGGAAGCGACTCCGATCTTCCAATCGTCCAGAAAGCTATGGACATGTTAGAAGAACTGGGAATTCCTTATGAACCTCATGTTTACTCCGCACATAGAACTCCTGTAGAAGCCAGAGATTTCGCTCTGAATGCAAGAGCGAATGGATTTGGCGCGATCATCGCTGCCGCCGGAATGGCAGCCCATTTAGCAGGAGCTATCGCAGCAAACACCACCTTACCGGTTATCGGAATCCCTTGCAAAGGTTCTGTTCTTGACGGAATGGATGCCCTTCTTTCCACCGTCATGATGCCAAGCGGAATTCCAGTTGCCACCGTAGCGATTAACGGAGCTGCAAATGCAGCCCTCCTAGCTGCCCAGATCATCGCAGTCGAAGATGCAGAACTGGCAAAGAAACTGGATGATAAAAGAGCAAAGGATGCAGCAAAAGTTTTAGAAAAAGATAAAAAATTAAATAATAAATAAGTGAGGAGAACAAAAATGGGAAACAAGTTAGTTTACACAGGAAAAACAAAAGATGTTTTTGAACTTGAAAACGGCAATTATCTTCTGAAATTCAAAGATGATTGCACAGGAAAAGATGGCGTTTTTGACCCGGGCGAAAACTCTGTAGGCTTGACTATCGAAGGTGTAGGCGATGTTAACTTAAGAATGTCTATTTACTTCTTTGAAAAAATTAATGCAGCTGGTCTGAAGACTCACTTTGTAAGCGCTAACCTTGATGACACAACGATGGAAGTTCTCCCTGCAACTGTATTTGGCAAAGGTCTGGAAGTAATCTGCAGAAATAAAGCTGTTGGCAGCTTTTACAGAAGATATTCTGATTTAGTAGAAGAAGGTGCTGACCTTCCATCTTACGTAGAAACTACTTTAAAGAACGATGACAAGGGCGATCCATTGATCACAAAAGATGGTCTGGTAGTTTTAGGCGTTATGACAGAAAAACAGTATGAAGATCTGAAAGCTGAAACACAGCAGATTACAAAGATCGTTGCTGACGACCTTGCAGAAAAAGGCTTAGTACTTTACGACATTAAATTCGAATTTGGTTACGGAAAAGATGGCGAAGTTATGTTAATCGACGAAATCGCTTCCGGTAACATGAGAGTTTACAAAGACGGAGAATATATTGATCCAATGACGTTATCAAAATTATTCTTTGCATAGGAGGTCTTTATGGGCGGATTTTTTGGAGTCGTTTCCGAGCGGGATTGTATGGATGATGTCTTCTTCGGCATTGATTACCATTCTCATCTGGGAACAAAGTTAGCCGGTGTTGCGTGCTATGATAAAGAAATCGGATTACAGAGAAAAATCCACAGTATTGAAAATATTCCTTTCCGGACAAGATTTGGTCAGGTCTTTGATGACATGAAAGGAACGACGGCGATCGGATGCATCAGTGATGTAGATCCGCAGCCGTTACTGATTCGGACAAAGTTTGGCGCCTTTGCCGTTTATATGTTGGGAAAAATCACCAATACGGACGAGCTGATTGAAATTTTCTTCAATGAGATTAATGGACATTTTGACGCCAAGACCGGAGGAAAAATCAATATTACGGAACTGGTGGCAGCGATTATTAACCAGAAGGGAAATTTCGTGGACGGCATCCGTCATCTGAATGACATTATTGAAGGCTCCGCCAGCATTATCGTAATCAAGGATGATGGAAATATCATTGCAGCCAGAGACCGGTTCGGCAGGCTTCCGGTACAGATCGGAAAAAGAGAAGACGGCTTTGCTCTTTCGTTTGAGTCTTTTGTTTTGGAAAAACTGGGATTTGAGACTTATAAAGAATTAAAACCGGGAGAGATTGTAGAAATTTCTTCCAAGGAAGTAAAGACTCTTTATGAGGGAGGAGAGCAGATGAAAATCTGTGCTTTTCTTTGGTCTTATTATGGGTATCCTACGTCTTCCTATGAAGGCAAGAATGTAGAAATCATGCGCTATGAAAACGGACGGATCATGGCACAGGCAGATAAAAAGGATGGCATTGCGCAGGACATTGATTATGTCGGTGGAGTTCCGGATTCTGGCACGCCACATGCCATTGGTTATGCCAATGAAAGCGGAAAAGCCTTTGCCCGTGCGTTTATCAAATACACTCCAACCTGGTCCAGAAGCTTCATGCCGGGAACTCAGGGCTCCAGAAATAAAATTGCGAAAATGAAAATGATTCCGGTAAAGGAATTAATTCAGGGAAAGAAGCTTTTATTTGTAGATGATTCTATTGTACGAGGTACACAGTTAAAGGAAACCGTAGATTTCCTTTATGAAAACGGAGCAGAGGAAGTCCACATGCGGTCTGCCTGCCCTCCGATTATGTACAACTGTAAATATCTGGATTTTTCAGCATCCAGAAGTGAAATGGAACTGATTGCCAGAAGGATTATTATGGAATTAGAAGGCGAAGAAGGTTTCAAATACATGGAAGAGTATGCTGACGGAAAAACGGAGCGTGGAAAAAAATTAAGACAGGCCATTTGCGAGAAATTCCATTTTGCTTCTTTGGAATTCCAGTCTCTGGAGGGACTTATCCAGGCTATAGACCTTGAACCTTGTAAATTGTGCACGTATTGTTGGAATGGAAAGGAATAATGATGGAATCAAGATCCGATGTTTACGCTAGCGCGGGCGTTGATATTACAGCAGGATACAGATCTGTAGAATTGATGAAAGAACATATTGCGAAAACCATGACAAAGGGCGTTTGCTCCGATGTCGGTGGTTTCGGTGGACTTTTTGAACTGGATCTGGAAGGAATGACAAAACCGATTTTAGTCAGCGGAACCGATGGTGTAGGAACCAAGCTGAAAATTGCGTTTCTTATGGATAAGCATGACACCGTAGGTATCGACTGCGTAGCGATGTGTGTAAACGACATTATCTGTTGTGGCGCGAAACCGTTATTCTTCTTAGACTATATTGCCTGTGGAAAGAACTATCCGGAAAGAATCGCGGACATCGTTAAAGGTGTCAGCGAAGGCTGCGTTCAGGCAGGAGCTGCTTTAATCGGTGGGGAAACTGCAGAAATGCCGGGCTTCTATCCGGAAGATGAATATGACTTAGCAGGCTATTCTACGGGTGTTGTAGATAAGAGCAAAATCATTGACAACAAGACCATGAAGGAAGGAGACATAGTAATCGCCCTTCCATCCAGCGGAGTTCATTCCAATGGATTTTCTCTGGTAAGAAAAGTTTTCGATGTGGAGAACCGAGACATGAAAGCACCGGTAGAAGCCTTAGGCGGAAAGTCCTTAGGAGAAACCTTACTGACACCTACAAAGATTTATGTAAAACCGGTATTAAAACTTTTAGATAACGTAACCGTAAAGGGAATCTCCCATATCACCGGCGGTGGCTTCTATGAGAATATTCCGAGAAGTATTCCGGAAGGCTTCGGTGCAGCAATCGAAAAACAGGCGGTAAAAATCCTTCCAATTTTCGACATGATCATGCAGGAAGGTGGCATCGAGGAGAGAGACATGTTCAACACCTTTAACATGGGCGTAGGCATGAGTATTGTTGTAGAAAAGGATGAGGCGGACAAAGCCGTAGAAATCTTAAACGCAGAAGGGGTCGCTGCTTATATCATGGGCGAAATCATCAAATCTGACGAAAAAGTAGTGATTAAATAATGAATGGCCGGCCTTGGTTTTATACTGAGGCCGGCTAACATAGTTGATAAACGGGAAATTTTTATGGAAAACAAAAAGAGAATCGCTGTATTGGTTTCCGGTGGGGGTACCAATCTTCAGGCTATTATTGACGCAGAAAAATCCGGCATTATTACCAGCGGAGAAGTGGTTTTAGTTATCTCCAATAACGAAGGCGCTTACGCTTTAGAACGTGCGAAAAACGCCGGTATCAAAGGAATGGCCATTACGAAAAAAGACGGAGATATCGAAAGTCGCGTAATTCAGGAACTCCATGAGGAAAACATTGATCTGGTAGTACTGGCAGGCTTCCTGACCGTCTTAAGCGAGAACTTTACCAAAGAATTTCCAAAGAGAATCTTAAACATTCACCCTTCTTTAATTCCTTCCTTCTGTGGCAAAGGCTATTATGGCCTAAAGGTACATGAAGAGGCTTTAAAGAAAGGTGTAAAAGTTACGGGCGCCACCGTGCATTTCGTAAATGAAATTCCGGACGGTGGAGAAATCATTTTCCAAAAGGCGGTTTCTGTGGAAAATGGCGATACCCCGGAAGTATTACAGAGAAGAGTTATGGAGCAGGCAGAATGGGTGATCTTGCCAAAGGCTATTGAGAAAGTCTGTTCGGAAATGAAATAGAGAAGCATAAAGGGAGACGCTATGGATATTTATAAAATCAATTCAATCGGAAATCTGTTAGAGGGCAACACCTACCCCGGTCGCGGCATTATCGTAGGAAAGAGTGCCGATGGTGAGAAGGCCATTGCAGCTTATTTTATTATGGGACGCAGCGCTAACTCCCGGAACAGAGTCTTTGTAGAGAGGGACGGAGCTGTTTTTACAGAGGCTTTTGATCCAAGCAAATTAGAGGACCCAAGTCTGATTATCTACGCCGCTTTAAGAGATTATGAAAATAAACTGATCGTTACCAACGGCGACCAGACCGATACAATTTATGAAGGCTTACAGGCTGGTAAGAGCTTTCATTCTTCCTTAACCGTAAGGGAATTTGAGCCGGATGGACCGAACTTCACCCCTCGTATTTCTGCCATGTTAGAGTTCGCAGACGACGACTTCACTTATAGCATGAGCATCTTAAAGAGTGCGGATGCTTTAGGAACGGCTTGTAACCGTTATGGATTTGATTATCCATCGCTCGCTGGTTTAGGACATTTCATTCACACCTATGTCTGTGATGGGAATCCGATTCCGACTTTCCAGGGCGAGCCGGAAAGAGTCGCTTTAGGAAATGATGTTGACGAAGTTGCCGAAGAAATCTGGAATGCATTAAACGAAGACAACAGGATTTCCCTGTATGTAAGATTCATTAATTTAAAAACAAAAGAAATACAGAACAGAATGCTGAATAAAAATAAATAGAAAGGCCGAGAACATGAACGAGTTTGAACTGAAATATGGATGTAATCCAAACCAGAAACAGGCAAAGATTTTCATGGAAGATGGAAGGGACCTCCCAATCGAAATCTTAAGTGGAAGACCTGGCTATATTAACTTTTTAGACGCTTTAAATTCCTGGCAGTTAGTAAAAGAACTGAAGACCGAATTAGGTCTGCCAGCAGCCGCTTCCTTTAAGCATGTCAGCCCTGCAGGAGCAGCTTTAGGACTTCCTCTTTCTGAGGAATTAAAGAAAGCCTGCTTCGTAGATGATATTGAAGGCCTGAACGATTCTCCGATTGCATGTGCTTTTGCAAGAGCCAGAGGCGTAGACCGTATGTGCTCCTTTGGTGACTGGATTGCTCTTTCGGATAAATGTGACGTTACTACCGCTACGATGATCAAAAGAGAAGTATCCGATGGAATCATTGCGCCGGATTATGACCCGGAAGCTTTGGAAATCTTAAAGACCAAGAGAAAAGGCGGTTACAACATTATCAAAATCGACCCGGATTATGTTCCGTATCCACAGGAAAAGAAACAGGTATTTGGTATAACTTTCCAGCAGGGAAGAAATAATTTTGAAATTAATAAAGAGTTACTGAACAACATCGTTACGGAAAATAAAGACCTTCCGGAAGAGAAGGCACGCGATCTGGTACTGGCTTTGATTACTTTAAAATATACCCAGTCCAACTCCGTAGCTTTCGCTTATGACGGAACAGCAATCGGCGTAGGCGCCGGCCAGCAGTCCAGAGTTCATTGCACCCGCTTAGCTGGTGGAAAAGCGGACACCTGGTTCTTACGTCAGAGCCCCCGTGTACTGAATCTTCCATTTATCGAGAACATCGGAAGACCGGACAGAGACAACTGCATCGACGGTTTCATTAACAAGAACGAAGAAGATGTTACGGCAGAAGGTAACTGGCAGAAGTACTTCACGGAAAGACCGGAGCCTTTTACTTTCGAAGAGCAGAGAGAATACTTAAATTCAATTAAGGGCGTTTGCTTGGGAAGCGATGCGTTCTTCCCATTCAGCGACAATATCGACCGCGCAGCAAAGAGCGGAGTTACCTATGTAGCTCAGCCGGGCGGTTCTGTTCGTGATGGCGATGTTATAGACAGCTGCAACGGTTACAACATGGTTATGGCCTTTA
Source organism: Lachnospiraceae bacterium (assembly GCA_045600845.1). Taxonomy (GTDB): domain Bacteria; phylum Bacillota; class Clostridia; order Lachnospirales; family Lachnospiraceae; genus RGIG5612. The sequence goes on along the minus strand of JAZRYR010000005.1, from coordinate 118 downwards.
CCGGCATGAGATTATTCCATCACTAAAATCAGAAGGGAGAACTTGTATGAAGGTTATGGTAGTTGGCGGCGGCGGCCGTGAACATGCAATCATTAAGAAAGTAAAAGAGAACAAAAAA
>JAZRYR010000004.1:0-10457 GCA_045600845.1 Lachnospiraceae bacterium | reverse complement strand
TTTCGCAGGATTTTGATCAAAAACCGTCTTATTTCATTGCAATCCATGATGTTTACATGAAAAATAAGGAGAAATCCGTCGACGATTCATGCCAAAACGAAAAAATCTTGTCAATTTTTAAAAATAATATTTATTTGGAGGAAATTTTATCACTAATTCCTGTTTGGAGGGATAGAATTTTGCTAATTTCTGATTTTTCGAGTTGATACCATCTCAATAAATCCCAGTTTGTCGAAATGAAAGAAATAACCCGCCAAAGAGAAGCATTTCTTCTTTGGCGGGTTTTTCCGTTAAATTACTTCCTTATGCGGCTGTCCCCTTAGAAGACAGCTGCTTTTTTATATTCATTTTTACTTTTAAGTCGATAAGGCTTCCCTTTTCATTAAGCTTCTGCTTTCTTTCTCTGACGGAATCCACCTGGGCAAGATTTCAACAAAGCCTTTGTGATTGGTAAGCAAACCACAGTATAAACAACGGCAAGACCAACCCATACAAGTAAACGGATAGGAATCAATCCGATCAGGACTTCCATTGTCCAGTACTTGAAGAATACAACACCGTCAAAGTAGCTTGCAATCCAGTTGAAAATAACAAGTACTAAACCGGAAGCAAAAACGGTAACACCAATCGGTACCAGTTTTGGTTTTCTCTTGAATGCGATAAAGATCAAACCTGCGGTTAAGCCCTGAAGCGCGCCAGGAATAATCCAGAATGGTGTGGTGATGGTTACGCCATAAGTAATCAACTGGCTTAAGAAGGTTCCAAGAAGTCCCGTTACAAGGCCTTCTACCGGACCACACAGAAGAGCAACTACGACAAATGGTAAAGTTGCAAATGAAATTTTCAGGTCGTTGCCAATTCGAATTGCGCAAAATACTTCAAGAATAATATGAAGTGCAATACATGCAGCACAAAGGCAAAGACTAAGGACTGTCATTTTTTTCATAAAAAAACTCCTTTCTTTGCCCGCCGGCAATAAAAAGGAGCTTCGTCCAATCTACGGACAGCGGGATGCGATTAATGAGCCGCAAATGATGATACGTTTTGGTGATCCTCATATTCTTCGTCCACCGGACATCTCCCCGTTCCGGTTGGCACTTGACGCTCAAAAACCTACTCTGTATTTAATACTCAACATAAAATAGCATATTGTTGTATAAATATCAATACAAAACATATGGATTTTTCATCTGCATAAAATGATTATAAATTTAAATAATTCTACTATTTTTGTCGATTTCCATTATTTCTCTTCTGTTGCTGAATTCTGCTCATTTTTGCTGCTTTAGCTTTCCGTGTGGCTTCTGCCTTCCGCCTCTTTGCAGCCCTGAGAAGAAGGAATACCACCACCAGAAGAACTACAAGAATCAAAACTATGATAAGAATAAGCAGTCCTCTGGAGCCATGTTTTTTTGGTGCTTCCGTTTCCGGTTCTGATTCAGGAAGAGATTCTTCCGTTTCCGGTTCTGGCTCTGGTGTTCCCTTAAGGACGGTATAACCCGCTTTGTATGAATAACCACAGTTTTTGCAGGTATATAAAGTATACCCATTGGAAGTTTCTGTACTTTCCACAACTTTTTTGTCGTACTGTGGATTTTGACATGTATGCGGTTTTAAAACTAAATCCGCCGGATTTATATCCGTGTCTTCTTCATAATATCCCGCTTCGTTTAAAAGATCTTCAAACCAGATTTCATCTCTGGTGAAATTCTCCGGATTAAATTCTTCATCATATTCAAATCCCCAGCCTAAAATCTCCCCGATATATGCCTCGCAATAAGCTCTGCGATCGTCATTGTCCTCATAGAAAGTAATAAAGCCTTCTACCGTGTTTCCGAGAATCTCTCCATAATGTTCCGTTCCCTCCGGATACTGGATATACATTCCTACCAAACCACCATCATGAACGTAACCATGATCCGAATCGTACCCACGGATAATAATTTCATTATCTGTCAGGTCAATGTAACCATTGGAATAAGCTCCCCCCATAAACTGCTCGTCTTTATCTTCCACATCCTGATCCACACAGATTAAAGTCACATCCACCTTGGAATAGGAAATATGCCCATTTCCAAAACCTACTATGCCTCCGGTACCAAAACTCTTGCCCGTAGTCGTGATCGATACCTGTCCCTCAACGATACAGCTTGTTATAGAGCTATTATCCATATATCCTGCAATTGCTCCTGCAAAGCATGGATTTCCGGTTTGGATGTCAATATTCACCCCCAACAATTTCAGGTTCGACACATCTGCATTCTCCAGACATCCAAACAGCCCGGCAAAGGAAGTATCATATTCCTTCATGTTTCCATCATATGTGGTTCGCGTAGTCTTTCCACACCGGGTCACCTTCAGGTTCAGAATGGCATGATTATTTCCATCAAAGGTTCCGGAAAAATCAACGGGAATCCATTCTTTTCCCGCAGCATCAATATCCTGAGACAACCGATAGCTTCCGCCCGGATTCTCTGCCATCTGCAGCAATTCCTCATAGGTATGGAGTTCTATAATTTCCTCTGCCTTTGTCTTTTTTGCTCCTGCTGCAAGGGCAAAAGACATCATTATCGTTACAATTAAGAAAAAGCCGATTGCTTTTTGAATACTTTTTTTCATTATCAATTCACAACATTCTTTGGACTTCCATTCATCCAGGAAGATAGATTATCTGCTACCAGAAGAACCAAGCGAGCCCTGGTTTCGCTGCAGGCCCACCCAATATGGGGCGTAATCATACAGTTCTTTGCTGTATATAAAGGTTCGTCCTTCTCCATCGGTTCATTTACCAGAACGTCAATTCCGGCTCCTGCAATTCGTTCCTCATTCAAGGCGGCTGCCAGAGCTTTCGAATCTACCACTCCACCACGGGAAGTATTTACCAGAAAGGCTGTTTTCTTCATCAGCTTTAAGGTTTCTTCATTTACTAGATTCGCCGTTCCTTCATTCAACGGACAATGCAGGGTCAGAAAGTCAGAAGTGCGGAATAACTCCTCTTTTTCGACCTGCTCATATGGACAGTCTTCGTACTTCCTTCTGGAATATATTTTTATCTGCATTCCGATAGCATCGCCGATTTTCGCCACTTTCTTTGCAATATCCCCAAATCCAACAATACCTAATACTTTTCCGGTAAGCTCAGAAAGATGATACGGGAAAAAGGCAAAGGTCGGAGAATATACCCATTTTCCTTCGTGAACCGCCTGGTCATAAGCCTGCAAGGACGTTGTATAGGCAAAGATAAAAGAAAAAGCCAGCTGTGCCACAGCATCCGTACTGTATCCAGGAACATTCACCACATCAATGCCCAGCTCTCTGGCTGCCTGAATATCGATATTGTTATAGCCTGTTGCAAAAACTCCAATATATTTCAGGTTTGGAAGCTGTTCCATCATTTTCCGAGATATGTCCTGCTTATTGATCAGAAGAACATCGACGTCTTTACACTTTTCCAGCAACATTTCTTCCGACATGGCGTCCAGATAAAAAACCTTTCCCAGCTTTTCAATTGGCGAAAAATCCAGATCCCCGATGGTTAAAGTATTTTGGTCTAAAATATAAATATTCATTTTATTCTCCGATAATTTTATCTGCTACAAATACTCCACTGGCCGATGCATGGGAAAGGGAATGGGTTACACCACTTCCATCACCGATCACATAAAGACCCGGGTATTTCGTTTCCAGATTATGATCCACTTCTACCCCCATGTTGTAAAATTTTACTTCTACGCCATAAAGCAGGGTATCATCATTGGCCGTGCCCGGTGCGATTTTATCCAGGGCATACATCATTTCAATAATACCATCTAAAATACGCTTTGGAAGAACCAGACTTAAATCACCCGGCGTAGCAGAAAGAGTCGGCCGGACCGTTCCTTCCATAATCCTCTTCTCCGTGCTTCTTCTTCCCCGTTCCAGATCCCCAAAACGCTGGATGATAACGCCCCCGCCTAACATATTACTCAGCTTCGCGATTCCTTCTGCATAGAGAATGCTATCTTTAAATGGCTCGGAAAAATGCTTGGAAACCAAAAGCGCAAAGTTGGTATTCTCCGTCTTTTTCGACTCATCTTCAAAACTATGTCCATTAACCGTAATAATCCCATTTGTATTTTCGTTAACAACGATTCCCCTCGGGTTCATACAGAAGGTTCTCACGTTATCTTCGTATTTTTCTGTGCGGTACACAATTTTACTCTCGTAAAGTTCATCTGTTATATGGGAAAAAATCGGTGCTGGAAGTTCTACACGCACGCCTATATCTACCCGGTTGGAACAGGTGTTGATATCTAAATCATTACATACTTCTTCTAACCAGGAGCTTCCGCTTCTACCTACCGAAACAATACATTTCTTGCAGGAATATTCTTCTTCCTCCGTAACTGCAACAAAACCGGTTTTCGTCTTTCTCAGCTTTCTTACCGGAGTATTGAAGTAAAAATCAACTTTATCCTTCAGCTCGTTATAAATGTTTTCCAATACGATATAGTTAATATCCGTTCCCAGATGGCGGACGGAAGCATCCAGAAGGGTCAGCTTATTCTGCATGCAGATTTTCTTAAGTTCCGTTCCGGCTGTGGAATACATGGTCGTTCCCTGACCACCATGAGATACATTAATATCATCCACATAGTACATCAGTTCTAAGGCTTTTTCCCTGCCAATATACTCATGAAGGGTTCCTCCAAAATCGTTGGTAATATTATATTTACCGTCGGAGAAAGCTCCTGCTCCTCCAAAGCCATTCATAATCGAACAGGTTTTGCAGTTGATGCAGGACTTTATTTTTTTACCGTCGATCGGGCAATGTCTTTTTTCCAAAGTCATTCCTTCTTCCAGCACGGCTACTTTTAATTTCGATTTTTTGGCCAGTTCATAAGCGGAAAATATTCCACCAGGACCGGCGCCAATAATTACAACATCATACTTTTTCATAATTCTCTCCAGGTAATAATATTTCAAAAGAAAAAGAACCCGGTGCAAAAGACCGGGTACTCTTGCTGATAGATTATACTATCTATTCTTCAATTCTTCAACTTTTTGTGCAATTTCTGCCCGGGCTGCTTCCATGTCCTCTTTCCAGCCGTCTTCATAATCAAAGCAGATATCGTATTCGTCGGTAGCTTCTTCGATTCTCTTCACATAGCCGGTCAGCATATCAAAATCCTTTTCGTAGCAATGGAAGCTGTTGGAACGATGGCTATAAGTTCCCATTTCTACGCCTAATTCGTCTGCAAAACGCTTCTGAAGCATAATCAGAGCAAATGCATTCATATAGGTAGCTTTACAAGCATCATTGGATCGGAACAGCACCTTGCAGTGAAGCTTTCCGTCACGGATGAAATACTGGATGTGCTGTAAGCAGGCCGGATCATCGGATGGAGCATCCTTTTCCCAATCACGGACCAGAAGAACTGCTCTCCGGCTGGAAGGATTTCTTTTCAATTCATTCACGATGAACGGAAACTGTTTTTCCATTCTCTGATGATAGGTATAAGCCCAATTTCCCCGCTCAACCTCAAAATCCAGAATGCCGTCCAACATTTCCTGACGATATTGCTCCAACTCTGTAGGGCCACCGATAAAAAGCTTACTGATCATCGGCTCTTTTAACGGTTCTTCTACATAAAGAGTAAGAGAAATTTCCTTCTGGGTCGTATTCCAATCATCACATGGATAAATATTTTTATTGGATTCCAGCGCCTTCAGTGCATTATGGTACGCTTCCGGAAGGGTTACGCCTTCAACTAAATATTCTTTTGTTGCACAGTCCATAGTTTTCTCCTGTTATAAAATCTCAATCAGTTTTTCAACATCTTCCATTGATGTTCCCCAGCTGGTGCAGAAACGTACTGCCGTACGGGCGCCATCTAAATTTGCCCAGGAACCGAAAATAACTTTTTCTTCCAGTTCTTTCTTCTTTTCGTTACTTAAAATAACAAAAATCTGGTTTGTTGGAGAGTCAATGAAAAATTCATAACCTTTTTCTTTAAAGCCTTCTTTTAATCTGGCAGCGGTGTCAATGGCATGTTTACCAATCTTAAGATAAAGATCCTCGGTAAATAAAGTATCGAACTGAAGACCTAATAATCTTCCCTTGGCAACCATGGCCCCGTGCTGTTTTACTCTGGTGTTAAAACGATGCGGCATATTCTTCTTGGTAAATACAAGGGCTTCTCCGAAAAGAGCACCAACTTTCGTTCCACCGATATAGAACACATCCGTTAACTGCGCAATATCTTTTAAGGTAACGTCCGTACCTTCCGCCATAAGGCCATAGCCTAAACGGGCGCCATCCAGATACAATGGAATATGGTATTCATCGCATACGGCACGAAGCGCCTGAAGTTCTGCCTTTGTATAAAGAGTTCCCAGTTCCGTTGGATGAGAAATATAAACAATGCCTGGTTCTACAATATGCTCTGCACTGGAATCTGCGAAATAATTTACGATATACTGCTTCAGGTCTTCTGCCCACATTTTTCCATCATGGGAAGGAACGGTCAGTACCTTATGGCCGGAATATTCAATAGCTCCGGCTTCATGGGTATTTACATGACCTTCTACCGTTGCCACAACGCCTTCATAAGGACGGGTCATACAGTCAATGGTCAGCATGTTGGTCTGGGTTCCGCCGGTTAAGAAATATACTTCCGCCTCCGGACATTCACAGGCCTGTTTGATTTTCTCTGCAGCACTTGCACAGTACTCATCGTCTCCATAACCAACGGTCTTGATCAAGTTGGTCTCTTCTAATCTTTTTAAAATTTCCGGTGTTGCACCTTCACAATAATCATTAATAAAACTAAGCATTTTTTCTCCTTCAGATGACAGATCATCTATTCATATTTTACCAGTTTATCGCCTTCATATTGGCAGGTAAGTTCAATTTTGTCCACACCTTCAATCAATGGCTTCAGGAAATATTTATCTCCCTCCCATAAATTCAGGTCCAGAACTTTTTCTTTTTCAATCCACTGCAAAGTTCCTTCGTTGCAGTCGAATTCCTCTTCTTTTAATTCCTCTTTTCCATCCCAGTCCGTCGCCGTATATAAATACATGTCCTCGTTTGGAAGTTCATCCGATAAAAAGTGAACCACTCCATGGAAATGGTAATCTGTAAGAATCAGGCCCGTTTCTTCCCAGACTTCCCGCTTTACACATGCGTCCGCATCTTCGCCTGCTTCAAACTTTCCACCGATACCTACCCATTTCCCTTCACAGGGATCATGCTCTTTTTTATTCCGGAACAGCATCAGATATTTTCCATCTTTTTCCAGATAACAAAGCGTGGAATTAATTAATAAATCACTATTTTTCAAAGCCGTCTTCAGCCTCTCGTTTCTTACTCTGCTTTACAGATATCAATAATAATATCAATCATTTTTTCCATTGCCTGAATGGAAACCATTTCGTGGATTCCGTGGCAATTCATGCCACCGGTAGAAATGTTCGGGCAAGGAAGTCCCATAAAGGAAAGGGTTGCGCCATCGGTTCCGCCACGGATTGCCAAGCTCTTCGGCTCAACGCCGTTCTTACGGTAAGCTTCCATCGCCTTATCTACGATGAACATGTTTGGAAGGATCTTTTCTCTCATGTTAAAGTAAGTATCTTTTACTTCTGCCACTACAGTTCCTTCCCCATATTTTTCACATAACTGGTCCGCAATTTTCTGAACCAGTTCTTTTTTCTCTACAAATTTATCCCAGTCATGGTCACGGATGATCATTCCTACGAAAGCTTCGGTTACAGAACCTTTGATGGTATCCAGATGGATAAAGCCTTCTCTTCCGGAAGTGCGTTCCGGAATTTCATTTTCCGGAAGCATGGAAATAAATTCACAAGCGATTCTGCCGGCATTGATCATTTTGCCCTTTGCATCTCCGGTATGAGCACTTAAGCCATAGAAAGATACTTTTGCAGAAGCTGCATTGAAGTTTTCGTAATCGATTCCGCCAACTTCTCCACCATCTACGGTGTAACCATAGTCTGCGCCAAATCCGGCAACATCAAATTTGTCCGGGCCACGTCCGATTTCTTCATCCGGTGTAAAACCAATACAGATTTTTCCATGTTTTACTTCTGGATGCTGAAGGAAATATTCTACAGCACACATAATCTCAGCTACGCCGGCTTTGTCATCGCCGCCAAGAAGCGTGGTTCCGTCAGTAACAATCAGATCGTCCCCAATATATTTCTTTAAGGCCGGGAACTGCTCTACGGTTGTCGTAACCTTTTCGTTTAACTGGATGTCTCCGCCTTCATAGTGAATAATTCTCGGTTTAATGTCGGTTCCGCTTTCTGCAGGAGCCGTATCCATATGAGCAATCAGTCCCATCGGAGCAACGCCCTCGCAGTTTCCCGGAAGATATGCGTAAACATATCCGTATTCATCCATTCTAGCGTCTACAAGACCCATTTCTGCCAGTTCATCTGCCAGGACCTGTCCTAATACCTTCTGCTTTGCAGTAGACGGAATCGTGCTGCTGCTTTCGTCTGACTGTGTATCGTAACTGATGTACTTTAAAAATCTTTCTGTAACGTTCATAACTGTTCCCCCACCTTTTATTGCAATAAGTCCGGCCGGACCTTTCTGGTCCGTTCCAGGGACTGGCTTCTCCGCCACTGGTCAATTTTCCCATGGTCCCCGGAAAGCAGAACTTCCGGCACTTTCAGACCCATAAATTCTTCTGGTCTCGTGTATTGCGGATACTCCAGCAGTTTTAGTTCATCTTTCGCATTTTTTGCTGCCAGTTCTCCATAAACTTCTTTTCTTGCTCTTTTTGTAAATTCTTCTTTCGGTCTTACTATCGAGAAGCTTTCGTCTTCCCCTGAATCTTCATTGGTCAGAACTCCAGGTACCATACGGCTAACCGCATCGGTCATAACCATAGCTGCCAGTTCCCCTCCGGTAAGCACATAATCTCCGATGGATACCGGTTCTGCCCCGATCAGTTCCAAAACCCTTTCATCTACACCCTCATAGTGGCCGCATAAAATAATCAGGTCTTCGTTCAAAGCCAGTTCTTTTGCCATTCCCTGATGAAAAACGCTCCCTGCCGGCGAAGTATAGATTACTTTCGGTTTTATCCTGTCCAGGGTCATATCCGCCGGTTTCCGTCCGGATAGAATTTCGGCAGAAACCCGTTCCCTGATTTTTTCTAAAGTAAATAAAAACGCATCATAGATCGGCTGACACTGCATAATCATTCCTGCCCCGCCGCCATATGGTGCGTCATCTACATGTCCATGTTTTTCTTTTGTAAAGTCCCGGATATTAATTATATTCACACAGATTAGGCCGGCTTTTACAGCCCTGCCGATGATACTGGTATTCACTCCGGATGCAATCATCTCCGGAAACAGCGTAAGGATGTGAAAATTCATTAATCTAATAAGCCTGGAAGGATATGAACGGTTATTATGCACTGTTCGATATCCACATTCTTTATACAATCTTTTATTACCGGTAGAAGAATTTCTTTTTCCTTCAGCCCCTTTTCATCCGGGTATCCACAGCCCACAACATATACATCATTTGCTCCGGTCTGAAGGACATCTTTTATCGTGCCGATATTATTTCCTTCGTCATCGATTACTGTACAGCCTATTAAATCCGCAATATAATACTCACCTTCTTCTAAAGGCTGGGCATCCTTGCGGTGAATCATAATATCGGTACCAATGTACTTTTTTGCATCTTCAGGAGTTGTGAAGCATGCAAATTGAACAATGGCCAGATTTTTAAAAAACCTGACCCCTTTGATTTCTGTTTTGATATCGCCTTGTTTCGTTTTCAAAATTACATCTTTGACTTCACAGAATCTTTGGGGCGAATCCGTCGTCGGGTAGACTTTGACTTCGCCCTTTATTCCATGAGTTGATGCAATTACACCGATTCGCAAAAATTGTTCCATAAAAACTTACTCTACAATATCAACTACAACTTTCAGATCCTTCTTGGTAGCTGCAGTCTTAACAACAGTTCTGATGGATTTCGCTATACGGCCCTTCTTGCCGATTACTTTGCCCATATCGTCTTTCGCAACATGTAATTCCAGAACGATGGTTCCATCTTCTTCCTCTCTTTGGGCAACGAAAACTTCATCAGGTGAATCAACAAGAGCCTTAGCAATAACTTCTACTAACTCTTTCATCTAGTCACCTCTCTTTATTATTTAATGAAGCCTTCTCCTTTGAGTAATTTGGCAACTACTTCTGTAGGCTGGGCACCGTTCTGAAGCCATTTTTCGGTTAATTCTTTGTTGAAAGAAACTGCGCTTGGCTCAAGATTTGGATCATATGTTCCGATTTCTTCGATGAATCTTCCATCACGAGGAGATCTTGCATCTGCAACAATGATTCTGTAAAAAGGTGCTTTCTTTTTGCCCATTCTTCTTAATCTGATTTTAACTGCCATTTTTTTCCTCTTTCTGCGGTTTACCGCTATTGTT
>JAZRYR010000003.1:0-4793 GCA_045600845.1 Lachnospiraceae bacterium | reverse complement strand
CTTCCTCTAACAGATTAACATCCGCAATAATTCCCATAGTGTCTTCTATTTTATTTGGAATATCCTCCAGAAGTTTCTTGCTATCAGAAACACCGATAACATCCCCATTGTCATTAATCCCAATATAAATAATCCCTCCACGGGCGTTGGCAAAGCCACATACCCATTTCAGATATTCATCTCTCCATGATTCTTTATATTCGATATTTTGAGTCTCTGCCATTATTTAATCCTTTAAACTTAAAAAACTTTTTATTCTTATCATTTCTGGCCTATAACCTGTTCAGTAAAAATGCTTTTTTAGAAATCTACCGAATGCAATACCAACAATCATCTGTATTAAAAAACATCTGCAACTTTTGTAGGTTCATCCATCTAACAATATCCGTTTTTTATTCTGCCTGTGTTGTCATATCAGCTACAAAGCTCGGTTTCTGCATTTCAACTAGAAAACTTGAATGTATTCTCACCCTTGTATCATCTTCTAATGTTATTTCAACTGTATACCACCGATTAGTAAGATTAAACATTTCAACCAATTGATATTCTTTTATTGGGGCAACAGAACATACGTCACATTTGTCCTTATAGTATACCAATTGTTTTTTTACAGGAAGCCCTATTGCTTTTCTCACGAGTTTTTCATCATCCGAAAGGTTATCTTCACCAGAATATATTTTTTCGGAATCCAATATAATTATTTCTTTATCTAACTGAACTTCTTGTATCATATAAACCTCCCTAATCTACATTTCTATTTTTCCCATAAAATATACGGCCTTCATCAAGATGAGCCCTGTACATACAAGCTTTAGAATACAGCTTGTTTGGATGCACACATCTTTTTTCATTGGAGCATCTTTCAAAAGAACTGCAGCATCCAAATCTGGAAGCCTTGGAAACATATCCCTTAATACAATAGATTGTATTTATTCGAATATACTCCGTAATATTCGAAGACGTTCTTTTTATTCTGACACGGACCATATTAGTTTCTTTATCTGATTTTGTTTGGTTTAATAGTTCAGCATCTGAAGGTAGGATGTCATGCAGATCACCTTCTTGAGATGCCCTGAGATTTATTTCCAATTCATCTGGTCTGCTTTTAACCTTACTTGGTACGATAGTTGCTACTAATTTATTTTGTCCCGGCTTTTCATTCTTTATTGGCGGATAATCCGGCTCCCAAATACAAACAGAATGGCTAATCAATACATCTTTTGTGTTTTCCTTCTGGCCGAAATTGTCTGATAAATACAAAGATCCGTCAGGCAATTCATATTCCTTAATCAAGTCTGTTAACATTTTACGAATTTCCTGTATCCATTGATTGGGATCTGCAGCATCCTCTGTTTTTTGTGGTTCCTCTATTACACCGTTTTCAATAATTCTTTGTAATGCCGGAATGAATTCTGCTTCTTCAACGATTTCGATAGACTCTCCTTTGTCTATCAATTCCATCGCCCTTTGGATCTTACTGCCGTAATTACCGGTTTTCCAATTTTCACTACCTTTTGATCCAACGACGACATAATCCGTTGCTTTCTTGACTCCTTTATCAGTGATTCCTCCGGCAGCTTCTATTAAATTAAACACGTCGTCCCTTGAGCCAAAATTAAAGTCTCCGGTCACTACAATATGTTTTCCACTGATTGATTCTATCATTTCATGACTGCTTCTGGTTTTAACCGGATCTACAAAATCGGAAAAAAGAATCTGCAGCTCCTGTAACTCTTCTGGCTCAACCCTACCATCTTCAAGAACTTTGTCCAGGGCATTAAATACCCGGTCAAATGGATAGTTACCTTGTAAATCCCTATGATTTTCCATCCAGTTCTTTAAGGACAGGAATTCCACGACAGTAATCTGACCGTCACTTATTATTACTTCCAAAAGTGACTGCAGCTCTTGTAATGCTACAGTTTCTGTTGAATAGTGCTTATAATGATGGCTGCTGTGATCATTTTTACCAAAGGCATCATTGCCAAACTCCTTATAAATAAGGTCATAAACTTCTTTTGTAAGATAACAATCCTTTAATGCACGATGCTCTCCGATTGTATCGAGTGAAAAATAATTACTTACAGTTTCTAATCTCCGATTTTCCAGATTTGGTAAACATCTTCTCGCTAAATGCAATAGATCAATATAATTATTAGAAAACTGTTTTCCTCGTAATTCCATTAGAGAATCATAAATGATATTCATGTCAAAACCGGCATTGTTATATCCAATTATTACATCTGAACCAACGAACTGAATGAAAGCATCTATAACATCATTCAAAACAGGTGCATCTTTTATCATTTCATCTGTAATATTATTAACAGCTGTTGCTTCGGCCGGAATATGACATTCTGGATTTACTAACGTACTATATTCTTCTACAATCCGATTATCCCGTACTCTTATAGCCGAAATTTCAACTATACGGGCTGAATTAACAAATATGCCAGTTGTTTCTAAATCCACTATGCAATAATCTTCAATATGATTTCTTATCCCGTGGCCCTTACCTTCTCTATCCATCCTCAAATCTCCCTTATTTTTATTTCTATTAATTCATGTCTACCTAATCAAAGTATGTTTAGTTGCCTTCTGGATAAAATTTTATTATTTCATCAATAGAACATGATAAATATAAACAAATTTTTCCAATGCTTTCCATTGACACCGGTTCTTCCTTTCCCATTCTGGCAAGAACATTTGAGCTAATATGCGCTTCCTTAATCAAATCTGTTCTTTTCTTCTTCTTGTCTATGAGAAGCTTCCAGAGATTATCATAGTTTACTTTCATCCCGTTCCCCCTGTCTATGCTATGTTTATCGAGAAGAATGTTATCACAAAACCACGCAAACATCAATTTTCTCTTTATTTTCAGTATATTTATTCACGATATGCAAATATTTATTACTAAACAATCTCAATGCAAAACCAAATATACCCTTTTTTCATTATTCAAACATCCCTACCACCACTTTCTCACCGTATTTATCGACATTCCAGTATCCTGGCTACACCGGTACATTGTTGCTTCTGGATGTTTCATCCGATAAAGCTTCACAATTTTATCTTTTGTCGGTGCCCCTTTAGTATTTCGCCAGTTCTCCGGCCGTTTCTTTCGCATCTCGATCAGATGCCGATTCTGTTTTTCTGAAATAAACTGCATTTTTTCTCTGACCCCCTTTCCCTGCATTGTTTTTGATACTGTCAATTACAATATATTTCGCGATATCAGGAGCCCCGGAGTGGAATTATCCATCCGGGACCGCTGAAAATCGCAGGAATATTGTTATTGATATTATCGTTCCAAATATTCCTTCATTCTTGTCTTTCTTTCCGGCTTTTCCAACTTCAGGTATTTTTCCTTCAGTTCTTCCGGTGTTGCCTTTATCCTTTTAGAATATCGCCCCATAAGGATTCCTTCCGTGCACTTTACCGCCCTCTCAACATCTTCCCTCTCTGCTTCAAGAGGATACCCGAGTTGATCATATATTCTTTCCCTTTCTCCCTGACTGAAGCCGTCTTTTATTAGAAGCCGGTTCGTAGTGCTATAAGCCTCTAACCTCTTTTCGGTTCCCTCAAAAACCTTCTCCCAGTCAGCAAAGTATTTCTCCCGGATGCCTTCAACAGAAGGTGCATCGTATTCCAGACTGAAGCACGGAAGGTCATTGTCAAACATATTCCATCGTTCCTGAAATTCCGTGATGAAATCTGCAGGCATCATGCGGAGCACTTTCTCAATCCTCTGCTGAGTGTTATGTGCAAGTAATGCCCCTGAAAGTTCCTCAATCTTTCCCCTGAACTTTGCAATCAGCTCGCTGATTCCGTTCTCGATTCTTTTAAGGAATCCCTGCTTCTCTTCGATTGTTTCATTGAGGTCCTTCACTTCTTCTTTCAGGGATGAGACATTCTCGCTCAGCTCTGTTTTTTCATCCTTCAGGACCCTGATCTCCTCATGGGCACCTTCCAGTGCTGCTTCCACTTTTTCCCTTTCCTTGTCCATCAGTTCCTGAAATAATCCGTTCTCAATATGCTCCCGGTGGGTTCCCAGCTGCTCATATTCGATTCCTCTTTCCAGAAGTTTTTCGCCCAGTTCCTTCTGCACATCCAGGCACCAGTCCGAAGCCCTGGAGTATCCCATCTCCTTCATTGCCCCTGACATGCTGTTCTTCACAGAAAGCCCTCTGGAAGAATGTGCAACTGGAACAATCGTTATGTGCATGTGCGGAGTTCCATTTGGTTCATCACAATGGATTGCTGCATTGATCACCATTAAGTTTTCGTTCTTCTCCATGAAATCACTGAGCCATTCCTTGTAAACTTCCTTCGAAAGTTCCTGCCACTCTCCGCCTGTCGGGTTCGTGTCATGGGATCCGATCTGCAGCACATATTCATATGCCAGGTGTTCTCCGTTTTTCGATTTATTGATCTTGTCATAATAGTCTTCTATCTTCCGGTCATTCCTTTTCTGGGAATCGTTATAAGCCTGCACTGCCTCATCAAAAATGTCGTGGTATGCATCACGTATGGAATCACACCGGATGAGATATTCGTTCTCACCGCTCAACTCCTTGTCAACGTTTCCCGGAAGGAATTTCCGGTTGTCATGTCCGATCGCCGTCCTGCCGAAGGAACATGATGCTGTCATTTTATAAGCCATATCTTTTCCTCCTTGTAGTTATATTCACCCGCGTGAAAAGCGGGTGTGTTCTGCTACTCTTGTCAAGAGTAGCCCAAATGGACTTTTGACACTGCGCATCATAAGTCCTTTGGGCACTCCGTGGGGTCAT
>JAZRYR010000002.1:0-3710 GCA_045600845.1 Lachnospiraceae bacterium | reverse complement strand
TATTTTTGCAGCGGCAGGCTGCGGAAGAAGAACAAAACAGAACGATAGGACAGGAGAAGGCTTCTGCGGCAGCAGTTCCGTATTTGATTGTCTGGAAGGCAGGGAAAAATGCAACTAAAATATGAATGAGTCCTTCTGCTTATGTCATATTTGGAACAAGAAAATCGTTAATTAGTAAAGGAGAATAACAAATGAGAATGAATGCAAAAAAATTAGCAGGAGTTGTTTTATGTGCAACATTAGCATTAGGAGGAACTACAAACTACGCTCTTGCAGCTTCTACGTTTACTTCGGCAGGGGGATATGGAGGAAGTACGGCAACAAAGTATAGAGGAAATTCATATACTGGGACAACCGGATATGGTAGTGTTTCTTCAACATTTACGTGTTATGCCGGTGCAAGTGTGATTTTTAATCAGGGAAAATCAGCCGGAGGTGTTCATGGTGCTGGAGTGGACATTTATAATAATAATTCTGATGTAGAGAACGCAACTTCATCAATGGTTTCTGCTTCACATATTATTACGGTAAATGGACAGACTGAGCCAACACATTATACTTCTTCTATGTGGTAATAATAAAAAATAAGTAATGAAAACCGGAAGGAGACCAGCTATGAAAAAGAAATCGAAAAGGATACTTTTTATTTTAATTTGTCTTGTGTTTCTTTTAGCAGCCTGCGGCAATAAGTCGGAAGTTAATAAAGAAACGGATTGGAGAGAGCATTTCGGAGGAAAAAAAGAGATGACGATAACCGCGACACTGGACACTCCTTCCGGTTTGAGTGCACCTGCGAAGGTACCTATGGCGAGCTTTACACCAACGGAAGATCAGGTGGAACTTGTGCTTTATGGAAGTAGGTTATTATTACAATTAGAAGATGAAATTATGACTGCTTTGAATTTATTATTACAGAAAAGGGGATATTCGTTTTATTTGAAAATACAAGATGAATATCCAGTATCAGTCGATTCTACTAAGTGGCAGGAAAAAATTGATAATGGCGAAAATATCGATCTTATTACATTTTTGCCGGAGGATCAGGTACTTGCTTATGATAAATACGGAAGTAATAGTGTGATGCGTGCGATTTCCGGAGGATATCTGCTTCCTTTTTCAGAATATCCGAAGACGGAAGCTAAAGAACGGCTGCTGGCGGCGTATCCGGAAGGGTATTGGGAACTATGCCGGGTAAATGGTGAGTTTTATGGAATTTCAGAATCGCTCTCAAGTTTGATAAAACAAAACGAATATGTGTTGTTTAATCTGGATGCAGCACGGAAGGCAGGAATTACAGAACCGGAGCAGCTTGATCTTGCAAATCTGGATGAGATGCTTTCAAAGGCTACAGAAGCCGGTATCCCTGGAATATATAGACTGGCGGCATTAGAGGCATGTGATATAACGATGCTTCCGTGTGAGTTATATCTGCAGTATCAGGGTCCGGGAGACTATCGTATTGTGAATCCGTTTCATAATAATAAAGTTCTGGAATTATGGGATGCCTGTCATAGGTACTGGGAGAACGGATGGAGATCGAAGGAACCGGTGGAACAAAAAGCTCTGCCTTTAATCCTGTGTGTCGGAGGAACCGCGCAGCAATGGAACGGTACTACGTTTACTTATAGAACCTCAGCAGGGGAATTGTCGGCTGAGATGAAAGTGTATGAAGTGAAGCAGAAGTACATGATGGAGGGAAATCTCTGGAATATGATCGGAATCTCTTCCAAATCAGAGCATCCGGAGGAAGCACTGGAGCTTCTGAGTCTGATGCATTCGGATGAGGAAGTGGTTCGTCTGCTTCGTTACGGAGTCGAAGGAATCAATTACACGATAGAGAATGACGGTAAAACGATCAAAATGGAAAAATGCAAACCACTTTCCTGTGTTATTGGAAACCAACTGATGTATCTGGAGTTTGAGAAAGCACTTGGGCTCCCGAATCCGGAAGAGGAATATATGAAGAATATCGCTGAGATTGAAAAGATTCCGTATCTGGAAGATTTTTCCGAGGCACAGCAGGAGCAGATGAAAAAGATCAGGGCGATTACCTACAAAACGATTGAAGTAAACGGGAACGCTGTAGGAATGTATAATGAGGCTTTGGGAATTGTTGGAAGTTATTCAAAAGATTATCGAAAAAACTTTGAGGAACGAAAACCTGCTTTTGAGGAAGCCGGTTATGATACGATTGCGAGAGAGGTGAATCTAAAATATGGACTGGAGTAGAAGAAGGAATTGGAAAAGAAAGCTCCCGGTTATGGCAGCCATGGCTCTTTGTATTTTTGCAGCGGCAGGCTGCGGAAGAAGAACAAAACAGAACGATAGGACAGGAGAAGGCTTCTGCGGCAGCAGTTCCGTATTTGATTGTCTGGAAGGTCAGTCGTTCTGCGATAAAGGAATGCTGAAACTGGAAAGCGGATTAATGATTTTTTACGAGTACGATACGGGCAAAAGTTATCCGCTCTGCAGTGACGTGTATTGTGAGCATAAGCCTTATCACGAAACGAAAAATCCGGATCCGGTCTGTGAAGCGACGATGAAGGAAATAAAACAGGCATGTATCTATGGCGATCATGTTTATGTTATTCAGGAGACCGGCTTTCAGCAGATGGCGCTAAAGGTAAGGAATTTAACAGAGAGCGGTTATAAATCGATTGCAGAGCTCCCTTATAAGCTTCCATTTTCCGCAGCATATAATGCAATTATCGATGGAAAAATGTATCTGCTTGTATCTGATACAGATGTTGAATTAGGGGATGGATCGGTGCAGTTTCTTACTTCGCATGACTATTTTACATCCTTGCTTGAAATTGATTTGAAAACAGGGGAATATAAAAAGTTGTTCGAATTTGAGGGGAAAGAAAAATATAAGGTGTATAAAACGGTTTACGGAACAGATGGGGTGTATCTTCAGGGTTACTTTGAAGATGTTAATCTGGATGAAGAAAGTCTGCATCTGACTGTAAATGAGTATCGGGACGAATTCTTTTTTGTATCCTATGATGGAAAGGTGAGAAAGAAACTTTGTCCGGAAGTAACTGAGCTTACGGAGTTTGGGGGAGATCGTCCTTGTAAGGCTCTTGTAAATGGAATTGACGAAAAAGGAGTCTATGTGTCTCTTTTGGAAGAAAATAAAGTTGTATATTACCCGTATAACGATAAAATACAGACCATCTATGAAGTTCCGAAGGAAGCTGCAAGCTGGAGTGTTGCAGGAATGAGCGGAACTGCACTTTGTCTGGATATGGAGAATGCCGATGGTAAGGAAGAAAAGATAGGAATCGAACGTATTTCGAAGAAGGTTACTTCAATGGAAAAGTTTGATGGGAAATTTTTTCACGAAGTTTATGATGGATGTTTTTGGGTGGATCAAAGAATAGAAAACGAAATGATTTATGAATTATGGACCTATGATAAGATGTGTTCAGAAAATGGAAGTCCATTGCTTTCATGGAAAATGAAACTAGATGAGTAGCAGACGTCAAAACAGAGGGGGACAGGTGGAATGAGAGCGATATTAGCGGAGTTTGGAAAAATCAGAAGAAGCCGGCTGGTGCTGTTCATGCTGGTTGTCCTTCTGGGAGCAAATTTCTTTTGTCTGTTTGACTCTATGCGTCAGGAAAGCTTTACGGCTTCGGAATATACTGCACTCTGGCAGAAAATTCTGCAAAGACCGGCGGGGGAACGTCTGGACTATGCAAGGACAT
>JAZRYR010000001.1:0-14229 GCA_045600845.1 Lachnospiraceae bacterium | reverse complement strand
GATGCACTGCCGTTTGAACCTGCGTGACGGTGATATTTAGAACCGTGCTTCATAGGTCCTCTGTGCTGACCAAATCTCTTGATCGCGCCCTGGTAGCCTTTACCTTTTGAAATTGCAGAAACGTCAATTTTGTCGCCTGCTTCAAAAATGTCTGCCTTGATTTCGTCTTTTACATTGTACTCTGCAGCATTCTCAAAACGGAATTCTCTTACGAATCTTTTATAAGGAATGTCTGCCTTGTCGAATTTTCCTCTGTCCGGAGAGTTTACTAAAGTTTCTCTCTTGTCCATGAATCCGACCTGAACAGCTGCATAGCCGTCCTTTTCTTCCGTCTTAACCTGTGTAACTACACACGGGCCAGCCAGAAGAACTGTAACCGGTGTTAACACGCCATCTTCATTGAAGATCTGAGTCATACCGATTTTTGTTGCTAAAATCGCTTTCTTCATATTTTTAACCTCCTGTTAAACTACAGCGGAACGTCAACCGCAGCTTACCTTATATAAGGAAGTCCGTCGTTAACGTTCATCCTAGAACAGATTGTGTTCTTTACTGTTCCTTCATTTTGATGTCAACGTAAACTCCAGCCGGCATATCGAGTTTTGTTAAAGCTTCGATCGTCTTCTGTGTAGGTGCGATAACATCGATGAGTCTCTTATGAGTTCTCTGTTCGAACTGTTCGCGGGAATCTTTGTATTTGTGAACAGCTCTTAAGATAGTAACAACTTCCTTTTTTGTAGGAAGAGGAACTGGTCCACTTACCTGAGATCCGTTTTTCTTTACAGTGTCGATGATTTTTTCTGCTGACTGATCAATAAGTTTGTGATCATAAGCCTTGAGAGTGATTCTCATTACCTGGTTTGCCATAATAGCCTCCTTAGAAATTTGATTTTTTACTGTTTGTCCACTCTTCCGTGTGTGTCGCGCTTATCCCATAAAAAATTGCCATAAAGATACAGCCATTTTCTTTGTGATCCGCCAACCATTCCCGCTCGCAAGTCTTGCTCCGCCTTCGGGGCTCAGTCCATCCGTCAATCGACTTGAGCCGGCTAACTCTTGTTACGCTGACGTACACGTTGTTTCCGCCTCCATTGACGGACCATGGTGCACATTGACGGGCTGTCAGGTTCTCTGACTTTCGCTCCGTGGAATTACCTGCTTAATCTGCAGCAACTTCCAGCTTCATCGCTATCCACGTCACAGCTTGACCATCATACTATATTCTTTGGGGTAATGCAAGAGAAATTTTAAAGAATCTGCAATTTGACTTTTACAGAGATTTTCCGGGATGTTGCCATGTTGTCAAATTGGATAATATGGGCCTTCATGTCTTCGTCGAAGTCTAAAACAATTCCGTTTCCAAAGACTTCATGGCGAACTTTCGTACCCGGGCTCAGAATTTCCTTCTTTATGTTATCCGGCATCAGACAATCCTTATATTCCGCATAGCTTTTGGTGCCGTTTATCAGGGTCTGTTCCGGAGGATTATCGTATTCCAGATTATTTTCTTCTATATTAAGTATGAACCGGGAAGGATACCTCGGTTCCCCGTCATAATTTCGTCCTTCCGCCTCGCTTAAGAACAGTCCCTTCTCCGCTCTGGTCAGGGCCACAAAACAGAGCCGACGTTCTTCTTCCATGGCATCTGCAGTGTTAACTTTTTTCGAAGGGAAAATGTCCTCGCTCATACCACATAAGAACACGTAAGGAAACTCCAGACCTTTTGCTGCATGAATGGTCATCATTTTTACTTTATCGTAAGAAACCGGCTCATCCATGTTGGTAAAGAGTGCCACATGTTCCAAATAATTTCTCAGGTTCGTCTCTTCGCCACAGGTGGTTTCAAATTCATAAACGGACTGTTTCAATTCTGCCAGATTGTCCAGCCGTTCCTGGCTGCCTTCCGTTCGCAATAAAGCTTCATACCCACTCATTTCCAGAACCCTTGCCAGCAATTCCGTAATCGTCAGCTCTTCTGCCATTTTCTGCAGTTCTTTTATCATGGAGATAAAAGCTTTCGCCTTGGTCCCTTTAAAGATTTCATTATCAATATTGGAGCAAAGAGTCTGATATAAAGAGCATCGGTCTTTCTCTGCCTGGGTTTTCAGGAATTCCATCCGGCGTTTGCCCATATTTCGCTTTGGCGTGTTAATGATTCTCATAAAACTGAGATCGTCCATATAAGCAAGCATACGAAGATAGCTTAAGGTGTCCTTAATTTCCAGCCGATCAAAAAACTGGACGCCACTATATATATGGTAAGGAAGTTTTTCATGCAGGAATACTTCTTCTAAATTCCGGGAAAGATAATGGGCCCGGTAAAGAATACAGATATCGCCTAAACGGATTCTTTCCTTTTCCAATTCACGGATTTTATCGTGAATCCAGGCAGCTTCATCTTTACTGCTTTTTGCATGATGGTACAAAACCTTTTTCTCATGTCCTAATTGCGGAACCAACTTCTTTTCGATACGATGGACATTCTTTTCAATCAAGGAGTTGGCTGCGTCCAGAATTTCCGGAGACGAACGGTAGTTTTCAATCATCATAATCGTCTGAGTATCTTTAAACTTTTTGTCAAAGTTCATTAGATAACGGGAGTCTGCCCCTCTCCAGGAGTAAATGGTCTGGTCCGGATCTCCTACCACGAAAAGATTTTTATGATAGTCGCAAAGTACCCGCATCAGGGCGTATTGCTGTAAATCGATATCCTGGAACTCATCAATCATGATGTATTCCAGCCTCTGCTGCCATTTCCGTTTTATTTCTTCATTAATATCGAAAATATGAAGTACCAAAACAATCAGATCGTTGTAATCCAACCCAAAGCATTTCTTTTCCTGATACAGATACCCATAAAAAATAATGTCATCCGTATCCGTAGCTTCCATATATTTCTCATGAAGAGCGTCAATGGACAAACCTGTAAGGTCTTCATAGTATTTCGGCTTATGTTTTGTTTTCTGAAGCTCGATCATGTCCCGGGCAGAAGAAAAGGTCCGGTCCCGTAAGGTCAGGCCTCTTTCTTCATATATAATACCCAGCATGGTATCGATGTCCGAATTGTCCAAAACGATAAAGTTGGAAGGATAGCCCACGGCGTTGCTTTCTTCGCTGAGAACCGAAACGCAAAAGCCATGGAAGGTATTAATGTAACCCGTATCGTTATCTCCCGTCAGTTTATGAATTCTCTGACGCATTTCCTGAGCTGCCTTATTGGTAAATGTAACACAAAGAATATTTCCAGGCATAATGCCTACATCATTTACAAGATAAGCAAAGCGATAGGTCAAAGCTCTGGTCTTTCCGGAGCCAGCTCCCGCAATCACTCTTACAAAACCTTCTGTTGTCGTCACAGCCTGAAGCTGGGCTTCATTTAATTCATCTTTATCGTCGTTCCTGCCAAACATATTTCACCTTGTCATACTAAATATGGTTCACTATAGATAAACTATTACGAATATCCGACAATATCGAAACTCTTATTTTTTATGTTCCAGATATAAATCGAACATCTGCTCTGTGTCATTATAACGAACATTTGTTTGTTTTTCAAGAGTTGCCCCCTAAGTTTCCTACAGTTTCCTACAGGTCTTCCCCTATTATGGAATTTGTATCAAATCATTTAATATTTATTGTTTAAAAAAGGAAATCCGGTGCTATAATATCGCCATGACTCAGGTAAATAATAAGAAATTAAATATAGGACCGTTTTTTGTCTTTCTGGCATCTTTATGCTTCAGCATCGGCGGACTTTGCATTAAAAGCATTGGTTGGAATGCCATGGCCATTAACGGAGGCCGGAATATTCTCGCCGCCTTGGTATTCGGCATTTATTTGCTGATTACTCGTCATAAGCTGGTAATCAATAAGGCGGTAATCATTGGCGCCCTTTCCATGTCGGCCACAACGATTCTTTTCACTTTTGCAAATAAGATGACCACTGCTGCCAACACCATTATTCTGCAGTACACGGCTCCAATTTTTGTCGTAATCCTTTCTGCTTTGATTTTTAAGGTAAAACCGAAAAAGCTGGATGTCATTGCGATTATTCTTATATTTGGCGGAGTTGTATGTTTCTTTATTGACAGCCTGTCCGCAGGGAATATGCTGGGAAATGGCATTGCTCTTCTGTCCGGGCTTACCTACGCCGGTATATTTATGATGAATACATCAAAAAACGCAGACTCCTTATCGTCTACGTTTTTCGGCATGTGTATTAATGTAATTGTTGGTCTGCCTTTTGTTTTCCGGCAGGATTATTCCGGCACTACCGCCATCGCGTGGGTTGCGTTCCTTTGTCTGGGTCTGTTCCAGGTAGGCTTTGGTTACGTCTTCCTGAACATCGGTCTGAAGACAACTCCTGCCACCATGGCTTCTTTGGTCTGCGGTCTGGAGCCGGTATTAAATCCAATCTGGGTAGCCATTGTATATCATGAATTATTGTCTCCACTGGCTCTTGTCGGCGCAGCCATCGTATTCCTTACGGTCATTATCTACAATGTCTTGAAAACAAAAACAGCATCATAACAGCCCTTTTCCAAAAAACATATTCTTCACAAAAATCACGCTTATGTACAAGCCGCTTGTCTTTCTTCACCAAATAATTACACTTATGTACAAGGCTCATATCCTGCTCCGCACAATAATTTCACTTATGTACAAGTCGCTTGAACTTCTCCGCACAATAATTTCACTTATGTACACTTTTCTTCCATATTTTTGTACATAACTCCAGTTTATGGTCGGCAACACCTGTAGAGATGGCACATAACTCAATTTTTTTGTCAGCAGTTTCAACAGACATGGTACACAAGCGTTATTTTTTTTCGACATAACTATTGGGTATGGTACACAAACGCTATTTTTTGCCTGCGTTACTATTGGGTATGGTACACAAGCGTTATTATTCGGCAATAACTATTTTTTCAGCCTTTTCTTTGCATAATTCCCGAAAAGATAACAGAAAAGCCGTCCCTGGAAACAGCTATCCCAAAAACGGCTTTACTTGTATTCTGAGGTATAACAATTGTTATATTTCTCTTTTATAAAATTCAACCTCTTATCAATCCGGATAAACGAATGGACGATCGAATTTCTTCAGGTCTTCCAAAACTTCTTCATCAAAAGCATATCTGGTTCTGCTGCCGTCGGTGGTAAATACCATGGTTGGTTTCGTATCTACATCAAACGCTGGCCATTCTTCCATTCCTTCGTGATTTGGATCACCGGTCTTCGCAAAAGCTACTAAGGCTCCTGCCATTTCTTCCTGAAGCTTTTCTGCTCCCTCAAACTGGTTTACCGGGAACTGCATTGCGGTATGCATAAAGAACGGCATATCCGCGCAATGCCATGCAAGTTTTCCACCTTTTACAGGAAATTCCTGAGCCAGCATACCGATATAAACAGGAGCAGAGCCTTTTACGAGAGAACGTTTTGCTACATGATCTAAGGAACCATATCTGGTTGAGAAATCCATAGCCAATACATCCAGAATCGGTTTCTCAGGGTATGCCTTCTTGAAGTCTTCAATAATCTTCTCCGTATCCTCGCCAAATTTATCTTGAATAGCTGCTATGGTTTCTTCTTCTGTCAGCTCATATTTCTTTGGCAAGATCGGATTGTAGGCATGCTCTGCAATACAGGTGAATACGATGGTCGGTACATTAAATGCGTTTGGATTAAATCCGTCTTCTCTTGCATAGCCTAAATAATATCCGTTTGCTAAAGGCGCCCAACCGGTAATGTCATAACCCTCCGCTCTCATTTCCTTCTGATTCTTCAGATAGCTGTTAATCAGATCATCGTAAGGAACATCGCAAAGACGTTCGAACTCTTCTTCCGGAATATTCAGATCTTTCAGCATTCTGCCGACAACTTCCTTGCTGACTGCTGCGTCCGGACGTGGACGACGTTTATGGATACCGCTATGTACAACGGCTTTATGGAACAGGCCGTCTGCAGAAGGCATCTGAAGTAATGCACAAACTTTTCCGCCGCCACCGGACTGTCCGAAAATCGTTACGTTATTTGGATCGCCACCAAATTTTTCGATATTATCGCGAATCCATTCCAAAGCGGCAACAATATCCGCCATTCCTACGTTTCCGGAATTTGCAAATTTCTCATCGCCGTAAGCGGATACATCCAGATAGCCTAAAATATTCAGTCTATGATTTAAACTTACGGTAACAACATCGCCATATTTGGCTGTCTTCTATATTTTTAACCATATTTTCTCCCTCAATTAAAACTTAATATCATAAATGCAAGGAATCGTTTCTAAATTTGTATTGTCATAAGGCGAATCCAGAGATTCTACCTCATCCGGTTCGAATCTTTCTACACCATAAGCAGTAGTCAGATCATAGCTTCCTAATCCATATCCGATACCGTTCTGAATCAGACGATCTAAATTCTGCAGAAGGATGAGTCCGCCACCAGCGATGGAATGATCCGGATATAATCTTGTCTCATTTTCTTCACAGAAGCAGAACAGATTGAAATGGTCGTTAATGGTGATATGGAAGCAAGGTTCCTCGCCGAATGGATAGAGTGGTAATTCTAAATTAAAACGGTCCACCCAGCCTTTCAGACGTTCTTTCTCTGCCGGATCTTCTTCTGCTGCATAACGGCGTTCAAAACTTCCAACGTCAACTTTTGGCAGCCGATATAAGGTCGGCTTATAGTAAATATGCATCTTGAAGAAGTTGGAACTGTAATGCCACTCAATGCGGCGTCCCGTCATACGGTCGGTAAAGCAATGTCTTTTCTCAGTCAAAGCCTTTCCCGGATATTTAATTGCACCAAATACCGGAGTGACTTTGATTAAACGTTCAAATGGCTCAATCAGGCCTTCCTGGGTAATAACAAGAGTTACAAGATCCTGTGCAACATCAAGAACCATGCTGTAATGAACTTCTTTTCCCTTTTCGGTAGATACGATGATATGAACGAAATACAGATTTGTCTCGCCTTTCAGACACTCGTATTTTCTCCAAACGAAATCGCCGCCGTTCTCTGCCCACTGAAGGTTTTCTCCATCAATAAAACGTACGAAATATTCGTTTCCATCATCCATGATGATATTAAAATTCTTTCCTGCCAATTCGTAGTTATTTGGTGCACGGAACTGCAGTAATGGGTCAAATTTTGGTAATGGCATAATAAATCCCCCTTTAATATATTTGAAATGATTATAACATTATTAAATAAAAAATATCACATAAATAGCTCTGGTCGAAATATAAATTTCCAAAAATCAAATTATTTCAGAATCTTTCGTATCTGTTCCTCCGTTGTCTTTGGATACATCTTTTTCACCTGGTCAAAAATTCTCTTTCCGGCTGATATTATATACCACCATCTTATCAAGCTGGATTTGACTCTTTTTTTGTTCCATCGTATAATGCAAAAAAGGAATAAATGACATACACTATTTCTAATCTATAAAACCAAATGGCAATCCGCCACTACAACAGGTAACTCTAACATCCAAGCCTGGAAGGTTTTCAAATCAAGCGCAATAATCGCTTTAAAAAAAGAAAGGCTTCCACCACACGAAACCCCTCTCACCCAAGTTCCACCGAAGGAGGCTTCACATGGAAAAGCAACTTACATTTGGCATGCTAAAGTCCCTGCTGGATGCCCATACCATGGGCGTACACGCAGCATCCGCGCTCCTTAGCGACTGCGGCTATAAAGTAATCATAGCTCCAACTCAAATTGAAGACGCTGTCAGTAGAATCGCGTCAGAAACAAGCCAGAAACTCATTCTGGACTGGATTCGCACCAATAATATCACCAATCTAGGCATATCCTATCGTCTGGATCCCGACGACGCAGTCCAATTAGTGGGTCGCATCGTTTACATGCTGAAGAAAAACGGTCTCTATGAATCTTCCGACAGCATCGTCCAATCCATCCATTTCGCAGGATTAAAACCTGCCTGTGATAAAGTAGAAGCCGAATACGGAGGGCGCATCAAAACTTTCCGTGGAGGAGAAAGTGCCGAAGAAACTCTTTTAGTCATGGGTGTCCCCGCTGACCAGATTCCTAAAACGATTAAGGATGGCTGTCAGTATGATAAAGACCTTTACAATTTCGGCCGCGAAATCATCCGCAAAAATGAATACGAAAATCAAAAGCCATTGACCCGAAATCTCTACAAGGAATTCGGAACAAACAATGACTCTTTAGAACTGCGTTTAAAACATAACTTTATGGAAGGCTTCCAGCCATTGATCCGCGCACATTCTGGCCCGTACTCTTCCGACATGACCCGGCAGCAATGTCTGAAACAATACTGGAGCTGGTGTAAAGACCTTGCCAGCGCAGGCTTTCTTGACATCCTGTCCATTGGAAGTTCCCAACTCTCCCAGTCCAATTTCGGTGAATCCTGGGAAGGCAAGCCGAACGGAGGCGGTGTTCCCGTGAATTCCGAAGAGGAATACCACGCTATCTGGCAAGCTGCACGTCCTATGCTGGTCCGCACCTATTCCGCGACCAAGGATGTAGTCAAAAATGCCGCTGTCTTTGAACGCAGCATCAACATCTGCTGGCACGCGTTGTCGTTGTGGTGGTTCAACGAATTAGACGGACGAGGTTCAAATGCCCTCTATCCAAACATCATCGAGCATATAGAAGGCATACGATACAGCGCCGCTACAAACAAACCTTTTGAAGCAAATGTACCACACCACTTCGCTTTTCGTGGTTGCGATGATGTTACCTATATTATCTCTGGTTTTCTGGCCGCGAAACTGGCCAAAAAGCTCGGTATCAAAACTTTCGTATTGCAGAACATGCTCAACACCCCTCGAAGCACCTGGGGCATCCAGGATCTGGCAAAATCCCGAGTGCTTCTTAAACTGACCAAGGAGCTGGAAGATCCGGACTTTAAAGTAATTCTTCAAACGCGGGCAGGTCTTGATTATTTCAAGCCGGACATTGATGAGGCGAAAGTTCAACTGGCAGCCGTGACTGCCATGATGGATGATATTGACCCATTCAATACCTATTCTCCGGAGATCATTCATGTGGTAAGTTATTCCGAAGCCCTTTACCTGGCAACTCCGGAGATCATCAACGATAGTATAAAAATCACTCGCCATGCTTTCAGCGAGTACCGCAAATTAAAGCAGCAGCATGGAACTCCGGACGTAATGACCAATGAAATATTAATCCGCACCGAAAATTTAGAAAAAGAATGCCGCACCATAATCGGTGCCATGGAAGAAATCATACCAGATTTATATTCCGCCAACGGTATGTATCTGGCCTTTGTCGCGGGTTGGCTCCCAGTCCCGGAGCTTTGGTCCAATTCGGAAGAATTCCGATTCGCCAAGGGATGGGGAACAAAAGGAGTAAAAGGATCCATCGTGCTTACGGACCAGAACTTGTCCAAGCATCATTCCGACAAGGAAACAGACCTGATTGCAAATGCAGACCACCGCATCAATCGTTGTTCGTCAAATATGCCAGAGGCCATAAGAATGCTCTATGAGAAATAAGGAGGATATTCCATGACTACAAAAAAAGTTTTTGTCTGCGGTTGCGGACACCAAGGCATGTCCATGGCTGCTCATCTTGCATTAAATAATGTCAGAGTATCTTTGTGGAACCGCACAGAATCCAATATTAAGGAAATTATCGACACTCACGAAATCCACTGTAACGGCGTAGTTAATGGAACTGCTCACATTGAACAGGTCTCCACGGATATCGCCGATGTCATTAGTGACTATGTCATGATTTCCACCCCGAGCAGTGCCCACGCAGACCTGGCCAGACTTTTAGCGCCTTATGTACATAAAGATATGACTATCATTCTTAATCCAGGTCGGACATTCGGTGCCATCGAATTTGCGGAAGCCCTGAAAGAATGTGGCGTGACAGAATTACCTCTCATTGCAGAAACCCAGACGATTGTCTATACCTGCCGGCGCAACGGCCCGAATGAAGCATCGATATTTGCTTTGAAAAATGATGTTAAAATAGCAGCTCTTCATGGAACCAACATCAACCGTGTTATGGAACAGATGCCAGAGTGCTTAAAACCGCATTATACTCCTGTGCCTTCTGTAGCATATACTTCGCTGGCCAACGTCGGCATGATTTTACATTGCGCGCCAGTCATGATGAACATTGGATGGATTGAAGCGGAAGACATTGGTTTTAAGTACTATCATCAAGGCATTTCCCGCTCTGTGGCCAACTATCTGGATAAGCTGGATAAGGAGCGCCTTGCCGTTGCTGACGCTTTGGGATTTCAGATCGAATCAACTGCAGATTGGCTACGCAATACTTATGGGGTAACCGGAGAAACCCTCTATGACTGCATCCAGAACAATACCAGCTACGAAGAAATCGATGCCCCTGCAGAAATCCGCTATCGATACATAATGGAAGATGTGCCAAACGGTCTTGTTCCGATGGAACACATTGGCCTGGAGCTGGGTGTCCCTACTCCAAATATTACGACAATCATTAATTTGGCGTCTTCTGCACTGGACATAGATTTCCGTGCCATGGGCCGAACCTTTTCTCTGGAGTTTCTCAGGGATTGTTTATAAAAAACGAACCGGAAGCTAAAAATGCTCATCTTTTCCGTTCTTGTTTTAAGTAATTTGGAAATGGTCCTAAAAATGCTCACCCTTTGCGTTTTTGTTCTAGGAAATGCTCATAAATTGCGTTTTCGTTCCAGTTTCTGCTCATCTTTTTCGTTTTTGTTCTAAAATCATCTGTAAATGATAAAAATCAGAACAATAACGCAAATGATGAGCATTTTCACGTTCATTCGTGCATGCTTGATGCCCTCTCCTCGTCGCTTATGCAAATCCCTCCGGGATTGCGTTGCGCTCGTCGAGTTCATTCGTGCATGCCCGATTCCCTCTCCTCGTCGCTTATGCAAAAAGCGGAAACCAAAGGGTTCCCGCTTTTCATTATTCATCAAATTTTTTACTCTTTTACCGGGTCTGCGTCCCAGGTTCCTGCAAGTAAGCCGGAAACAACTTTTCTCTTCACCGGCAGCCACTCTGCAAATGCTTTCCGGAGACAGATTTCCCAGAAATCCCACTCATGACGATAATCCGGAAGAATAAACGGAATAACCTCGCATCCCTTCTCTTTCAGATATTTCGCTCCATTGGTCGAACCAGCATAAGCAATCGGGTCTTTGTCGCCGCATGCCAAAATAAATACCGGAAGATTTGCGCCCTGTGCAAGTTTAGACTCTATCGTTTCATATATGTCAGAATGCGGAATATCTTTTGGTTGCTTCGGCATAGCCCATCCAGCAGCAATCATTTTCTCACGAAATTGAGCATGACCTGCCGCAGGCTTACCAGCTCCCGTGCTTTTTGGAGGAATGCCAGCAGACATAATAAGCGCATAAGAAAAACGGTCGCATTGGTCCAGTGCCATCTTCAAGGCTCCGCCTCCGCCCATGGAAAGACCTCCAATAAAGTTATCTTCTCTTTTATCGGAAAGATTTGGAAATCTGGAGAAGATGAAGTTCCAAAGTTCCTCTGTTAAATAACGATAGTATTTTCCACCACGTGGATAATCGGAATAACCTGCATTGTAGTCGCAAGGACAGATAATCGCACAGTTATATTCTACTGCATAACGTGCGATGTTGGTCCAATTCAGATAATCGGCATCATCACCACTGCCACCATGAAGCAGCCAAAGAACCGGGAATTTTCCCTCCGGTCCATAAATATTTTTTAATGGGTATCCCACATCGAATCCCTGATCAAAACTAGGAAGGATAGCCGTTACGTTTGTTGCCATTCCAAGCTCACGTGAAAAAAAGTTTAATCTCATTACAGCCAT
This sequence comes from Lachnospiraceae bacterium, assembly GCA_045600845.1. Classification (GTDB taxonomy): domain Bacteria; phylum Bacillota; class Clostridia; order Lachnospirales; family Lachnospiraceae; genus RGIG5612. The sequence continues at coordinate 2,391 of JAZRYR010000001.1, read as the reverse complement.
ATCGTACCTCCTACTCTGCACAAACGAACTCGTTCAGTTCCGTTTTTAATGCCTGATCGCAAAACTCCCAAAGATCATCCATCTCATATTTCTTTTCACGAACAGAGAAACCTAACTCACGTAAATTCTTTGCTGCACGTTCTGCATAAGCGGATAATTCTCCGCTTCCACGATAGGATACCGAGATTTCCGGAAGCTCTGCGCCACTCTCTACAAGGGCTTTTCCTTTGTCAAATAATTCGGCGTCGTCTGGCAGAGCATCATCTAATCCAACATGAATGGAAACACCTTTTTCTGCAAGACCTTCATTAAAGTCCTTCAAGTAGGTTCCTTCCAGATTTTCCTCAAAAGCTCCTTCAAAAAGGACAACCTTACTGTATTTATCTGGGTTCATCAGTGCAGCTTTCAAAGCAGCATAGGCGCCTAAGGATACTCCGCCAATATAGTTATCTTCCCGTTTATTGGAAATGGCCAGAGAACTGGTTGCAACGGTCCAAAGTTCTTCGGTAATATGACGAATAAATTTCTGTCCCTTTGGATCTTCGGAATAGAGTTTGTTGTTGGTGCATGGCATAACGACCGCTAGATTATGTTCCTGGGCATAACGGGCAATACCGGAGTTACGTAAAAATTCGGAATCATCACCATACTCGCTTCCGATTAACCAAAGAGTTTTAAACCGGACATCCTTTGGATAAATCTCTTCATAGGTTTCGTTTGCGTTCTCTTTCGTTGGGACCAGGCTTGGCAGAAAAACGCTGAAATTTGCCTGCATACCCCATGTGAAAGATAAAATATTCATTTGTAAGGTTGCCATATTTTTACCTCCTTTTGGTAAGGTTTCGTTTCTTACAATATAACAGATTCTTAAAAAAAACAAAATCCCGAAAAGCCAAGCAAGACTGCATTTCGGTATTGCACTGCGGTCGTCAAGTGCATCCGTGCAAGCACGATGCACATTTCTCGTCACTTGGACAATAAGTATGCCATCACGATTATTTTGAATATCGTCATAAGAAATACAAGGCCATATGTCTTCTGACATTCTCTGTTCAAAACCGCGGGACATTATCTTGTATAAGTTCTTCAAACCTGCCCGGTTCTTCGCAAGTAGAGTAAATTTTCTTGGAGGTTTGGTGCTGCCTATTTCTAAGCCAAAAATCTGAACACCATAAATTGGTTTAATTCCCTGATTCTTAGCTGCCCGCGAAAATTCCATAAACCCGCCAACGCTGTCCAAATCAGTCAAAGCAACGGCTTTTGCTCCATCCTTTACCGCGAAATCGATAATTTCTTTCGGCGTGACAACCGTTTCATCTTTTGTATATATTGAATGTGTATTTAAATTGATGTATCTCTTCATAGGTAATCTTTCTCCCTTTTCATTTTATTCTATCCGTATTATATGGTTTCTTACGAGTCAATTTTGGTACATAACATTTATATAATCACAAATTAAATTTTCTGAAAGAAGCCATCAAAATAAAGGAAAATTCTATTAAACAAAAATGAAAATATATTGATTTTGTTTAATAGCATGATTATAATTCTTTCAAGAGGAAAGTAAATATGAAATTGATTAAAAGAGAAAAATATCTAAATGAATTGCTGGATATTTATGGAACACCAGATATTAAAGTTATTACAGGGGTTAGAAGAAGTGGCAAATCAAAACTGATGGAAGCTTTTCATGAACTTATCAGCAGCTCAAAGAAAAATGTGAATATCATACATATAAACCTGGTAATGCCGGAATATGAAAATCTATTGGAATATCATAAACTATATGATTACGTAAATGAACGTTACGTGGACGGGATAGAAAATGTTCTGCTTATTGATGAAGTTCAGATGTGCAATGGATTTGAAAAAGCCATTATTGGGTTTCATGCTTCAGAGAAATTTGATATTTATATTACCGGATCCAATGCATTTTTGCTTAGCAGTGATTTGGCAACATTGTTTACCGGAAGGACTTTCCGGATTGAAGTATATCCATTTTCTTTTGCAGAATATTGCAAATATTATGGTGAGACAGATTTGCAATCAGCCCTGAATAAATACATAACAGAAGGTGGTATGGCTGGGTCTTATTTGTATAAAGACGAAACAAAAAAAGATAGCTATCTTAAAGATGTATATAGTACTTTGATTCTTAGGGATATTGTTCAGAAGTTCAGTATCCGGAAAACATTATTGCTGGAGAGAGTATCGGATTTCTTAATGGATAATATCTCAAATATCACATCTGCAAGGAGTATTACGACAGCAATATCAAATGGCGATACACCTGCGTCAAATGCTACCGTGACCTCATATATGAAATATCTTTGCAACGCGTTTGCATTTTATAAAGTGCGTAAATATGATATCAGAGGAAAAAAGTATTTA